>NZ_JASKLX010000019.1:0-3849 GCF_030125555.1 Arthrobacter sp. zg.Y820
GCGGGGCCTTACTCTCTGAACAACCGGTGTCTTTCAACCGTAAATATTGTCCGGCGGTGACCTACTCTCCCACATCCTCCCGGATGCAGTACCATCGGCGCTGTGGGTCTTAGCTTCCGGGTTCGGAATGGGACCGGGCGTTTCCCCCACGCTATGACCGCCGTAACCCTTCCACCCGCACCACCCATAAACAAACCTGGGTGAGGGGAAATCAATGGTCACAACACAACACACCATCAAAAACGACGTGTTGCAATAGCGAAGTTATAACTGTAATTATACGGCACACCACACCCTGAAAGGGGTACGGCGGTGCCGGTTCCACGGGTGACAAACCTCACGGGTTTGTTATCCGGGAACCACATAGTGGACGCAAGCAGCATGATCAACACAACCCTTTATACTTTGGAGAACCGTTTGAAGTCGTGTTCTCCCAGATTGTGGTGTGGTGTAAGTTATCGGCCTATTAGTACCGGTCAGCTTCACGGGTCTTTAGTCCCCGCTTCCACATCCGGCCTATCAACCCAGTGGTCTGGCTGGGGGCCTCTCACACACAAGGTGTATGGAAATCTCATCTCGAAGCGGGCTTCCCGCTTAGATGCTTTCAGCGGTTATCCCATCCGAACGTAGCTAATCAGCGGTGCACTTGGCAGTACAACTGACACACCAGAGGTTCGTCCGTCCCGGTCCTCTCGTACTAAGGACAGCCCTTCTCAAATTTCCTGCGCGCGCAGCGGATAGGGACCGAACTGTCTCACGACGTTCTAAACCCAGCTCGCGTACCGCTTTAATGGGCGAACAGCCCAACCCTTGGGACCTACTCCAGCCCCAGGATGCGACGAGCCGACATCGAGGTGCCAAACCATGCCGTCGATATGGACTCTTGGGCAAGATCAGCCTGTTATCCCCGAGGTACCTTTTATCCGTTGAGCGACGGCCATTCCACAATGTACCGCCGGATCACTAGTCCCGACTTTCGTCCCTGCTTGAGATGTCTCTCTCACAGTCAAGCTCCCTTGTGCACTTACACTCGCCACCTGATTGCCAACCAGGCTGAGGGAACCTTTGGGCGCCTCCGTTACTCTTTAGGAGGCAACCGCCCCAGTTAAACTACCCATCAGGCACTGTCCCTGACCCGGATTACGGGCCGAAGTTAGATATCCAGTATGACCAGAGTGGTATTTCAACGATGACTCCACCCGAACTGGCGTCCGGGTCTCACAGTCTCCCACCTATCCTACACAAGCCACACCGAATATCAATACCAAACTATAGTAAAGGTCTCGGGGTCTTTCCGTCCTGCTGCGCGTAACGAGCATCTTTACTCGTACTGCAATTTCGCCGAGTTTATGGTTGAGACAGCGGGGAAGTCGTTACTCCATTCGTGCAGGTCGGAACTTACCCGACAAGGAATTTCGCTACCTTAGGATGGTTATAGTTACCACCGCCGTTTACTGGGGCTTAAATTCCCAGCTTCGCCCGTAAGGGCTAACCGGTCCTCTTAACCTTCCAGCACCGGGCAGGAGTCAGTCCGTATACATCGTCTTGCGACTTCGCACGGACCTGTGTTTTTAGTAAACAGTCGCTTCCCCCTGGTCTCTGCGGCCCCGATCCCCTCCGGACAGCAAGTGTCCATCAAGGTTGGGGCCCCCCTTCTCCCGAAGTTACGGGGGCATTTTGCCGAGTTCCTTAACCATAATTCTCTCGATCGCCTTAGTATTCTCTACCTGATCACCTGTGTCGGTTTGGGGTACGGGCGGCTAAAACCTCGCGCCGATGCTTTTCTAGGCAGCATAGGATCACCGGATTCCCACCAAAGTGGGTCCCATCAGATCTCAGGTATCGTCATCAAAGACACAGCAACGGATTTACCTATCGCTGACCCTACATCCTTAGACCAGGACAACCATCGCCCGGCCCGGCTACCTTCCTGCGTCACACCTGTTAATACGCTTACCTCCCAGGATCAGGTCCCGCGCTCCACCAAAAACCGGGTCGCCACAAGGGCGGCCGGTCAGGTATTGGGCGGTTAGTGTCCCCCGCTTGGTATTGGCGGTTTTTCGCCGGTACGGGAATATCAACCCGTTGTCCATCGACTACGCCTGTCGGCCTCGCCTTAGGTCCCGACTTACCCAGGGCAGATTAGCTTGACCCTGGAACCCTTGATCATTCGGCGGACGGGTTTCTCACCCGTCTTTCGCTACTCATGCCTGCATTCTCACTCGTGTAGGCTCCACCGCTGGTTTACACCGCGACTTCACTGCCCACACGACGCTCCCCTACCCATCCAAACGCTTGAACGAAAATGGATAAACCATCCGCTTGGCTAATATTTGAATGCCACAACTTCGGCGGTGTACTTGAGCCCCGCTACATTGTCGGCGCGGAATCACTTGACCAGTGAGCTATTACGCACTCTTTCAAGGATGGCTGCTTCTAAGCCAACCTCCTGGTTGTCTTCGCAACTCCACATCCTTTCCCACTTAGCACACGCTTAGGGGCCTTAGTTGGTGGTCTGGGCTGTTTCCCTCTCGACTATGAAGCTTATCCCCCACAGTCTCACTGCTGCGCTCTCACTTACCGGCATTCGGAGTTTGGCTGACGTCAGTAACCTTGTAGGGCCCATTAGCCATCCAGTAGCTCTACCTCCGGTAAGAAACACGCAACGCTGCACCTAAATGCATTTCGGGGAGAACCAGCTATCACGGAGTTTGATTGGCCTTTCACCCCTACCCACAGCTCATCCCCTCCATTTTCAACTGAAGTGGGTTCGGTCCTCCACGCGCTCTTACACGCGCTTCAACCTGGCCATGGGTAGATCACTCCGCTTCGGGTCTAGATCACGCCACTGCATCGCCCTGTTCAGACTCGCTTTCGCTACGGCTTCCCCTCACGGGTTAACCTCGCGACGTAACACTAACTCGCAGGCTCATTCTTCAAAAGGCACGCTGTCACAAGCACGACACCACAAGTGGCATCGCCCTGCTCCAACGGATTGTAGGCACACGGTTTCAGGTACTGTTTCACTCCCCTCCCGGGGTACTTTTCACCTTTCCCTCACGGTACTTGTCCGCTATCGGTCATCAGGGAGTATTTAGGCTTACCAGGTGGTCCTGGCAGATTCGCACGGGATTTCTCGGGCCCCGTGCTACTTGGGATCCTCTCCAAGCGGCAGCATACATTCCGGTTACGGGGCTAACACCCTCTACGGCCTGGCTTTCAAACCAGTTCACCTATGCATCTGCACTCACTTCACCGATCCGGCAGAATCGGTACGGAAAGTCCCGCAACCCCAGTGATGCAACGCCCGCCGGCTATCACACACCACTGGTTTAGCCTCTTCCGCGTTCGCTCGCCACTACTAACGGAATCACTGTTGTTTTCTCTTCCTGTGGGTACTGAGATGTTTCACTTCCCCACGTTCCCTCCACGCACCCTATGTGTTCAGATGCGGGTCACCCGGTCACTCGCGCGCCGGGCGGGGTTTCCCCATTCGGACATCCTGGGATCAACGCTCGGTTATCAACTCCCCCAGGCTTATCGCAGATTCCTACGTCCTTCTTCGGCTCCTGATGCCAAGGCATCCACCGTGTGCCCTTAAAAACTTGACCACAAAGATCAATAAATATTTCCTGCTATCGAGAAAACCATGACAACACCGGACCACACCGCAAGGGCATGACCCGGAGCACCAGGTTTATCTGAAATTGCACTTAATAATTTTAAGATGCTCGCGTCCACTATGTAGTTCTCAAACAACAACCCCGTCACACCCCGCCACCACCACGTATTCACCGTGGACGGTCTTGGACCTGCGCAGGAACAATCAGAAACAACACGAAACCGTGT
>NZ_JASKLX010000020.1:0-2347 GCF_030125555.1 Arthrobacter sp. zg.Y820
GCTTTCCGCTCCCGGGCTTCTCAGCGCAGGATGGATCACCAGGATGTTTTTGGTGTGGTGTGGCCGCCATGCTCGTGAAGTTTTCCAACTCCCGGCCGCGGCGACTTAGAAGACTCTACACAGGTTTCGCCGGGCCCGCAAATCGCCCCGGCAGCGCCGGAGCCGGACCCTTTGAGGGGCCCGGCTCCGGTACTAAAGCGCCGCTGATCAAACCCTAGCTGTTGTGGCGCCGACGCGTTGATCCCAGGACCAACAATGATCCGGCAAGCAGTGCCCCACCACCGGCAATAGCGACGCCGTACGTGGCTGCGTCGGCACCGGTCTTCGGCAGTTGCTCAGTGGGCCGCTGCTGCTCGGCAACCGGCTGTTGCTCGGTAACTGGCACAGGTGCATACACGTTGACCACCTCGACGGTTTGAGACTGCCCGGGCAGGATGCCCACTTCACCAGTGCCTGAGGTTTCCACCGTGACGTCCTCGTTGGCTCCGGACGCTGGTTCCGAGACCCGGCACAGCACTCCCGCCGGAATACCTTCGTACCGCTGGGTATAGGTATCCGCAGTGGTCTCCTCGGGGATCACGAACGTCTCGTCAATCAGCCCGTCACCGCACTGGACATGAAGCACGACGTCGTCCTGCAGGCCGGCGCCCGAGCCGCTGATCGTCTTGGTGACCACAAGGCTCCCCGGATTGAATTCCACCGTATTGGCGACGGTGAGGACATTCTCCCCCTCGGTGATCGTCACCGCGTCCGAGACGGTCGGCGTCACCGTCACTTCGGTAGTGGATCCCGTGACCGGTTCGGTAACGGAGCACACCGTACCCACCGGAAGATCAACGATCGTTTCACTGACGGGAGCTGTGGTTCCCGCGGGGATCTCAAAGCTAAACAGCCCCGCTGCACCACAGTCGACAGCAAGCGCGATTGCACCTTGGCTGCCTATCGCTTCTCCTGCAAACGTTTTGTTTACCACGAGGTCTCCCGGTACAAAGAACTCCGCCGTCGCCTCGGCGGCGGCATTCAACACCGTGGTCTCGGCGAGGATGATGGGCTGCTTTTCCAACAGTGGATCAGCCTGGTCGTAGAGGTAGACGTTGCCGGTCTGGACGTTGACGGCAGCGCGTGCCCTGAGGACTCCCGGGTCGGTGGATGCCGGCGGGCCACCCACCCAGACCTGGGTCCCCGTAGGGACTGTGCTTCCGTTCGGGATAGGGACGGTCCCCGCAGCATCGGAGTACATGGTGTATCCGGTCGGCACGGAAACCGTAATCGCCGCACTTCCCTCCGCTGCCACCGTGAACGGGCCGCCGACGCTTCCCAACGGAGCCGCGGCAGCCGGGGGAGTCACGGTGACGTTCGGAGGGGGCGGTTCCGGCAGAGGCCCGTTGGTCCGGGCGTCTTCGACGATCGCCGCGACCGCGGGCCTGATGACCGTCTCCGTAGTATTGACCAGGTATCCGTCGGTTATGTACCAGATCGCGGCCTGCACCGCCGCAGCCTGCTGGTTTACCGACAAGCCCGCTGGGGCTGCGGGATTCGCAGGATAGTAGTTGTTCAGGATGTAATTTACGTAGCCAAGGTTGGCTATGTCGGCTTCCTCCCAGGGCGCGTTAACGTAGCCGACGCCGAGGGTGGTACCTATCGTGACGTCGATGCAATACATCCGGCCGAGCCGGCCATCGGCGTCCAGAGTGTTAAGGACGCCGGTGTATCCGCCGGCAGCAGGGACTCCCACGGGGTTGCCTTCGGGATAAGGCAGCGTGAGATCCGGCGGGGTGGGCTCGTCGGCCAGGAAACCCTGAATACTTTGACCTTCGCCTCGACTGGTAAAAACGACATCCGCGTTTGCGCTGGCCACCGGTGCCGGCTCAGTGGGGTCCGGATCCGTAACCCGGGCATTCGCGGGTGCCGCGAACGGTGCCAGCAGCAGCGCCGCAGCGGCGGCCGTACCTAAGAGTGACCTGCGTAGCCGGTGCCCGTGCCCCGGCCGACGCCGCAGGCCGGATGGAAAGGAATAATGGCTCATAGGGGTCTTCCTGCTTCTATCCCTGGGGATGATTCGCGAGTGACCATGCCGAAACCAGTTCGGCCTGTGTGCTAGGCACAGTATGTGGAATCCGAAGCCGGGGGTAGGCGGAACCGCAATATCCGTAGAAAGCCGGGGAGGGACCAAATTACCTATAGACATTCCCTGGTTAAACAAGTAAGGCCCCGCCAATGGCGGGGCCTTACTCTCTGAACAACCGGTGTCTTTCAACCGTAAATATTGTCCGGCGGTGACCTACTCTCCCACATCCTCCCGGATGCAGTACCATCGGCGCTGTGGGTCTTAGCTTCCGGGTTCGGA
>NZ_JASKLX010000021.1:0-2328 GCF_030125555.1 Arthrobacter sp. zg.Y820
TCCGAACCCGGAAGCTAAGACCCACAGCGCCGATGGTACTGCATCCGGGAGGATGTGGGAGAGTAGGTCACCGCCGGACAATATTTACGGTTGAAAGACACCGGTTGTTCAGAGAGTAAGGCCCCGCTATTGGCGGGGCCTTACTTGTTTAACCAGGGAATGTCTATAGGTAATTTGGCCCCGGCTCGGCTTTCTGCGGATATAGCGGTTCCGCCTACCCCCGGCCTCGGATTCCACATACTGTGCCTAGCACACAGGCCGAACTGGTTTCGGCATGGTCACTCGCGAATCATCCCCAGGGATAGAAGCAGGAAGACCCCTATGAGCCATTATTCCTTTCCATCCGGCCCGCGGCGTCGGCCGGGGCACGGGCGCCGGCTACGCAGGTCACTCTTAGGTACGGCCGCCGCTGCGGCGCTGCTGCTGGCACCGTTCGCCGCACCCGCGAATGCCTCGTGGACAGAGCCGGACCCGAATGATCCGGCGCCGGTAGCCGGCACCAATGCGGAAGTCGTGACTACCGAGCTCGGGCCCGCTCAAAGGGTGCAGGCGTTCGTAGCTGACAATCCCACCCCGCCGGATCCCTTGACACCGTATCCGGAGGAGAACCCAGTGGGAGTGCCTGTGACCGGCCGGTTCGCGGGCATCATCATCACTGAGGATGCCGATGGCGGGATCGGGCAGATGTACTGCATCGACACAGCGGTGGAAACCATGGTCGGCATCGGCTACGTTCAGGGGGCTTGGGAGGAATCCAACGTAGCCAACATCGGCTACGTGAATTATGTCCTGAACAACTACTATCCTGCGAATCCCGCAGCGCCTGCGGGCTTAACGGCAAATCAGCAGGCTGCGGCGGTGCAGGGTGCGATTTGGTACTTCACCGACGGATACCTGGTCAATACATCGGAGACGGTCATCAGAGGCGCGGTTGAGGCGATCGTCGCCGACGCACAGGCCAATGGGCCCCTGGTGGAACCGCCCCCGCCGAACGTCACCGTGACTCCCCCGGCTGCCGCGGGTCCGGCGGGAGGCGTGGCGGGCCCGTTCACGGTGGCAGCGGAAGGAGCTGCGGAGGTTACCGTTTCCGTGCCGACCGGATACACCATGTTTGCCGACGCTGCAGGGACTGTCCCTATTTCGAGCGGGAGCGCTGTCACTTCGGGTACACAGATCTGGGTGGGTGGCCCGCCGGCATCCACCGACCCGGGAGTCCTTAGCGCCCGCGCTTCCGTCTCCGTCCAAACAGGCAACGTCTACCTCTACGACGGCGGCAATCCAGGCATGGATAATGCGCAACCCCTCATCCTTGCCGCGAACACGGTGTTGGAAGCCACTGCCGGGGCGACGGCGGAGTTCTTTGTAGCGGGAGACCTCGTGGTCAATAAGGTGTTTGCCGGCGGAGGAATCGGTAGCCAGGGCGCCATCACCCTCACCGTGGACTGCGGTGAAGCGGGGGCTTTTGTCTTTGACATTCCTGCCGGGACAGCTGCGCCGGTCAGCAACTCCGTGACAGACCTGCCGGTGGGTACGGTGTGCGCGGTGGCGGAAGAGGTGACCGGATCCACCGTGGAGGTAACGGTGACACCCGTACTCCCGGAGCCCGTGACAATCGCTGAAGGCGAAAACGTCCTGGAGGTCACTAACAATGTGGAATTCAACCCGGGCAGCCTGGTCGTGGCGAAAACCATCAGCGGCTCCGGTGCCGGCCTGCAGGACGACGTCGTGCTTCACATCCAGTGCGGCGACGGACTGATCGACGAGACCTTCGTGATCCCCGAGGAGACCACTGCGGATACCTTTACCCAGTTGTACGAAGGTATTCCGGCGGGAGTGTCGTGCCGGGTTTCGGAACCCGCGTCCGGAGCCAACGAGGACGTCACGGTGGAAACCTCAGGCACTGGTGAAGTGGCCATCCTGCCCGGACAGTCTCAAGCCGTCGAGGTGGTCAACGTGTATGCACCTGTGCCTTACACAGAACGCCTTCCGAAAACCGGAGCTGACGGTATGACAGGCCTAGCCCTGGCCGGCGGTGGAATATTGCTGGCCGGCGCTCTGCTGGTCCTGGGGCCATCGCGCCGGCGCCGTAGCTAACGCGGGATTTGCACCAATCCACGCCCAGCTGCAGCCGGGACCGGTCCTTTTCTTGGGCCGGCCCCGGCTGCGGTTTGGGTCGGTCCGGTCGATTTGCGGCCGGGTCGAAACCTGTGTAGAGTCTTCTAAGTCGCCGCGGCCGGGAGTTGGAAAACTTCACGAGCATGGCGGCCACACCACACCAAAAACATCCTGGTGATCCATCCTGCGCTGAGAAGCCCGGGAGCGGAAAGC
>NZ_JASKLX010000022.1:0-1871 GCF_030125555.1 Arthrobacter sp. zg.Y820
GGCACGCACGGCGTACTAGACTGCCAGGCTCAACGCCGGGCACCTGCTTATTGATATTCCACCCTTGAGCACCCACCGGAGAACGAATGTCTCCGAGATGGGCATCTCCTGCAAAGCCCGCCTCCAACACTGTGGAAGGACACGGAAAACTCTGAGGTGCTCCTTAGAAAGGAGGTGATCCAGCCGCACCTTCCGGTACGGCTACCTTGTTACGACTTAGTCCCAATCGCCGGTCCCACCTTCGACGGCTCCCTCCCACAAGGGGTTAGGCCACCGGCTTCGGGTGTTACCAACTTTCGTGACTTGACGGGCGGTGTGTACAAGGCCCGGGAACGTATTCACCGCAGCGTTGCTGATCTGCGATTACTAGCGACTCCAACTTCATGAGGTCGAGTTGCAGACCTCAATCCGAACTGAGACCGGCTTTTTGGGATTAGCTCCACCTCACAGTATCGCAACCCTTTGTACCGGCCATTGTAGCATGCGTGAAGCCCAAGACATAAGGGGCATGATGATTTGACGTCGTCCCCACCTTCCTCCGAGTTGACCCCGGCAGTCTCCTATGAGTCCCCGCCATAACGCGCTGGCAACATAGAACGAGGGTTGCGCTCGTTGCGGGACTTAACCCAACATCTCACGACACGAGCTGACGACAACCATGCACCACCTGTAAACCGACCACAAGTGGGGAGCGTATTTCTACGCTTTTCCGGTTCATGTCAAGCCTTGGTAAGGTTCTTCGCGTTGCATCGAATTAATCCGCATGCTCCGCCGCTTGTGCGGGCCCCCGTCAATTCCTTTGAGTTTTAGCCTTGCGGCCGTACTCCCCAGGCGGGGCACTTAATGCGTTAGCTACGGCGCGGAAAACGTGGAATGTCCCCCACACCTAGTGCCCAACGTTTACGGCATGGACTACCAGGGTATCTAATCCTGTTCGCTCCCCATGCTTTCGCTCCTCAGCGTCAGTTACAGCCCAGAGACCTGCCTTCGCCATCGGTGTTCCTCCTGATATCTGCGCATTTCACCGCTACACCAGGAATTCCAGTCTCCCCTACTGCACTCTAGTCTGCCCGTACCCACTGCAGACCCGGGGTTGAGCCCCGGGCTTTCACAGCAGACGCGACAAACCGCCTACGAGCTCTTTACGCCCAATAATTCCGGATAACGCTTGCGCCCTACGTATTACCGCGGCTGCTGGCACGTAGTTAGCCGGCGCTTCTTCTGCAGGTACCGTCACTTTCGCTTCTTCCCTGCTGAAAGAGGTTTACAACCCGAAGGCCTTCGTCCCTCACGCGGCGTCGCTGCATCAGGCTTTCGCCCATTGTGCAATATTCCCCACTGCTGCCTCCCGTAGGAGTCTGGGCCGTGTCTCAGTCCCAGTGTGGCCGGTCACCCTCTCAGGCCGGCTACCCGTCGTCGCCTTGGTGGGCCATTACCCCAACCAACTAGCTGATAGGCCGCGAGTCCATCCAAAACCGCATCAAGCTTTCCACGGACCACCATGCGGTGGACCGTCGTATCCGGTATTAGACCCGGTTTCCCAGGCTTATCCCGAAGTTAAGGGCAGGTTACTCACGTGTTACTCACCCGTTCGCCACTAATCATTTTGTGCAAGCACAAAAGTCATCGTTCGACTTGCATGTGTTAAGCACGCCGCCAGCGTTCATCCTGAGCCAGGATCAAACTCTCCGTAAATGTGTTACAGACACAGCACCGGAGCCAAGGAAAATTGGCTGCACGGTCCTGCACTAAATTCGAAACCAGCTAAAAAAGTCCTCCCAACCCACGGGGTGGGCGGAAGAACCAGTTCAACCAATTAAAATAATTGGTATCAATAAACTTGGCACACTATTGAGTTCTCAAACAACAGA
>NZ_JASKLX010000001.1:0-766657 GCF_030125555.1 Arthrobacter sp. zg.Y820
TCCGAACCCGGAAGCTAAGACCCACAGCGCCGATGGTACTGCATCCGGGAGGATGTGGGAGAGTAGGTCACCGCCGGACAATATTTACGGTTGAAAGACACCGGTTGTTCAGAGAGTAAGGCCCCGCCATTGGCGGGGCCTTACTTGTTTAACACCGCGCCGGGATGGCAGAAACTGCACGTCCCGGCCCCGGGAAGAGCACTTACTGCCATCTCGCGAGAGAATCCTCACTCTTTGGCTGCCAGCCAAGCCACCACCACATTTCCAAGCAGAGTTCGGAGATGGTCGCTGAGCGGCGGCGCATGCAGGTCTCTTCCGAAGAGATGGCCAAAAGTGTATTGGTTCGCGACCTGGAAGACGCAGTAGGCGCTGATGACCAGATGCACGTCAAAGGCGTCCACATCGTGCCGGAAGACTCCCTCCTCACGGCCGCGCTCCAGGATTTCCTCCAGCAGGCCGACGGCCGGCGCAACGAGTCCCCGGATCGATTCAATTTGTCGGATGAACACGCCGCGGTGGATGTTCTCGATCATCACCAGCCGGATGAAATCGCTGTGCCGTACATGGTGGTCATAGGTCAGCTCCGCCAGGCGGCGCACTGCCTCGATGGGGCCCAGCGACCCGACATGGATGGCACGTTCCGCAGCACGGATGCCGCCGTAGGCACTCTTCAGCACCTCGAGATAGAGCTGTTCCTTGCTGCCGAAGTAGTAGTAGATCATGCGCTTTGTCGTGCGGGTTCTCGCGGCAATCTCATCCACCCGTGCTCCCGAGTAGCCCTCCGCCGCAAACACTTCGGTGGAGACCTTCAGAATTTCGGCCCGCGTGCGTTCCGGATCCCGCTTCCGTTCCGTTGCGGGCGGCCCGGCGGAACCCTCGGCCAGTTCTCTAAGTTCCTCCACCTCAGGTACCCTCCTCAATCTCAGCCGCTGGATCCGCGGCCACATCATTAGCAAGTAATCGCCGCGGATTCCCGATCATCAGCATCCTCAACACCGGCTCGGCGAAGCCCGCCGCCCGGAGCTGCGGCAACACCCGCCGATGCACCGTTTCCATGTGCCAGTGGGGGACGGTACGTGAACGCCAGGACGGCGGCGTCATCCTGCTGAAGAACGCGGCATCGTGCGACAGCAGGATCCGGTCCGCGTACCCACGGCTGAGCAGCGCGCACAGCGTCCGGAACCGCTGCGCATCGGGAACGACGTGCTCCATGCCGAAGCGGTCGAAACCGAGGAAAGACCCGGCGTCGGCCAGCGACATCAGGTAGTCCAAGTCCTCCGAATCACCCGCATGGCCAATAACCACGCGATCCAGCGGCACCCCGAGGCGGGCGAGCAGCTGCTGCTGCGCCGTCCCGCCGCGGGACTCCGCATGTGAGTGGGTGGTCAGTGGTACTCCCGTCTCGAGATGGGCGTGCGCTGCAGCGGCGAACACCCGTTCGCTGTCGGGCGTGATGCCGCCGGAGTCCGAAAAGACCTTCAGCATGCCGGCACGCACGCGCGTCCCGGCTATCCCTTCCCTGATGTCCCGCAGGAACATCTCGATGAGCGGATCAGGGCCGCCCACCAGCCCGCCCGGGCGATGGGTCCGGAAAAACTGGGGCAGGCCGTCCGCCGTGTAGTAGCCGGTCGCGGCGATCAGCCGCACCGGGGTCCGCTCGGCCACCCGCAGCACCCGCCTGACGTCGCGCCCCAGGCCGGGAACCGTGAGGTCGACGACGGTGCGCACCCCGAGCGCGTGCAGCCGCCCGAAACCAGCCACCGCCCGGTCGAGCGCTTCCTCCTCGTTCCATTCCGGATGCGGCCAGTTCAGGTCCAGTTCCGGATGGCCGACGAAGACATGCTCGTGGACCAGAGTGGTGCCGAGCTGGTCAGCCGGCACCTCGCCGGTGAACGTCGAAACGGCGCCCGCCCTCGGCGAGCCCACCCCGGTCAGTCCGCCGTTGCCCGGATTGATTCGAACACTGCCAGCGAGTCGCCGGAATACTCTCCCTCCAAATACTCAAGCGCCTCAGTCTTGAACGCCTCGGTGTCCACATCCTCGATGATTTCCCAGTCGCCCGCGGCCTTCCACTCCGCCAACGTCTCTTCCTCATCGGCTGCCACGCACTCCGTCACCTCGCTGACGGCTGTCTCGACGGCAGCATTGAGGACGCTTTGCTGCTCCTCCGAGAGCTCGTCCCACACGGGACCGGCAATGACCAGATTGGTGTTGAGCTGGTGATTGGTCATGCTCAGATAGTCCTGCACCTCGGCGAGGTTCTGTGCCTGGATGTTGGTGATCGGGTTCTCCTGGCCGTCAACAGTGCCCTGCTGCAGCGCCAGGTACAGCTCCTCATAGGCCACCTCGGTGGCGGAGGCGCCCAGGGCCTCAGCATTCATCAGGAACTGCGGTGAACCGGGGAACCGGATCCGCAGCCCTTCCAAGTCGGCAGGTTCGGCTATGGGGGCGTTGGCGGTGAACTGCCGCGCACCCGCCGACCACGCGCCGAGGGTTTGGATGCCGGCGGCCTCCGCGAATCCGTCGGTGACCGTCTGCGATTCCTCGCTGGCCATGAAAGCGGCCAGATGATCGGCGTCTTCGAAGACGTAGGCGGCGTCGAGCACGCTGATCGGTTCATACACGGCACCCAGGGCCGAGGCGCCCTGGATGTCGATGTCGATGTCCCCTGACTCGACGGATGAGATGCGGTCCGCATCGCCGCCGAGCTGGCTTGAGGGGAAAATCTCCACCGTCATCCCGGCGTCGGCCGCGGCGACCTCGTCCGCGATAACCTGTGCGCCGCAGCGGTGCTGCGGCTGATCCTCGTTGTAGCTGTGGGCGAGCGTCAGCTCGATTTCTTCCTCGCCGCCGCCGCCTTCCGACTCAGTTTCCCCGCCCGCGCAGCCGACCAGCAGCAGTGCCGGCAGCGCGGCCAGGGCGGTCCAGGCCGTGAGCCTGGTTCGTCGTTCTGTCATCGATTCTTCCTCTCAAAGGGTCCGCCGGGGATAGCCGGACAGGTGGTGGAACCGCGGGGAGGAAGCTCCTCCACCGCGTCTTTTTGCGCCCAGACCGCAAAGCTTCGTGGCGAACATGGCCTCACAGCCCCAGCCATCGCGGCAGCGTCTGCACCGCATCGGGGAAGAAGACGATGAGGATGACGATTACCAGGAACGGAATGATGAACGGCAGCGATCCGCGGAAGACCTCGCCGATCCGGGTCTTCGAGACCGCGGAGGTGACAAAGAGGACCGTTCCCACCGGAGGCGTCAGCAGGCCGATCATCAGGGAGATGATCAGCAGCACGCCGAAGGAGACGGGGTCGACGCCGTATTCAATGGCAATCGGCATGAGGATGGGCACAACGAGCACAAGGATCGCCGTCGCGTCGATCACGCAGCCCAGCACCAGTGCCAGCAGGACGACGAGCGCCAAGAACACCGTGGGATTGTCGGTGAGGCCGAACAGGGCTTCCGTGAGCATCTGGGGTAGCCGCTCGCGCGCCAGGATGTAGCCGAGCAGTGAGGCGCTGGCAACGATGAGCATGATGCCGGAGGTTGTGAGAACGGTTTCCTTGATGGCCGCGATCAGCCCGGTGAGGGTCAGGGAACGCTGGACTATGCCCAGCAGCAGCATGTACACGACGCCAACGGCAGCAGCCTCGGTGGGCGTGAAGATGCCGCCGAGGATGCCGCCCAGAATGATGATCGGTGCCAGCAGCGGGAGAATGACGCCTTTGAGCGACTGGAGGAACTCGGTCCGGTCAAACCTGCCGCGCACGAGGTTCGGCTGGCGCCGCACCAGGAAAAACACGACGATGCACAGCCCCAGCGTCATCAGCAGCGCGGGAATGACCGACGCCGCGAAGAGGGCGCCGGTCGATACGGCGGCGAGGCCGGAGAAGATCACTGCCGGAATGCTCGGCGGCATGACCGGCGCGATCAGCGACGAGGAGGCCACGACGCCGGTGGCGAAGCGCCTGCTGTAGCCGTTGCGCAGCATGGCCGGGATCTCGACCTTTCCCAGCGCCGCGGCGTCGGCGACGGCCGAGCCGCTCATCCAGGAGAAGCCCAGGCTTACGCCGACGCTCACGTAGCCCAGGTTTCCGCGCACCGAGGCGAAGGCCGCCATTGCAAAGCGGAACAACCGGTCGGCGATGCCGGCGTGGTTGGCCAGGGCGCCGAGAAGGATGAACAGTGGAACAGCGAGCAACGGGAAGCTGTCGGCGGCGTTGGCGACCTCCCGCAGGGCGCTGCCGGGGGAGCGGCCGTTGAGGCTCATATAGACCAGGGACGGGCCAAGGAAGGCGATCGCGACGGGTACCCGCAGCACCAGCAGCACCGCGATCGCGATGCCGAGCAGCGTGAGCATCATGAGAGGACCCCCGGTCCGTCGTCGCCGTCGTATTCCGTGAGCATCGGCCCGTTCCGGGCAACGAGGACGGCAGCGACGAGGGCGCGGATGGTCATGCTCGCGACGCCGATGAGCACCGGGATGTAGACAACGGACATGGGGACGCGCAGCACCGGCGACTTGATGATCTGCTGCGAGTCGATCAGGGCAAGGGCCTCCACCGCCAGGCCCACGCCGGTGGCGGCGACGACGAGCAGGGCGAACACCTGCACCCACCGGACGACCATCTGGTTCGGCACCGCGTCCATGATTTCAAGAGCAATGTGGCCGTTTGTGCTCACGAGAACGCCGGCCGCGGCGAACGTCAGCCAGATGAGGGAGAAGCGGGCCAGTTCTCCGGTCCAGGCAAAGCCGTCGCCGGGAAAATACCGCTGCAGTGCCTGCAGGAACACCATGAGCAGGATGGTGATCAGCGACAGCGCACCGATGGTCACCTCGAGGCGGGTGATCCACACTTCGATGCTCCGCCATCGCCCCCGCGATGCCTGCGGTTCCCGCTGGCTGTTCGTCACGTGACTCCCTTGTCGACGATCCGGATCTCGGGAGTAACGTACTGGTTATTACATTGCGGCTCAAATCACAGTATGGTCACAAAATACTTGGGTGCCCGGCTCAGTTTTTGGCCTGCCGGCGGGGCTAAAGCCAGGTTCCGCCGCGCATCACGCCGGTCGGCTGGAGTTCGGCATCCAGCAGCAGCACATCGGCAGCGGCACCGGCGGCGAGGGTGCCGATCTGCCCGGATCGTCCCAGCACCCGGGCAGGAACCTCGGTGGCGGATTGCAGGGCAGCCTCCAGGGGCACACCGGCAGCTACGGCATTTCGCACCAGATCCAGCATGCTGGCGGTGCCGCCGGCAATAGCGCCGGAGGCCAGCCGGGCCACGCCGTCGTGGACCTGAACCTCGGCCGGACCCAGGCGGTACCGTCCGTCAGCGAGTCCGGCGGCTGCCATCGCATCAGTGACCAGGGCGATGTTCCCAGCGCCCAGCAGTTCAAACATGGCGGCCACCAGAACCGGGTCCAGGTGCGTGTTGTCGGCGATCAGCTCGACGACGGCGTTGCCGGCCCGCGCTGCGCGCAGCGCCGCAGTGACCGCGCCGGGCGAGCGGTGGTGAATGGGATCCATGCCGTTGAACAGGTGCGTCACTGTCGGCACCGGTCCCGGGAAGTGTCCCGGCACCAATTCCGCCAAGGATTCCGGCATGGCTTCCGGCATGGCTTCCGGCAGGGGGGCCGCTCCGGCTCCGCCCGGATGCTGCCGGCGGGACGCCAGTCCCGCCGCCGCCCGCGCGAGGGAAGCGCCGGCGTCGTGGGCGGTCGCCGCGGTGTGCCCGAGCGACGGAACCACCGCATGCGCCGTGAGCAGGTCCACGAGCTCATTCGAGCCGGGCAGTTCCGGAGCATAGGTCATGGTGCGCAGGTGCCCGCGGCCGGCGGCTATCAGGTCGGCGGCGAAGGCCTGGTCGGGGGAGCGCAGCCAGCGCGGATCCTGGGCGCCGCAGCGGGCCGTGGCCAGGAACGGACCTTCCAAATGGATGCCGGCCAGGTCGCCGGCCTCCGCCAGCCCGGCGAAGATGTCCAGGCCGGAGAGCAGATCGGCGGGCGCCGCGGTGACCAGGCTGGCCAGCACCGTGGTGGTGCCCCCGGCGTGCATGCGCTGCAGCGCGGAGCGGGCGGCGCCGGCATCCGCGGACGGAAAGTCAACGCCGTAACCGCCGTGGGTGTGCAGGTCTATCAGGCCGGGAACCGCCAGCTGCCCGGGTGGCAGGCGGACTTCGTCGATGCGGCCAGGGCCGGCGCCGGCTCCGGCGTCGAGTCCGGCCAGCGCCGCGGGAAGTCCGGACTCGGGTCCGGCGTAGAGGATGCTGCCGCCGGCGACGGCAATCGCGCTGTTCTCCACGATGCGGGATTCCAGCAGGATCCGGCCGCGGATGACCGTCACGGACGGACCGGCGGGTGGGGGACCCGCCGGCGGGTTCACGCCGGCGTCCCGGTGTCGGTGAGTTTGGCGGCAGCCGCGCGGTCCAGCACCACGGTGACGCGGGGGTGCAGCTGCAGTGCGGAGGCCGGGCAGTCCGGGGTGATCGGTCCCTGCAAGGCGCGCGCAACGATTTCGGCCTTGTCCGCGCCGTGGGCGATGAGCAGCAGGTGGCGGGCGTCGAGAATGGTGCCGAGGCCCTGGGTCAGGCAGCGGGTGGGAACCTCGTCCGGCGAGTCAAAAAAGCGGGCGTTGGCGCGCCGGGTCCGTTCGGCCAGCTCTTCCACGCGGGTGCGGGAATCCAGGGCAGAACCGGGCTCGTTGAAAGCGACGTGGCCGTTGTGGCCAATGCCGAGGATCTGCAGGTCGACGCCGCCGGCGTCGCGGATGGCCTGCTCATACTCCCGCGCCGCAGCGTCCAGATCGGCGGCGGCGGCGTCGGGCACGCGGACTGTACCCTGCGGCAGGCCCAGCCGCTCGACCACTTCACTGTTGATCACCGTCGCGTAGCTGCGGGGGTCGCCGGGCGGCAGCCCCACATACTCGTCCAGGGCAAACCCGCGAACACCGGAAAAGTCTTCACCGGATTCCGCCAGCGCGTTGTACAGCGGCAGCGGAGAGGAGCCGGTGGCAAAGCCGAGCACGGCGTCGGGCTTGTCCTGCACGCAGTCCCGGACGACGGCGGCGGCCGCGGCTCCGGCTGCTGCCGGACTGTCCAGAATTCGAACCGTCATGGTGTTGTCCTTTACCCCGGTCATCGGCTGACCATGTCGTGGATGGCTTCGCGGATGCCGTCGAAATGGTTGTTGATGCGCTCCGAGGCCAGCGTCCTGTCCCCGGCGCTTACGGCTTCGAAGATTTCACGGTGCATCTGCGCGGTGGCGTGCAGGCTGCCTGCCTTCATGCCGGCCTCGGCATGGATCCGGCTGTAGACATCCCAGAATACTGACAGCAGGTGGGTCAGGAGCTCATTGTCCAGCGGCTCAAACAGCTGCCGGTGGAACTCCGAGTCCACTGCGGCCAGTGCCTGCCCCTGATCGGCCAGCGATTCCATTTCCCGCACCGTTTCTTCAATGCGGGCCAGATGAGCAGGGGTCATCAGGCTCATTGCCTGTCCGATCAACCCGGATTCCAAGGTCTGCCGGACATCGACGAGTTCCAGCGCCTCCTTGCCCTGCTGCCGCAGCGAGAGCCGTCCCCGGAAGCTCAGTCCGGCAGTCAGGGCATCGAAGTTGGTCGGAGCGACAAACATGCCGTAGCCGTGGCGGATCTCGACCACGCCGAGGGCCTGCAGGACCTTGAGGGATTCCCTCAGCGTATTGCGGCCCACGCCCAGCGCGGAGCAGAGCTCGGCCTCGGTGGGCAGCGGGCTTCCGGCCTCGAGCTTGCTGTCCAGGATCAGTTCCATGATGTCGTTCTGCAGGGCCGCCAGTCTTGCCTGGGCGCTGAACCGCGGCAGCCGGGCCTGGGCGGGGAGCGCCGCCGCTGAGGTTCTGCCTGCCTCGCTGGACGTAGGCGTTGTGGTGTCGTTCACCAAAATCGGAACTCCTTCGGAAATGGTTCTTCGAGCAATATGCACAGAGCGGGTCCGCCGCGGTCGGGACAGCGCCCCGGCCGGAGTTCTGCGGTTCATAGGTGTGACGTGCTTGACCCACTGTTGTGATTCAGCCTACAGTCTAATCAACCCGCATGGGATGTCCTACGTCCGATATCCGCATCACACCCGAATGGTGAGGCACCTTGATGAGCACAACTTCTGAAAGCACCGGTTTCCTCCGGAACGCTAGCCGGCGCGATTTTCTACGCATTGCCGGTGTCCTGGGCACCGCTTCAGCTTTTGCCGGCTCCCTGGCTGCCTGCAGCCCGGGCGGCGCTCCCGCGGCCACCGGCACCGGCGCCGTTGCCGCAGACTCCATCGAGGCCGGAATCTCCTATTCCCTGTCCACCGGCTTTGACCCGATGGCTGCTACCGGCGCGACGCCGGTGGCAGCGAACCTGCACATCTTCGAAGGCCTGACCGAGCTGCACCCGGCCACCCGGGAGCCTTACCTGGCGCTGGCAGCAGCGGAGCCGGAGAAGCTCAACGAGACCACGTACCGGGTGACGCTCCGCGAAGGAGCGACCTTCCACAACGGCGCTCCCGTCACCGTCGACGACGTCGTTTTCTCCTTTGAACGCGTGCTCGATCCGGCCAACAAGTCCCTGTTTGCCGGCTTCATCCCCTTCATCGCCTCCGTCACCGCCGACGGCGACGCAGTGAAGTTCACGCTGAAGTACCCCTTCGCCGAATTCTCCCCGCGCATCTCCGTGGTCAAGATTGTTCCCAAGGCGCTGGCCTCGGACACGGCCACCTTCGACCTGGCACCGGTAGGCAGCGGCCCGTACAAGTTTGTCTCGGCGGTCAAGGAAGACCGCATTGTCTTCAAGAAGTTCGAGGAATACAACGGCTCCTATCCGGCCAAGGTCACCGACATGACCTGGCTGCTGCTGGCGGATCCGGCGGCCCGCGTGGCCTCGGTCCCGTCCCGGACCCAGGCCATCGAGGACATCCCCTACCTGGACGTGGACCAGCTGAAGGCCAAGCTCGACGTGGAGTCGGTGCAGTCCTTCGGGCTGCTCTTCCTCATGTTCAACTGCGTGTCGGAGAAGTTTGCCGACAAGCGGGTGCGGCAGGCCCTGCACTACGCCACGAACACCGAGGACATCATCAAGAAGGCGCTGCTGGGCAACGCCGCCGCCGCGACCTCCTACTTCCAGAAGGGCCATCCCTCCTACACCGAGGCCGGCACCGTCTACGGCTATGACCCGGAGAAGGCCAAGGCACTGCTGAAGGAAGCCGGCGTCGAAAACCTGACCCTGACGCTGACCTCCACCGACGCCGGCTGGGTCACCCGGGTGACCCCGCTGATCAAGGAAAACTGGGACGCCATCGGCATCACCACCACGCTGGAGCCGCTGCAGTCGGCAGCGGTCTACGCCCCGGAAAAGGTGGGCGGATTGAACTTCGACGTTCTGATCGCCCCGGGCGACCCCTCGGTCTTCGGCAACGACGGCGACCTGCTGCTGAGCTGGTTCTTCCGCGGCGACACCTGGGCGAAGAACCGCATGGCCTGGTCCGGCACACCGGAGTTCGCTGACATCACGGCCAAGCTGGACGAAGCGGTGAAGCTGGATCCGGCCGCGGCGAAGAAGCTGCACGCAGCCGTCGTCGACATCGTTGCCGAAGAGGCACCGCTGTACCCGCTGTTCCACCGGCAGCTTCCCACCGCCTGGGACAGCGGCACCCTCGACGGCTTCCAGCCGCTTCCGACCACCGGTCTTTCCTTCGTAGGCGTAGGCCGGAAGTAAGACCCCGGCCTGACGGAGGAGGGGAAATCCCCCAAGACCGCACCCTCCTCCGTCAAGCCGGCCCCCGCACCACTTGGAGAAATAAAACATGGCAACACTATTGCGCCTGCTGGGCCGCAGGCTGGCAGCCCTGCCATTCATGCTGCTTGGCGTGACCATCATGGTCTTTATCGTCCTGTCGGTGATCCCGGCAGACCGTGCCACAGCCGTCCTCGGCGAAAACGCCAGTGAAGAGGCCAAGGAGGCCTTCCGCGAGGACCGCGGCCTGAATGACTCCCTGCTGGTGCAGTTCCTGCGCTACCTGGGCGGCGTGGTGCGGCTGGACTTCGGCTTCACCAACCCGCCGGAGGAATCGGTGGCCTCCAAAATTGCCTCCGCGTTCCCGGTCACCCTGCAGCTGACCCTGCTGGGCATCCTGCTGGCCGTGTTCCTGGCCCTGGTCCTCGGCGTCACCAGCGCCCTGTACCGGGACCGCTGGCCGGACCAGGCCATCCGTGTCTTCTCCATCGCCGCGATTGCCACGCCGTCCTTCTGGCTGGCCATCCTGCTCATTCAGTGGTTTGCACTGCCCGCCGGCTCCATCTTCCCCACCGGCGGCCTGGACTGGGCCGAACAATACGGCTTTGTCGGCTGGATGTACTCCATGGCGCTCCCAGCCCTCGCGCTGGGCCTGCCGGTCTCCGCCTCCCTGATCCGCGTGGTGCGCACCTCGATGGTCGAGGAGCTGGACCGCGACTATGTCCGCACCGCCATCGGCAACGGTGTTCCGTACCGGACCGTGGTCGCCCGGAACGTGCTGCGCAACGCCCTGGTGACCCCGGTGACCGTCCTGGGCCTGCGCATCGGCTACCTGCTCGGCGGCGCCGTGGTGATCGAGAAAATCTTCAACCTCAACGGCATGGGTGACCTGATCATCGTCGGGCTGAACACCTCGGACACCAACCTCGTCCAGGGCGCCGTGCTGACCATCGCCGTGGCCTTCGTCGTCGTCAACATCCTGGTGGATGTCCTCTACGTACTCATCAATCCCCGGATCCGGACGGTATAAGACATGCGCAACGGACTCGCTGAACGGCTCGCCACTTCGGGCGCCCGCTTCACCTCCCTGAACCTCAGCTCCAAACTCGCCCTGGGCTTCCTGGTCCTGGTGGCGTTCATCGCCGTCACCGGACCCTGGCTCGCCCCGTTCGGCGAAAACGAATCCTCCGCCCCGGTGCTTCCGCCCGGCGGCGAGCATCTGATGGGCACCGACGGTTCCAGCTACGACGTCTTCTCCCGGCTGCTCTACGGCGCCCGGGTTTCGGCCGCCATCGGCCTGGGCTCGGTGATCGTCGCCGTCGTCCTCGGAGCCATCCTCGGCGCCCTGGCCGCGACCTCCCGCAAATGGGTCAACGAGGGCATCATGCGGGTGCTGGACATCATGATGGCGTTTCCGGGCATTGCCCTGGCCGCCGCCCTGCTCTTCGCGCTCAAGGACCATTCGGTCGCGCTCTTCGGCTCCACCGTTCCGGTGATCATCTTCGCCATCGCGATCGTGTACACGCCGCAGCTGGCCCGGGTGGTCCGCGCCAACGTGCTGGCCCAGTACGGCGAGGACTACGTCCGCGCCGAACGCGTCATCGGCGCCGGCCGGCTGTTCATCCTCACCAAGCACGTGGTCCGCAACACCGCGGCCCCCGTGCTGGTCTTCGCCACCGTCATGGTGGCCGACGCGATCATCCTCGAAGCCTCGCTGTCCTTCCTCGGTGCCGGCGTCCAGCCGCCCTCCGCCTCGTGGGGCAACGTGATGGCCGACGGCCGCAACGTGGTCTTCAGCGGCGCCTGGTGGCCGACGACGTTTGGCGGCATCGCCATCCTGCTCACCGTCCTGGCGCTCAACATCCTGGCCGAAGGCCTCACCGACGCCATGGTCAATCCGCGCCCGCGCCGTGCTGCCCCGGTGAAGGAGGCCCTGGCGAAGGAAAGCACAGTCAAGGTTGCCGTTCCCGCACCGGCCGGCGCCGCCGTCGTTCCCGCCCCGCCGACAGCAGCCGCCGGTACGGTAGTGGACGACGACGCCGCTCCCGCCGCCGTCGGCACCCGCATCAACCAGCCCGGTTCGCTGGCTGCCCTGGCCGCGGAGCTGCAGCTGCTGGCCGCCGTGGAGGAGCAGCGCACCGACCGGCTGCCCGCCGTGCCGGCCGAAGCGCCGGTGATCCTGGAGGTCCGCGACCTCTCCATCCGGTTCCCGGGCCGCTACGGCGACACCGCCATTGTGGACCGCGTCAGCTTCACCGTCCGCGAGGGCGAAACCATGGGCCTGGTGGGGGAGTCCGGCTGCGGAAAGTCGATCACCTCGCTGGCCATCATGGGCCTGCTGCCGCCCACGGCGGTGCTGTCCGGTTCCATCACCTTCCAGGGCAAGGAACTGCTGACCAACGACAAGCGCGAACGCGACCAGCGCTACCGCGGACTGCGCGGCGACCAGATTGCCATGGTCTACCAGGACGCGCTGAGCTCACTCAACCCGTCCATGCTGATCAAGGACCAGCTGCTGCAGCTGACCCGCCGCAACGGGCGCAAGTCTCCGAGCGAGCTGCTGGAAATGGTCAAGCTGGATCCGGACCGCACACTCAAGAGCTACCCGCACGAGCTCTCCGGCGGACAGCGCCAGCGTGTGCTCGTCGCCATGGCGCTCTCCCGCTCGCCGAAGATCATCGTCGCCGACGAACCCACCACCGCGCTGGACGTCACCGTCCAGAAACAGGTGGTGGACCTGCTCAACGAACTGCGCGAGGAACTCGGCTTTGCCATGGTCTTCGTCAGCCACGACCTGGCCCTGGTGGCCTCCCTGGCGCACCGGATTACCGTCATGTACGCCGGACAGGTGGTGGAATCGGCCGGCGCCTCCGAGCTGATGCGCAATCCGCAGCACGAATACACCCGCGGGCTGCTCGGCGCCGTGCTCTCGATCGAATCCGACGCCAACCGGCTGCACCAGATCCAGGGGACCGTGCCCTCGCCGCGCGAGTTCGCGGCCGGTGACCGCTTTGCCGAGCGGTCCCTGCGCCCGGACGCCGATCCGGACCAGATCCTGTCCTTTGTCCGGGTGGGCGCCGGGGAGCACTACTGGGCCAGCCACCTGACAGGGCGCCAAAACGACGACGGCGCCGCCCTGGCCTCCGTTAGCACCACCGAAGGACAAGCATGAGCACCGAGACGTCCACCGATAACACTCCGGTCCTGGAACTGCGCGGACTGAAGGTTCACCACCGCACCCGCACCGGCTCCATCTTCCGCCCCAACATCGTCAAGGCGGTCGACGGCGTGGACTTCACCGTCCGGCGCGGTGAGACCGTGGGCGTGGTGGGGGAGTCCGGCTGCGGCAAGTCCACCCTGGCCTCGGTCCTGGTGGGGTTGCAGGAACCCACCGCCGGGCAGGTCCTGTTCCACGGGAAACGGATCAGCATCCGCCGCGCCGCGGACCGCAAGCGCTTCGGCCAGGACGTCGCCGTCGTCTTCCAGGATCCGTCCACCGCACTGAACCCGCGGATGACCATCCAGGACATCCTCACCGATCCGCTGCAGGTCCACGGCATCGGCGACGCCCGCTCCCGGGCCGCCAAGGTCAAGGACCTGCTGGCCCTGGTGGGGCTGCCCTACACCGCCGCCGAAGTGACCCCGCACCAGGTCTCCGGCGGCCAGCGCCAGCGCGTGGCCATCGCCCGCGCCCTGGCCCTGGATCCCGCCGTCATCGTGGCCGACGAACCCACGTCGGCCCTCGACGTCTCGGTCCGGGCGCAGGTGCTGAACCTGCTCGCTGACCTGAAGCGGGAACTCAACCTGGGCATGGTCTTCATCTCGCACGACATCCAGACCGTCCGCTACGTCTCCGACCGCATCTGCGTCATGTACTACGGCCGGATCGTCGAAGAAGGACCGGCCGAGCAGATCTTCGCCAACCCGGCCGACGACTACACCCGCAAGCTCCTGGGCGCCGCGCCCAGCCTGCTGCACCCCTGATTTCCACCCGCTTCACCCGTCTCATGATTCGTTCCACCGCACCAACCACCACCAGCACTTTGGAGATATCTGTGGCCTCTCAGCCCATCCGCCAGTTCACCGGCGTCATTCCCCCCGTCGTCACCCCGCGTTCCGCCGACGGCAGCATCGACACCCACTCCCTGACCCGGGTGACCAAGCACCTGCTCGAAGGCGGCGTGCACGGCCTGTTCGTCCTCGGCTCCTCCGCCGAAGTGCCGTACCTGACCAATGACGAGCGCGACCTGGTGGTCACCACCATCGCCGGCGTCAACGCAGGACAGGTGCCGCTGATCGTCGGTGCCTCCGAGCAGACCACCAACCGCGTCATCGAGGAAGGCCGGAAGATGATCGGCCTCGGCGCCGACGCCCTCGTGGTCACCTCGCCGTTCTACGCGCTGACCGACGCGAAGGAAACGGACACCCACTTCCGCAGCATCCACGCCGCCCTGGACGTGCCGCTGTTCGCCTACGACGTGCCGGTCCGCACCAACTACAAGCTGCCGCTGGACCTGCTGATCCAGCTGGGCCGCGACCAGGTGATCGCCGGCGTCAAGGATTCCTCCGGTGACGACGTCTCCTTCCGCCAGCTCGTCCTGGCCGCCCGCGGCATCGACAACTTCTCCATCTTCACCGGCCACGAAGTGGTCGTCGACGGCGCCCTGCTCGGCGGCGCCGACGGCGTTGTCCCCGGACTGGGCAACGTGGATCCGGCCGGCTACCGCCGGCTGTTCGACGCCGCCGCCAGCGGCGACTTTGCCAAGGCTGCCGCCGAACAGGACCGCCTGGCCGACGTTTTCAACATCGTCTACACGCCCACTCCGGGCCGCGTCTCCGGCGGAGCAGCCGGCCTGGGCGCCTTCAAGACGGCGCTCATGCTCATGGGCGTCATCGACACCAACCTCATGTCCGCACCGATGGTGAGCCTGAACGACGCAGAAACAGCCGCCATCCGGACCATCCTTGAGCGCAACGGCCTGATGTAGCCATGCCCCTTGGCAAACCGATGCCTCCGGGCAGACGCTGCGTGATCGGAGTGGACCTGGGCGGCACCAAGACCGCCGCCGGCATTGTCGACGACACCGGCATGCTCCATGCCACCGAGTTCCGGCCCACCCCGGCCACCGCCGGAGCGGCGGCGATCCTGGCCACCGCCGTCGGGCTTGTCAGCTCCCTGCTGGCCGCGGCCCGCGCTGCGGGGCTGGATCCGGTGGCGGTGGGCATCGGTTCGGCCGGCGTCATTGATGCCCGGGACGGATCGGTGGCTTCGGCCACCGATTCACTCACCGGCTGGGCCGGCACGCCGCTGGCGGCCCACTTGAGCGAACAGGCCGGACTGCCCGCGTACGCGGTCAACGATGTGCACGCCCACAACCTGGGCGAGCACTGGAAAGGCGCGTCCGCCGGATCCGCCTCCAGCCTGCTGGTGGCGGTGGGCACCGGCGTCGGCGGCTCCCTGATCCTGGCCGGCGAACCGCACCTGGGTGCGCGGGCAGTGGCCGGCCATGTGGGGCACCTGGCCTCGCCCCGCGCGTACGACGACGGCGGCCGCGCGCTGCCGTGCAGCTGCGGCCGGGCCGGGCACGTGGAAGCGATTGCCTCCGGGCCGTCCATCGCGCTGCTGTACCAGCGGCTGACCGGCGCTGCTGTCTCGGCCGGAACCGTCTCGGCTGAAACTGTCTCGGGACGGGACGTGGCCTCCCGGGCCGCCGCCGGTGACACCGTTGCCATGCGCGCGCTGGCGATCGGCGCCGCAGCGGCCGGGCAGGCGGTGGGCGGGCTTGCCAACGTGCTGGATCCGTCCATCGTGGTGATCGGCGGCGGCGTCACCGCAGCCGGGGACCTGTGGTGGACCCCGTTTCGGACCGCCCTGCGCGCCGAACTAATGGACCCGCTGGCCGGCCTGCCCGTGGTTCCGGCCGCCCTGGACTCCGGTGCCGCCCTGGTGGGCGCCGCCAAACTCGCCTTTGACCGCCTCGCCTCCGCTTCGACCGCACCACCACTGGAGAACTCCCATGCTTGACCTGAACAGCCTGCAGTCCCAGCTTGTCGTTTCCTGCCAGGCCTATCCGGGGGAGCCGCTGCGGGATCCGCGGACCATGGCGCAGATGGCGCAGGCCGCCGTCGCCGGCGGAGCCGTGGCGGTGCGCATCCAGGGCATCGAGGACCTGGAACAGACCCGCGTTGCGGTGGACGTGCCGGTGATCGGACTCTGGAAGGACGGCGCCGACGGCGTGTTCATCACTCCCACGCTGGAGCACGCACTGGCCTGCGTGGCCGCGGGTTCGGACATCGTGGCGATCGACGGCACCCGCCGGCCGCGGCCGGACGGGCGCAGCCTGGCGGAGACCATCGCTGCCCTGCACCAGCAGACCGATGCGCTGGTGATGGCCGACTGCGGCTCGGTCCCGGACGCGCAGGCCGCGGCCGACGCCGGAGCGGACCTGATCGGCACCACGCTGGCCGGCTACACCGGCGAGCGGCCGAAGACCGTGGGCCCGGACCTGGAGCTGATCGCCGAGATCGCCGCCCTGGACCTGGGCCTGCCGCTGATCGCCGAGGGCCGCATCCACTCGCCCGGACAGGCCCGCGCCTGCCTGGACGCCGGAGCGTTCGCCGTCGTCGTCGGCACCGCCATCACGCATCCCACCACCATCACCGGCTGGTTTGCCGACGCGCTGCTGTTCTGAGTACTGCAGTCCCGAGCCTGACGTCTCCGGACCTATCCGGGATCCTCGCCAACCGTCCCGAAAGGACACCGGTATGAGACTTGAAGGCTGGCACCTGGTCATTTTGGTTCTTCTGGCCGTCTTGCTCTTCGGCGCGCCCAAACTGCCCGGGCTGGCGCGGAGCGTGGGCCAATCGCTGCGTATTTTCCGCTCCGAGGTGCGGCAGCTGAAGGAGGAGAACCCGCCGGCGGGGAACCCGGCGGCTAATCCGGATCTGCCGCAGGAGGAGCATCCGGCGGCTGCATCGAAGCTTCCTCCGGCGGGTCCGGTAACGGTCGGCCGGCCGGTAACTTCCGTGCCGTTAGCGCAGCAGCCGTTGTAACAAAGAAGTTGTCACAGACGTCGCAGTGACAGAGCCGGACCGGCGGAATGCCGGTCCGGTTCTGTTGTTTTCAGTTCTGCGTATTCGGTTCCGCAGCTCCAGCAGCCGGTCAGGGCGTCGGCGTGCTGTGCGGAATCAGCGGCTGCTCGGCGCGGACCTTCATCTCCTGCACCGCCCAGCTGTTGCCGTCCGGATCAGCGAAGCCGAAGAACGTGCCGCCGTCGCGCGGGTCAATGACGGTGACTTCGCTGGCCTCCACGCCCCGGCCGACCAGTTCCTCCCGGGCCGCCCGGGCATCGGACACCACCAGCTGCATGCCGTGCATCGACCCGGGGGCCATCTGCTGCTGGGACGGCAGGTCCCCGATGACGATGGAGCAGCCCGACCCCGGCGGAGTCAGCTGCGCGAATTCCATCTGCTCAGCGACGGTGTGGTGGTCCAGGGTGAATCCGACCTGGTCGCGGTAAAAGGCGATCGACCGGTTCAAATCGCTGACCGGCAGGACCACGACTTCCAAGGTCCAATCCATGATGCACCTGCTTTCTGCGTTGCGGTTGCTGTGTCGCTAGCCTGTGGACAGGCCCTTGCCGAGCAGCTCGTCGAGCTGGTCATAGCCTTCGGACATGCCGACCTCCATGCCGGCGGAAGCCATGCCGTCGCGGGACTCCACGGATGGAAAGACGGACCGGCCCGTCAGCTTGCTCCGGCCGCCGGGGAGGTCCGTGAAGGTGGCATATTCGAGGGTCACCGAGTCCGGATACCCCTCGTACTCGAAGGTCTGGAGCACGAAGTCGTCCTCGCGCACGGTGTGGAACAGGCCGTGGAAGGCATAGTCCACGCCGTCGTCGCCCGATTGCACAAAGCGGTAGGCGCCGCCGGTTCGGGGCTCAAATGTATCGATCCGGGTGGTCATCTCCCGCGGTCCGATCCACTGGGCAAAGAGCTCCGGGTCGACGTGCGCCTGGAAGACCTGGTGCACGGCAAAATCGAACTCGCGCTCATAGTGCACATAGGGCTCGCCCTCTGGCATGTGGACCGTCAACGGATTGCTCATGGCGCACCTTCTCCCTGCAGCGCACCCTCCTGCAGCTGGGCGAGGAGTTCGTCGAGCCGGTCAAAGCCCTCGGACACGCCGCCTTCCATGCCGGACGAGGCCATGCCGTCGCGGGCCTCCATTGACGGATAAACGGCGTGGGCGCTAATCCGGGTCCGGTCGCCGTCGAGCTGCTCCAGCGTCATGAACTCAATGCTCACGACGTCGGGATAACCGGAGAATTCGAAGGTCTGGACGGCGAATTCGTTCTCCCGCACGGTGTGGAAGATGCCGCTGAACGTATACGGCACGCCGTCGGGGCCGGTGTGGATGTAGCGGTAGGAACCGCCGCTGCGGAAATCGTAGTGATCAATGTCCATCTTCATGCCCCGCGGACCGAGCCACTGGACGATGAGGTCCGGATCGGCATAGGCCTTGAAGACCTGGGAAACCGGGAAATCCAGCTCCCGGGAAAAGTTGATGAACGGGACGCCCTCGGGGACGTTGAGTTCCAGTGCGTTGGTCATGATGGATCCTTTGGCTGACGGCCGGCTGCTGCGGCCTGTCTGCGGAGCACGGCCTCAAGGCCGCGGAACTGCTGCTCGCGGATCAACCGGTACTGGTCAATCCAGGCGGTCAGCGCCTCCAACCGTGCGGGGTTCAGGTGGACGGGCCGGCGCTGCGCGTCACGGCTGCGCGTGACCAGTTGTGCCTGCTCGAGGACCTGGATGTGCTTCGAGACGGCCTGCTTGGACATCTCGAAGGGTTCCGCCAGCTCGTTGACCGTGGCCGGGCCCCGGGAAAGCCGGGCAATGATGCGGCGCCGGGCCGGATCGGCCAGAGCCTGGAAGGCCCGGTCAAGCTGTGCCTCATCGCCTGCAGTCTCCATGCCGCGGTCAACTTCTGTAGTTCGAATTCTCACGGTACTGACAACCAACGGAAGCAGACAATCCTTCAACCGTAATCAAGGTTGTGGTTGTTCAACCTGTTGGTTGATTACGAAGCTACGCCCCGGTTTTGGGAGGGTCAAGGGTTCTCCGGGAATCTCTTACGGAAACTTTCCGACGACGACGGCGGGGGTGCGGCGGCGGGGGTTGGGCCCCGCTGGGGGTGCGTTTGGGTGGCTTGGGTGGGTCGGCTGGCTGGCCCGACCAGTGTGCAGATCTGGTGGGTTTCGCTTCGCGAAAGCGCAGGTCTGGTGACCTGACCGCGCTGAAACTCGCCATATCTGCGCACTCGACGGGCCAGACCGATCCGACCTCGCCATATCTGCGCACTCGACGAGGCACCCGAAATTCCTTCGTGCAGATAAGGGCCTCTAATCGTCCAAATCATCCGGTAGGAGAGCCTTATCTGCACGAGGGATCCACCCCCGGCCCCTTAGAGTTCGTTATCTGCACGAGAGAACTCGGCGCGGACCGTCGGGCCCGGTAGGAGGCGGACGCCGATCGCGGCGGGCCGCCCCCAGCCGGAAGGGCCGCTATTCACAGCCCCGCCCCGCCGCCGGACAATGGGAGGAGCAGGCTGTGGCCCTGGTTCAGGTGCCACAGCAGCCGCGCTCCGGCGGTTGCGCCCTTGCTGGGCTAAGGCTCCGGCGGCCGCAGCGCTTGCTGGGATAACGATCTGCGGGGACAAGGCTCTGGTTGAATAACGATCCGGTTGGGATGACCATGACTAGTTCGGCTTCACCTTCACACGTCCGCGGCGAACCCGCCTTCCACTGGGGCAGTTTCGTCTTTGGGCTCTTGATGCTGCTGCTGGTTATCGCCCAGGGGGTGGCCTCCGGGCTGCCGGGCTACGTGGGGATGGCCGGCCTGATTCTGCTGATCACTGGCCTCTACGCGTTTTTCAGCGGCCGGCCTTCCTGGCTCTGGCTGCACCACCGGCGCGATGCCGCCATCGTGGGAGTTCTCGGGCTGGCGGCCTTCCTGCTGGCGCTGGGAATCCGGCTCGGCGGAGGCTGACCGGGCCGGATCACCGCGGAACGGCCCACAGACGGCCCGGCTTCACCGCCGGACGCCTTTCGCCGCCGGACGCCTTCTCCCGCCTACCCGCTTTCACCGCCGGACGAGCGGCGCGGTGAACACCCAGGGTTCGCGCGGCAGCCGTGCCGGGGAGAACTCCTCGAGTGCTTCCTCGAGCGTGCCGGGTGGCAGCCCGAGCGAGGCCAGGATCAGGTCCCGTACCTGCCCGGGGCCGGCACCAGCGTGTCCCAGCGCGCCCAGGGTGATGGCGCCGTCGCGCTTGGCCAGCCGCTGCCCTGCGGAATTCAACACCAGTGGAACATGCGCATACTCCACCGGCGGCAGGCCCAGCAGCGAAGCGAGATACGCCTGCCGGGGAGCGGAGCTGAGCAAGTCACGGCCGCGCACCACCTGGTCGATGCCCTGCGCTGCGTCGTCAATCACCACAGCGAGGTTGTAGGGCGGCACGCCGTCGTTGCGCAGCAGCACCAGATCGTCCACCGGTCCGGTGAAGGACCCGTGAAGCAGATCGGTCACCGTGTACTGCTCCACCTCGCTGCGCAGCCGCAGGGCAGCGGGACGCAGCCGCCGCCGTCGGGCTCGCTGGGTGCTGCTGAGGTTGCGGCAGGTGCCGGGATAGGCGCCGGGCGGAGCATGCGGAGCCCGGGGTGCGTCGGCAATTTCGCTGCGGGTGCAGAAGCATTCGTAGACTTTGCCGGCCTCGTCCAACCGATCGATGGCCTGCAGATAGAGCTCGGTGCGTTCGGACTGACGGATCGGCGCAGCGTCCCAGGAAAGCCCGACGGCGGTGAGGTCACGCAGCTGTGCGGCCTCGGTCCGGGAGCGCTCGGGATCCAAATCCTCCACCCGCAGCAGGAAACTGCGCCCCGTGAATCTGGCAAACAGCCACGCCAGGATGGCCGTGCGGAAGTTGCCGATGTGGAGATCTCCCGTCGGGCTCGGGGCGAAGCGGCCGGCTCCTGCTGAGGGCGCGACGGAGATTGGGGCGGGGGCCGCAGCGGGGAATGCGGGCGGAATTTCGGACACCGCTTCAGCTTACAAACCAGGGGCCTGCCCGCAGGCAAACCCAACGGAAAACCGGCTGCGCGCCTAGTCCAGTTCCTCGAACAGGGTCAGCTGCACACCTTCGGGGCCGTTGAGCCGGGAGTTCAACGACCGCCAGGGCGTTTCGCGGGGCTCGGCCACCAGCTCGGCACCGCCGTCGACCGCTGCCCGGGTGGCCAGCGCGCCGTCGTCGACCTCAAAGGCCACCCGCAGCTTCAGGCTGGGCTCGCCGCCAGCCTCAACCCGGTCGATGAACCGGACCTGTGCCGGATTCGAGATTTCCAGGGTGGCCCGGCCGGCGTCCAAAATGGTGACTTCGGCGCCGTCGCCGCCCGAGTAGGCCTCCAGCTCCGGAAGCCCCAGGATGTCGCGGTAAAACGCGAGCGCCGCCGCATAGTCCTCGGCAGCTATCACCAGCCGCAGCTGGCGGACGGACGGTGGAGGAGTGGCTGCAGAGGTATCCATACGGACACAACCGCAGCGGCCGCCCGGGGATTCCCGCGGCGCGCTGAGCCGCCGGCCGGTAGAGTGAGGGGCCGCCTGTCGCGGTTTTCGCCTGCCGGGCTGCGTTCGGTCAGAACTCAAGGACTACACACCACATGACGCTGAACTTCACCGCGATCGACTTTGAAACGGCCAACGGATCGCGGGCTTCGGCCTGTGCCCTGGGCATGGTGAAGGTCCGGAACGGGCAGATTGTCGAGCGCGGCTACTGGCTCCTGCGGCCCACCGACGGCGGAGGCTTCCAGCCGCGCAACATCGACATCCACGGCATCACCGAGGCCATGGTGGCCGGCGCCCAGACCTGGGCGCAGGCCCATCCCGAGATCACGGCGTTCATCGCGGAGGACGCAGTCCTCGCCCATAACGCCGCCTTCGATCTGGCCGTGTTCCGCGAAACCAGTGCCAACGCCGGCCTTGCAGGCCAGGCCTTCCGCTACGGCTGTTCCGTGAAAATGGCGCAGGCGCTGCTGGCGCTGGAGAATCACAAACTGCCCACCGTCAACGCCGCGCTGGGCTTCGGTGCGTTCCAGCACCACGACGGACTGGCCGACGCCGAAGCCTGCGCCAACATCACCATCGCCCTGGCCCAGCGGGAGGGGATGGCAGAAATCGACGCCGTCCTGAAGTTCTGCGGGCCGAAGGGGGCAACGGGTTACACCCGGACCCCGGCCGCAGCGCGGGTGACCGGGCTGGCCCCGTCGCCGGCGCAGGCTGCCGGCCGGGCGCCGTCGACCGCCGCCGGGCGGACCCAGCGATTCACGCCCCGCCCCACCCTCACCCTGACCGAGCCGGTGGCTGCAGTCTCCGCGAAGATGAGCGGGCACATGGTCTCCTTTACCGGGGACTTCACCGTGGAACGCCCGGTCCTGCAGCAGCTGGTGCTGGAACACGGCGGGCAGCTGAACAACCACGCCCCCACCCGCGCCACCTCGCTGCTGGTGGTCGGCGACTGGAACGCCGACCTGCTGCGGCCCGGCGCCGTCGTCAGCCGGTCAGTCCTGAAGGCACAGGCCCTGCGGGCCAAGGGCCAGACCCTGGACATCATCGGGGAAGCAGCCTTCCGGGAGCTGCTCGACGCCGATCCCGCCAATCCCGCCGATCCCGCAGCCGGTGTTGCCTCCGCGGCCGCGGCGCTGCTGCCTTCCGCAGAGCCGATGTCCCTGGTCGACACTCCACCGGCCCTGCCCAAGCGCCGTGACGTCAAGGGCATGGGCGAAATCCTGGCACGGATGGGCCCGGCAGACCCCGCCGCGGCCACCTTCAAAAGCGAGCACTACGGAGTGTTCCGGGTTGCCGGCACCGCCTTCAAATCCCCGGTGCTCGGGGTGCGGATGCTCGGGCACCGCAGCATCGAAAACAACGGCAAGCCCGAGCGCGATATCCACGCCCTGGCCCTCCTGCAGGATGAGGATGCGGCTTTTGTTTCCACTCTGCTCAGCCATGACCCGGACCGCGAGTTCCTGGAGGTCCTGCTGGGCAGCGTCCGGCACGGGGACCTGGTGACGGCTGTGTTTGATGCCCTGGGCGGCCCTTTCCTGGTTCAGGGCGTGGCGGTCTACGCCCCGGTTGGCGACATGTTCATGCTCGGATCGATGGTCCTGGCGCACCGCGGCCGCCCCGGCACGAAGCTCAGCTGGCTGCAGGGGGTCATCCCGCGCGCCGAGCATGCCCTGACGGTGCCCGAGGTTATCAGCGCCTGGGACTTCTACGAAACCTCAGCCGACTAGAAAAACTCCGTTGCAGCCCGCCGGGCGGCAGGATATACCTCTCTAGAGGAGGTACGGGAATGGATGCTGGAGTTGGAACACCGAAGTACGCGATGACGGAACCGGCCGCGAACGTCTTTTTCGTGGAAGGACCGGCGTCGAACTGGATTATCTTGCGCGACGGGGATGCTTTCACCCTGATAGACGGCGGCTATCCGGGGGACTTGCCGCTGGTGGTTGCCTCGATCCGGGACGCCGGCCTGGATCCCGCCGACGCGGCGGCGATCCTCGTCACGCACGCCCATGCTGACCACGCCGGGACCGCCGGCTACTTCGCCGCAGCCTACCGAATCCCGGTCCTGTGCAGCCTTCCCGAACTGCCCTATCTGCAGGGGGAGCAGCGGGAGCAGGTCTCGGTCGCGCACATCCTGAGCCGGGCCTGGAACCCCGCCGTCCTGCACTGGGCCTGGCATGCACTGGCTGCCGGCGGCGCCGGGCGGGTGGCGGTCCTGTCCGCGGCCACCTGGTACGACGACGCCGAGCTGGCCGCCCTGCCCGGCTCGCCGGTGGCAGTGCCCACCCCGGGGCACACACCGGGACACACCGCGTACTACCTGCCTGCCGCGCACGCGGTTGCCACCGGTGACGCCCTGGTGACGGGCCACAACATCAGCCGGATCCGGGGTCCGCAGATGCTCGATCCCATGTTCCACTCAGACGGCGACGGCGCACGGCGCTCGCTGGGACAGCTCAGCATACTGGACGCTTCGCTGTTGCTGCCCGGGCACGGCCCGGCCGCACGGTTGGAAGTGCGGCAGGCTGTCGGAACCGTCCGGTCACGCGTGGCGCCCCGGAAGCGCCGGATCGTGGCGCCCGGCCCCATCGGCGGAGTCGCCGAGCCGACCTACGGAAAGACCGTGCCGGACGGCGCCGAGGGGTAGGGAACTTCCGGCGGATTCCTGCACCTGACGGTTCCGAACTGATTGGTGCCGGGCCGTGTCCACAGGCTGCGGATCAGCGATTCCAGGCTCCGGCCTGCCCCCGTAGCGTTCCTGAAAACCCGAAGGGGGCGCACATGGAAATGGACATTCAGGTGGCGTCGGTGCAGGCTCTGCTGCGCGACGCCCGGTTCGACCTTGACGAGTTGGAAAACGCTCGGAGAGTGCTGGCGGAGCAGGAGCAGGGGCTGCCGGACCTTCTGGGCACGTGTACCCAGATAGCCGAGACGGCCCGCGGGATCTGCGCTGACGTGCTGGGCCGGGACGTCTCGGCCATCATGATCCGCTGCAACAATGCGGTCCAGGGGGTCGCCCAAGCTGTGGCCGAGTACGTCCAGGGTGATGAGCAGATGGTTCGTAATGCCCAGCGCCTCGCGGCGTCCGTTCCGGCCAACTACCGTCCACCCCGTTACGGCGGCAGCCTCAACCTGCGGGCAGTCGAATGACCCGCTACATCCACATCGAGCTGCATGAGCTTCGCATGCTGCCCGACGGCGAACCGATCCAGGCACGGGCTCGGGAAATCCTCGACGGAGCAGCGGTTTTCGCCGATGCCATCGAGTCCCTGCAAAACAAGTGGCAGGGTCTGGGCGGTCTTTACGCCGCTCCGGAACAGGACCTGGTGTTGCGGGCTTTCGATGCGCCGGCGGCCCACACCCGGGAATACACGCAAAGCAGCGCGCTGCTGCGGGCTGCCTTGGACCGGTTCGGCAGCGAACTCATCGCCATTGAAACGCAGCGCCGGATGCTGGAAACCGAAATCGAGGCGGCGTACCAGCGCCTCGACGACGAGCTCCGCGAGATGAAGAAGGACAACGCCTCCCAGCGCACCATGGAGGCCGTCCGGGCCGCGGCTACCGAACCGCTCCAGGCCAAAGCGGACCTGCTGGCCGTGCACTTTGAGCAGGCATCCGAGGACTGCCTGGCCGCCCTGGCCGGAATCTCCCGCTCCACGCCCGACGTGGTCTCCAGCTATTCTTCGAGCCGCATGGATCTGTTCTCCGCGCTGCGCCGGGAGATGGACGCGGCATTCCGGAAGGCCGCCGCTCGGGACGCCACTCCGGCAGACATCAGGGCGCTGTATGCGCAGTTGACGCTGCTGGGTCCGGAGCTGCTGAGCGAGCTGGGACGGCGACCGGAGGCCCGGCTTTTCGTGGCCGGCCTGAGCCCGCACGAAGAGGCCAACTTCTGGGCAAAGCTGAACGGCCCGCAGCAGGCCGCCCTCGCCGCAGCCCTTCCGGGGCTGGTCGGAAACCTGGAAGGCGCCCCGTACAAGGTTCGGGACAAGGCCAACCGGCGCGTTCTGGCGGCCGTTCAGCAACGCCTCGGCCGGACACCCGCCGGCACCGCTGCCGGCGGCAGGAAGGCCCGCGGTGCTGCATGGCGGCCGGAAGACCTGCGGCCGATGGAACGCAGCCGGCATCTGGAACGCACCGAAGCGGTGGACGCGCTGACGAAAGCGCTGGGCGGCGCGGGGGAGAAGCGGCAGCTGATTTCCTTCGACCCCGGCACCAACGTGCCGCTGGCCGCCATCAGTGTCGGAGAAGACCTCGACTCTGCCAGCAACGTTTCCTTCCTGGTGCCGGGCATGAATACCTCCACGAAGCAGGCGGCGTCGCTGGTGGACAACGCGCGGTCCCTCGGCCGGGAACAGCGCAGGATCGGAGTTCACGGCGGGTCCACCGCGGTGGTGGCGTACATGGGCTACGAACCCCCGACCGAGCTCACCGTGGGCGGTGCGGCCAGCGCGGAGAAGGGCGCACCGGCGTTGGCCGCAGCCCTTGACGGCCTGTATCTGGGCCGGACCGCTGACGGAGCTCCGCCTCCCGAGGTCAACGTGGTGGCCCACTCCTACGGCACCACCATGGCGGCGCTGGCGCTGGACCAGACCCAGTATCGGGTCACGGCAGCGGTGCTGCTGGCGTCCGCCGGGGTTCAGCCGGACTCCGCCGATACCCTCAACGTGGATCTCGCCACGGACGGAGCGGTGGACGTCTACGTCACGCTCGCATCGGCGGACCGCGTCGCGGAAATGGGGACCGCGGCCAGCGAAATCGTGGCCATTGTGACGCTCAATCCCGCTGCCGCGCGTCTGGATCCCCTCACCGAGGCCTGGGGCGGCAGAGTCTTCAGCTCGGACCGGGTCACGGTGGACGGAAAATCCTTTGCGGCTGTCGGCGGCCACGGGCTCGGCGGCTATCTTGGCCAGGACAGCTTCAGCCTGCACTTCACCGCCCTCGTGACCGGCGGCCGGGCGGAGGAGGCGCTGGCCATGGTGGCGGCGCAGAAATGAAGGACGAGCGCGGGACACCGCCGTAATCGCTCGGTTGCAGCTACGCGCCCAAATGCCCCAGCAGTTCAGCCTCGGCGGCATCGAGGTAGCCGCGCAGCGTGTCGGCGGCCTCGGCCCGGCGTCCGGCGCGCAGCAGGTCCACCAGGGCGGCGTTTTCCTCCACATACCGGGTGTGGAACTCCGGCTCGGCGCTCATGGCATGGAACACCAGCCGCATCTCGGCCAGCACGCGGCCCATCATCTGCTGCAGCTGCAGGCTGCCGGACATGGCGATCAGCGCTTCATGGAAGGCCTGGTTGGCGGCGGCCATGTCCGGGACAGCTCCGCGGCGCTTGGCGTCACGGGCCTCCGCCACCACGGCGTCGAGCCGGTTCAGGTCCAGCTCCGGTCCCCAGAGCACCGCGGCGGGCTCCAGCATGCGGCGGACCCGGTAGATTTCCCGCACGGCGTCGGCGTCGGGCGCGGCCACAAACACGCCGCGGTTCGGAAAGCGGGTCACCACCGACTCGATGCTGAGCATGGTGAACGCCTCGCGCAGGGTGTTGCGGGAAACCTGCATGGACGCGGCGAGCTGCTGCTCGGAAAGCTTGGTGCCCGGCGCCAGCTCGCCGGCGGCAATCCGGCGGCGCAGCACATCGGCCACCCAGACGGTGGTGTTCGCATGGTCGGTGCGGTCCGTGGTGATGTCCGCCGGGTTCACAAGCATTCCCCTAATCTAGTGGGCGAAAGAGGGATCCGAAGCACCGGCCGGAGGGGGACGGCCGGTGCTCCGGACGGTTTAGGAGCCGATGCGGCCCAGGGAATCCCCGCGTGCGACGGTGGCCCCGGGTTCCAGCTCGGCACGGCTCAGGGTTCCGGCCCGGTGGGCGCGGACGGTGGTTTCCATTTTCATGGCCTCCAGCACGGCGACCGGATCGCCCGCGGCCAGCCGGGCACCGTCGTCGGCCACCCACTTCACCAGGTTCCCCGCCATCGGCGAGGCCAGTGCGCCGTCGCTGCCGCCGGAGCTGCCGCCGTCGCCGCCCGCAGTGCCGGTGGCCGGCGCTCCGGTTCCGCCGGAGCGCAGCGCGTTCAGCAGGGCGGCGGGCACCCCGACGGTGACGGCGCGGCCGTCGACGTCGATGGTGATGGTCTCGCGCTCGGCGCCGGGCAGAGAAGCGGCGATCTCCGGAGACGCGGCCAGCGGTTCGGCGAACTCGGACTCGATCCAGGTGGTGTGCACCCCGAAGGCGTCTCCGCGGGTGAAGGCCTCGGAGCGGACCACGGCGCGGTGGAACGGCAGGACGGTGGGCAGCCCGCGGATTACGATCTCATCCAGCGAGGCCCGGGCCCGGCGCAGCGCCTGCGGCCGGTCCTCGCCCCAGACAATCAGCTTGGCCATCAGCGAGTCGTACTCGGCGGGCACCACGGAACCGGAGCGGACGCCGGAATCGACCCGGATGCCGGGGCCGGTTGGCGGTTCGAACGCGTCCACTGGGCCGGGGCCGGGCAGGAAGCCGCGGGCCGGATCCTCGGCGTTGAGCCGGAATTCGAACGCGTGTCCACGGGGCGCCGGATCCTCGGTAAAGGACAGCGGCAGGCCGTCGGCGATCCGGAACTGCTCGCGGACCAGATCGACGCCGGTGGTTTCCTCGGTCACCGGGTGCTCAACCTGCAGCCGGGTGTTGACCTCCAGGAAGCTGATCAGCCCGTCGGGGGAGACCAGATATTCCACCGTGCCGGCGCCGGTGTAGCCGGCCTCGCGGCAGATCGCCTTCGCCGATTCGTGGATGGTGGCGCGCTGCTCATCGGTCAGGAACGGCGCGGGAGCCTCCTCCACGAGCTTTTGGTTGCGGCGCTGCAGCGAGCAGTCGCGGGTGCCGACAACGACGACGTTGCCGTGCGTATCGGCCAGCACCTGCGCCTCCACATGCCGGGGCCGGTCCAGGAACCGTTCGGCGAAGCACTCGCCGCGGCCGAACGCTGACACGGCCTCGCGGACCGCTGACTCGAACGCATCCTCCACGTCTTCGAGCCGGCGCGCGATCTTCATGCCGCGGCCGCCGCCGCCGAAGGCCGCCTTGATCGCCACCGGCAAACCGTGCTCTTCGGCGAACGCGCGGACCTGTCCGGCGCTTTCGGCCGGCCCCGGGGTGCCGGGCACCAGCGGCGCGCCGGCCCGGACGGCGATGTCACGCGCGGTGACCTTGTTGCCCAGGTCGCGGATCGCCTGCGGTGAGGGGCCGATCCACGTGAGTCCGGCGTCGAGCACTGCCTGCGCGAAGTCAGCGTTCTCGGACAGGAAACCGTAGCCGGGGTGCACGGCGTCGGCCCCGGCGAGGTGCGCGGCCTCGATCAGCTTGGGAATGTTCAGGTAGGTGTCGGCGCCGGCGGCGCCGTGCAGGGGCAGGGCTTCATCGGCCAGGCGCACGTGCAGGGCATCGGCGTCGGGGTCCGAATAGACCGCCACCGACCCGATTCCGGCGTCGGCGCAGGCACGGGCCACGCGCACGGCAATCTCGCCGCGGTTCGCGATCAGGACCTTCTTCATGGGGTTCCTTCCGGAAACAGTGCGGCGGCCGATCCGGGGGAGAGCGGCGCCAGGGTATCGGGGTTCACGAAAACAAAGCGGACGGGGTGGCCAGGCGGCAGCTGCGCGGCGACCGGCAGGTCCTCGGGCACGACGGCGGCAATCACCGGATATCCGCCGGTCACCGGATGATCGGCCAGGAACAGGACGGGGAGGCCCGACGGCGGGATCTGCAGCGAGCCGGCGACCACGCCTTCACTGGGAAGTTCGCCATTCCGGACGCGCTGCAGCGGCTGCGCCTCCGGGTCTTCGGGGTCGGTTTCGAGCCGGACGCCGATCCGGTTGGACTCGTTGGTGGTGCGCCAGGTGTGCTCGGTCAGCGCGGCGGCGGCATCCGGTCCGAACCAGTCCTGCCGCGGGCCGGCCGTGATGCGCAGAAGGGCGGGGGAGTCGCCGTCGCCGAGGGTTCCCGGCTGGTCGCCGCTGAGCAGGGTGCCGGGCTCGGGGGAGCCGACGGGTGCGGTGCCGGTGATGTTGCCGATGGGCAGCCGGGTTCCGGCATCCAGCGAGGCGGGTCCAATATGGCTCATCGAATCGGTGCTGCAGCTGCCCAGAACGGGCTCGACCGCGATACCGCCGCGGACTCCAACGTACGTACGGACTCCGCGGAAGGGGGAGCCCAGGGTGAGGATCTCGCCGTCGAGCAGTGCGAACGGAGCATTCAACGGAACCGGCCGGTCGCGCTTGCCGTCGGGGGATATGACGGCGGCGGGCACCTCGGCGCCGGCCAGCGCCAGTACCGTGTCCCCGTGCGCGGTGAGCTCGAGGCCGCCGAAGAGGTTCTCGATCACCGCCGCGTCAGCGGGATTGCCGACGAGCCGGTTGGCCTGCCGGGCGGAGCGGGTGTCGGCGGCTCCCGAGGCGGAAACGCCGAGGTCCGCATAGCCGGGGCGGCCCAAATCCTGAATCAGAGACTGCAGGCCGGCGGCGCGGACTTCCAACGAGGGACCGGTCGCTGATTCCTCGATGGCTGCGGGGGAGGGGTCCGTCGTCGTAACCAGCTCGCGGACAGCTTGGAAGATGACGCGGTCGCCGGGGCGGATGAGGGCGGGATCGGGGCGGTCCAGGTCCCACATGACGGCGTTGGTGCGGCCGATCAGCTGCCAGCCTCCCGGGGATTCGCGCGGATACACCGCCGAATATTCGCCGGCCAGGGCCACGGACCCGGCGGGCACGGCGGTGCGGGGGCTGTCGCGGCGCGGCACGTTGAGGGCCGGATCTCCGCCGGTCAGGTAGGTGAAACCGGGAGCAAACCCGCCGAACCCGCCCAGCCAGGAACTGCCGGTGTGGGCCTTGACGACGGCCTCCTCCGAGAGGCCGGTGAGGCGGGCCACCTCGGCGAGGTCGGCGCCGTCGTACACGGTGTCGATGGTGACCGTGCGCGCCTCCGGAGCCTCAGCATGGGTGAGGTCCAGGGCTGGAATCCGGCCAGCGGCGTCGACCGTTTCCCGCCGGCCGATGAAACGGACCAGCACGGTGCCGGCGGCCGCGAGAACATCGACCTGGCCGGGCAGCGGGTGTGCCTTGAGCTGGGTGTGCAGGGCGGTGACGTCGGCCAGCGATGCCAGCTCGACCAGCAGGGTGCGGGTGCCCGCGGGCCGGATGCCGGCGATCGGGGAGGACGTCATACGAAGCTCTGGATGGTGACGCCGGCGTTTTCCAATCCGCGCCGTACGGCCGCGGCCATCGCGACGGCGCCGGGGGTGTCGCCGTGGACGCAGATGGAGGCGGCGTTCATGGGGATGACGGTGCCGTCCACGGCCGTGATGGTGCCTTCGGTGGCGAGGCGGACCATGTTGGCGGTGACCTGCTCTGCATCGTGGATCACCGCATTGGATTCGCGCCGCGACACCAAGGTTCCGTCCGGGCTGTAGCTGCGGTCGGCAAAGGCTTCGGCAACACCGCGCAGGCCGGCGTCGGCGGCTTTGTCCAGGGCGACGGCGCCGGGCAGCAGCAGGACCGGCAGGTCCTTGTCGAAGGTGCGGACGGCGTCGATGACGGCCTGGGCATGGACCTCGTGATGAACGATCGTGTTGTAGAGGGCGCCGTGCGGTTTCACGTATTTGACCTCGCCGCCTGCGGCCCGGGCCATGGCCTGCAGCGCGCCCAGCTGATAGAGGACGTCGTCGTGCAATTCGGTGTAGGAGCAGTCCAGGAACCGGCGGCCGAAGCCGGCCAGGTCCCGGTACGCCACGTGGGCGCCGATGGTGACTCCGGCGGCTACGGCGTCGCGGCAGGTCTGTGCGATGGTGGACGGGTCTCCGGCGTGGAAGCCGCAGGCCACGTTGGCGCTGGAGACGGATTCGAAGACGGCGGCGTCGTCGCCCATCTTCCAGTTGCCGAAGGACTCTCCGACATCGCTGTTCAAATCAATGACCGGCATGCTGGTCTCCGTACCTCTGGTGGGGGTTGGTGTCCCTACAGTGTGCGCGATCACGTTGGATTGTTCAACAATCCGGGCGTTTATTGCGTCAGCAGGCCGGTCAGGCCGTCGAGAATGATGCGCAACCCCACCTCAAACTCGGCACCGAAGCTGTAGTCCGACTGGGTGGCGCGGTCCATGGCCATCTCCGCCAGGTAGGGCAGCTCACCGGCCGGGATGGAGCGGGCCATGGCCTCCACAATCTGCGGATCCGCATCGGGCACGCCGACCGGCAGCCCTGCCTCCTGCAGGGCGAAGCCGTAGATGTAGCTGTCCAGCAGGGCATAGGCGTGACCGGCCGCGTCCAGCGAGAAGCCCGACCGGCGCAGTACGCCCAGCGTGGAGTCGTGGTGGCGCAGATTGGCGGCGCCCGGCGTCGTGCGCGTTTCCATCAGTCCCACCGCCCACGGGTGGAGGGAGAGCGCCGCCCGCATGCCGTGGGCGCGGGCCTCCATGGCTGCACGCCATCCGCCGGGCGTTTCGGAGGGCACCTGCACCTCGTCAAAGACGAGGTCGACCAGTCCGTCCAGGATGTCTTCCTTGTTGGCCACGTGGTGGTAGAGCGACATCGGCTGCACCGACAGATCCGAGGCCAGGGAGCGCATGGTCAGAGAGCCGAGCCCGCCGTCGTCAGCAAGGCGGGCGGCAGCCTGCAGCACGCGTTCGCGGGTCAGCGGCTGACGGAGGTGTGGGGAAGCGTTTGTGGTTGTCATTGCGGGCAGTCTACCGCTGCCTTACTTTGTAAGGTACGGTCGCGCTTACAGAGTAAGGCTGATGTGTTCCAGAAGGAACTTCCGCGAAAGGACCCGCCATGTCCCGCACGTCACGCACTTCCAACAATGCCGTACCGTCTGACCCCTCCAGTCCGTCCACTCCGTCCACTCCGTCTACTCCGTCCACCACTCTGTCCGCTTCATTCCCTGCCGCTTCGTCGCCTGCCAGCTTGCCGGCTACAGTCCCCGCCGTGCTGCAGACCGGCTACGGCGGCCCGGAGGTCCTGCGTCTGGCCGAGCATCCGCTTCCTCAACTGGGAGACACCGAGGTGCTGGTGCAGGTACGCGCCGCCGGGCTGGCCCGCGCCGCCTGGCACATGATGACGGGTAAACCGTATCTGCTCCGCGCCGCCGTCGGGCTGCGCAGGCCCCGGCAGCCCGTGATGGGGCACAACCTCGCCGGCACCGTGGCCGCCGTCGGTGCCGGCGTCACTCGTTTCCGGATAGGGGATGAGGTGTATGGGATCGGCCGGGGCACCTTTGCTGGATTCTCTGCTGCCCCCGAGGAGAAGCTGGCCTTCAAGCCTGCCGGTCTGGACTTCGAGCAGGCGGCAGTGGTTCCACTGTCAGGACTGACTGCGCTGCAGGCCCTGGATGCCGCCCGGGTGGCCGCGGGGATGAAGGTCCTGGTGCTGGGAGCGGCCGGCGGCGTCGGCAGTTTTGCAGTGCAGATGGCCCGGGCAGCCGGGGCCGAGGTGACCGGGGCGTGCAGTGCCGGCAAGGCGGAGTTTGTCCGGTCGCTTGGTGCCGCGGGGATTATCGACTATGCGCGGGAGGATTTCGCCGCCGCCGGGCCCCGGTTCGACGCGATTATCGACGTCGGCGGCAATCCTTCCCCGGCCCGCCTGCGCCGCGCACTGGTGCCCGGCGGCACGGCGGTGCTTGCCGGCGGGGAGGGAGGCAACCGGCTGACCGGGGCCATCTTCGAGCGGCAGGTCGGCGGTGCGGTCCTGTCGCTTTTCGGCAACCGCCGGCTGAAGGGACTGATGTGCCGGGAGAACGGCAAAGACCTCGAGCGCATCTCCGCCATGACCGAGGCAGGCACGGTCGTGCCGCGCATCGACAGCCGGTATCGGCTGGCCGACGTCGCCGAAGCGATGCGGCGGCTGGAATCCGGCCAGGTGTGCGGCAGCGTCGTCCTGGTTCCGTGACCGTTTTGGGATTTTCCTGCCACTGCGCAACGGCAGCAGAACCCCAAAACGGCAGCGAAATCCCACAACGGCAGCAGCACAACGACGACGGCGGAGCCCCAGAGGGTCCGCCGTCGTCGTTTCCGTTTGTTAAGGAGCTAGTCCATCCGCTCCAGCACAAACACGGGGATTTCACGGTCCGTCTTCGCCTGGTAGTCGGCATACGGGGGATAGGCTTCGACGGCGCGCTCCCACCACGCGGCCTTCTCCTCGCCGGTGACTTCTCGGGCGCGCATGTCCCACTTCTGCGGTCCGTCCTGCAGCTCCACGTGCGGGTTGGCCTGGATATTGAAGTACCAGACGGGGTGCTTGGGTGCGCCGCCCATGGACGCGACGACGGCGTAGTCGCCGTCGTGTTCCACGCGCATCAGCGGCGTCTTGCGCAGCTTTCCCGACTTCGCGCCGACCGTGGTCAGCAGGATGACCGGGCGGCCGCCGAGGGTGGTTCCCTCGGTACCGCCGGAGCTTTCAATCAGCTCCGCCTGCTCGCGGGCGCGCTTGCTGGAACTGGGGGCGTATTCACCGGTAAGAATCATAAAGACAGTCAACCCCTTTTGCGGCGTCGAGGTCCAACCGCCGCCTGGCCGCCGGAGACAGCTATGCGCCGGAGACAGGGAACGGGGCGGGCCTTTTGGCGCACCTAGAATGTAAAAGAACCAACGCAGACGCAAAGGAGGCCTCGATGGTCATGCCCCGGAACCTGTTTCTCGTCCGCCACGGACAGAGCGAAGCGAACGTTATGCAGCGGGCTTCCAAGGCCGGTGACCCGAGCCTCTACACCGAAGAGACAATGACCGTTCCGGACCGTTCCTGGCGCCTGACCGAACTCGGAGTACAGCAGGCAAAGGTCGCGGGCGCTTGGATCGCCGAGCAGAACATCGAGTTCGACCGCGCCATTGTCTCCACCTACACCCGGACCCGCGAGACTGCCGCGAACCTCGGGCTGGATGTGCGCTGGGAAGAGAACCGCGTCATCCGCGAACGGTCCTGGGGCGAGATCGGATCCATGTCGAAGCAGGATTTTGCGCGGAAGTATTCACAGAACGCGGCGTACCGCGAGAACGATCCGTTGTACTGGGCTCCGCCCGCCGGCGAATCCATTGCCAATGTGGCCGAGAACCGGGTCCGGAACATCCTCAGCACTCTGCACCGCGAAAATGCCCGCGACAACGTTCTCATGGTCACCCACGGGGAATTCATGTGGGCGACGCGCCTCGTTCTGGAGCGCTGGAGCGACGAAGAATTCCTGAGGCGTGACGCCGACAAGGCGCAGATGATTCACAACTGCACCGTCCTGCAGTATTCCAGCACCGACCCGAACACCCAGAACAGCGTCCGCGAAAAACTCAATTGGGTGCGCCGCTGCTGGCCGGTCCAGGTTGACGGGGAATGGACCATGTTCGTCGGCGATTGGGAAGAGTTCAACCGGAAGTACTTCACCGACAACGATCTCCTGGAGCGGGCTGAAGCAAACCGGCACTTCCTGCAGGACTCGTTCGGCAGCTAAGGACGCAGGTGGCCCGCGCCTTTGAGCAGCGCGGGCCTCCGTTTAGCAGGGGCGCCAGGTCTTCCCGCCCGGCGCGTAACAGCGCGGACCGGTGTAGCCCGGCGGGTTGCTGCTCGGTGCGGGCGGAACGTATTGCTGGGGCGGAGGGGTATAGGCAGCCTGGCGGTCGGCTTCGGCCTGCGCGGCGGCACTCCGCCGGGCTTCGGCTTCTGCGGCGATGCGGTGGGCCTCTGCCTGTTCTGCGGCGAGGCGGTCCGCTTCGGCCTGCGCCGCTGCGGCAACCTTGCGGGCTTCTTCTTCGGCAGCGATCCGTTCGGCTTCGGCAGCCTTGCGCTTCACCCCGTCTTCGGAGGCCTGCAGCTCCGCCTGCACAGTGACCAATTCATCGTGGCGGTCATGGACCTGGGTTTGCGCGGTGTTTGCCCTGGCCTGGAGGTCAGCCTTTTGGGCCGGGGTGAGTGCCGCCCAAATCAGGGACTCTCCTGCCTTTGCACTGGCTTCGAAAGCGTCGAACCCGGCGTCGACCGTCTTTGCAAGCGCGTAAACAGCGGTGACGGCGGCGCCGGCGGCCACCGCCGTCGTTCCCGTTCCTTGGGAAGCCGCTTGGGTCGCAGTCTCTTCCAGAGCCGCGACCATCGCCGGAACGGTGCATTCGACGTCCTCGGCGAAAAGCCCGGCGTGCTGTTCCTGAGCCTCCTGGTAGGCCTCATCGACGGGCGGCCGGAACTTGGTGTTCTTGCCGACCGTCACCGGGATTCCCAAACCCCGGCGGGCCACCTCGGCATTGATCAGGAGATCGTCGTCGTTATAGACGGCCGCGAGCGTGCGGCCGTAGCGGTCCTCGCGCTCGACGTCGAACGCCAGCGTCACGGTGCTTCCCGCCGGCAGGGCTTGGGTGAGGAAATCGGTTGCTTCCGGGCCCAGGCATTCGACGGGTTTGCCGGGATCCTTGGTCTCCGGGGTATCCACGTTCAGCAGCCGGACGGTCAGCTCCTGATCATCAAAATCCACCACCAGGGTGTCGCCGTCGATAACCCGAACGACTTTTCCTTCATCGGCGTTTCCGGAGGCAACAATGGCCACCGTGCTTCCGGCGACCACCAGGCCGGCGACTGCAATTAAGGCTTTCGCTCCGCTGATCATGAAAGCTGCTTTCCGCGAGGTTCGCGGAGGTCCGAAACGGATGAATCCGGGCCTGCCGTAAGGTGCGTGGTTTTGGAAGCGGAGCAGTGATGTCCGCTGATGGTGTGCTGCAAAGTTATCCCCAACTATTGAATTGTCTCCCCGAGATTACTCGGTGCCGGTGACAATGGGGAAACGGCACTGTGGCGGGCACGCAATCACCTCAACCTAAAGCAGGTCCGGCAGTTCCAGAAGTAAACGGTGGGCGCACTGCGGCTACGCGGCGCCGCCGTTGGCGTAGAGGACCTGGCCGTTGATCCAGCGGCCAGGACCGGCGAGGAAGGCCACCGCCTCGGCTATATCCTCCGGTGTCCCGAGCCGCTCCATGGGGTTGAGCTTGGCGATGGCGTCGATCTGCTCCTGGGATTTGCCGGTGAAGAATAGGGGAGTGGCCGTCGGCCCCGGAGCCACGGCGTTCACCGTGATGTTCCGTCCACGCAGCTCGCGGGCCAGAATCAGGGTCAGCGCTTCCACGGCGCCCTTGGATGCTGCATAGGCGCCGTAGCCGGGGAGCTGGAGGCGGGTGACGGAGGTGGAGAAATTGATGATCGCACCGCCGTCGCGCAGGTGCCGTGCGGCCAGCTGATCAACGATGAAGGTGCCGCGGAGGTTGGTCCGCTGAATCCGGTCAAAGGTCTTCAGCGACATTTCCGCGACTGGCCCCAGGGGCATGATGCCAGCGGTGTGGACCAGCACGTCAACGCCGCCGAAGGCCGCGTCGGCTTCGACAAACATCTCCTGCATCTGTCCTTCCTCCGCCACATCTCCGCCGAAAACCACGGCTGTACCGCCGGCATTGACGACGCCGTCGGCCGTTTGGCGGGCCGCGTCGCGGTTTCCGCTGTAGTGGACAAGAACCTGGGCGCCGTCGCGGGCGAGCCGCAGCGCGGCCGCCCGGCCAATGCCGCCGGAGCCGCCGGTGACGATGACACTGCGCGGAGGCGACGTGTTCATGGGACTCTCCTTAGGGGATGGGCCGGCGGGAGGCCGTCCCGCCTGGGCATATTCTGCCTACCGGATCCCGGCGCGTGTAGGGTGCCCGGCAAAAGCGGCCGCACCACAGGGCCAAGAGGTCGCGCCCGTCCCGCACACGGCGCCCCAGACTCCGGTCCGGCTCGATCCGGAGCGTGGTCCGTGCCCGAAAGCGCGGTGACCTGCGCCGATGCCGGAACCTGAAAGAATGGAAACATCCGGTTGGTTGGCGTGCCCGCCGGAATCATGTTTCCAGTCCGACTCACGCCCGTGAAATGGAGCTCCACCCATGTCTTCTGATTCCTCCGCCCAGCCGTTCGGCACCACCGCCGGGAACCGCGTCACCGTCTACGGCGCGCAGGGCCGCCCGGAGGTAGCCTCCTTCCTGCCGGAGCAGGCATTCCTGGCCGAGCCGGGCGCACTGATGCCGGCCGACGTCGTCATCCTGGTTGTCGGTTCGGCAGCGGATCTGGCCCATGACCTGGCGGGCGCCGCCGCCGCCGTGGAGGCCGACGGCGTGCTCTGGGTCTGCTATCCCACCGCGGTGGAGGAAGGCGGCAAGGAGCTGGACATCAACCGCGACACCGTCGCCTCGCTGCTGGAAACCAGCAAGTGGCAGCCGCTGGCCGATGTCGCGCTGGGCGAGAAGTGGGCGGCCGTGCGCGGCCGGGCCGGGGAGTAGCAGGACGGGACCGGCTACTGGGCGGTGCAGTCCTAGGCGAAGTTGATGCCGCCGTCGACCAGCACGGTCTGGCCGGTCATATGGTCGGAATCGGGTCCGGACAGGAAGGAGACCAGCTTGGCCACGTCCTCCGGCACCGACACCCGGCCCGCGAGGATGCCGTCAACCTGCCGTTCCAGCGCGCTGCCGCGCGGAGTGCCTTCGATGGTGGTCAGCCGCTCGTCGATGAGGTCCCACATCGCCGTTCCGACGACGCCGGGGGCGTAGGCATTGACCGTGATGTGGTGCTTGGCGAACTCCATGGCCGCCGCCTGCGTCAGCCCGCGGACCGCCCACTTGGTCGCCGAGTAGGAGGCCAGCAGCGGGAACGGACGGTAGGCGACAATCGAGGCGGCGCCGATGATTTTCCCGCCGGTGCCCTGAGCGATGAACTGCCGTGCCGCGGCCTGATAGCAGTAGTAAACGCCCTTGATGTTGACGTCGAGCATCCGGTCCAGGGCTGCCGGTTCGACGTCGAGGATGGCGTCCACCTGGGCGATTCCCGCGTTGGCGATGAACACGTCAAGGTTGCCCAGCGCCGTCGTGCCCTCGGTGACGAAGCGGGTGACGTCGTCCGGATTGGCGACGTCGCCATACACGCCGACGGCGTCCCGGCCGCGGGCCTGCAGGGAGGCGATGACCTTGTCGACGTTCTCCTTGGCCTCGGGAACATCAGCGACGATGATGTTGAAGCCGTCGTCGGCCAGGCGCTCGGCGATTGCCTGGCCAATGCCCCGCCCTGCGCCGGTGATCAGTGCGGTCTTGTTTTCGCTTTGAGCAGCCATCGTTTTCCCTTTCGGACCCGGTTCTTCCCGGACGGCCTCGTTGCCGGTACTCACTCTTCTCATCCGCCGAACGTTCGGTAAAGATGCGTTACCAGAGAGTGGGAAACCAAGGGCGGGGGACGGTATGGAATCGATGCTGACCATGGGTTCCCTGAACAAGGCGCTGCATGTCCTGGAGGCGGTGGCAGCCGATGCCCGAGGCGCGACCGCCAAGGAGATTTCGACGGCGCTCGGCCTCCCGGTGGCCACCACCTACCGGCTCCTGGCGGCTCTGGGCGACGCCGGTTATGTGGTGCACCGAAAGTCCGAGGGCCGGTATGTCCTGGGCTATCAGCTGCACCGGCTGGGCGGTGCGCTGCATCGGCAGATGGGTACGTCGCGCACGGTGGCGCGGCTGGTCGCCAACCTGCACGAGACTGCCGGGGCGGCCGCCTACTACGCGGTGCACTGGGGAAACGAGGTGGTGGTGGCCCACGTGGCGGATTCTCCGGAGCATCCGCGGATTCCGGTTCCGCAATCGGGCTTTGCCGGAGCCCTCCATGCCACGGCCTTCGGGAAAATCCTGCTGGCGGGGTTGCCTGAGCCGGAGCAGCGCCGGTTCCTGCGCCGGTTTGGCATGGCCGCACGGACGCCGCGCACCATCACGGATGAAGAGGAACTGATTGCCCAGGTGCGCCGCGTGGCCCGCGAGGGGCTGGCAACGGAAATCGAGGAGTACCTTTCCGGCACGAGCTGCATGGCCGTGGCGGTCTGCAACGGCAACGGCCAGACGGTGGGCTCGGTGGCCGTGTCGGTGCCGGCGTCCGCGGATCTCGTGCGGACGGGAGGCCTCGGCCTGCTGCTGCGGGGGACCGCCCACGAGATTTCGATGGTGCTCCGTTCCGTGCCCGGTCTTTACGGGCGGTGAGCGCCTGTCACCGCCAGCTCCGTGGAGCCCCAAACGGCGCAGGCCGGCCAGCCCCGCACGGCCTACCCGGATGCGGAATTGCGATTGCATAACTGTGTTCATTTCTCTTGTTCAACCGGCCGGGCAGTGGGACTCTTGTCCTCGCCTGCAGATTGTTGACGGTCGCCGTCGACCGGGCGCTACAGCGTTGTATCCGCTCGATTCAGCCCCACGGCCATCCAGTGACATTTCGCCGTTTCCGCCGGCGTGATGCCCGGGAGCTGCCCGCCGCGGCCGGATCCTTTTTCAAAGGCAGCAACCATGACCCGAATCAAGCACGCATCAACCCTCTTTCTCACCCTCGGACTGGCAGCCGGCCTGGCGGCCTGCGCTCCGGCGGGATCCAACACCGAGGACGGCGAAGGCGAAGCCGCCGCCTGCAGCGTCGGCATCTCGATGCCCACGCGCAGCCTGGAACGCTGGATCAACGACGGCGAGGGCCTGAAGGAAAAGCTCGAAGCCAGGAACTGCGACGTTGACCTGCAGTACGCCGAAGACGAGACGGACCAGCAGATCAGCCAGATCCAGAACCAGATCGCCGGCGGCGCGAAGATCCTCGTCGTCGCGGCCATCGACGGTGAAACCCTCGGCCCCACGCTGGAAAGCGCAAAGGAGCAGGACATCACCGTCATCGCCTACGACCGGCTGATCAACGGCACCGAGGCCGTGGACTACTACGCGACCTTCGACAACTACAAGGTGGGGCAGCTGCAGGGAGAATTCATCGAGGAGGAGCTGGCCCTGGCCGAGGGTGAGGGCCCCTACAACCTGGAACCCTTCGCCGGCAGCCCGGATGACAACAACGCCGCCTTCTTCTTCGCCGGCGCCTGGGACGTGCTGCTTCCGTACGTCGAGAGCGGCCAGCTTGTGGTGCCCTCCGACAAATCCCCGGAGAGCAACGAGGGGTGGACCTCCATCGGCATCCTCGGCTGGAAATCGGCCGACGCGCAGTCCGAGATGGACAACCGCCTGCAGTCGTTCTACACCGGCGGTGAGAAGGTCGACGTCGTGCTTTCGCCCAATGACAGCCTGGCGCTGGGCATCGAATCCTCGCTGGAAGCGGCCGGTTACACCCCGGGCACCGACTGGCCGCTCATCACCGGCCAGGACGCCGACGCCGCCAACGTGAAGGCGATGCTCGCCGACCGCCAGTCGATGACCGTCTGGAAGGACACCCGCGAGCTCGGCGCCCAGGTCGACACCATGATCGAGGCGATCGTGGCCGGTGAAGACGTGGAGGTCAACGACACCGAGACCTACAACAACGGCGTCTTCGTGGTGCCCACCTACATCCTGGAGCCGCAGGTTGTGGTCAAGGACGACGTCCAGTCCGTGCTGGTGGACTCCGGCTTCGTCACCGCTGACGACGTCGGGCTGTAACTGCCGCTTCGCCGCCTCCGGGGCGGGACGCGGCCGCTCCGCGCCCGCCCCGGAAGGCACCGTCCGTGGACACCACTTCCCTGCAGCGAAACGAGAACGGCATGAATGACGTCATCCTTTCCATGGACGGCATTGTGAAGGAATTCCACGGCATCAAAGCGCTCGACGGCGTTTCGCTGGAAGTGGAGCGCGGCGGCGTGCACGCCATCTGCGGCGAGAACGGCGCCGGCAAATCCACGCTGATGAAGGTGCTCAGCGGCGTGTATCCGCACGGCAGCTTCGAGGGCACGATCACGCTGGAGGGCAGGCCGGTCAGCTACGGGTCGATCAACGACAGTGAGCGGGACGGGATTGTGATCATCCATCAGGAGCTGGCGCTGAGCCCGTACCTGTCCATCGCGGAGAACATTTTCCTGGGCAACGAGGTGCAGCGCGGGGGAGTGATCGACTGGAACCAGACGAACCTGCAGGCCGCGGCACTGCTCGAGCGTGTGGGTCTGGATGAAAACCCGGCCACGAAGATCCTCGAGCTCGGCGTCGGCAAGCAGCAGCTGGTGGAGATCGCCAAGGCGCTCTCCAAGGAAGTGAAGATCCTGATCCTGGACGAGCCCACCGCAGCACTGAACGACGGCGATTCGGCGCACCTGCTCGGGCTGATCGACCAGCTCCGCGGGCAGGGCATCACCTCGATCATCATTTCCCACAAGATCAAGGAGATCCGGGCGATCGCCGACGTCGTCACCGTCATCCGCGACGGCCTCACCATCGAGACGTTCGAGGTGGAGGACACCGACGACATCGAGACCCGCATAATCCGGAACATGGTGGGCCGGCCGCTGGATTCCCAGTTTCCGGAGCGGGAACCGGACATCGGCGCGGAGAAGTTCCGGGTCGAGGACTGGACCGTGCACCATCCGATCGACGTGGACCGCGTCGTCGTCGACCACGCGTCTTTCTTTGTCCGTGCCGGAGAGATTGTGGGCTTCGCCGGGCTGATGGGGGCCGGGCGCACCGAGCTGGCGATGAGCATTTTCGGCCGCTCCTACGGCGCCGGGATCTCCGGCCGGGTGTTCAAGGACGGGGCGGAAATCCGCACCCGGACCGTGGGGGAGGCCATCCGCAACGGCATCGCCTACGTCAGCGAGGACCGCAAGCGCTACGGGCTGAACCTGATCGGCAGCGTCACCGTCAACATCTCCGCCGCTGCGCTGCGCCGGCTCGCGAAGCTGGGCATCATCGACCGCAACCGGGAATACGCCGTCGCCGACGATTACCGGCAGCGGATGAACATCAAAACGCAGTCGGTGTCCTCGCTGGTCGGGAACCTCTCCGGCGGCAATCAGCAGAAAGTCGTGCTCAGCAAGTGGATCTATTCCGGTCCGGATGTGCTGATCCTCGACGAGCCGACGCGCGGAATCGACGTCGGCGCCAAATTTGAGATCTACGGGATCATCAACGAGCTGGCGGCGCAGGGCAAAGCCGTCATCGTGATTTCCAGCGAGCTGCCCGAGCTGATCGGGCTAGCCGACCGCATCTACACCATCGCCGAGGGCCGGCTCACCGCCGAGGTGCAGCACGCCGACGCGACCCAGGAGGAACTGATGCGCCACATGACCGCCGCCCGGACCCAAGGAGCACAAGCCTCGTGACCACCACCACCTCAGAACAGGCGAAGGCCCCGCTTCCGCCGCGCGCGGGCACGACGTCGAAAAAGCGCCGCGGGGTGGACCTGCGGCAGTACGGCATCCTGGCCGCGCTCGTCGTCATCATCGTGCTCTTCCAGATCCTCACCGGTGGCCGGCTGCTCTACCCGGGCAACGTGTCCAACCTGATCCAGCAGAACGCATACGTGCTGATCCTGGCCATCGGCATGGTCATGGTGATCATCGCCGGGCACATCGACCTGTCCGTGGGGTCGGTGGTGGCGGTGGTCGGTGCCGTGGCCGCGCTGTCGATGAACGACTGGGGCCTGCCCTGGTGGGGCGCCGTCGCGCTGGCGCTCGTCGTTGGCGCCCTGATCGGTGCGTGGCAGGGCTTTTGGGTGGCGTTTGTGGGGATCCCGGCGTTCATTGTCACGCTGGCCGGGATGCTGATCTTCCGCGGCCTGGCCCTGGTGCTGCTGTCCGGTGGCACGGTCAGCGGGCTGCCGCGGCCGTACGTGGCGATCAGTTCCGGCACTCTGCCCACCACTGGCACTCCGGACCTGATCACCCTGGGCATCGGCGCCGTTGCCTCGGTGGCGGTGATTGTGCAGCAGCTGCGCAGCCGCGGCAATCTGGTCCGGCTGGGCCTGCCGCGCGAGCGGGCGCTGTCCTTCTGGTTCAAGATCGGCGTGGCCGTGGTGGCCATCATGTACCTCTGCTATCTGCTGGCGTACAACCGGGGCACGCCGTTCATCCTGATCACGCTGGCCGTGCTGGTGCTGGCGTATTCGTTCCTGCTCACCCGCACCGTGTTCGGCCGGCACATCTACGCGATGGGCGGGAACCTGAACGCCGCGATGATGTCCGGCGTGAAGACGCAGTGGGTGAACTTCTTCATCTTCGTGAACATGGGATTCCTCGCCGGGCTGGCCGGCGTGGTCGCCACCTCGCGGGCCGGGGGAGCGGTGGCCGCGGCCGGCGCGGGGTTCGAGCTGGATGCCATTGCCGCGGTGTTCATCGGCGGGGCGTCGGTGCAGGGCGGGGTGGGCACCGTGATTGGCGCGGTGATCGGCGGCCTGGTGATGGGCGTGCTGAACCAGGGGCTGTCCATCCTGTCCGTGGACGCGGCGTGGCAGCAGATCATCAAGGGTCTGGTGCTGCTGCTCGCGGTGGCGTTCGGGTTCAGCCGGCGGCGGAGTGTGCGTTAGGGTCTGTTTCTCCGATAGATTCGGGAGCATGACTTTGCGGAAAGACGAGATATCGGTGCTGTCGGTGTGGGGCACCGGAGGGGCGGCGGGCCATGTCTGAGGAGCTCGGCGGCTTGATCCCGCTGCTGTTCGCCCTGATTTTCCTGCCGGGCCTCTGCGTTGCCATGACACGGCAGGCCGCCGACGGCCTGATGGGCCCGAACGGCGTCGCCGGGATCCGTACCCGGTACACCAAGGCCTCGGACGAAGCATGGACTGCCGGGCACCGGGCTGCCCTTCCGGTGGTGAAGAAGATGTGGCCCGTGACCGGCGTCGGCGTGCTGGCTGCCCTGGTTGTGCAGTTCACGGCGGGCGGGGCATGGGGTATCGGCGTGGCTTCCCTGACGCTCGTAGTTCAGGTGGCAATCGTCCTCCGTTCCGCGGCAGCTGCGAACGGCGCCGCGCGCGCCGTCGGCGCCTAGATGCGCAGCTGAGGCCGGGCAGGAGCTGCCCGGCCTCAGGACTGCCGGCCCTGGTGTCCGGTCACGGTGTTTGCTTGCCCGCGGGTCAGGCGTCCTTGAGGTCAATCCCCTTGGTTTCGGGCATCAGCCACACGGCCACCGCGGTGCATGCGCACAGGAACATGATGTAGACGCTCGACAGCCAGCCCACCCCCAACTCGATCAGCAGCGCATTCAGATAGGGCGCCGTGCCGCCGAAGACGGCCACGGAGATGGAATACGCAAAGCCAATGCTCTGGGTGCGCACCTTGGTGGGGAAGTTTTCGGACAGCGTGGCAGCCAGCAGGGCGCCCGGAACGGCGACCACCAGCAGGGCAAGGGACGCGGCGACCAGCAGGGTCCAGGGCTCGGAGGAGATCATCCCCATCAGCGGCAGCTGGACCAGGATCATGACGGCGGCGAAGCCGATCATCATCGGCCGGCGGCCCACCTTGTCGGACAGGCGGCCCCAGAACGGAAGGGAACAGAGCGCAATCAGCTGGGCAATGACGGAGGACCAGTAGGCGCTCGAGGCGGACATTCCCTGCTGCGTGATGGCGTAGGTGGAGGCGTAGGAGGTCCAGGTGTAGTGGGCGGCGGTGATGCCTGAGGTCATTGCGATCATCAGCAGGACCGACCGGACCACCTGCTTGCGGGCCAGGGGCGTCGGCTGGTCGGCGGCCTGGGCGTTGTTTTCCTCGTGGAAGACGTCGCTCTCGTCCATCCCCTTGCGCAGGTAGAGGGCAGCCAGGGCCAGGAAAGCGCCCAGGATGAACGGGATCCGCCAGCCCCAAGCAGCCACTTCACTCTCTTCGAGCACTGCCGTGACCGTTCCGCCCACGGTGTAGGCCAGCACCGATCCGGCGAAAATCGCGACGAAGACAATGCTGCCCCACATGCCCCGGCGGTTCGCGGGGGCAATCTCGGCCACGTAGGTGTTGGCGGTGGCGGACTCGCCGCCGTGGGCAAAGCCCTGGCCGACGCGGGCCAGGAGCAGAATGACGGAGGCCCAGACGCCGACCGTGGCGTAGGTGGGCATCAGGCCGATGACCAAGGAGCCGCCGGCCATCATCAGCATGGTGGTGATAAGGACAAACTTCCGTCCCTTCTTATCCGCGATCCGGCCAAACACGATGCCGCCCAGCGGACGCATCAGGAAGCCGACGGCGAACACGGCCAGGGTGGACAGCAGCGCCGACACCGGATCGTCCGGATTGAACATGGCCGCGGCTATGAAGGGCGCGAAGACGGCGTAGGCGCTCCACTCGTACCACTCGAGGATGTTGCCGACGGTGCTGGCCGCCAGGGAGTGCTTTTTGGATCTGCCGGCCGGGGCTACGGCCGCGCCGGACGCTGGGATGGAGGACGATTGTGCTGACATGCTGGGGCTCCTTTGCCGCTCAGACAGTGAGGGGTTCTGCGGACGGATGGGACGGGACGGGCTCTATCGATGGGATGGCGTGGTGGGGCTACAGGTCGTGCATGTGCCGGGCCGCCTGCTGCAGCAGGTGGGGGACTCCGGTTTCCAGCGACGGGCCGAAGACCTCGTCGCCCGGCCGCTCGCCCTGGAGCCAGCGGGTGTAGATTGCTTCGCAGAAAATTGCCGACTTCCACAGGGCCAGCACCTGGTACCAGGGCAGCGCGGCCATCTCGAGTCCGGTCTGTTCCGCGTACCGGTCCACCAGCTGGGCCCTGCTCCAGTAGCCGGGCTCACGGGTGACCGGCGTCAGCTCCATGACCGTGGGGGCGCTCGCCGCATCCGAGTAGGTGGCGGTCAGATAACCCAGGTCCGCCAGCGGATCACCCAGAGTGGCCATCTCCCAGTCCAGGATCCCCAGCACGGCGGCGGGCGCGGAACCGCCGAACAGGAGGTTTCCCATGCGGTAGTCGCCGTGGACCACAGACACGCCCTGGGAATCCGGCCGGTTGGTCTCCAGCCACCGGGCCAGATCCTGTACCTGCGGCAGATGCCGGGTGGTGTTGGTGTCCCACAGGCCGGAAAAGCGCCGAACCTGCCGCTCCAGATAACCCTCCGGCCGGCCCAGTTCGGCCAGTCCCGGCCGGCTCACGTCCACCCGGTGCAGCTGGGCCAGGGTATCGACGACGGCGCGGCTGGTTGCCTCCCGCTGCACCGCCGGGGTCAGGGCCGGCGGGGCCGCATCGGTGATCACCACCCCCTCCACAAAAGACATGACGTAGAAGGGCACCCCCAGCACCGACTCGTCCGAGCAGACGGCCAGGATCCGGGGAACGAGCACACCCTCGGCGTGCAGGAGCTGCTGGATCCGCGCTTCCCGCACCATGTCGTGGGTGGAGGGCGGCAGCGGCGGCCGGGGGCCGCGGCGGAGCACATACGTCTGGTCTCCGCGTTGGATCCGGTACGTGATGTTCGATTGGCCGTCGCCGATCCGTTCCCAGGCCAGCGGTCCGGCGCCCAGTCCCTGTTCGTCGAAGAACGCGGTCACCGCATCCAGGATGAGCAGCGGAGGGCTGGGAAGGGCACGGGCCTCCGCCGTCGTCATGACCACCTCCACGCCGTCGGGCTTCATGCCGGTCTGCATGCTCATCGGGCCTCCGCCCCGGCCCGAACCGCGGCATCGCCCAAATAGGGTTCGCCCGCTTCCACGGCCTTGCGCCTGCGCGAGGAGGCACGGCGGGCGATGGCCCACTTGTGGGTCTCGTTGGCGCCGTCGTAAATCCGGAAGGGCCGTACCTCGCTGAGGTACTGGGCGAGCGGCAGGCCGTCGGAAACGCCGTCGCCGCCGCAGATCTGGATGCAGCGGTCGATCACCCGGAACACCGCTTCGGAACAATGCACCTTGGCGATGGAGGACAGGGCGGAACCGGCCTTCGGATCGGTTGCCAGCAGCTGGGCGGTCCGGGTGATGATCGCGTCAGAGGTTTCGATGTCAATCTCGCACTGGGCGATGAGCTCCTGGGCCAGGCCGAGGTTCTTCAGGGGAGAGCCGAAGAGTTCGCGCCGCTCCGCCCGGTCCAGTGCGATGTCCAGGGAGCGCCGGGCCAGGCCGAGCCAGCGCATGCAGTGCGTGAGCCGGGCGGGTCCCAGCCGCACCTGGGCGTACGTGAACCCGAGGCCCACCCCGCCCAGCACCGCATCCGGGGACACGGCGCAGTCCTCGAAATGCAGGTGCGGATGGCCGCCGTCGATGGTGCGGTCAATGGTGTGGATGGGCTCTCCGACCCGCACCCCCGGATGGTCCATGTCCACGAGGAACATGGTTGCCCCGGCAGCGGCGTCGTTGGTTGCCTCGGTGCGGGCCATGACGATGCAGAAGCCGGCGCCAACCGCTCCGCTGATGAAGCGCTTGTGGCCGTTGATCACCCACCGCTCGCCGTCGAACTCCGCGGACGTCAGCAGGGCCGCCGGATCCGACCCGGCTCCGGGGTGCGGTTCGGTCATGCCGAAACAGGAGCGGATCTCTCCGGAGGCCAGCGGCGCCAGGAAGCGGCGCTTTTGCTCTGCGGTGCCGATGAGCTCGAGCAGGTGCATGTTGCCCTCGTCCGGCGCCATGCAGTTGAGCGCGGCGGGTCCGATGGGTGAATAGCCGGCCTCCTGGAAAATGACCGACCACCACTGGATGGGAACGCCCTGGCCGCCGTATTCCTGCGGTACGTGGGGTGCAAACACTCCGGCGTCCTTGGCGGCCTGCTGCAGCCGGTCGCGGGTGGCCTGGTCCATCCGCTGGCCCGGTGCGGGTTCGGCGGGAAGGACGGTTTGCCGGATGAAGTCCCGGGTGCGCCGGCGGAGTGCTTCCACCGTGTCCGGGGTGTGGGCTGCTGCGGTCATAACTGTGTCCTTTCGGGGCGGGTCAGGCCGTGCCGCCGGCAACCATCAGGCCGCCGTCCAGCGTGAGGATCTGCCCGGTGGTCCATGCCGATTCTGCGGAGGCGAGGTAGGTGACGGCCGAGGCGATGTCCTCGGGAGTGCCGAGGCGGCCGAGGGGGTAGCCGCTGGCCACTTCGTCCTCCCGGCCCTCGTACAGGGCTTTGGAGAACTGGGTTTTGACGACTGCGGGGGAGACGGCGTTGACGCGGATTTCCGGGCCGAGTTCGACGGCGAGGGAGCGGGTGAGGTGGGAGACGGCGGCCTTGCTGATGCCGTAGAGCCCGATCCCCGGGGAGGGCGTGTCGGCGGTGACGGAGGACAGGTTGACCACCACTCCGCGGCGCTCGCGGAACCTCAGGCCGGGATGGTGAACGGTGTCCTGCACCCAGGCCAGGGTTCCCAGGACATTGACCTCGAAGACCTTGCGGGCTGCGGCCAGGTCCAGGTCGACGAGCGGCCCGAAGACCGGGTTGATGCCGGCGTTGTTCACCAGGATGTCCAGCCCGCCGAAGGCCTCCGCCACCGTGTCCAGCGCTGTCGCCCGGTGGACGGCGTCGTCGGACTTTCCCGCGACGGCGATGACGGAGCCGGCCGGGAAGCCGGCCGCCGCCTCTTCCAGCGGTCCTGCGCTCCGGGCGGTGATGCAGACCCGGGCTCCGTGGGCCACGAGGTCGCGGGCGATGGCCAGGCCGATGCCCCGGCTGGCGCCGGTGACGAGCGCGGTTTTTCCGTCGAGTTCGCCCCCGCCGCTCATGCCTGTCCCTCCAAGGGTGAGTCGCGGAGCACTTTCCGGCGGATCTTGCCGGTCTGCGTCTTGGGCAGGTCCTCGATGACATGGACGATCCGGGGGTATTTGTAGGCGGCGAGGCGCTGCTTGGTGAACTCGATGACTTCCTCCTCGGTGAGTGTGTGCCCGGGCTTCAGCGAGACGTAGGCGACCACCGTCTCGCCGCGGTACGGGTCGGGCTGTCCGACGACGGCGGCCTCAAAGACCGCGGGGTGCTCGTAGAGCACGTCCTCGACCTCCCGGGGCCACACCTTGAAGCCGGACACGTTGATTTGGTCCTTGAGCCGGTCCACGATGTAGACCCAGCCGTCCGCATCCACCACGGCCACGTCCCCGGTCCGGAGCCGGCCGCCGGGCATGGTCCGGGCGGTGGCCTCGGGATTGTTCCAGTAGCCCGGAACAATCTGCGGCCCGGCCAGTTCCAGTTCGCCCTGCTCACCGGCGGGCAGCGGATTTCCGTCCGCATCGATGATCCGGACGGTGACGTTGGGCAGCGGAAGGCCGATGGACAGGCTGCCGCTGGCCGGATCCACGGGGGCGTCGACGCCGGGCGGCACGGCGATGACGCCCGACGTCGTCTCGGTCATGCCGTAAATGTTGTGGATGTACTTTCCGAACCGCGCCCGGAAGCCCTCGACCGTGGCCGGCGGAATGGGGGCACCGCCGGAATACAGCGTCCGGATCGAGGCAAAGTGCTCGGCGGTTGCGCCGGGGATCTGATAGATGGCATTGAAGACGGTGATGGAGCCCGTGGTGCAGGTGACCTTGTGCTCGGCTATGGCGTCGACGACGACGGCGGGATGGGTGCGGTTGATGAAGACCAGCGTGGTGTCCTGGAGCAGGGGAGCGGCGGCGCCGAGCACGGCACCGGTGATGTGGAACAGCGGAGCAACGGCCAGCACCCGGTCGCCGGGCTGCAGCCCCATCCAAGCGGCCGAGGTGGCCGCCACGTTGAGGACGTTTCGGTGCGTGTTCATGGCGCCCTTGGGCGGCCCGGTGGTTCCGGAGGTGTAACTCAGCAGCGCCACGTCGTCGGGCCCCGGCGTCGTCCCGGCGGACCCCGGTGCCAGGCCGGCGGACCCCGGTGCCAGGCCGGCGGACCCCGGTGCCAGGCCGGCGGGGGAGCGGCCGGCAAAGGCACTGATCAGCTCCGCCATGTCGCCGTCCGGCGAGGGTTCCAGCGGCTCTGTTTTGGGGAAGACCCGCGGATCGTTGCGGCTCTGGTACTCCAGTCCCGACGTCGTCACGATCCATTGCACGGAGCTGCCGGCGACGGTGTCGGCAGTGGCTGGGTAGAGCGTGTCTTCGGCGATGATCCCCGTGGAGCGGGAGTCATCGATGAGATGGCGCAGCTCCCGGCCCTTGTACATGGGGTTCAGCAGCACTGCCGTTGCTCCCAGCTTCCACAGGGCAAGGAAGGAGATGGCATATTGGGGGATGTTCTGCAGCTGGATCCCGATGCGGTCACCGTGGCCCACGCCGCGGTTTTGCAGGGCTGCGGCGAACGCATCGGACAATTCGTCCAGCTGCGCAGCGGTTAGGGTCTGGTCGAAGTAGGCAATGGCGGTTCCTTGGGGATTCCCTTGAACCCGTCGCCGCCAGGCCTCCACCACTGACTGGGCGTGGATTTCAAAGGGGGAGGACAAACCGGAAGGATGAAGGCTGGTTGATCTGGGAGTCACACTGGCATCCACTGCGTGCTCGCTTCCATGTCGATCTGGGGGGACCCGGAAGGGGATCGCTTACCGAGCGATCGCTCGGTAGCATTAGTGTGAGCTAGGACACGTGGACTGTCAAGGCCCAAAAACAGGTAGTTCGAAGGGAAGAAATGTCACGCACAGAGCGAAAAGGGGAACCGGTTCCGTCCCCGGGCGCTGCTTTGCCGGCTCGAAACGGAGGGTCGGATTGGCGAACCTACGCACCGGATGACCTGTCGCCGATCTTGGCCAGCGCCCTGGAGTGCTTCATGGAGCACGGCTATCACGGCACAACCATCCGCCAGGTTGCGGCCCGGTGCGGACTGTCCGTCCCCGGGCTGTATCACCACTATCCGTCCAAGCACGCGCTGCTGGTGGCCATTACCTCGCATGCGATGTCCGACCTGTGGCTGCGCAGCGAACAGGCGCTGGCCGAAGCCGGAGAATCCGTCTCGGACCAGTTCGATTCCCTGGTCGAATGCCTGGTGCTCTTTCATGCCCGGCGGACGGAGCTGGCCTTCATTGCGTTCAGCGAGATCCGGAGCCTGGACGGCTCCGCCCACTCGGAGCACATTGCGGCCCGTGACCGCCAGCAGGGGCTGATGAATGCGGTTGTTGAACAGGGGGCCAAAACCGGGGTGTTCACCACCCGTTTTCCGCGGGAGGCCAGCATGGCGGTCATTACCATGTGCACCGGTGTTGCCCAGTGGTTCCGGCCCGGCGGGGCGCTGACGCCTGAGCAGCTGGTCGAGCGGTACCGGGAAATCAGCAGCATGGCTGTGGGCAGGTAAACCGATCGGGTCGTGCCTCTCCGGAGACGGTGGCGATCTCTTCCTCCGCGCCCCTGCCAGCGCTTAATCTGGCGGCGTACGGAAAGACCCATCCCACGGAGTTCTTAGGAGATCGCTATGTCCACCACCCTGAATCCCTACCTCAGCTTCCGGGACAACGCCAAGGAGGCCATGGCGTTCTACCAGAGCGTCTTCGGCGGAACCTTGGAAAGCAGCACATTCGCAGAGATGAACATGGCCGATGACCCTTCCGAGGGCAGCAAGATCATGCACTCCTCGCTGACCACGGACAGCGGCCTGGTCCTGATGGCCTCGGACACGCCCAACAGCATGGAGCTGGATGAGGGCAGCAGCTACTCCATCGCGCTGAGCGGCGACGACGGCGACCGGCTGCGCGGCTACTGGGACAAGCTGCTCGACGGCGGACAGATGACCGTGCCGCTGGAGCGCGCGCCCTGGGGGGATGTGTTCGGCATGCTGACCGACAAGTTCGGCACCAGCTGGATGATCAGCATCGACGGGCCGGGCTCGGAGAGCTGAGCCGGGCACAAACCCGGGCAGGACCTGGACGGTGGCAGCTGTCCGCGCCACCGTCCAAGCTATTTGATCGGTGGACTAGTAGCCGCCGAACTTCTGGGCCTGCCGGTACGCCTTCTTCCGGGCGAAGTACTCGCTTGAAGGCTTCATAAACAACAGCACCACGGCCGCGAAGGTGGCCAGCATCGCTGCCAGTGTGAGGAAGCCGGACATCGTCCCGGCAGTGAACAGCCCGAACAGTCCAATCAGGGAAAGGGCCGCAAAGACCGTGATGGTGATGCGCGCCCAGTTGAAACCGGCCCGCACGAGGAAGGCCAAAGCCACCCTGACGCCCAGGCCGATGATGCCGGAGACAGCGGCGGAGGCCGTGCCGGACGCTACGCTGGCGGCCAGGGTCGTGGAATCAACCTGCAGCCCGGCGTTGCGAAAGGTTTCCTCCATGGTCTCGAGGTATTCGGGCGAATTCACGTACGCAATGGCGAAGGGCAGTGCGATCAGTCCGAGGACGGCGCTGCCGATCAGCAGCCAGAAGGCCAGGTTCACCTGCTGCGGGCGGGCCGGCTCCTGAGCGGGAACCATCTGGCCGGCGGGGCTCTGCGGATATCCGTAGCCGCCCTGCGGCTGACCGGCCGGCGCGGGATAGCTGTAGCCGCTGGGGGCACCCGGAGCGGGATAGCCGCCGGTGCCCTGTTGTCCCGGCTGGCCCTGATTCCACGGCCCGGGATTGGGCCCGGGCTGGATGGAAGGCTGCGTCGGTTCACTCATTTTTTGTTCCCCCTGTGGTGAATTCGCTTTGAACGGCGATGCGGTTCGGCGCCTGCGGTAGGCAGCTCGAAATCTAGCGCCAGCCTAGCGCAGCAGAAGGCCCGATTCTCGGCCCCGAGAAGACGTGTCCGGCGGGATCACCGGAACCGCAGGCATAAAATGTGAGTGCCCACCGCCGGACTTTGAGAGACGCACCCTTCATGATCACCACTGCCATCACGCCCTCCTTCGTAGTCGGAGCGGCAGACTTTGAAACAACGGCCCGGGGACTCCGACCCCATCGGCTGCCGGCCTGGGTCCGCACCCGCTTTCCCGATCCGCAGCTGCTGATGGCCGAAGGCCAGCCCTCCGGTGTTCGGCTGGTCCTGTCCACGACGGCGCAAACCCTCGAAATGGTCACGCATTCCACCCGGGTCGTGTACCGCGGGGCGGACCGTCCCCGGGGCAGCCTGGACCTGATGGTCGACGGCGAATTCCTCCAAAGCGAAGAACTCACGGGCGGTGATTACGTCGAGGTTGATATGTCGACCGGCGAGAGCACCCCTTTCCAGGGCCCGTCCCACACCAGCGACCTCCGGCTGCCTCCGGGCGAGAAGGTCGTGGAGATCTGGCTGCCGCACAACGAGTCCGTCGAGCTGCTGGAACTGCGCGCCGACGCTCCGGTGGTGCCGTATTCCTCGGGCAAGCCCGTCTGGCTGCACCACGGCAGCTCCATCAGCCACGGATCAAATGCGGCCACCCCGACGCAGATCTGGCCGGCGGTTGCCGCCCGAATCGGCGGCGTCGAGCTGCACAACCTCGGCCTGGGCGGAAGCGCGCTGGTGGATCCGTTCACCGCCCAGGTCATGCGCGATACCCCGGCCGATTTCATCAGCGTGAAGCTCGGCATCAACGTGGTGAACCTTGATTCCATGCGGCTGCGCTCGTTCGTGCCTGCCGTGCACGGGTTCATCGACACCATCCGTGAGGGACACCCGGAGACACCCTTGGTGCTCATCTCGCCGATTTTCTGCGGTATTCACGAGGACACTCCCGGCCCGGGCGCCATCGATCCGGCATCGTTCGGCACGGATCAGATCCGCTTCACGGCGTCCGGCAATCCTGCCGGGGTGGCTGCGGGCCAGCTGACGCTTCGGGTGATCCGCGAGGCGCTGGCGTCGCTGGCGGAGCGCCGGGCTGACGATCCGAATCTGTTCTTCCTGGACGGCCTGAGTCTCTACGGGGCCGAGGATGCTGAGGTGCACCCGCTGCCCGACGCGCTGCACCCGGACACTGCAGCACATCGCATCATCGGGGAACGTTTTGCCGAGTATGCGTTTGCGGGGGAGGGACCGTTTGGGCAGGTAAACGCGGCTGAGACTGTCTCCTGAGTGGAGCCAGGCACGGACGCCTTGGCCGCCGACTGATGCGCGCTGCTGCTTGAGATTACCTGCCCGACGACGACGGTCGACAGACTCTGTATCCCCTTTGGCGGGCAAGGGTGTGAGGACTCGCGCCCGCACAAGCTATCAGCCGGCGGAGGGCGGTTTGGATAACTCCCAGACCCGGGAAAACTCGTCGGCAACTTGTTGCCAGACCAGTCGACGACCATCCGCAACTGAGCCGATGTCGTTGGCCTCGGCCCCGAAGAGGACAAAATCATGGGGAATGATCCTGCCTGCCCTGTCTTTGCGCTGCAAAGGATCTGGGAAACGCAGTGCCACCATGTCGGCGACGCGGTGAAAGACCTCCGGTTCAGCCCCTGCACCCGCAAAGGCCTCTTCATAGACCACGAGAGGATCCTTGTTTCCGCCATCGCGGAGAAATCGGAAACCCCAACTCCGCCCACGAGTGGCCCAGATCAGGCTCACCTACGGCTCCGGAGGAGGACCTGATCTTCTTCTGCTTTGTCCAAGTCCGCCCGGAACCCGGTTAGCGTTGCTGACAAATAATCCTGTCTTGCCAAAGCCTCGGAGTTGATCCCCCTTAGTTTATCCGCTGCCAACTTGACTGCTTCGTTCACAAGATTTGGTCCAATATGCTGCAGCAGATTTCCTATTGGGCCGGGCGCCTGGCCTTTCCGCCCGATCAGCGCGGCGGCCAAAGGGCCAACGCCAGCCAACAGATTCTGGGCCACTTTTCTTGGGATCTGCTTTGCCTCGGCCCACCTGACATGACGCTCGATTGGGAGCATTGCCGCGAGGGGCAAGATTAGCTTCAGCCCAACGCGCTCAGTGACCTCAATCTTGTCTGAGCCGAACTTGGCTGACGACAGCAGTACGAAGTCCTCGCCGACTGACAACGCGTCACTGGCTTCCACCAGCCCGGCGAGCACTTCCCGTAGCTGGGCCAGGTCATCACCGGCCTTTTCTATGAGGAGATCCCTGAACTTGAACACGTCCATTTCGGGAAGCAGATCGGACTTTGAGAGAGCCATGACCCAGATACGTGGAAACTCGACAAGAGGCTTGCCATCGTCCAAGAGATCGTCTTTGAGCGACAGCAATCCGTTGCGGAAATTGCTCAGCAACGATTTCAGGTACCGTTCCTCCTCGCCTGAGTGGTCAAGCAACCGCTGACTGTCCACCAGCAGTAGAGCTACATCAGAACCCAGCAACGCCTTGAATGTATCAACCTTGCGCTTGGCTTCTTCTTCCCCGCTCACATCCTCCTCGAACCACTCGCCCGGGTAGTCGTGCCAAACGAGGCGGAGGGCATCAGAGGGTCTCGCCTTCACCGCCTTAGCATCGAACGCTTCCTTTGGCTTCACTGAGAAAGAGTAGGAAGTGGCTGAGAATCGGGTGGGTGCGGGCAGGCGCGCTGAATCTCTCATGCCGAGGTAGTTTTGATGCAGTCGATTGCCTTGGCCAGTCTCGTTCGCCACGACGTTGAACAGACTCTTCTTCAGATACTGTGGCTCCTGTGCGGCTCCGTAAAAGGAAGAGATCATGACGGTTTTGCCGCTACCGCTCTCGCCGAAGACCGCGATGTGCTGCTCTAGCGCTCTACTTAGTTGCATTTGAGGAGCTTACACAACTTCTAGAGTTGGTTCGGGTGGAAAACGTCTGTTAGCGCTCTGTAGGTATGGCTGGAATTACTTGCTGTCAGTGAATTCTTCGCTTGGCAGCCGGCATTGTCATCCTATTAAGGGAGGATGGATCGCATCAGAAGGTCAGTGGCGAGATATTTATGGATCTTGTTTCCACGAGGGACGAGATAGATGTCCCAGGAAAAGAGCTGCGCTCACGCTGCCCAGGGTAGGTCCTGAGTCCTCGCGTAGATGCCCCCGTGGCACAGGGCGAGGTAGCTCCCGGGAGGGACTGCAATACTTTGAGATCTTGGGGTCTGTGTTCGTGACTTCAGCACCGGTTGTTCTCCTAGCATTCCCCCTCCGGCTAGACTCAGAGAAGGCTAGAGAAACAGGGGAGCAAGCTTGAAGAAGATTGACGGGATCGCGAAGTCCGTAAATGACATTCTCAAAGGAAACCGCTATTCAATCGATTACTACCAGCGGGAATATCGCTGGGAGTTCAAGCAGCTTCAAGAACTAGTTAACGACCTTACCGGTAGGTTCTCTGATGCCTGGGATTCGGCTCATGAACGTAGCGAAGTTGAAAAGTATCCATACTACTTTCTCGGCTCAATCATCGTTTCTGAAAAAGACTCTGCCTCCTTCATAGTCGACGGACAACAACGCCTCACAAGCCTGACTCTCCTTCTGACCTACCTGCGGCGGCTTCAAGATCAGCGCGCGGTTCAAGTACCCATCGATGACCTGCTGATGGTGGAGAAGTACGGTAAAAAGTCCTTCAACCTCGACGTTGCTGACAGGACTGAATGCATGACTTCCCTCTTTGAAACGGGGCGATTCAGCCCGCCGCCGGAGGCCTCGGAATCAGTACAAACCCTGGTAGCTCGCTATGACGAACTGGATGACACCTTCCCGGAAGAGCTAAGAGGCGACGCGCTGCCCTTCTTCATCGATTGGCTTATCTATAGGGTCCAGATCGTCCAAATCACCGCGTACACCGACGACGATGCCTACACGATCTTCGAGACCATGAATGACCGGGGGCTCAAACTGACTCCAGCCGACATGCTCAAGGGGTACCTGCTCTCCAACATCACCGAAGGGACTGCGCGGGCGACGGCAAATGACTCGTGGCGCAAGCGCATGCTGGAGCTGGGCAGTCTCCACAAGGACGGGGATTCCGACTTCATCAAGACCTGGTTCAGGAGCCAGTACGCCGAGAAGATCCGTGAGCGCAAGAAGGCGGCCAGACCTGAGGACTGGGACCGAATCGGCACAGAATTTCATCGATGGGTCCGGAATGACGCCGTTCGCTTGGGCCTGAGTAGCCAAGGAACCTTCTATGACTTCGTAATGAAGGACATGGATTTCTACAGTCGCCAATATCTCCGCGTAGCCAAAGCCTCGACCGGTGAATCGACCCCGTCCGGGTTGGAACACATCGGTTACAACGCCGATCGAGGCTTCACCTTGCAGCATCAACTACTCCTTGCGCCCTTACAGCCCGAAGACTCGCAGGAGACAGTGGATCAAAAATTGGCGCTGGTTGCACGCTACGTCGACATTCTCCTGGCTTGGAGGATCTGGAATTGGCGCAGCATTGCCTACTCCACAATGTCGTATGCCATGTTCGTAGTGATGAAGGATATTCGAGGACTCAGCGCCGAAGATCTAGCAGTCAGACTCCACTCCTTGCTGCTGAGTGAAACTGAAACGTTTGACAGTAACAATAGGTTCCGAATGCATCAGCAGAACCGTTTTCAAGTACACCGGTTTCTCGCACGCCTTACCGACTACGTGGCTGTGCAGTCCGGAGGAGCAAGCCGGTACAGGGAACTGACAAACGCTGCGAATGTTCGCTACGAAGTGGAGCATATCTGGGCGGACCATCCTGAGCAGTATCTCGATGAGTTCCCTCAGACCCACGACTTTTCAGAACACCGCAACCTCATTGGTGGGCTCCTCCTTCTGCCCAAGTCATTCAACGCCAGCTATAACGATGATGCCTACGAGAGCAAGTTGCAGCACTACCTGACGCAGAATCTTCTCGCTAGGTCTCTTCATTCTCAGTGCTATGAGAAGAACCCCGGCTTCGTGCAGTTCATCAAGAAAGGAAACCTGCCGTTCAAGCCCTATGACAGTTTCACGAAAACAGCCAATCTTGAACGCGGAGAGCTGTACAGAGACCTCGCGAAGCGAATCTGGAATCCCGACGACCTACTGGGTCTGGGAGCGAGTTCCGGCAGCGGAACGACATCCGGAGGAGCATCGACTGATGCGTAGCCCCAGCTGGTTCCTGGAGTGTGAATGTGGCTACAACGAGGAATGCACAATCCAGGTCAGGCCTGTTGGTTGAATACGACTATCCACGCTCGCTGACTCCACGCGTTTCAAATGTATTCAGAGTTGCAGCTACTCTCATCAGACAAGGCACCCTAAAATGGCTGCGCAAGAAACCAAGAAGGCTGGGCATTGCTGAACATCTATCGGGGAGAGCCAGAATCTTTGGCGGAAGGTCTCTACGAGCTACTGCACACGAAGGAACTTGCCGAGCGGATTGAGACGCAGCCGGAACTGCAGGCTGCGTTCGAGACGGTCTCGGATGATCTCTCTCCCGATGTCCTGGCGAGTCACATAGCCAACCAGGCGAGGCAGGCTCTGGCCGCGGCGGCCCCGGCCGATCGGGTGGCGCTGGCCAACAGCATCCTGAGCGACCTGCACGGTGCGGCACTGATTCAGGCTGGACCGCAGCAGCTGACATCGCTGTTTCCGCCCGAGGGGCTGAAGCGTCGCCAGCTCCGTCGGCCCGCAAGCTCCTTCAGCAGAGCCGCCCTGCTCACCAACGGTAAAGATGATCCCAGCTTGTCCTCGGAGCTCAACGCTGAACTGGCGTCTGCTGACCGGGTCGACATGCTGTGCGCGTTCATTCGCTGGACAGGGCTGCGGTTGTTGGGCAAGTCGCTGACCGAGCTCAAAGAGCGCGGGGTTCCCCTTCGGGTCCTCACCACCACCTATATGGGTGCCACCGAACGGCGGGCCATCGATGAACTGGTCCGCATCTACGGTGCGGAGGTGCGCATTAACTATGAAACCCAGGCGACCCGGTTGCATGCCAAGGCCTGGTTGTTCCGCCGGAATTCCGGTTTCGACACCGCATATGTCGGGAGCTCAAACCTCAGCCGCGCGGCGATGCTTGAGGGATTGGAATGGAACGTCAAACTCTCCGCCGTGGGAACCCCGGAACTGCTGCAGAAGTTCGAAGTGACGTTTGACAGTTACTGGGAGCAGCCGGAGTTTCAGCCTTACGACCCAGACCGCGACGGCGACAAACTGGACGCGGCCCTTGCCAGCAACGGCGGGAAGAAAACGTCCCTTCCGCAGGGTTCCACCGGACTGGAAGTGCAGCCGCACCCGTACCAACAGGGCATGCTGGAAGACCTGGAGGCTGCCAGGGACGTCCATGGCCACCATCGCAATTTGTTGGTCGCCGCCACCGGGACCGGAAAGACAGTCATCGCGGCCCTGGACTACAAGCGGCTGTGCGATGCTGCCGGCCGGAGGTTGACACTGCTGTTCGTCGCGCACCGGCAGGAAATCCTGGCCCAGTCCCTGCGCACCTACCGGAACGTGATGCAGGACGGCAGCTTTGGCGAGCTCTTCGTCGGCACACACAAACCCTCTGAAGGAAAGCATCTGTTCGCCAGCGTGCAGTCCCTCGCAGCGCGGGGAGTGGAGACTCTCAGCCCCGAGGAGTTCGACGTCGTCGTCATCGACGAGTTCCACCATGCCGAGGCGCCCACCTACCGCCGCATCATGGAACGTTTGGAACCGGCCGAGCTGCTCGGGCTGACAGCAACTCCGGAACGCGGCGACGGCGTCAACGTGGCCGACGCGTTCTTCGACGGCCGTGTCGCCAGTGAGCTCCGGCTCTGGGATGCGTTGGAAGCCAACCTGCTGGTGCCGTTCCACTACTTCGGGGTGGCCGACGACGTCGACCTCAGCCAGCTGGAATGGAAACGCGGCAACTACGACGCCGCGCAACTGAGCAACGTCTACACCGGCAACGACGCGCGGGCCGCCAAGGTCATCGCGGAAACCCGACGCACGGTCACCAGCGTTGAGGACATGAGAGCACTGGGCTTCTGCGTGTCCGTCCAGCACGCAAAGTACATGGCCGAGGTCTTCAATAACGCGGGAATCCCCTCGGCGACCGTTTCCGGTGAAACACCCGAACCGGACCGGGAAGCGGCGCTGCGCCTGCTGCGGGACGGGGAGCTGAACTGCATCTTCGCGGTGGACGTCTTCAACGAGGGCCTCGACCTGCCCGAGGTCGACACCATCCTGATGCTCCGGCCCACCCAGAGCTCCACCATTTTCCTGCAACAGCTGGGCCGCGGACTCCGCCGGTCCAAGGACAAAGCAGTCCTGACAGTTCTGGACTTTATCGGCCAGCAGCGGCGAGAGTTCCGCTTCGACAACAAGCTGCACGCCATCACCGGACTGCGGCGAAAAGGGCTCAAGAGCGCCATCGAAGAAGGGTTCCCATTCCTCCCATCCGGTTCCCAGATCGTGCTGGACCGTGTTTCGCAGGAGATCATCATCGACAGCCTCCGCGATCAACTGCGGAGCACCCGGCCGCAGTTGGTCGCTGACATCCGCTTCCACGGGGAAACCGGGTTGGCAGACTTCCTGCAAAAGTCCGGGCGCGGGTTGGAAGATGTGTACCGGAAAACCGGGGAATCCTGGACTTCATTAATCCGTTCTGCGGGATTGGCCGAAGCTGCCGCCGGACCAGCACAGCTGCTGAGAGGGGATGAACAGAGGTCGATTGCGGAGGAGACGCTGCTGCTCCGGCGCATGACCACACTGCTCTGCGTTGACGATCCCGAACGGGCTGAGGCCTACACCATGCTAGTGTCCCGGAACGCTCCGCGGTATGAGGAGCTGGGCCCGCGGGAGCAGACGTTCGCCCGCATGCTGTTCTTTGCGCTGTGGCCCGAGGCTGGGAAGTTCACCTCGTACGACGCCGGCCTCGACTTCCTGCGCAGCTATCCCACCGTGTGCGACGAGATTCGCCAACTGGCTGCCCTCGGCGTCGACCGGACTCGTTATGCGCCCAAGGGGCTGGGCCGCGGACTGGCGCATGTGCCCTTGTACTCGCACGCGACCTACCGGCGAGAGGAGGTCCTTGCGGCGCTTGGCTACCTGGCCGTGGACGGGCGGAAGGCCCGGCACCGGGAAGGCGTGGCCTGGTGCGAAGACACGCAAACTGATGCGTTCTTCGTGACGGTGGAAAAGGATGCCAAGGACCGGGCTGCCAGCATCATGTACAAGGACTACGCGCTGAGCCCGGACGTGTTCCACTGGGAGTCGCAGAACAGCACGTCTCCGACCAGTCCGGTGGGCCAGCGCTATCTGGACCACAAGGCTGCCGGCACGCAGATCCTGCTGTTCACCCGGGCCCGTGAAAACGACGAGTCAGGCTTGACGATGCCGTACGTCTGCCTTGGCCAGCTGGATTACATGCAGCACACCGGGTCGAAGCCGATCGCGATCACCTGGAAGCTGCAGCGGCCGATGCCGGCCGATGTTTACACGGAGGCCAGTGCCGTGGCGCAGTAATCCCGCTTAACGTGATCTAGGGAGGGACTATCAGAGCACAGTGACATGCTGCGCAAGGAGGATGCCCCCACCGATGCTAAACCGCGTCGGCGATCCGCTTCTCGTCGCCGATAATCGTCAACAGGAACCTGCCTGAAGAGGCCGACATAATGACGCGCGGGCGCCGGGTAAGTTCCTTGAACTCATTCACTAACAGGATGGCCGCCGGTCCAGCGTGGGAACACACCCCGTGAGGCGTTCAGCGGCAGGTGGCTCTTTCTGAAGGCGTACTCCCACATGTCCGCAGTCAACATTATTCAACACTGGGGGCTGGGATAGGAGGGAGTAGGAGCCCGGGTACATCGTCCAGACCTGAACTCCTAGTCCTGCCAGTGGAAGCCCGCCTTTGGCCGGCTACATTAGGGTTTCTGGAGCTATCCTGCTGTCGCAAGGCTTCAGCCGCACCCGTCGACCGCAGACCTGCGAGTGGTGAACATGAACGCCAACGGTGAGCCGCTATGCTTGGCCTGATACATTTTTGAGAGCAGATTGGTTTCTTGGATCTGTAGATGCTTTATCTATTGATAGGAAGAACGGGATGGGGCTCGTTAAGGCCGCTATTGACTCAGTTGGCGGAGCATTTGCAGGCCAATGGAAAGATTTTCTTACGGTTCCCGCGGAACTTTCCCCAACGGCCGCATTGTTCCCTGCTGTTCGGGCAGGTGCAAATGCAAATCGCGGTTCGGGTACCAGAGGGTCGAACGCCATTTTAAGTAACGGCTCCAAGATTGTTGTTCCCGAGGGCTACGGATTGCTCTTGTTTCAGGACGGAGAGCTGACGGCGTTCGCAGGCGACCCCGGCGCCTACATCTGGGCGTCCTCAGATATGAACTCACTTTCAATCTTCGCTGACGATGACCCGTCTGAGTCACTCATTCAGCAGTCGTGGGAGCGCTTTAAGTTTGGGGGGCAGCCCGGTTCACAGCAGCTGGCGCTTTTTGTAAACCTGAAGGAGCTTCCTAACAATAAATTCGGCACTCAATCGGAAATTTATTGGGACGACGCCTACTTCAACGCCCAGGTCGGCGCCCTCACTCACGGCACCTACAGCATCAGCATTACTGATCCCATCCTCTTCGCGAAACGTTTTGTCCCTGCTCGTTACTTGCAGGGCCAGGATATTTTCGATTTCACCGACAGGGGCAACTCGGCTGCGAGCCAGTTGTTCTCAGAAGTAATTAGCTCACTGGCCGCAGCTTTCAGCAGGTATGCAAACCATCCTGACCGAGCTAACCGCATGTCACGAATTCAGCAGGATTCGATAGGATTTGCCGAGTCCTTGTCCAGTGTGGTCGAGGAAGCCTATAAGTGGACATCAACTCGTGGGATTGGAATTTCCAAGGTAAACCTCGTCGGAGTCAAATATGATGAGAATACGAAGGAACTGCTTCGATCTGTTCAACGGGCCGATGCATTGGCGGGCACGCGAGGCAACGCAAACCTGCAGGCTTCCGTCGCAGCTGGTATGCAGTCTGCTGGAGAAGCCCGCGGGGCTGAGGGGCTACTGGGACTGGGTGTTGCGGCTGGATCCGTGAACCTTCCCGCGCTGATGCATCAAACACCAGCACCCGTAACTTCAACGTCCACTGCCGAGAGTGATTCAGATTTAATTACAGTCCTGGGGGGTCTGAAGCGAGCTTTCGAGGCGGGGTTAATTAATCAGGCCGAATTTGATGCGGCGAAAGCAAAGGCACTTGGACTTTCATAGACTCAAGGAATTTCAACTAAGAAGGTTTGATGAATCTCGTTGAATGCTCCCGATGCGGCAGCAAAGAACTTTTCGAAGAAGATGGACAAGTCATATGCGCCTTTTGTCGCTCCCGATTTATGCCAAACACTCCGGAGCATCCGCAAAAGGGGGCTGTGGTTGATATATTGTCAGACATTCAAGTGCTGCTTCAGAAATGCGAACGCGATCCGGTGAATCGGTTCCGATACGCGAGCTTGATTCTTGACATTGACCCGACAAATACAGAAGCAGCAAAGTACCTAAGATAGAGGATGCAATGAAAACGAAAGACATCGCGAAAAATCTCGGGTTGGAGTTGGGCACTTTCGACGCTTGGGTCAAACAGTCCGGATACCCTTACAAGTCGGGGTTGACAGGTATTGCTGTTGCTGACGATGTGAACGTGGACGAGCTGGTGGGTTATTACCGCGAGTACCTATCCCAGGAACAGGCGCGCCTTAGTCGGGAGCATGAACAACTAGCTAAGGATAACGAGAATGCAGCTCGAGCTGCACAGGAGAAGCAGCGGGCGCTGGCCAGCATGCTTATTACTTCCGGATTTAACTTCGATGGCTATTCCATTACGAAGTATTCGGGTTACATCTCCGGTGACGATGCAGTATCGATGAATCGCCCTACCCATGGCTGGCTCGGCGGGGTCAATGGAGAAGTCGGGGCGGACTTGTTGGCAGGGCTGGCGCACATTCGGCGCAACGCCCTTGCTGAACTAAAGGAAGCCGCGTACGCGCTTGGGTGCAACGCTGTAATTGGTGTCGATTTCGACTACCTGACGATGGATCCCGAGACTGCTTCTAGTTCCGGTGGTACGCTTTATCTTCCATTTTTGTTCGCGGTTACAGCGAATGGTAACGCCGTAATGATCGAGAAAAACTAATAAGTTTGGGCTGCTAATACTGGATCCTTAATTAGCGAAATAAGTTGAGGGGGTTGCGCGTGAGGACCCGCGCAACCCTCGGCTAACTTAAAGGCTAGGAACCCACATCCCAGCCCGCCCTAACGCCAGTTCCAAATCCCGACCTCCGGCTCGTGCAATCAGTTCCTGGTCGCCGACCACCATCAGCAGACAACGCGCCCGCGACAAGCCAACGTAGAGCTGCTCGGGAGCCCGGGCGAGGTCCTTGAACGGTTCACGCACAGGATCACCACTGACCGTTCCAACCCCTTGAAGCCGAGGACGTGCCCGTAGAACTCCTCGTCGTCGTCGTGAAAGGCCTGCCAGTACTCGGGAATGAGTTTGGACTCAAAAGCTACCTGATGCACAGGGTGCCGTTCCTTGGTGGTGAGCAGCGCGATCTGGTTCCGCGCCCAGCCTTCCTCGATCAACACATCCACGCAGTCGCTCGCGACGTCCAGCGCATCCTCGGTGGCGCAGTCGATCACCCGTACCGGTAGTCCGTCGCCGCCGCGGGGCAGAAAGTGCTCGCCGGAGAACCCCCGGAAGGTATGGGCGATGCGCTTGGTGTTCCGCAGGTTCTCGTCAATATGCAGCGTCACCAGGTTTGCCGTCGGGTCTACGCTGGTTCCGACAGTGCCGGCGTCCCACCGGCCGTAGACATTCTGCCGCTCGTCCATGAAGGCGAACACCCCGCCGTCGTCGGGCTTCTTCAGGCAGGCTAGCAGCCCCTCCCACCACAAGGGGGCGAAGTCCTGGGCCTCGTCGACGACGACGGCATCCAGCTTGGTCTCCACGTCCAGGGTCGAGGCGAGATCCTTGAGCAGACGGGGCATGTCCTGGTCGAAGTACTCCTGCCCGGCGCCGTCGGCGACGCCCAAGGATTTGGCGTACTCGTGGAACTCGCCGACGAAGACCGGCTTGGCCTGCCGCCAGGTGGAGACCTCGCGGCGCAGGTGCTCGGCCAGTCCCTTGTTGTAGCAGAACAGGCCGACCCGCTGGCCGTCCTTGGCCAGGCGCCGTGCCTTCTCGACGGCCAGCCAGGTCTTGCCGCTGCCGGCGCCGCCGACGAATCTGGCCCGGGGGATGGTGCGGGTGGAATCGAGCAGGACCTTCTGCCGCTCCGTGAGTTGGTCCTGCCGGGCCTCGAGCTCGTCGGCGTCGCCGGCGGGGGAGGAATCCGGGTCGAAGTCACCGGAAAGGTGGGGGACGATCCGCTCCAGGTACTTGGCGGCTAGCGCGCTGCCGCCCTGGGCCTCATGCTCGATGGCGTGGCGGATCAGCGCGGCACAGTTACTCATCCCGGCCTGGTCGATGATGAGGCCGCGGGGGATGCCCGCCATCTGCCAGTCCGCCGGAACCGTTGTGTAGGGAAGGCAGGCCATGTAGGCGAAGCGGCTGGTCAGCGGCGATCCCACCTGATCCTTGAGCCAGTCCTTAAGGGCGTGCTGGGCTCCCTGGGCCTGGGCTATCGGACTTGGCAGCTTGCGTTTGCCGCTGCGGTCGGACTGGTACCACTGCGCGTTCTCTACCGACACCAGTCCACCCTTGACCTCGATGGCGGCGAGCCCGACGCCGGGCCACAGGACTAAGATGTCGATCTCGTGCTCGGCCCGTCCGTGCCGCACCTGTACCGAGTGCGCCAGTACGACGTCGTCGGGCAGCTGGGCGCGCAGGGCGTCCCAAAGTGCCTTTTCGGCCAGTTGGCCGTCCTGAAAGTCTGGCTCGTCCGGTATGCAGTGCACGATTCCCCCTTATCGTGCCGGCGGCGATGCCGGCTCTTCGTAATCTACAGGCAGTCGTCCCATCGCTAGTCCTCAAACCAATGGGCCCGCTGTCGTCGGGTCCTTCAGACGCCAGCTCCTCATCGAAGCACTTCTGCCCGGACCCGTCGGGCACGCCCAGGGACTGTACATAGTCGTGGAACTCGCCTACGAATACCGGCCGGGCTTGCTTCCAGCCGGCAACCTCGGCGCAGATGCTCGCTGAGCCCCTTGTTGTAGCAGAACAGCCCGACGCGCTGGCCATCCTTGGCGAGGCGCTTGGCCTTCTCGACGGCGAGCCAGGTCGAGCCAGGGCTTGCCGCTGCCGGCGCCGCCGACGAAGCGGGCGCGGATGATTGAGCGGGTGGAATCCAGCAAGACTTCCTGCCGGGTGGTGAGCCGTTCCTGGTGGTCTTCCAGCTCGGCGGCATCCAGGCCCGGACGGTCCGTAGCGGCCAGGCCACCGGAGAGGCGGGGGAGGATGCGCTCAAGGTATTTGGCGGAGAGTTCTACTCCTCAGCGTGGCTCGGGGGTGGTCCCCATATGCGGATGGCCACTTCTGCCAGAGCTAGGGATCGGCGGTTGATGGCCTCTTCATTCCATAGGGGAGCATTAGCTACGTCGTAGTTGAGCACAAGGCTTTTCTGCTTCTGAAACTCAAGGCGTTTTATATCCCACCCATGGTTCGAAACATCATTATTGAATGCGCCTGTGACGAGCGTCAGGTTGCCAATTCTGTCAATGACTTGATCACGTTCTGCACTGAGCAGATCGTGCATGGGCTTCTGCCCACCGACTGCTGGGGCTGCGCCATTCTCGTCCAAGAGGGGCCAGTGCTCTACCCAAGCCCGCGGCATGATGTGTTCAATCTGCAGGCTGCCGTAGTCGACAGTCGCACTAGGCTCGTGCCGGTTCTCCGAACGGAGCTGCTGATCGATGGAACCAAGCAAGAGCCGAAGCCTTACTTGGGATGCACCCTTGTAGAACTGGCGACTGGAGAAAGCTTGGACCAGGTCTTCATCTTTCGGCCAGGTAAGAGAGTTGTCTCGGAGGGCCAGGCTAATCGTTTCGGGAACGTTTCTACCTGCGCCCAGTGCTTCCTTTGCTTCCTTGAGGACCTTCGCGAGCAGAGCTCCATATCCTCTGGTCTGCCATCCAGCGAAAGTGCGGCGAATCGCCCAGGACTCGACTGATTGCACAGCACGGATGTGATCGTCCGTGGGCAGTTGTGAAGATGAAATGGTAGCCAGCCAGGTCAATAGAGGAACGGCTGTAGTGATGTCGAGCGCGTGAAGCCGCTGATATGCGGTCACCAACCTCGAATCGGCGCTTGGGAGTTTGCCGTAAACAACCTGGTAGGCCTGGGCAAAGGTGTTGAGCTCTACTAATGCTTCCTCAGTAGAAGGCCCGCTATTCAAGAAGGCACGAGCTTCCCGATAAAGGTGCCCAACGTTTGTTTCGTTACCGGTAGCAGCGGTTAGCCATACGGAGAGCAACACGTCCCGTCGACCGCGAGCTGCATGTCCTCGTCCTACAGTTTCCTTCCACCATTCGTCATCGAACTGTGCCCAATACTTATCGTAAAGCTGCTCGACGTCCTCATTATCGAGCTCCGCCCTCATGAATAGGAGATTCTTCACGAGATCGATTGCAGATAGGGGAGTCTGCCGACCGTTCAGTACTTCGAAAATCACTTGGGCGTCGTCGTTGTCGTCGAGATCGATCACCACCAGTTTGAACAAACTTGAGAGGGCGTCCGCGAGGGCGGTTAGTTTCGGCGCACTGACGTCGCCCGTGGCTTCGCGTGCGTACTGGAGGCTCCTCGAGGAAAAAAATGTACGCGCTTGCATATATAGGTGGCGATGGGTGTCACCTGGTGTCTCGTCGGCCATAGCCCCCGGCCAGACATCCCTATCTCGCCGGCGGGGCCACAACTTGTAAACCTCCTCGGCGGACTCAACAACATCGCTTGGGTTGAAGAGCATCCGACGTACTGACTTTTCCCGCTCCGAGTTGTGCTCAATCAGAACATCAAGCAGACCCCGGATAAGCAGCTGAATTGTGGTTAGGCGCTGCTGGCCATCGATGACGGAGCGTAGAGCCACCCCGCCTGTGGGGAAGGGCATGCTTGCGCATACGATCGCGCCAAGGAAGTGTGGCGGTATGTTCTGTTCTAGCTGGGTTCCTCGGGTTCCATCTTGCCGGTGATTCCTCGCGGCAAGCAGGCGATCAGCGGCGGCCTCAAGGTCATCGAATAGGAGTCTCCACTGGCCGTCCAAGGTCCACTCGTAGTCCCGCTGGAATGTTGGGATAACATATCGGCGCTCCGGCTTGAGGATGTCCTGTAACGGGTACGTCTTGGCATCCATCTAGAATTGCTCCACTCTTTGTTGGTGCGGCACGTAAGGCCAAAGGATTCGAATGCCGCAGGAGAATTGTCGGTAACCTGTACGCTCTTAGGATTTTTTGACGACTTTATGAGACGCGGCTGCCAGGCTCCAAAACCGGCACCAGCACGCCTTGCATTTCAAAGGCCTGAATATCTCGAAGAATCTTCCTGGCCAGTGTTCGGGAGTGGGCTTGCAGACCCAGTTCAACATTCTTTTCTATCGCCGCATCACTGAAGTTTGCACTCCCGACGAACGCCCAATCGGCATCGACGACGACAAATTTGGAATGCAGCACCTGGTAAGTCCCGTCTGCGGCGTCTGCCAGGGTCAGTAGCCTGCAGCCCGGAATCTCGTGGCTTAGCTTGATCGAGAGTTTCATCATCCCCTCCGACGGGCCGTAGATCCCACCTGGCGTGGCCATCAGAGTGACCGCCACGCCGCGACGCGCGGCCGCACTCAGGGCTTGAAGCACTCGGCTCTTCAGCTGGAGATTGAACGTCGATGCAACTATAGATTCTCTCGCCTTGCCAATCTCATGGAAGATCGCCGAAGTGCTAAGCCCAGCGACCTGGGCAGTCGCAGGCATTGTCCATACCGTCTCAATTTCAGCCTGAGATTGTTCACGAGCAGCAAGAATTGCGGCAAACATCCCTGCCCGGTGGCCGGCACCGGTCTCACCCAAGCCGGCATCACTGAGCAAGGCGGTGACTTGCTGAATCTTACTTCCGGAAAGCTGCTTTGCGGCCATTGCGCAGCTCTGACCCATCTCAAAAGCGGAAACCAACTTCTTCAACTCAGCTGGTGTGAGGATCTTGCCGAGCTCCCTAAATGGTTCAGCCCCCCTATCGGACATCTCATACAGCCAGAAGCGCATGGAACAGGCTGGGTACCTTTTCCCGGCCGACTTCCCTCGACGCAGGTAGGTCGACTAAGAACCGTCGATCGAGAAATCGGTTGGAGTTCTGGCAGGAGGTCTCTGAATTAAACAGGCAACAGTGACAAGCTGCACCATGTAGAAAGTCTTCCGGATCGTGGGGAACGCGCTGGCCACATACAGGATCAGAGGAGCACCGGGACGCACGGAGCAACGCGTCGTGGATCAGTTTGCCTAATTTGGCCGGGTCACTAAGCGCTACTAGTCCGCCGAGCGTCCCTTCAGAGTCGGGAGCCGTTGTGGAAATCAATACGCCCGCCGCTGGCTGAAGTACGCCGTCGCCCTTCCACGCGTACAGTCGTTCCCCGATACTGGCAGAGCTGTATCCACTCCGAAGGGTCATTTGACGGATAAGCGCATGGGAAAACGTATGTACCGCCCAGAAACGGGGCGGCGGAAACCTATCGTCGGGGTTCCCGATTTGTGCCGTCTCAGATTGCCGGTTGTTCCAGTTCCGTCGATGGGCCTCTTGGTGTCGCTCCCAAAGAACGGTGTCTTCAACCTGTTTCTCCCAGGCCGCTACCGTCTCCTCATCGAAACGTATGAAGATTCCCTCACCTCGGTCCTCCGTTGCCGGTACCCACTCAGGCTTCGTGCGCCGAAGCGGCACCACCCGGCTTTTCTGGTCCGAGATTCTGTCCAATGCATCTATACGCGTGAACCCAATCAGGGCGTTAACCTTCTTGAGCTTGTTTACCGCCCCAACACCCGCAACAATACGGTCGGATCCGGGAGGAGGGGCGACGTCCTCGATCTTGAATTCTGATGTAGCTGCAATTTTTGGAAACTGGCCGGGGTCACTTAGCACCCGCCATTCCGGATCGAGAAGTCTGACCTGGTCGAATGCGGGAGCATCCACGTCCGCCACATCGCTCAGGTCTTCTCCACTAGAGGCGAGATTCACGGCCTCCACCAAAATTTCGTCTGTGAGGTCTTCAACGGGTACCTGACACTGCGCCTTTATCAGTGCGCGCATGGCATCGATTGCTTTTGCCGGTACGAGAGACTGGATTGTCGCCAGATCGGAAGCGTACAACGCACCCTTGAGCTCTCGTGCCACCTCTACGGCTGACCGGTCAACTTTCCGGGGCAGCACCAACGTAGACACTAGTGACGAGAACCAGAGATTGGCAGCACCAATCATGAGGGTCTTGACCTCTTCACTGCATCCCTTCGGATCGAACCAGTCCAGATGCGGATGGCGTGCCCTGCAGCGGGGCAATTTCCGCTGTGCAACGGGGCCGTAGGCCTCGTTCATGAACCGGAATTCCTTGCAGGACAAGCATGTGATCTTTGTCAGGTTGGAGCTTCCGAGATCTTGGAGTTTCAGCGATGGAACGGCCGCCTTCGCGCACTTCTCCCCGCGATGAACCCATTCCACATACGGAAATTCATCAACGTGTCCGTTTGCGCAGACTAGGAGGAACCTGGCTGGGACCGCGGGGCGAGCCAGTCCTTTGGCGGTTGACTTCGGCCTGGGCGAAGCTGCTTCTGCGGCTCTGGAGCGTCCAAGACATCCTTCGTGGGTAAAGCCGGCTTGGTCCGGCCGGAACGGGTTGGTGTTTTTGTACGTGAAAATCGAACTCGAGACTCTTGCCAACCGGTCGCAGCCGGTACACCTCAACCATTGAGGAAAGACGCGGGCGGGAACGCCTAGGTCCTTGCCTTCGTCCTTGTAACTGTTCCCCGTGGGCTGCCAGGGAAACGGGCGAAGCTGTTCCACCTGCGGGCCCAGATGGCCGCGCACGACATCGAGCAATCGGGGCTCACTGATAGTGGTTTGGTGTTCCCGGCGTGCGTATATCTTGTCCCATGCGTCAAGCCCTGCAGGCATCACTGTCATGTTTGGCAGATCCACGATTGCTCCCACACCTGACGAGTAGAGGAGGGCATTTGGCCGTTGTCCGCTAACCTTTGCCCGGTTCTTGCTATTGGAAACCTCTGCATCTCCTAGCGGATCGAGATCTGCTCCAGGATCTTCGGGATGGTCCAGTGCATCCATAACTTTCTCGGTCACTTGTTACCTTCCTCAGCCGGGAAAACCCATTTCACGGCCCCGATCTGGGCGTCATTGGCCACGAGGTTCTCCTTGATCGGGCTCACAAGAATGTTGATTTCGGGTTGGACCTCGCGCATGGAATTGGCGACGCGGAACAAATCGTCCATGTTCTTTGAGTCCAGTTCTTCCGGGCTTTTTAGTAGGAATGCGTTGGCATTCGCGTTGACACTTGTGGGCTTGGTGAAGCCGAGGTCAGAAGATGCCTCTTTTGCCCTCTTGTCCCAATAATTGAGCCGCATCTGGATGAGGTCTTTGAAGCGCTCGGCCTGGTGCTCTTCGGACGCTGCTTCCACTCGCAACAGAAGTCTCGAGATGATTTTCTCGACTTCGGCGTATCGGGTACTGACCAGGCCAGCTTTCTGCTCGGGGTTCAGCGAGTCGCTGCCCACGGATCCCTCGATCACCCGCACCGCCGAGACGAGCAATCCAGCGACACCACGGTCCATTGACGTCTCGGAATAAGGTGTCACCGACAAAGGCTCGACCTGCGAATAAAAGGTGTGGTGGTAATGCTGAAACTGCTCGAAGTGCGCCAAATCTCGAGGCCGGGTCCAATTGCCTAGGGAGACGACCAAACCGGGTTTGCTGGCAACTCGCCCTACGCGGGACGAAGCCTGAATGTACTCAGCTGTGTTCTTCGGCTGACCGACAACCAGCATCAATCCCAGCCTGCCGACGTCGACGCCAACCTGCAGCATCGACGTCGCCAGCACGACGTCGTACGGATAGGGTCCTCTGGCAGAAGGGGGGTTCTTTCCCGCGTCACGAGCGTCTCTCCAGGCTTTGCGAGCCTCTGTCGAATGTGTGGTGGAATCGAACTCGATTGCTAGCTTGTCCAGGGTTGTTTTGATGTCATCGGACGAAATGCGCGAGGTTAGTTCGCCGTATTGCAATTGATAGGACGTTATGCGTTGGGTGAAGCCCGAGTCCTGTCGGGGCCGTCCGACCGCGGTGGTCACATCATCGGCGACGTACCGGCTCATACCAGCGAGCTCGCGGGTGGCGCTGAAGTATCCCACAAGGGTCATATAAGGGTCAGCAGCGTTTCCGAAGTCGTCCAGAACCTTCTGCCCGGATAAGAGCAGCAGGGATGCGAGTGAGATTTCCGCCGTTGTTAGGCGGACGCCCTGGGCGCAGACGCCAATGTAGCGACGACCAGGGTTCTGTTCAGAGACAGGCAGTTCCTTCGAGAAGAACGTGTCTTCCACGTCGAGGACCTGCGGCGGAAAAACGCTGGGAACCCGTCCGTACAGCGCGCGCACTTGTTCGTGGGCGTTCCGTACAGTAGCTGTGGACGCGATGATAAGTGGCCGTATATCCCGCCCTTCGGCATCTGTCCATGAGCTCACGACGTCGACGACCGACTCGAAGAGCCCGACGGCGGTCCCCAATGCCCCGGCGATGAGGTGCAGCTCGTCCTGGATTATGAGGTCAGGTGGTCGCAGGCGACTGCATTCGACCACTGTCGCCGCGGGCACCGTCGCTTTAGCATTGTGTTTTTCGGCACCCCCGCAGGCCTGGGTATCCCCGTGCACATAACCGTGGCGTTCACAGTACTTGCGAACGTACCCGAAAAGACTCGCGGCTTCTCCTTCCCGTGATAAGCGGGCGAATTTATCTACGGTACCTAGGAGGAATGTCGGCGGATAACGATAGATCTCTTCATCAACGGTCAGGATGGGCAGGCCTGGATTTGCCCACTTACTGCTCCGTCCCTTGGTGAAGGGGCAATCCTCATCCTCGTCCCCACAGTAGACATATATACGCTGACGATCTGGGTCGGCTTCCACATGGCTACGCCCGTCAATCGCCGTTCCGCACCACGGGCAACGGCTCACCTGTAGAACAGTGAGTCCGTGCGCCTTTGCATTGTTGTTTGACCTGACCTTGTCTATTTGCTCCTTCGCGTCGTCGAAGCGCTTTGGGCTTACGTTCATTCCGACCCACAACCCGATTGTGAATGGGACGCTTCCCCACTTGTCGGGGTCGGATTGGCGGATCATCTCGGCGGCGCAGACCAGGGCCGTTGCACGCTGGAACTGCTGGGCGGTGAGAAGCCTCAAGGTGTATCGCATGAGGACTGCGACGCCAGGTTCACCTTCGAGCTGTGTGATTCCGTCGCCGGCGGTCACGGCTCCTTGTAAGCGCCGGATGGCGAACGTAAAGGCAGCCAGGCCGAGATAGGCCTCAGTCTTACCACCACCGGTGGGGAAAAAGAGCAGCTCAACGTTGGCCGCAGCGCTTGATCTGCGGGGATGGTGGGGTTCCACCATGGAGGGGATTTGCATCAGAATGAATGCCAGCTGGAAGGCTCGCCATGCAGGCGCTCGGTATTCCGCGTCTGATAGTACGTATTGTCTAGAGTCCTCGAGGGAAGCGGCGTCCCCTGAAGCCCGCACTTGTGCAACTTGCGACTGAAAGCGCTGATCTCGCATTGCAGCATTCATGAAGTGGAAAGAATCGAGGGCTGCGGCGTTTCCCGCGAGATAGCTGATTCCCTCGATCAAACGGTTGCGAGCGAAGTCAGCTTCTTCAATTAGGGTTTCCGCAGTCCGGCGGAGATTGTCCGGAAGCGATCCGGTTTTCGTCCTCTGTTCTATGAGCCACGTGGAGTAGCCAGTGGCGAGAGGCATGAGGGCGGTCTCCACATCGGCTGCGTCGATCATCGCGAGCTTATCCATGTCCAGCTCGACGTCTTTCATCGACGGCGCCTGTGTCTGCGGTATCTCAGCGACGGGTAGCCAAGATGTTTGCACAGACCGTGCTCGCCGTGCACCCGCATCCACAGTCCAAGTCACAGAGCAAGTGCGGCCGACGGCAAACTCCAACCGGTTCCGGTACTGAAGGGCCAAAGCCTTTTCTTCGTCGTCGAGATGAGGCTCGATGTCCTCTGCGAGGTAGTCATGGCTCGGAAGAAAGACAGGCGAATCATCGACGTCGGTAACGAGCAAATGGGTCTGGAAAAGCCAGTCGTAAAGCGGGATCTTTGCGGATGTCGGTAGGTCATTGCAAAGGGCGAGCTCGATCAGCTGAGTCCCGTCAGCCTGAAGATACCGGTCGACCTGGAGTATCACAGGTTTGGAGAGGTGAACCCGTTCGGTCACTCCCGGAACGATCGAACCCAGGTTGAGGGTTTCCTCGATCCTGAAAGGCTCACGCTGATAGGTCGTCCTGGGTTTTTGACCTTGCACGCCCACGGAGGTTTCCGCCGGAGGCTCCGAGACGACGGTACTGGTGTTGTAACGTCCCCACGATGCGACAACCCGAACTGCATCCACCTCGGCAGGAAGACGGAACCGAATGCCCATGGATGAAGGCGCCATCAAGCCCTTCTTTACGGACTTCACCGAGGAATCGTCGGCATCCTCGGTTTCATCTTCGTTGTCCTCTTCGGCCTCGACCGACACACCTCTTTGCGCCTTGGGATCACCCATTGCAAATCGTTGGGCGGCATTATCACTCGGGTCTTCCGGCGAAAGAGTCGCCTTGCCCTCGATCACTGCAGTTTCCAATGCCGATGGCGCTAACACGCCTACCAGGTAAGCGTCCCGCGGGCTCTGTGTGAGCGTTTCTTTTTCACCAAGTCTCGGTCCCAGCAGATTCAAGCGCAGCAGATCGGCGAATTCCTCGCGTGCCTCGAACGAGTTTGGCATCAAAACATCCTCTCCTGAGCATCAGTCGTCCCAGGTAGTCGACGGTTAGTCCCTGATCGTCTCGCTTTATTAGGAACCTCGTTATGCAACTCAAGTAACGACCGGCGGTGGTTCTCTTGGAGTAGTCTGTCCAGCACTTGCCGTCGGGCATCGGGGGCGATGGTCCACTTTTGAACTTTATTGTAGACATGGAAATCGTGACCGAGTGCTATATCAGTCCATCCATAAGCGCTCAGCATCGCCTCATCGAGAGCCCTAATCATATTCCGCATATTATTTATCTGGTCATCCGTCCGACAGTCGGGCGAATTGATGAGCCCATATAGCTTCGTTAGGCCGAGTTGGCGCTCGATCATCACCTCACTTCGCAATTCGTCGAACTCTTTACCTATTTCTTCCAAAGCAGTGGTCAACTCAGGAAATGGAAACGTTTGCAGAACGGACTTGGGTGTATAGACAGGATTTGATCCCTTGGTAAGCCCATACTCTATTACCCACTGTACGTGGAAGCTCGAGCAGATTGCCGCAAAAAACGCGTAGCTCTCAGGTGTGAATACGACTAACTGTTGATCGAACGTGTTGTCCGCTGCAACGAATACGGGTGCGAGGGCCGGGCTAACCTGTGCGATTACCAGAACACGGGAGTTTTGAGCGATTGAATGCGTGAGCCCTGCACTCTTTTCGGCGAACTGCCACCACCGCTCGCGACGCGCTTTTCTCGTATTATTCATCCTTACCGGATAAACGAGTTCGCGGACTCGGGACATAGGCTCTACGAACTTTGCAGCCGCATCATACGTACGATTGCCGAAGTTGATAACCCATTTTTGCGATACGCCGTCAACTAGTGAATTGAGATCTTCGCCGATCAGGTAGGGTGTTAGAACCGACCTATTGATTGGGTCCTTCTCTATCATATTTAGTGCGGATTCGCGGGATAGAATAAAGCCGGGCCCCAATAAAATGCATCCCTGATAGGCGAGTCCATCATTCTCAAAAAGCTTCTTGGGGGCGCCGGCAATGCTGTCCTCCGTAGCAAGCGTCGAAAGTACTTTTCCCTTGTTCCCGTCAGAGGAAGTTTCCGCACCTGGTTCGAGCGGTGCAAGGGAACCCCACACGGCACTATATCGAACAGATGCTGATTTTGCCGGCCACTTTTCACTTCGAATAGCTCTCCTAATAATTAGACCAGACTGGAGGAGGGGATCAAGTGCTACTTCCCTCGTTGCTCCTTGTGCGACGGAATCAGTGCCTATCAATCCCAATTGTCCGACTTCCGGACGCAACAGTGCCGCAGCACGAAGAAAGAAGTAGCCTACGAGGTCCGAACTGCCACGCCGTCCATGGGCGATAACGTAAACTAACCAATTTCTAAAATTCTCACCCATTGAACCCGTTAGTTTTTGCCCACCGAGGAAGGGTGGATTTCCGACAATAGCGTCGAACCCTCCGTGCGTTATCATTACATCCGGAACTTCGATAATCCAATGGAGGGGCTTCCACCGGATGTAATCCGTTTCCACCGTAGGGGCCAGGCCTGACCCAGTTATGGAGGTGAGCATCGCACAGTCGGCGTCTGCAGGCGCGTTCGGGTACGCCCTCAAAAGTGCAAACGCGAGATTCTCGTAGACCTCATCTGACGTTTTACTAGGCTTGCCTCCGTTTAGGAGGCCGGCCGCGACGATCCCATCGGCGATCGCGCGGAGTTGCTCTGTCACTTCTTTTGACTCGGCGAGAAGCATTTTCTTGTGTCTAGCACTTCTCTGCGGGTCGAGGTCGGCCTGGTCGGCAATCGGTGTTGCGAGCTGTGCTCGGATATCTGCAGCCTTTTGCAGCGGCGAATCCACGTCCACCGTGAAACCAGGGTTAGCGAGTCGCCTCGCCGAAGGATCTATATGCAGTCCGCGCAACTGCTTGAGGCTAGTGAGTCCGAGCAAGGAATTGCCGTGCAGAACCTTGTCATCAACGAAGCTGAATGGCTTTTTGGGATCGAGGGAAACCAGCCATAGAGAGAGTTTGCACATCTCTACGGCCATTTCGTTGATGTCGGCACCGTAGAGGCACTGAGAGACCACTTCCCGGATGGCTAGGTTGAGATCGCGGCGAGATGTTTCGTTGGCCGTCGTGGATTCCTGCTGCCATGCTTCCAAAAGTCGTTCGCCTAAGTACCTCGCGGCCGCGACCAGGAAGGCGCCCGATCCAACCGCGATGTCGGCGACCCGAAGGTTCAGGATTTCCGTAGAGCTCTTGAGCTTCCATAGGGATGAGTCCGCGGTCTGGAGGGGGCCAGGCTCATAGCACAGTGGTTGTAGGGCGTGAAGTACTACTTCCTCGGCAAGCGAGCGTGGCGTGTAGTGGGCTCCGGCATTGGCCCGCGACTTGGTCTCGTGAACAACTACGCCCCCTTCTGGCACTACGTAGGGGATGCCACGAAGATCTCGGCGGATGAGATTTCCCCAGCTGGCGATTTCGTGACGCCGCTCTTCATCGTCTATGAGATGACGAATCTTGAGGTCGACTTCTTCCGTCTGTGGTTCGTCGATCGCTGAAAGCGTCTTCGCCAACTGGGCCGGGGTTTTGGGGTCTGCCCCGGGCTGATCCGCTTTCCAGAATGAAATGAGCTTCCTGGCCAGTGTCTCATCGTCGCCACCGGATACCCGGTACAGCTCTTCCAGCTTGGCGAGGGTGATCTCGGGTTCCGCTCCAGGCTTCCCCACGATTCCGAGGACGATCTGCCCTGTTGGCACCCGCTTGCACGTGTAACCAATGAGGCCCTCGTAGATGTACCCGATCTGTTCCACATCGATATCGCGGAACGAAAGCTTCTGTCGTGTTGCAGTCCGCCCAGTGCCCGTTTCGGCGTATTGAACGGAGCGCAATACCTCCAGCATGACACGGTCGCTGACACGAATGGCTAAGCCCGCGGACGTGCTGCTGCCTTCCATCCAGGGGAAACGCTCGGGATCAAAGAGCGAACCCCCGTATGCCGGCATGCGTACGTCGTCAAACGAGGCACCCTCGTACAGCGCTCGGCTTGCTGCTAACAACCGATGCCACACCTCGGTCCGCTCCAGCGATTCATCGCCGTCATGCCGTTTACGCTCATCAAGTTCGTTCAGTTGCCCAGCCATCGAATAAGATGTGCGATACATTTCTCCGGTCGGCATGAGCCCACGTTCTTCGGCAAAGAGTAGGAAAACTACCCGCATCATGACCGTAACTGCAGCCTCATAGACGCTATGAGTATCGGCGGGAAGGGGGTCGCGCAACCCCCTTCTCCTTGCATTCAGCGAGTTCTCCGAAAAAGCCTGTACCAGTAGTTCAACGGCGCTGCGTACCTGGGTTCCTAGTGATTCGGTGATCTGTTCGGCGTCCAGCAGACTGTCGGCAATCAGCGCGTCGAGGCGGTGGCTCAAATCTGCCCCGGAGAATGACTTGAGGTTGGCGAGGTTGATATAGGCATCCCTCGTCAGCAGATCACTCGCCCAGTTCAATCCGTCGGTGATGCCGCTGCCAATGGTCGAAACCCTAGTGGCGTCCTTGCGGGTGTCTGCCCAGACCACCGACCACCACCGGCCATCAGTCACAATTCCACAAGGGATCTCTGCCTTACGGAGCATCTCTCCCATGCGGTCGATCAGGTTCGCTGACCAGCCGTCCTTGCCGTCCTGTCGCAGACTCTCTACCGGGTCCACAGTCAGGAGCAGGGCACGGGTCTTGCCGTCCCTCAGAAGCCTGCCAGTGGCTGACGTAGTGACAGTCCCCATGGGGTTGCGAGCGGTGAATTCTGGGTTCGGTTTGGCAAACGTCTCGTATCGTTCTCCCCATTTGCAGAGGTCCCGGAGCACAAAAGACACCCAATCACTTTGAGTGTCGCGGAACTGCTTCAAGTGTGTGTTCAGCTGTTCTGTGTCCGTTGAAAGTTCGGTCAACGCATCAAGGCGGGCGGCATCCAGGGCGTCGTATGCCTTTATGAAGTCAGCGAAGCGAAGCTTGAAGGCCTCGTGGGCCTCAGCGGAAAGCCGGGGAACGACGTCACCCCATGCCTTTTTCGCCACGGGGACCGAGATGAACGGACCTTCGATGTCAAACGCCTGAATCCAGGAGGCATGTGACGTCTGAATTTTTTGCTGAAGTGCGTTGCGTGCTGCAATGTTCATCGCTATTTGGCCCACCTATTCCGGGCTTCGTCGGCGGTCAGTTGCGCGTCTTCCGGCGTCAGTGCGAAGACAACGGCTGCCGCTAGTGTTTGCGGACTGACGTCCTGGTACCGACGCTCCACGATGGCAAGCTCCTGTTCCTTTTCACTTTCGAGTGCATCGAGTCTGAGACGAATACGGAGAATATCCTGCTCCCGTTGCCGTTTCTCGGCGTCCTCCCACATCGGAATGTTCATGTCCTGTTCCGCTTCCTTGAGACCCTCCAGTGTTCCTTGGAGCGTGTTCTTGAACCGGGTAAAGATCTCATCAACCCGCTTGCGGTCCTCGACACGGCGTGACTCCAGCGCCCCACGGACTTTTTCAGCACGTTTTGCCGCGGTTTCGTCCACAATCTGCTGCACGCGCGCTTTCATGGAAACCGACTCGGCTTCACTGTTCCAGATCTCCGAGAGAGCGACCCGATGGGCTTCCGGGGCAGCAACCAGCCGCCCGGCGTCGAGCGCTTCCGCGAGCTGTCGTTCTACGCTGCCCTGAGCGATCGCCTGACGGCGGTTGAGGCGTGTGGCGGCGAAGAATACTTCCTCGTGAAGTCGGAGCCCGCCTTTGCCTACGAGAACGAGGCGACTCGCTGCAGCCACGAAAGATTCCTGAAGGCCGTCGACCACTACCGCCGTAACTCTGCTGATGCGTGCGTCGGGATTCCACAGTTCGGAGCGGAGTATCCGGGAGGACCGCTGGACCAGAGGATGCCCCAGATGCACGTGGACAAGATCCTTGTCCTCTTTCGCTCCCTCGGCATCGAACGTGATCTTGCGCTGGATACCGGGGTGAAGCCGGGTAGCCAGCGTGTCCACGGTTCTCACCCACCGAGGTTCCAAGACGGGCACTTCGAAAACAGGCGCATCAGTGTCTTCGCTGCCCGCGTCCATTAACGGGGGTTGGTGGTCCATCTCAAGCGCAGTAGCGACTACACGTTCCAGGTTCGCCGGGGTGAGGTGTAATTCGCTGCGGTCTCTTTCCAATCCCTCTTCCAGATTAGTGAGCCTGCGGTTAAGTTCCTGGCCACCGGCCAACATTTTGTTAATCGTCTCTTCGGCAGAGTTCCTTTTGGGCGCTGGCTTGGGGACGTCCCACCCCCCAAGTTCTCTCTGGATGTCTGGAGCCACAACTTCGTTGGCCGATCCCAAGTCATTGCGAACCCTGGCGATCTTGTCGGCTATACGGGCGAGGAAGGCGGCGTCCCCATTGAGGAGAGCTTTTGACTCGCCCACAGGCGTGAAGTGGTAGACCTGCGGATTGTGGGTTTGGCCGTAGCGATCGATTCGGCCTATGCGCTGTTCAAGCCTGGTCGGATTGAAGGGGATATCAAAGTTGATTAGACGGTGGCAATGCTCCTGCAAATCGATGCCTTCACCGGCAGCATCGGTCGCCAGCAAGACCCGAACCTGTTGTTCGGACGGAGGAGCGTTGAACCTGGCACGGATGAGTTCCCTTGCCTCCTTGTCCGTTGCGCCTTCAATTACTTCCAAACGTCCGTCTGTGTAGCCGTTGCTTTGCAGCACGTCTCGGATCCAATTGAGGGTGTCCACATATTCGGTGAAGATCACCACGCGCTGGTCGGTCCATGACTTGGTGCCATTGGGACCGTGGGTTCGACAGACACCATCGAGCCACTGGAGGACAGCTTCTAAACGGGAATTCGCTCTGCCTTCGTAGTCTCGACCCCACTCGGCCAGTTCTTGGAGGAGGGCCCGATCGCCGGCGGACAGACCGTGTCCGGAGCGGGCCGCTTGAAACGCTTGCATCTCCGGATGTTCCAAAAGCCCTTCTTCCTCGTCTGCGGCGTCGGACCCGAGAGTTTCGTCGTAGCTCACATAGTGGTTGGCGAACTTCCAGTCGTTGTTGGAAACGAATGCTTCTGCCGTCATGGCAAAGGCAGTGGGAGAAGAAAAGAACCGCTTCTTGAGAAGCAAGGTCACGAGGTCGCTTGAACCCGAGCGATGCTTTGCCGCCTTGTCCCGGCGTGTGGTGAAGTCAAGAAGCCGTTCATAAGCGTCAGCCTCGTCTTGGCTAGGGGTGAAGGGAAGCGCAATGACATCGCGGGGTTTGAATCCCTTGTCGGGGAGATCGTCTTTCCTCCGGCGAACTGCCACTGCCTTGAGGGCTTCCTGGTCCAGCGCCGCCCCTCGGGCGAAACGGCGGGGATCGATCATCTCCAACAAGGCAGTAAAGGATTCGGCGTAACCGTTGTGTGGCGTAGCGCTCAGGAAAAGCCGATTCTCGCAGGCATCGGCAAGCTCTCGCACTGCGATGGTTCGGAGGCTGTCAACTGCGTAGCCACCTCCTGCCTTGCCGGAGGGCGACGACGGCGCCACGTGGTGTGCCTCGTCCACGACGAGGATGTCGAACGCAAACTGCCGGGCGCTGGCCGGGTTCTTCACTTCCGAGTAGATACTGCGGAGCATCCGCTGCGCGCGAGGCTGGGACAGCCACGCCATAGAAACTATGGCACGGGGATAGAGGAGGAACGGGTTGGCCTGCGGGCCATAAGTTTTCTGAGCTTCTACGATCGATGCACTGTTGATGATCTCAAACTGAAGGCCAAACTTGTCTTCCATTTCGTCCTGCCATTTCAGACAGAGGCTGGGCGGACAAACGACGAGGACGGTACGGGCACGGTGACGCAGCAGCAGCTCTTGGACAACGAGGCCCGCTTCGATGGTCTTTCCCAACCCAACGTCATCAGCGAGGAGAAGGTTGGCGCGAGAGGCTTCCAGGGCCCTGCGCAAGGGGTCGAGCTGGTACGCCTCAACGTTGGCAGCGCTTCGGAAGGGGGCCTGTAGCTGCTTGGCATCTGCTGAGGTCACTGCGCCCCAGCGGAGAGCATCGATAAATGCAGCGAGAGTTTCAGGGTCGTCAAATCGCTCCGGATCGATCTTGTCCGGCAAATCTTTGTTTGGGACAAGCGTCCGTCCCGGCTCAAGTTCCCATACGACCTTGAGCTCGTGGCCCAACCGGTCATCTTCCACAGACTGTAGTGCCACGGAATGCTGGCTGCCCTGGACCCCCTCGTCTGCCGGACTGCGGGTCAGCCCTTGACGTTGGACATCCGTGACCACCCACCGGGATCCGCGAACCTCAACCAATTGCCCCTCTGTTGGAACGCCCGCGGTCTGTCCCTGCCCATAAGTGACGGCAGTAACGCTCATGCATATCTCCCCAGTAAGAAGCTGAAACCTTACTGCCAGTTTTACACAGTTCGGAGAGAGGCAGCGGGAGGGCTGGCGGCCGGGTCAATTTGGAGCGAACCCGGATTCCTTTTGAGTGATCATTTCAGGCTGGGAGCCCTGCGGTCGCAGACTCTCCGAGTGCGCTGTCACGAAGACAGCGCCTCATGATCCTGGCGCTGCGCTAGCCGACGAAGCCGGGTACACCAGAGGACATGGCACCTGGCGTGAGCCGGACCTGGCCGGCTATGCCGCGGAAGCCTAACTTCAGCACATCCTCGCCGAACACCCGGAGCTGATTCCAGGCATCGGACCCGAAGCCGTCACCGGGAGTTCCAATCGGCTGCCGGGCCAGCCGACGTCGTCGTCGTGGATTCCGACGGACAGGTGACGCTCGTAGAGAGCAAGCTGGCCGGCAACCCGCAGATCCGTCGCGAGATCGTCGGGCAGATGTTCGACTACGCCTCGCGCCTGTGGAAGATGGACATCGAGGACTTCGATGCGCGCTGGCAGGCCCGGAACGGGAAATCGCTCTTTCAACCCGATGACGACGGCGCCCTGCTGCGCGACGCCGTTGCCCGGAATCTGGAGCAGGGCCGGTTTCGGATCGTGCTGGCGGTCGATGCGATCAACGAGCCGCTGAAACGAATGGTGGAATATCTCAACGCCATGTCAGGGCCGGAAACATCGATCATCGCGGTGGAGTACGCCAGGCTCACGCAGGGCTCGATCGAGATGTTGATGGCCCAGACCTATGGGGAGGAGCTGGCTGAGGCGAAAGCGGCATCGGACTCCCGTGAGCGGACCGTATGGGACGCCGAGACGTAGGCGGCGTGGCTGGAAGCGAACGAACCGGCGTCGGTGCCCAACTTCCTCGCGTTCATGGATGAGGCTGCAACCCTTGAGCTGGAGTTCCAAGGCTCCCGGGCGGTCAGCGCGTCGGGCGGGCTGAAAATTTACGATGCGCAGGGGAGGCGGCTCGGCACAGTGTCGCTGTTCCACTTCTCCGGCCAGGGAACGTCGATTGAGTTCAACCTCATCCCGATGTCCCGGTTGTCCGACGAAGACTGGCCGGCAGAGACCGCAGTTGAGTCGTTCTTGAACGAACTCAGCAACACCCCGGGTCTGACAGAGATTGGGGAGAATCTTCGTTACAGTCACTTCACCACCCGACGGCCGAACGTATCGCTGGTTGCATTGGAAGAGGACTCCCTACGGCGGGGGCTTCGCGCCACTCGGCTCCTGCGAGGAAACAGGTCAGGTTCGGGAACCAGCTCAGGCGGAGAATCGCGGGATCAGGAATGACTGGGATTTCCGCCCCTCCTGCGGGCGTATGTTCGCCTGCGCGGGGCGGATCGTACACTCAGGTCCCGGATAGGATGCCAGAGTGGCCGAATATGAAAACGTAGACACGTTCCTGAAGTGGGCAGCTAAGCTCTCCTCCGAGATTGAGTGGAGGGAAGAGGAACGCCCGTACAAGATTGACATGGGCGAGCGGCTGACCGTAACGCGACAGAAGCTCATCTTCGGCGAGGCAAATTGGTTTGAGTTGCTCCTGGAGGATTTATCGCACGGCAATCTTCTGAATTGGAGGTTCCTCGACAACCTGCGGAAATCCGGGAAGGAACACCGAAACGAGCTGAAGGCCGCAATCGAAGACCTGTGGACCACCGAATCTTCTCCGGCAGCCCTCACCACCTTCGTCGACGGGATCCGTGGGTTCGCACCGGATCTTGCTCCCGGCAACCTGCTCGCCTTCGGGTCCGTTCTGCTCATGGCGACCAATCCGGGGATGTTCCCGCCCTACCGTGCCGAGCCTGCCACGAGTTTCCTGAAACTCATCGGGGCCGCGGACATTCCTTCAAACCGGGCACCCGCAACGGCACGCTATGAAGCGTTTCTGGCCGGTTTGGATCGGCTGCTCGAAGCAGCTCCCTCAGTCGGCCTGGAATTAGTCGACCGGCTGGATGCCCAGGGTCTCGTCTGGCTTGTCACCAACTACTCGCCTCCGGCCGAGTGGGCACCGAGCCGTAAACGCGAATTCCTAGCCTGGCGCAGCCAGCAGGACACAGTGCTGGTCGAGGAGGATCTGCGGTCCGGCCCCTATCCGCTGTTGGAAACAGCCGCCGCATCCATCCTGATCCCCGGAATTGTGGGCGGCCCGTCTCCCTTTGACCCCGACGTCGTGTCGTGGAGCGAGGCGAACGCTCGGGAACTGTACCGCCGGGTCTATGAGGACCCCGACGCCGGTGCCGGCACCTTCATGGAGAAACTTGAGAAGCAGCTGTCCGGAGCCGACCGCGGAGTGGTGCTCCTCGCTGCGGAACTCATCGCACTGCAGTGCCTGCCTCTCGCCAACCTGCGCCCGGAAACCAAGCTCGGTCGGGTTTCCCGAGTATTGTCCTGGCTCGATCACGCTCCGGCCATTCCCGAAACCCTGGAATCAGGGCTGCTCGCACACGGCGCCTTCAGCGGCGGCACCGGCTTCAATGTGCAGCTCTGGCGGCACCTGTGCTGGCTGTGCGATCTGGTCATCAGCCTTCGCAGCAGCGAGGATACTGCCGCTCGCGCCGCAGCTACTCCGCAGGGATTCCATGACGTTGCCGAAGCAGTCGCGGGTAACCTGCCGTCCATCAGGTACTCCATGGAATACCTGAGCTGGCCCGGGTTCTTTGAGCCGATCGTCAACTGGGGCCACCGAAAGAAGATCCGCAATGCCTTCGCCCACGAAATAGAGGGCGCGTCAGGCGACGACGAATTCTCCACGGCCAAGGATCTGCACCTGATCCGCAAGGCGCAGGAGGCACGGATCGGCCATCGCGTCGAATGGTATGAGGAACCGTTCGTCAGCCAGTGGCGGCCCAAGGCCGAGCGGGCTCCGCGCGCCTGGCTGGTGCGCCAGTCACAGGCGGGCGTGGCCCTGGCCGGAGGTTGGGCGGACAAAGGAGTCGTCTCACTCGAAGCTCAGTACCTGGGTGCCCCGGAGCCGGAGGCTTCCTTTGCCGATCTGCAGACAGCGGTCGACGCCGGATATGGCCACTTGGATTATTCCGAACGGCGGCTGCGGGCTCGTTCCTACCACTCGTTTTTGACTCAGATGAAGCCTGATGACCTGGTGGTCACGGTTCTGGGCAAGAATCTGCAGCTGGGCGTCATCACGGGGACTGCTGAATATGTCCAGGAGGACACCGTCGCCCAGTTGATGTGCGAGGTCGCATGGCAGGAACAAACGATTCCGACGGAAGATCTTCCGGTCCCCTTTCCCCGGCTGCTCGAAGAGCAGGGGACAGTCATCGACATGACGGAGGGGCTGCCGCTCATGCGTACCTGGCTGGTGGAAGACGTGGATCAGGACGACGACGTCGTGCCCGTACTTACGATTCCTACCGGCGGCGTTCCGGAACTTCCGAAAGCCAGCGATGAATTTGCAGACAAGCTGTTCATGGGCAAAAACGACCTGCAGGAAGTCATTGACCTGCTGCAGACACGAAACCAGATTGTCTTTTACGGTCCACCGGGGACGGGCAAGACGTTCCTGGCCCGCAAACTCGCGCGTTATCTGGTGGGGGAGGAGCACACCAACCATGTGACCACGGTGCAGTTTCATCCTTCCTACGCGTACGAGGACTTCTTTGAGGGGTATCGCCCGGTTAAGGGAACCGACGGTCAGGTGGCGTTCGCACTGGTATCGGGCCCGCTGCGGCGGATCGCAGGAGCCGCCGCGGCCGAACGGGACAAACCGTTCTTCCTGATCATTGACGAGATGAACCGCGGCAACCTGGCCAAGGTTTTCGGTGAGCTGTATTTCCTGCTCGAATACCGCGACCAGAGCATCGATCTGCAGTACAACTCCGAAGAGAAGTTTGTTCTTCCTCCCAACCTGTTCATCATTGGCACGATGAACACTGCAGACCGTTCCATCGCCATGGTGGACGCAGCCATCCGCCGTCGTTTTGCGTTCGTCGAACTGCATCCGCAGGACGGCATGACGAGTGGCCTCCTCGATCGCTTCTTGGCATCGCAGAGTATGGACCGGCGGCCTGCGCTGCTCCTTGATGCGCTCAACCAGGAAATCGAGGCGGAAGACCGGGACCTCATGATTGGCCCGTCCTATTTCATGAAGCCTGATTCTGTATCTGATGCGGGTCTGAAACAGGTGTGGAAATATGAGCTGCTGCCGCTGCTGGAAGAGCACTATTACGGCAGGATGAGCCGGCAGGAAATCCACGCAAGGTTTGGCCTTGAAGCGATCGCTCGCAAGGTCGACGGGATTTCCTCGGCTGACCTGTGAGGCACATCCAGATAGGGGAGCTGGAGGATAACCATCCTCCCGTAGCCCTGTCAGACGCTGAGGCTGCCGGATTGGCCAAAACTGGCCTCGTGCAGGTCCAGCTGGCGGGGAACGGCATGTGGCGGCTTTCCCCACGCGGGCTGGTGGGTTCCGCCGAGGTGGGCGACGTTTTGTTGGATGTCCGTCCCAAGGACAAGGTGGGTATCAGCCAGCTGCTCTTCCTGCTGGGATACGCCCGCAACCCGGGCTTCCAGCCGGACGACGTGGCTGGCGTGCAGACAACCGACCTGTGGTCAGCGCTCGCCGAGTCCCTTGCCCGCCAAAGCGAGCGGGCCCTGGCCCGCGGTGTCCTTCACGGCTACGTTTCCGTTGACAATGCGCTCAGGACCGTGCGCGGACGCATCCGGATAGCAGACCAGATCTCCCGCCGGCCCGGCATGCTGCTGCCCTTGGAAGTCACCTACGACGACCACACGGCGGACATTGCGGAGAACCGCATCCTGCGTGCAGCGCTTCGACGGCTCCTCGGACTGACCCGGGTGAGGGGCTCGGTTCGGCAGCGGCTGGCGCATCTGGAGCGGAAGCTCGACGGCGTCGGGGATCTGCGCGCCGGCACTGCTCTGCCGTCGTGGCAGGAGACGCGCTCCAACGCGCGGTATGTGCCGGCGCTGCGTCTGGCCGAGATCATTCTTCGGCACTCGGTGGCGGAAACCGCCGTCGGCGGAATCCGGGTCGCGTCCTTTGCCGTTAACATGGCCACGGTCTTTGAAGACTTCCTCGAGGTAGCTCTCGGCGAGGCGGTAACACGGTTGGGGATGCCTGGTGGGCGGATGGAACGGCAATACAAAACGAGGCTCGACCATCCGGGAGAAGGCACCGGGCAGGGTCGAATCCATATGAAGATTGACGTTGTTTACAGAGCTTCCGGTACGCCGCCGGTGGTCTTCGACGCCAAGTACAAGGCCTCTTCAGCCGGCGGTAACTATGCCAACGCGGACCATTACCAAATGCTGGCCTATTGCACCGCACTGGGAGCCCCGCGGGCCTGGCTGGTTTACGCCGGCGCAGGTGAGCACCGGTCCCGCAGGATTGTGAATACCGGCGTCGCCGTTGAGGAATATCCGCTGGATCTCTCGCAGCACCCCGACGAAGTCTTGGCGCGGGTCAACCGCTTGGCGGAACTGTCAGTGATGAGGACTGCAGAAGCTGCAGGCAACGAAGGATAGATGCTGTTTACAGGATGAGCTCCGGGAGAACCCGGAGCTCGACCAGAACCTGAGGGGTGCTGTTGCTAGCTCTTCGTTTCGGTCCATATGACCTGACCTCTGAATACTTGAGCAGGACGGATCCTGCCGCTAGATTTTGCCTAGCTCGGGTTACCGATCAAGCGCCACAAGAAGATCGCGCCCCCGGTCAATCTTGGAGATCCGCGAGATGCTCGCGCAGCCCGGGATAGCTGCTGTTCTCAGCGAGCACCTTCTCGAAGTCTTTCCTGGCCATCGAGCGCTTGCCTTCGCGGAGATAGGTCAGACCCCGCTCAATGAGGGTGCGATGCCGCAGATCCGCCGGCCGGGATCGTATCCGCAGTGATTCTTTGAAGGAGGCACGGGCAGCCTCGAAATAGCCCTGCTCACGGAACGCGATGCCGCGCTGGGTCAGCAGGAAAGTCGCTGCCTCGTCCTCGTTGGTGAGTCCCTCAGTGAGGTCGACGACGTCATTCCACCGTCCCTGCTGCGTGTACAGCTCTGCCAGAGAGACAGCGGTAACGGTGCTCGGTTCGAGTTGTTCGACGACGTCGACGGCGGCCGGGATGTCGCCGGTTTCCTGGTAGAGCTCGGCCAGCAGCAAGCCGATGAGATTCCGGTCCGGGGGCAGCTGGACGGTGATGCCGTCTGCGATGGGCAGGGTGAACGAGGCGTCCGGCAGATATTTTTGGATGAAGTCATCCGTGGCCGGGTCATACCCGGTACCGAATAGCCAGGTCAGCAGCTCGAGACCACGCTGCGTGTCGCCGGCGGGAAGCGAAACCAGGGTTGCCTCCAGAAGGGAAACCAATGGACGGGCAGGCGGGTGGTCGGCACCGATGCGGGCCAAAGACGCGTAGTCGGGTTTTCCCAGGACGGCCCTATGGAGTTCCTTTTCCCACTTGGGTGCGAAGAGGCCGGGAGTTGGGGCTTTAGGAACCAGAACCGCTTGAGGAGCGGCACCCGGTTTAGGATTCGAGCCCCGTTTGGCGGCTGCTCCGGGTTGGCGACGACGTCGAGTGTGGCCGGATGACAGGGTTTCCGTGTGATAAATGCCGGTACCGGGGATGCCCACGGTGCGTGTCACACGGCCTGAAGAGTTTGCTGAGATCCTGGCTCCTTTGACGCCAGCGCTGACGCCGATGCTTTTAGGGGTGACCGTCATCCTAATGCCTGGTGCGATCTTGAACGATTTTCGTGCCCTGAACCCCATCTGAGCTCCCACTATTACGCGTCGTTTTCACCGTGCAGCGCTGCTCATTTTTTAGTATAGGTAGCTGCAGAGACTGCGTCGGTGGCTGATGGTCATTGGCGATACCGAAGCCCGCACTTATCTGGCGCGCTGGCTCTGGATTCGGACCCCGCCCCACCATCTGCAAGGATAGTAGTAAGGCTACTGATAAAGGAGATCCCATGCAGAACGAAATGCAGGAACATCCCGCTGACGAGAACGCCCCGTCGACCGGGCGGACCACCCCGGTGATGAACATTCCGGCGGCAGACATCGTCGACGCCGGAGCATCCGCAGCCAGGCCGCGGGACGTGGACCCGGCCGAGGTCGCCATCCTGGCCGAAGCCGAAGACCCGGGAACCCCCGGCCTGCGGCTGCAGGAACTGGCCACCGATGAGCCGAAGGCCCGCCCCGCCGTGGCAGCCAACCCGGCCGCTGGACCCGAACTGCTCAAGTGGCTTGGCGCGCTTGATGACCCGGCTGTGAACGAGGCACTCCGCCGCCGCGAACAGGCCCAGCAGGCAGAACGCGGACACTAATTTCTAAACTGGTGGAGGGACGGGCAAACCAGTCCGCCCCTCCACATCTTTGAATGCACGCCCCTATACCGATGAAGTGACAAACAAGATTTCGGCAGCCTGCAAAGAAGCAGCCCGTACGTCCAAGGAGAACCCCATGCTTTCCCCAACCTCCGCTCCCACCGCCCTCTCTTACGGGGTGCACTCGGAGGTCGGCAAACTGCGCAAGGTTCTCGTCTGCTCGCCGGGCCTGGCCCACGAACGGCTCACCCCCAGCAACCGGGCAGACCTGCTGTTCGACGACGTGATGTGGGTGGAAAACGCCCAGCGCGACCACGCCGACTTCGTCACCAAGATGCAAAACCACGGCGTGGACGTCGTCGAACTCCACGACCTGCTCGGACAGACCATGGACATGCCCGAGGCCCGGGCCTGGCTGCTGGACCGGAAAATCATCGCCAACCGGGTCGGACTGGGACTGGTCTCCGGCACCCGGGCCTTCCTGGATTCGCTGACCGGACCGGAACTGGCACGCTACCTCATCGGCGGGCTGGCGACGTCGGACCTTCCCGCCGACTACCGCACCGACTACATCTCCCTGGCCCGGGAATCCCTGGGCCGGCCCGAATACCTGCTGCCGCCGCTGCCCAACACCCTCTACACCCGCGACACCACCTGCTGGATCAACGGGGGACTGACGCTGAACCCGCTGTACTGGCCGGCACGCCACGACGAGACCCTGCTGATGCAGGCGCTCTACCAGTTCCATCCGGAGTACACCGGGTCCGCCGTGTGGTGGGGCGACGCGGAACAGGACTGGGGCCAGGCCTCCCTGGAGGGCGGCGACGTCATGCCGGTGGGCAACGGCACCGTGCTGATCGGCATGAGTGAGCGCACCTCCCGCCAGGCCATCACCCAGCTCGCGCAGAAGCTGTTCGCCGCGGAAAGCGCCGAGCGGATCGTCGTCGCCGGCATGCCCAAGCTGCGCGCCGCAATGCACCTGGACACCGTGTTCACCTTCGCCGACCGGGACCTGGCCACCATCCACCCGGCCATCGTGGACGGCATCCACGCCTTCACCCTCCACCCCTCGGACAAAAGCCCCGGCCTGGTGGTGCAGGATCACCGCGACCGCCGCTTTGTCGACGTCGTAGCGGACTCCCTGGGCTTCAAGCAGCTGCGTCTGGTGGAGACAGCCGGCGACTACTCCGCCTCCGAAAGGCAGCAGTGGGACAGCGCGAATAACGCCGTCGCGCTGGAACCCGGAGTGGTGCTCACCTACGACCGCAACACCCAGACCAATGCCGCGCTGCGGAACGCCGGCGTCGAGGTGATCCCCATTGTGGGCGCCGAACTCGGCCGCGGCCGCGGCGGCGGCCACTGCATGACCTGCCCGATCATCCGCGATCCCATCGACTAACGACGACGGCGTGCCGGATGCGGCGGCTGGCATTTGACCGTCGAGGCGGTGGCCGCTGATTCGGACCCCGCAGTCTCCTTCTGAGAAGATAATGGTGAGCTGCTGACGGAGGATCCCCCGCAGGAAGCGATCCGCCCCTCCTGTTGTCTAACCGGTATTGCCTCAGCGGCCGCCACCCCCGATTGGAAAGAAACTATGTCTAATCCGCCTGCTTCAGGGGAGAAGGCCCCAGCGGCCAAACTCTCCCTGCTGACCCTCACCACTGTGGTGGTCGGGTCCATGGTCGGGGCCGGGGTGTTTTCCCTGCCCCAGCGCTTCGCCGAGGAAACCGGGGTGTGGGGTGCGCTGGTCGCCTGGCTGATTGCGGGTTCGGGCATGCTGATGCTGGCCTTCGTCTTCCAGCGGCTGTCCATGCGCAAGCCGGCGCTTGATGCGGGGATCTTCTCCTACGCCAAGGCCGGCTTCGGAAATTACGTGGGGTTCTTCTCCGCAGCGGGTTACTGGGCCAGCGCCTGCGTGGGAAACGTCACCTACTGGGTGCTCACCATGTCCACGCTGGGAGCCCTGTTTCCGCAGTTGGGCGCAGGGGACACCCTCCTCGCCGTCGTGCTGTCCTCAGCCGGGCTGTGGGGATTCTTCTTCCTGATCAGGCGCGGCATCAAAGAAGCCACGGCCATTAACCGGATAGTCACGATCGCCAAGGTTGTTCCCATCCTGGTCTTCGTGCTGTTTGCTGTCTTCCTGTTCGACCCCGCTGTCTTCGCGGGAAACCTTACCGGGGCGGACTATACGGGGCCGCTGTTCGAGCAGGTCAGCAACACGATGCTGGTGACGGTGTTCGTTTTCCTCGGTGTTGAAGGTGCCAGCGTGTATTCGCGCCATGCCCGACGGCGGGAGGACGTTGGCCGGGCCACTATCCTCGGCTTTCTGAGCGTCTTTGCCATCTTTGCCTCGGTCACGATCGTTTCCTACGGGGTCCTGCCGATGGAACAGCTCGCCGAGCTGCGCCAACCATCCATGGCGGGTGTCCTGGAATCGGGAGTGGGGACCTGGGGGTTGGTGTTCGTCAGCGCAGGCCTGATCATTTCGGTGATGGGTGCCTATCTGGCCTGGAGCCTGATGGCAGCGGAGGTCCTGTACGTGGCGGCTACGGAGAAGGACATGCCGCGGTTCCTGTCCCGGGTCAGCGATGACGATGTCCCGGTCAACGCCCTGCTGCTGAGCACCCTGCTCAGCCAGCTGGTAATGGTCATCACCTACTTCTCCGAGGACGCCTTCGACTTCGCACTGGACATGACCGCAGTCCTGACGTTGTTTTCCCTCCTTTTCGCAGCCCTCTACGCCCTCAAGCTCGGCTGGAGCGGGGAAACGTATGAAGGAGCCCCGAGCCGCATCCGGCGGGGCGACCTGACCATTGCCGTCATTGCCACCATTTATTCAGTGTTCCTGGTCTATGCCGCCGGGCTGCCTCTGGTGCTGCTTTCGATGATCTTCTACGCCCCCGCCACCGTCCTGTTCGTGATCGCGCGCCGTGAACAAGGGCAGCGCGTCTTCCGGGGAGGGGAGCTGTTCCTTTTCCTCATTACATTGGCAGGAGCCGTTGCAGGCGTGCTCGCCCTGACCCGGGGCTGGATAGCGCTTTGAGCAGAGGGCGTGCCGCGTCCTGCGGTATGCACCCTTAGTGTGACCCTCTCAACAGAGGCCCCCGGCTGCGTGGTGATTCCCCCTAACCTTGAAAGGTAAGGAACGAGTTACGCCCGGAAGGGAGAGAGGAACCGTGCAACGTAAAACCGCTGCACTCGTTATCGGCGCTGTTCTGGCCGCTGGGGTTGGGGCTTTGACGGATGGATCAGACACCGCCCCCACCACCGAGCCCACGCAAGTAGCGCACACACCCGAGGTAACGGCGACGGCGCCCGTCCCGGAGGCGACAGCGCCCGTCCCGGAGGCGACGCCAACGGTGCCCGCCCCGGAAACTACACAGGCAGAACCCGCCCCGGAGACGACGGCGACGGCGCCCGCCCCGGAAACTACACAGGCAGAACCCGCCACTGAGGAAGAAACTCCTGCAACACCCATCCCGGTGTCGGCGGAAACGCTGGAAATGATAGCGGACGGCGCGGAAGACTATCTGCCGATTACCCCGATCGAAGGCGCCGCACTCAAGTCTCAGAAACATCAGGGCTTCTACATGGTCGCCATGCGGTATCAGCTGCCCGACGGGGCGGAGCAGACAGGAGTTTGGGCCCTCAAGACGTTCGAGAGCGGGCCGATTATCTCCGTTGACGCAAATGCCAAAGAGGTTACTCATTGGCCGGACGGGGCAAAATCCGCCTTCGAGATCAGCCCGGTGGATACCGAGGGCGTGGAGACCTACGTGCAGGGACAGGAGCTGCAGGAGCAGCAGCAGGGACAGGCACAGCAGGAACAGCCGGCAGCGGATAACTTCACCTATCCGAACTGCACCGCCGTGCGGGAAGCCGGAGCCGCGCCCATCCATCCCGGGGACTACGGATGGCAGGACCGGCTGGACCGCGATGGGGACGGCGTGGCCTGCGACGGAGACTAGGGCCGGCCTGGCTTTCCCAGCCTTCCCGCCTGGATCTTTCCCGCCTGGATAGAGCACGCGCCAGGCGCCGGATGGCTGCCGGATGGCTGGCGGGTTTCAGGGTGCCGAGCGCACACTGAAACTAATGCAAAACGAAATGCCCGTGGTCATGCACATGCTCCGGCGTCACCGGCCTCGCTGAGCTGACGCCGGAGCACGTGCGCCCGTGAGGGAGTAATCGATGGCAGTTCGACAATCGAATTTCCGGGAGGCGCTCGCCCTGCTGCTTCGAGCTCGGTTCCCGATCCTCTACACCGAGTCCTTTGAAGAGCACCGGGTGCTTGCTGAGATCCGCTCCGTTGCGACCGATCCGCACGTCATGCGCACGGTCCGGCCGGTTTTTGTCTGGAGCAGTACGCAGGGGTTTGTGGGGCCGGACGGCTCCGTCCAGAAGGGCACCCGGGATCCGAAGGATGCCGTCCAATGGGCCCTGGGCCACGAGAATCCGGGTGTCTTCGTCATGCTTGATCTTCATGCCCATCTGGGAGATGACCGCCGTCCGGCCGATCCGCAGCTTGTCCGCTTGCTCCGCGATGTCGCCGGCGCGTTCCAAAGCGGTGCAGCGGCGAGAGTCCTCATGATCGTGGCGCCGCACCTGCGGATCCCCGATGACCTCGAGAAGGACATCACGCTGCTTGATTTCCCGCTGCCCAGCGAACAGGAAATACGAGAGGTCCTGGACGAGATGATCGCGGCCAACAGCTCCGTGGACAGCCGTATCCGCATCGACATCGACGCGGTGGGTCGCGAACGCCTGGCCAAGGCAGCCCTCGGCCTCACCCTAAACGAGGCCACCAATGCTTTCGCCCGGGCCATGGTCGACGACGGCGTCCTGTCGAATGACAGCGTGCGCGTCATCCTGGATGAGAAGAAGCAGATTGTCCGGAAGGCCGGGCTGCTGGAGTTCGTGGACGTGAATTTGAACCTCGACGATGTGGGCGGCCTGCAGAACCTGAAACGCTGGCTGGCTAAACGAAACGGTTCGTGGCTTGACGAAGCAGCGCAATACGGCATTCCGGCGCCCAAAGGCGTCCTGATGACCGGGGTGCCCGGCTGCGGCAAGTCGCTGACTGCCAAGGCCATTGCGGCGGCCTGGGAACTTCCCCTGCTGCGGCTGGACATCGGAAAGATATTCGCGGGCCTGGTCGGATCGAGTGAACAGAACATGAGGACGGCGATACGCACGGCTGAGGCTTCCGCACCGTGCGTGCTGTGGCTGGACGAGATTGAGAAGGGATTCTCGGGGACCGGGGGAGACGGCGGCGACGGCGGCACGTCCAGCCGCGTCTTCGGATCATTCCTCAGTTGGATGCAGGAGAAAACCGCACCGGTTTTCGTCATCGCGACAGCAAATAAGGTGGACCGGCTGCCGCCGGAACTGCTCCGCAAGGGCCGGTTCGACGAGATCTTCTTCGTGGACCTGCCCACGAGCCAGGAACGCCGCGAAATCTGGGAGCTTCACCTCGGCAAACGCCTGAAAGCGAGCAGGGCGGGTGCGCTGGAGATAACCGACGATCTGCTGGACGGACTCACGAAGGTATCCGAAGGGTATTCCGGCGCTGAGATTGAACAGGGTGTTGTTGCTGCCCTCTTCGATGCCTTTGCCGAACGGCGGCGGCTGGAGAATGAGGACCTCCATCGGGCGATCAGGAACATGGTCCCGCTGAGCGTTACCCAAGCCGAGCAGATTGCTGCGGTGCGCACCTGGGCAGCAGACCGGGCCGTCGCGGCCACGGCAGCGGAGGACCTGGCAGGCTACACGGAAGCAACAGGCCACGGCGCGGGTGCGCCGTCGGACCTTCCGCCGGCCGGGGCGTCGCCGGACACGTCCTATTCCCGCGGTGGAAGATTGGTGGACTTCTAATGAGCATTTCCCTGCTGCTCGTTCCGATGGCCATTGCAGCTGTTGGTGCCTTCAAGATCGGACGCACGGAGACTGATGCGCAGGGCCAGCGCATGTGCCAGGTACAGACCAGAATGCGCGACGCCGGGTTGCTGGCGGCGGCGCTCGCTGACACGAATGCGACAGTCAGCCCGGCCGCGGACACCATTACTGCCGACTGGCTTGGAGTGCGCGCGGTGTTCCACCGGAACGAGCAGGGAATCTGGCAAGTGGACTTCACCGGTGACATCGACGAAAAGAGAGCGGCGGACATTGTTGCCGCCATCGACCTTGCCTATGGGCGGCAGGTGCAGCAGGCGGTCCTCGCCCGGCTGCGTGAAAAGGCTCCCTCGGCGGGAATGACAGTGGCGTCGGAGACCGTGGAAGACGACGACAGCGTGACGCTCGTGCTGAACGTCGAAGGGACAAAATAATGGGAAACGAGCAAATCATCATCCGGGTTTCCCCCGACGGGGCAATCCAGGCAGAGACCTCGGGCATCAAAGGCACCAAATGCTTGGACAGCATCGAAGTTCTGGAAGACCTGCTCGGGGCGCAGACCGTCACCAGCAGCTTCACGAAGGAATACGAGGAGGCGCCGGCCGAAAGCCGGGACATCATCGAGGAGGACAATGAACTCCGCCACCCCTGAATCGGTTGCACGCCTGGCCAGCGGAAAATGGCGCATCCTTCACAGCGCATGGCTGCTGGCGCCCATCTTTGGGTTGGGCATTTTTTCCTTTGTCGGGTTTGTCTATGTGGCGCTGAGGGTCCGCACCCGGAAGTTCTGGATAGCCTGCGCGGTGACCTTTTTGGCCTCCGGCATGCTTCTCTTCATCGATACTTCACGGTTTGGCGGGCTCATCATTCTCGTATGGCTGGGCGAAATCGTGTACGGCTTCATTTTGAACTTCGACTATCTGCTTTGGCGGGCCTCCGCTCGTCCCTGGTATCTCCAATCAGCCGCTCGCGCCCAGGGGCAGGGTGCACCCGCCCAGCCGCCGTCGGCCGGCTCTCCGGCCCGGCCGCCGTCGTCGGCCGACCAAGGAACGATGGGTGTGAGCGGCGCCGAGTATTACGCGCCGCCTCCTGCCGGCGGCTCCGCAGCCCCACCGCCTTTTCCAACCCCACCGCCGGTCCGCCAACCGGGGGAGACTCCCGAGCCCGGAAGACTCCTCGATGTCAACGCAGCCACCGGCAGGGAGCTGTCAGCCCTGCCGGGAATCGACGCCTCACTGGCGGAACGTGTTGTCTCTGCGCGCGAACGGCAGGGCGCCTTCCGCGATCTGGACGACATGGTTCGGAAAGCCGCCCTGCAGCCGCATGAACTCATTCGGTTTCGGGGATTGGTGACATTCGGGCACACTCCTCCGCCGCCCGGCAGGCCAACTGACAAGCCGGGGATCCGCCGCCTTGACTACTGACCAGCAGCAAAGCCGCGTGAGGATTGCTTCGGTAATACCGCGGACGACGGCGGAAGGGCCGGGTACCCGTTTCGCGATTTGGGCGCAGGGCTGCAGCATCCGGTGCAGCGGCTGCTTCAACCCGCATTACTGGAACCCTGAGGGCGGACGAGAGACGGCGGTGGAGGAGCTTGCCCAGCAAGCCATTTACTCGGAGGCGGAGGGCATCACCCTGCTGGGCGGGGAGCCGTTCGAGCAGGCACCGGCCTTTGCCTCGCTGGCTGAAACCGTGCGCAGCCAGGGGCTGTCGGTCATGGTCTTCACCGGATATGAACGTGAGCATTTGGAAAGCAGGCTGGGCCCGGAGGGAGCAGCAGCGCTGCTGGCCGCGACCGACCTGCTCGTTGACGGCCCCTATCAGGCGGACCAACCCGATCTGGTGCGGCCATGGGTCGGCTCCGCCAATCAGCGCTTCCACTTCCTCACGGACCGCTACAGCGACTTGGAACAAAGCCTGACCGCGCTGCCGGATCGTCTGGAACTTCGGATCGGCCCCACCGGCAGCATCGCGGTCAACGGGTGGGCGCCGGTCGACAGACTTGATGCATTGCTTGAAGATCTCACTCGGCCAATCGGCCGCGGTCAGATCCGTTAGCGCGGGACCCCATCGACTGAGGTCCCGGCGGGGGAGCAGCTGGGGAGAATCAGGACGGAAACCGGCCGAGGCAGGCCGAGGCGGAAAAGGCCTTACCGGTTGTTGACCCAGACGCCGCGTCCCTCGGGCTCTTCATAGTCCGGCGCTGTGGGGCTGGGCGTGTAAAGCACTAAGTAATCTCCCGCTTCCGGCGAGTCGTGCGTGAAACACACGTCGCCGCTGGCGGTGCCTCCCGAGGCGATTTTTCCGGTTCGCAGCAAACTGTCGCTACCGTAATGGCTGCTGTAGTCAATCACTCCCGTGGGCGTCTGAAGATTCCAGTCGAAAGAGTCGAATTCGGCCGTGGCGCCTGAATTATTCTCCATTGTGACGCTTGCACAAAGGGTCGGGTAAGAGCCAGGAGAGGAGTCGCCCTCACTCAGCGCGGTGGCGGTGATTGTCACGCCGTCCAGCTCCAGGGACTCACCGCCCTGCGCCACCACATCGCTGGCTTCCGCGCCGGGATAGGCCGGCGATGCCTGGGGGTCCGGCTTCGACTCTTCCGACGCTTCCTGCCGCGCTGAACTGCCCGCTGCAGGAACGGAAACGGAATCCGCTCCAGCATCACCATTGGTGAGCAGGAAAACGATGGTGAGAACAAGGGCCGCCTCAATGATGAGGCGCAGATATTTGAGCCACGCCCGGCCGGCCTTTTTCACCGGTTCACCCCGCTTGTAAGGGTCATAGTTGGCTTCAGGCGTTTTCATGTGATCCAACGTGGACATCGTGTTCCCGCTTAAGTCTCTGGCCGTAAGTTTTTTGGGGCATTCACCCCGCGGGAATATACCGTAGTTTTCGTTGTCTGACGATTTTCCGGCCACGCACGTGGCGGCACCCCGCAGTCCCTCTGTGGCAGCTGGCGGGTCCACCCGATCCGGGAGCCGCGACACTCCGCGTCACATTTTTCTCAACTGCCCCACGTATGGTTAGGCATCCCTTACTCTTAGGGAGTTAGGCGACCCTAAAACCAGTGCGATGCCCCCGGCGCGCTTCGGTGATCCGCCGGGTTGCTCCCCACTTGACGAAGGAATACCACCTTGCGCCTTACACGAATCACCGCCGTTTGTGCAGCAGCGTTGCTCACCACCGGCCTGGCAGCCTGCTCCTCCACGGAGGCCAGCGGCGACGAAGCCACTGCCGCCACCTTTGAACCGATCACCATCGAGCACGCCCTGGGCACCACCACCATCGAAACCAAGCCCGAGCGCGTGGCCACGGTCAACTGGGCCAACCACGAAGTGCCGCTGGCCCTGGGCATCGTCCCGGTGGGCATGGCAGCCGCGAACTTCGGCGACGACGACGGCGACGGCATCCTGCCGTGGGTCGAGGAGAAGCTTGAGGAACTCAGCGGCGACGCACCGGTGCTCTTCGACGAGAACGACGGCATCGACTTCGAAGCCGTTGCCGAAACGAAGCCCGACGTCATCCTCGCCGCCTACTCCGGCCTGACCCAGGAGGACTACGACACCCTGAGCGAAATCGCTCCCGTTGTCGCCTACCCGGAAACCGCGTGGGGCACGTCCTGGCGCGAAATGATCGAGATGAACGCCGAGGGCCTCGGCATGGAGCAGGAAGCCAAGGACCTGATTGCCGGCCTCGAGACCGAAATGTCCGACGCCGCCGCCAAGTACCCGGCGCTCGAGGGCAAGAACGCCATGTTCCTGACCCACGTTGACCCCACCGATCTCAGCGAGGTCAGCTTCTACACCACGCACGACACCCGCACCATGTTCTTCGAGGACCTGGGCATGGACGTGGCGGACAGCGTCAAGACCGCCTCCGACGCCACCGACAAGTTCTCCCTGACGCAGAGCGCGGAGCAGGCCGACGCGTTCAGCGACGTCGACATCATCGTCACCTACGGCGGCGAAGAACTGGTCACCGCCCTGGAAGGGGATCCGCTGCTCTCGCAGATGCCCGCCGTCGCCAACGGCGCCATTGTCAGCCTGCCGGGCGACAAGCCGCTGGGCACCGCCGCGAACCCGACGCCGCTGGCCATCTCCTGGGTCCTGGACGACTACCTGTCCCTGATCTCCGACGCAGCCACCAAAGCGAAGTGACACAGCACCACCCCGTGACACCGAATAATCCAGTGACGCCGCATCACACCGCAGCCCCGGCACCCGCCGGGGCTGCGGCCGAAGAAGCCCCGGGAACCGCCGCACAGGACATAACTGCACGGCGGCGCCCGGGGCGTCTTCGTGCGCTCTGGCTCCTGATTTCCCTGGCCGTGCTCGCCGCCCTGATGCTGGCCTCGGTCACCGTCGGAGCGCGCGACGTCGGCTGGAACGACATTCTCGCCGCCCTGGGCGGCTCGGCCGAGGGCTTTGACGAGGCAGCGGTGGCCAAGCGGATTCCGCGCACCCTGCTCGCCGTCGTCGCCGGCGCCGCGCTGGGCATCTCCGGCGCCGTGATGCAGGGCGTGACCCGCAATCCGCTGGCCGACCCCGGCATCCTCGGCATCAACATGGGCGCCTCACTCGCCATCGTCGCGGGCATGGCGTTCTTCGGCCTGGCCGCCGGCTCCAGCTACATCTGGCTCGCCATTGCCGGCGCCGCACTCACCGCCGGCTTCGTCTACACCGTCGGCTCGCTGGGCCGCGGCGCGGCGACCCCGCTGAAGCTCGCGCTGGCCGGCGCCGCCACCTCCGCCGCGCTGGCGTCCTTCGTCAGCGCCATCGTGCTGCCGCGCAACGACCTGGCCGGGGGAGTGCGCTCCTGGCAGATCGGCGGCGTGGGCGGCGGCTCGTACGAAAGCATCGGGCAGATCCTGCCCTTCCTGCTGGTCGGCTTCGGCATCTGCCTGCTCTCCGCCCGCGGCCTGAACTCGCTGGCCCTCGGCGACGAACTCGCCGCCGGACTGGGCGAACGCGTGGCCCTGGCCCGCGGCTCCGCCTCGCTCGGCGCCGTCATCCTCTGCGGCGCGTCCACCGCCGTCACCGGACCCATCGCCTTCGTCGGCCTGGTGGTGCCGCACGCCTGCCGGCTGCTGGTCGGCGTCGACCACCGCTGGCTCCTGCCCTTTTCCGCCGTCGCCGGCGCCGCCCTGGTGACCGCCGCCGACGTCCTCGGCCGGATCATCGCCCGGCCCGCGGAGATCGACGTCGGCATCATCACCGCGCTGATCGGCGCCCCGTTCTTCATCTACATCGTCCGCCGACAGAAGGTGCGTGCCCTGTGAGCACTGGACTGTCCTCCACAGCCTCCGTTGGAAGGAAGACGACGACGGCGGCCGGCGCCGGCGCCGAAACCACCCGCGCCGCCGTCGCCCGCGTCCGCCATGGTGCTAGCCGCCGCTACCGCCTGGTGGTCACCCTGCTGGCCGTGGGCATCGTGGCCGTCTTCGCGCTGAGCCTGATGGCCGGGCGCACCTTCTACGCCCCGGCGGACGTAATCAACGTGATCCTCGGGCACGACGTGCCCGGCGCCTCCTTCGCCGTCGGCCGGCTGCGGCTGCCGCGCGCGGTGCTCGCCGTGCTGACCGGCGCCTGCTTCGGCCTGGCCGGCGTCGCGTTCCAGACCATGCTGCGCAACCCGCTGGCCAGCCCGGACATCATCGGCATCAGCTCCGGAGCCGGCGCGGGCGCGGCGTTCGCCATCGTCGGCCTCGGGCTGGGCGGCGCCGCGGTGTCCACGTTCGCCATCGTCTCCGGACTGGTGGTGGCGCTGGCCGTCTACGCGCTCTCCTACAAGAGGGGAGTGGCCGACACCCGGCTGATCCTGGTGGGCATCGGCATCGCCGCAATGCTGGATTCGGTCACCGCGTATGTGCTGAACCAGGCGCCGGAATGGGAGCTGCAGGAGGCGATGCGCTGGCTGACCGGCAGCCTCAACGGTGCGTCCTGGAACCAGGTGCTGCCGGTGCTCGCCGCGATGCTGGTGCTGACGCCGGTGCTGCTGGGCCAGTCGAAGAACCTGGCCGTGACCCGGCTGGGCGACGACGCCGCGTCAGCGCTCGGCGTGCGCGTGGGGCTGACCCGGATTGTGGTGATCGTGGCCGCCGTCGGGCTCATTTCCTTCGCCACCGCGGCCGCCGGACCGATTGCCTTTGTCGCGTTCCTCTCCGGGCCGATCGCCGCCCGGCTGGTCGGCCCCGGCCCGTCGCTGCTGGTGCCGGCCGCACTGGTGGGCGCGCTGCTGGTGCTCGTCGCCGACTTCTGCGGCCAGTACGCGTTCGGGTCCCGGATGCCGGTGGGTATCATCACCGGCGTGCTCGGCGCCCCGTTCCTCGTTTACCTCATTGTCCGCGTCAACCGCGCAGGAGCCTCGCTGTGACCGCATCCCATTCCCTGAACATCGAAAACCTCACGCTGGGCTACGGCGACCGCACGGTCATCGACTCCCTGGACCTGGTGGTGCCGGCGGGCAAGGTCACCGCGATCATCGGCGCCAACGCCTGCGGCAAGTCCACGCTGCTGCGCTCGATGTCCCGGCTGCTCGCCCCGCGCGCCGGACACGTGCTGCTGGACGGCAAGGCGGTGCACTCGATTCCCGCCAAGCAGCTGGCCCGCACGCTGGGGCTGCTGCCGCAGTCACCGATCGCGCCCGAGGGCATCACGGTCGCCGACCTGGTGGGCCGCGGCCGGCATCCGCACCAGGGCATCTTCTCGCGCTGGAGCACCGACGACGACGCCGCCGTCGCCGCAGCGCTCGACGCCACCGCTACCGCCGAGCAGGCGGCCCGGGCCGTGGACGAACTCTCCGGCGGGCAGCGGCAGCGGGTCTGGATCGCCATGGCGCTGGCGCAGCAGACCGACCTGCTGCTGCTGGATGAGCCGACCACGTTCCTGGACGTCAGCCACCAGATTGAGGTGCTGGACCTGCTCACTGACCTGAACCGCTCCCGCGGCACCACCATCGTCATGGTGCTGCACGACCTGAACCTGGCCGCCCGGTACGCGGATTATCTGGTGGCCGTGGCCGACGGGAAGCTGCACGCCGCCGGCCGGCCGGAGGACGTGCTGACCGAGGAGACCGTGCGGACCGTGTTCGGGATGGAGAACATGGTGATCACGGATCCGTCCTCCGGCAAGCCGCTGATGCTGCCGCTGGGCCGGCACCATGTGCTCACCGAGCCTGCGTCCGCGGCTGCGGCAAGTTCTTGCAAACGCCATCCAGAGTCCGCAGAAGTTTCGCAAGTGTAACCACGCGATCTATGAGAGTTTCTGAAAAGCGCGCCGTAGTGGATCAGTGACATCGATACCTTCGCTTCTTCCGGTGGCCATTCCAAGGCGCCAACCGTCGGTTGCATGCGGCCGCGCGAGCGTGCGTACCTCGTTACTCGATAGTTCTCGAGCCCAATCGACAGTCAACGTCTCCCGATCAACGGCTACGACAATCGCGGCATCAAAGTCGAAGTTGCTAAACGCCCAGTGCCGCAGGTCGCCCCTCGGTAGGGAGCGAGTTTTGACCTGAAGACGGCGCCCGTTACCCGTTACAACATCCACCGATTTCGATCCAACCTTCACAAGTTCGCCGCTGTAGGCGACCGATACTGTCCGTTCAATGAGCTCACCGGCGAGCGACGATGCAGTTCGGGTGTGTCCTCGTGCGGCGATCTCTATATCGATTGCATTGCGCAGCTGGAGCAATTCCGACAGCGTCATCCCCTTCAAATCAATATGATTCATGTGCATATCGTTGCTCAGTCCGGCATCGATGTCACGCGGGTAGTGACGATGCATACCAGCCCCATCCTCTACAACAAGACGAGCAGTCGGGAATCGATTCAAATGTGTGCTATAGTCTTGGCGTTCACCTTACGTCTAGGTGTTGGTGCTTGCTAGCCATGGAATTCATGGCCGGTTCGATTCCGGGATTGATGCTGCGGGAAATTTTCGCAGTTATTGGTCTGCTAGTGATTGTAGTTGTAGTAAATTTCGTTCCCCAGCTTGTTGCAAAATATAGGGTTCTAACAAAACTTCTCTTTGACAAAATTGGCGTGGATGGAAAGGCGGTGCTTATGGGAATTATCTCGAGCCTCGTGTACGACTCAATCAAGGCTCTGGGAAGCCTCAGCACCTAGGCGTAAGGCGATCATCCGGGACCCCAAGGTGCGGTTTGTGGCAGAGGCTGGCCGGTAGTACCCAGAAGGTTCCCCGACCGTTCCGTGAGGCAAGGGATCACACAGAGGCGGTTGGCAACTGCACTGTGCCAGTAGAATCGCCTGATGCCCGAAACCCTGTATATCCCCACATCCCGTGCCTACGCCGCGTCGACCCGGCTGGCGCGAATCGTGACCGAAACCTCCGCCCCGGCCGTCCTGGTGGGCATCCTCCTGCTGCTGCAGCCGCTGCTCAGCCCCGGGGTGACCTGGGCGCAGGGCATCGTGGCAGCGCTCTTTACCGTGGGACTGCCCTTTGCCGGAATCCTGTGGCTGAAGCGGCGGGGTTCCGTCACCGACCACCATGTGGGGGTGCGGACCCAGCGGGCTCCGATCCTGGCCGCGTCGGCGGTGTCGCTGGGCATCGGCGCGTTGATCCTGCTTCTCCTGGACGCACCGGCTGCTCTCTTCGGCGAAATTGGCGGGGTGTTCATTGGCATGATGCTGTGCCTGGCGGCGAATCTGGTGTGGAAGCTGTCGGTGCATTCCGCGGTGGCCGCCTACGTCGGGCTGTCCTTGTTGGCGCCGATACCCGCGTTCGGCGCGGCCCTGACCCTGCTGCTGGCGTCGGTGACGGGATGGTCCCGGGTCAAGCTCGGGGACCACACACCCACCCAGGTCCTGGCCGGGCACGCGGCCGGATGCCTGGCCTTCGCCGCCGCGATGCTGCTGCCGTGATGCGCGTGAAGACCGGGATACGAGTCAAGACAACGGAGAGCTGGCCCGGCACACGGGCGCCGGCGTCGGCCTGGGTCTCCCGGCTCCTGCCGCCGGCCCTGGTGCTGGCCGCCGTGGTGGTCACCGCCGGGATCACCGCCGGGCTGGGTCCGGTGGGGGTGACCGTCCTGCTGGCGGGCATCGTCGGGGTTCCGGGGCTGGTCTACAAGGGAACCAAGCCGCTGTTCCGGCGCCGCGGCCTTCCCGACAGTCTGCGGGTCAGTATCGTGGCTGTCCTGATGCTTGTCGGCGTCGTTGTCAGTTACCTGCTTCCCTTGGCACCGCCGGTTCCGGAGACCGTGGCAGCGTTTCTGATCGGCAACGTGGGGCTGGTGTTTTTCCGGCGCTGGCTCGACGTTTCGGCCCATGTGTCGGTGCTGACCTTCGCCGTGCTCTGGGTGGCGGAACTGTTCGGGGGCGCCTGGGCCTGGCTGCTAGTCCTGCCGCCGCTGATGATGCTCAGCCGGGTGACCCTTCGCCAACACACCTGGTGGGAGGCCGTGTCCGGCGCAGCACTCGGGCTGGTTACCTTCTGCTGTTTTCTCGGACTTACCTGACAGCGGCGACTGCCGTACTGCGGCCTGGTTCGGGACGCATCGTTCTTCGGAGCGGTTTCGCCGCGCACAGGTTCCCACCGTTCGTGAACTTCTGGGGTGGGTGGGACCACAAGAGGCAACACCTGTCACAGAGGGTGGGAACGCGTGCGGCGACGCTCGACGTGCGCGTGCGCCGACGTCGTCGTTCGCGTGCCGCCTGGTCCAAGTAGCGCACCACCGCGCGTTTACAACGTAAACAAAAGCGCTAATATACGAGAGTGAATACCAAAACTTTTCCTCACCTGATGGCCCCGGGACGCATCGGTTCAATGGAAACGCACAACCGGATCGTCCTGCCTGCGATGGACATGAATGTCTCCGCGCACGGCGAGATTGAACAGCCCGAGATCGATCACTATGTGGCCCGCGCCGCCGGCGGTGCCGGGCTGATCATTACCGGTGCCTGCGCCATTGATTTCCCCTACGGTGCGGCGTCGATGAAGGAGCCGGGCCTGTCGGAAGACAAGTTCATTCCGGGCCTCAAGGCGCTCGCCGACGCGGTGCACGCGGCCGGCAGCAAGATCTGCATCCAGTCCACGCACCACGGCAAGGTAGCCCGCGTCGACACCGCCAACGACCGGCCGGTGCTGGCCCCCAACCAGCCGGACTACAAGTACGACATGTCGGCGCTGGCCGACAGCACCCCGGCTGAGCTGCGCAAGATGGGCGCCGCCACCGCCGGCAAGCAGGTTGTCTACCACGACATGACGGCCGCGGACATTTCCGCGCTGATCTCCACCTGGGCCGACGCCGCCGAACGCGTCGCCAAGGCCGGCTGCGACGCCATCGAAATCCACGTTGCGCACGGCTACATCCTCGGGGTGTTCCTGAACCAGCGCGACAACAAGCGCACCGACGAGTACGGCGGCCCGCTGACCAACCGCGCCCGGCTGGCGTGCGACGTCATCCGCGCCGTGCGGGAACGCGTCGGCGAGAAGCTGGCCATCCTGGTCCGGATTTCCGGCGAGGAGTACGGGCAGGAAGGCGGCCTCACCCTGGAGGAAGCCATCGAGGCCTCCAAGCTGTTTGAGCAGGCCGGCGCCGACGCCATCCACGTCACCGGATGGGGCCGCAACCCGTTCGATAACTTCACCGACGGCCCGCTGCCCAACAAGGTCGGTGCCTACCTGAAGAACGCCGCCGAGATCAAGAAGCACGTCACGGTCCCGGTCATCGCCGTCGGCCGGATGCTGCCGGAAATCGCAGAAAAGGCGCTGGCCGCGGGAGACATCGACTTCGCCGCCATGGGACGCCAGCTGCTGGCCGACCCGGAGCTGCCCAACAAGATCCGCGACGGCAACTTCGACCAGGTCCGCCCCTGCATCAACTGCTACCTGTGCGTGGCGGAAAATTTCTTCGACGACACACCCTTCTGCGCGGTCAACCCGGCCCTCGGCAACGAGGCGCTGCTGCCGCTCAAGCCCGCCTCCTCGACCAAGCACGTGGTGGTTGTCGGTGCCGGCCCGGCCGGCCTGGAGAGCGCCCGGGTACTGACCGAACGCGGCCACCGGGTCACCGTGCTAGACAAGTCGGACCGCCTCGGCGGCACCATGTGGTTCTCCACCATGACCACCCCGGACAACGAACGCCTGCTGAAGTGGTTCAAGTCCGAGATCAAGCGCCTGCGCATCGCGGTCAAGCTCAACACTCCGGCCACCGTGGAATCCATCCGCGCGCTGAACCCGGACCAGGTCATCGTCGCCACCGGTGCCGTCCGGCCCAAGCCCGACTTCCCCGGCGGCGACCTGCCGAACGTGCAGACCGGCGACACGCTGCGGGCCATGATGCTCGGCACCGCGACCGCCGAGGAGGCCGGCCCGGTGCTGAGCACCCTGGGCAAGCTCGGCCGCCTCTCCGGCGTCACCAAGAGCCCGGAATTTGTCCGCCAGTTCACCAAGGCCTGGCTGCCGATGGGCAAGGATGTGGTGGTGATCGGCGGATCCCTGGTTGGTCTGGAGCTCTCCGAGTTCCTCGCCGAGCGCGGACGCAAGGTGACGCTGCTGCACGAGACGCAGCAGCTCGGCCTGCCGCTGGCCATGCCGCGCCGCTGGACCGCGGTGCGCGACGCCAAGGCGCACGGCGTGCAGATTCACCGCAACGTTTCGGTCACCCGCATCACCGAGAAGACCGTGGAATGGACCGAGGGGGAGGGCGAGAGCCAGCAGAGCTTCTCCGCACCCGCCTCCATGGTGGTCTATGCCGACGGCACGACGGCGGCCGCACCCCTGGCGGACGAGCTGCGGGCCGCGGGCTTCGACGTCGACGTCGTCGGTGACGCCGGCGAGGTCAACTACATCCACGGCGCCATCCACTCCTCGTGGAAGGTGACCACCGAGGTCTAGGCGAGTTCCGCAGACAGAAAGGCTGGGCGCTTTCGTTCTTGTCGAACGAGGCGCCCAGCCTTCTGTCTAACTGGGGATTACCGCTCAATGCCTGCCCGGTTCCGGATTCCTGGGGCGTGCCTACAGATCGTTGATCCACGCACCCCTGTCTGAGAAGAAGGGGAAGATGGGTTCGTAGAGGACAACGAATTGTCCGGTTTGAGCAGCATCATTGTCGAAGCAGACGTCTCCGGTGGCAGTTCCTCCTGGCGCCACCTCGCCGCTGGACAACGAGTTGTCAGTTCCCAGTCCTGTCGAATTCCGAATAGTCCCCGACGGCGACTGCAGCTTCCAATCAAAGATGTTGAAATCGATAGTTTCATCTGAATTGTTCTGAAGAGTTGCCGTTGTGCACAAGGTCGGCCTCAACGTCGAATCGCCGTCAGTCAGCGGTGTAGAGGTGACGGTGACGTCGCCCAGAACCAGGGCTTCACCTGCCAGCCCGACCGCATCGCTGTCTTCTGCTCCCGGGAAGGCAGGTGCCTCGGACGTCTGTCCCTGACCGGAAGTTGGGGTGGGAGTGGCGGTGGAGGTATCCGCAGGGGCGGGGGTTGGGGAAACCGTGGCGGGAGCGGTGACCGGGGACAAAGGAGTGTCCACTTCCTCGTCCACTGCGTTGAACAGTGCGCTCCATAAAACAGTGGCAAGAATAGCTGCCACCAGCGCCACTGCGGAGACAACCACGGCAGCAACGGACAGGCCCTGGGCGGAACCCCTTCGTCGGACAATAACCAGCGAAGCGATGGAGAGCCCCAGACCCACCAAGGCCAAGAGCAGCGACAGGAAGTTAATGAGCGGGAGCCAAAACAGCACCAGTGCAATGATTCCCAAGATCAGGCCTGCCAGCGCGAGGCCCTTGCCATCGTTGGATTGCGGTCCTTGCGGCGGAGACGGATATCCCTGCCCATAGTCGTGAAACGGATCATTCGGCTGCGTTCCCATAATTGCCTCGCAGGGGTTCGGGCGCCGCAGGAGCAAACATCAGTCCCTGAACAGCTGTGGGGGCGGTTATCCGGTCGTTCAACAGTAGGAGCGTCCGCGGGCGCGGACAAGGTCTCGCGTTCGTCCGCCGCGTGCTGGCAGCACCTTCGCGGACCCGCACCGACGCAGGCGACCCCTGGGTAGACCTGACCACCAGGTGCGTTGCGGAGGTAAAGGGTGCAGGCCGCGGCCATCCGCATCAGCACCCCGATGTTGGCAGAGAGCCGGAACGCAGATACGTGAGGGTTTCCAGGATCCGGTCACGGGCGTCCAGGACCGGGGCACGCAAGTGGGCCTCGCCGTCGGTTCGCTGATGGGTCTTGAGCTCGCCGAGCGCGGCCGCAACGTGACGCTGCTGCACGAGACGCAGCAGCGTGAAGATCCACCGCAACGTCAAGATCACCCGCATCACGGAGAAGACCATCGAATGGGCCGAGTGGGAACCGCAATCCAACGACGTTAACGTCCTCGCTCTGGCAGGCCTGATCCTGGGAATCGTTGCACTGGTACTGTTTTGGATCCCGCTCGTTAATTACGTGTAGCTGGTCCTGGCCCTGGTCGGCCTGGGGTTCTCCGTAGCTTCACCAGCTTCGCAAGGACGGAGGCGAGCTGGCAGACGCAGTGACTACCCGTCTCAGCCCGTGCAAGCATCGCAGCGAGCGAAGCTAAACCTCCACTGAGGAAAACCCGACGGCGGCCCGTATGGCGGGAGGTCACGGACATTGAGGTCACGAGCGGCAGCCCGAGGCCGGCCGCGGGCTAGCTGCCGTAACGAACGGTTTCCCACTGCTGCCCGGCGTCCCGGCCGTCCTAGACTGGCGTCACACCGAGCCAGAAAGCAGCCATGAAACGCCGAATTCCCCAGTACTCCGAACTCCGCGGCCTCATCCAGTTCAAGCCCTTTGACCTCGACCGCCGGCGCGCACGGCTGGCGAAGGCGACGAACGTCTGGGAGCTGCGGGACATCGCCAAGCGGCGGATTCCCACGGCTGCCTTCGACTACGTGGACGGCGGATCCTTCGGCGAGCAGACGCTGCGCCGCAACCGCGCGGCGTTCGACGACGTCGAATTCGTGCCGAACGTGCTGCGCGATGTCACAAGCGTGGACCTGAGCACCAAGATCGCCGGTACCGAAGCGGCGATGCCGGTGGGCATCGCTCCCACGGGCCTGACCCGGCTGATGCATTCCGAGGGCGAGATCGGGGGAGCGCAGGCCGCTGCCGCGTTCGGCATTCCGTTCTCGCTCTCCACCATGGGCACGGCATCGATCGAGGAACTCACCGAGACCGTGCCCGACGCCGCCAAATGGTTCCAGCTCTACCTCTGGAAGGACCGCGGCCGGTCCCGGGAACTGGTGAGCCGTGCAGCGGCCGCCGGGTACGGCGCGTTGATCGTCACCGTGGACACCCCGGTGGCCGGCGCCCGGCTCCGGGACACCCGCAATGGCATGACCATGCCGCCCACCCTGACGCCGAAGACCGTCCTGGACGCCTCCTACCGGCCGGAGTGGTGGTTCAACTTCCTGACCACCAAACCGCTGGGGTTCGCGAACTTCGAGGGGGAGCGGGTGTCCCTGGCCGAGACCGTGAACACCATGTTTGAACCATCCCTGAACATGGAGGACCTGGGCTGGCTGCGCGAAACGTGGCCGGGCAAGCTCATCGTCAAGGGCATCCAGAACCCGGCCGACGCTGTTGAGGTCTTTGCCCGCGGCGCGGACGCAATCGTGGTGTCCAACCACGGCGGCCGGCAGCTGGACCGGGCTCCCGTGCCGCTGCGCATCCTGCCCGCCATCCGCGCCGCCGTCGGGCCCGACGCCGAGATCATCTTGGATTCGGGCATCATGTCCGGCGGCGACATCGTTGCCGCCATCGCCGCAGGCGCCGACTTCACCCTGATCGGCCGCGCCTATTTGTACGGGCTGATGGCCGGCGGGCGGCAGGGCGCCGAGCGCACGCTGGAGCTGCTCCGCACCGAGATGACGACCGTGATGCAGCTGCTCGGCGTCACCAGCCTTGCGGAGCTGACGCCGGAGCACGTGCGGCGGGTTTAGGCTCAGGCACTGACCGGTGCCGCCCAAATCCCTCCGGCTTGGTAAAAATCGACCGGTTTGGCAAATCCCTGCCAGTGCGGAGCGGCAGGGATTTGCCAAAGTGGCAGCAGATTCCCAAAGTGGCAGCAGAAGTACCGGCCTAAACCTCCGCCGGCTCCACCGACGAAAACGCACCGCGGTACTTCGCGCCCGGATGCCGGGACGGCAACCGCGCATCGCCGTCGAACAGCTTCTCCCGTAGCGTGCCGGGACGGTACTCCGTCTGGGCCAGGCCGCGGCGGCGCAGCTCCGGCAGCACCCCGTCGATAAAGTCCGTGTAAGAGCCGGGCAGGATCTGGTTGATGATGTTGATGCCGTCCACGCCGGCGTCCTGCCAGTCTTCGAGCCGGTCGACGATCTGCTCCGGAGTGCCGGCGATCTGCTGGTTGTCGGCGCGGTAGCGGGCGACATCGGCGATGGTCGGATTGCCGCCGGGCACCGACGCGAACAGCGCCTCCAGCACGCCGCGCGCCCCGTCGGTCCGCAGATCGCCCAGCGTGGTATCCAGCGGCAGGCCGCCGAGGTCGACGCCGATCCCGCCGCCAATGTGCGCGACAATCGCATCGAGGTCCAGATACTCGTCATACTCCGCCTGCTTTGCCTTCACCTCGGCCTCGGTGGAGCCGACGACGAAGGACAGCCCGGCGAAGAACTTGATGTCCTCGTTGCGCCGGCCCAGGCCGCGGGCCAGCGCCCGGACCGAGTCGGTGGTTTTCTTCGCGTAGGCGGTGTGCGGTGCGAAGATGAACACCGCTTCGGCGTTGGCGGCGGCGAACTGCTGGCCGCGTCCGGAGCTGCCGGCCTGGAACAATACCGGCGTGCTCTGCGGAGAGGGCGCGGACAGGTGCGGTCCGTCCACCGAGTAGCGCGGGCCGCGGTGCAGGATCTTGTGCACCTTCGCCGGATCGGCATGAAGCCCGGAGGCCTTGTCCTGCAGCAGAGCGCCCTCGTCCCAGGAGCCCTCCCAGAGTTTGTAGCAAACCTCCAGGTACTCATCGGCCCAGTCATAGCGGCTGTCATGTTCGGCCAGCCCGTCGCCGCCGAAGTTCCGGTGCGCGTTCTCCAGCACGCTGGTCACAATGTTCCAGGCGACCCTGCCGCCGCTGAGGTGGTCCAGAGTGGACAGCTGCCGGGCGAGCTGGAAGGGATGCGCCTGCACCACGGAGCTGGTCAGCGCCAGGCCGAGGTGTTCGGTCCGCGCCGCCAGTGCCGACTGCAGCACCAGCGGATCATTCGCCGGCACCTGCAGCCCGCGCTCCACATGCGAGGCCCAGCCGCCGTCGTGATCGCCGTACAGTCCGACGACGTCGGCCAGGAACAGCGCGTCGAACTTCGCCGCTTCCAGCCGGGCCGCCAGATCGGTCCACAGCCCGAGCTCGTTGAAGCGGTGCTGCTGCGCCTCGGGATGACGCCACAGACCGCCGAGGATGTGGCTGGTGGTGTTCATGGCGAAGGCGCTCAGGAGCAGCCGCGGGCGTTTGGCGAAAGTGGCCATCAGGAAACAGCTCCGGAGGTGGAAGGGGCGGCGGGCGAGGGCGTGGACGGCGCGGCGGTCGGCGACGGGGCGTCGCCGATGCTGTGCAGGCCGGTGGGAATGGTGCCGTTGACCAGGTAGTCGCCGACGGACCGGGCCTTGAACGCGCTCGGGTTGTGGGTGGCGACCGTGCGGGCGTTGCGCCAGTGCCGGTCCAGGGCCTTGCCGCGGCTGACGGCGGAGGCTCCGGTGACGTCGAAGAGGGCGCTCGCCGCCTCCAGCACCAGGCCGGGCACCATGACGTGGGCCTGCTGCACGGCCAGTTCCGCACGCAGGAACGCCTCCTCGACTGATAGCCCTAGCGCAGGATCCGCTGCGGCGTCGAGGTCGCGGGCCGCCGTGGTGACCACGGCTTCGGCGGCGTAGACCTTGGCGGCGAGCAGGCCAACGTGTTCCTGAATCAGCGGATCGTTGCGGAACAGCTCACCGGACCCGGTATTGAAGGTGCGGGTGCGGGCCTGCACCAGGGCGGTCGCATCGCGCAGCGCCGCCCGGCCGATGCCGGCCAGGACCGCCAGCAGGAAGAGCTGGAAAAACGCCGGTTCCAGGGTGCTGGTGACCTGGCGCTGCAGGATGTTTCCGGCGTCCACCGGCACGTCGTCGAACACCGCGGTGCCGGTGCCGGTGAGCGGCTGGCCGAAACCGTCCCAGTCATCGACGATGCACACCTCCGGGGCGTCGGCGGGCACAACGGCGTACTGCCGTCCCTCCACCCCGGCGGTGCTGGCCATCACCACCACCCAGTCAGCGAAGATGCTGCCCGTGGTGTAGTATTTTTCGCCCTTCAACAGCCACTGTCCGTCCTGCTGCCGCAGCGTGGTGGCGGTGGTGCCCAGGACGTTGCCGGAGCGTTCGGTCGCGGCGTTGCCGAAAATCTGCCCGGCGAGAATCCGCGGAAACCACAGGTCCCGGAATGCGGCCGGTTGCAGGGCGGCCGTCTCGCCGAACGCGAAGTGGGAGCGCAGCAGATGCGCCACATTGGAATCCGCCGCGGCCAGCTCGATGAGCAGCCGGAACAGGTGCTCGGCGCTGACCGGGTCTCCGCCGTGTTCGGCCGGGACACGCAGCGCGGTGAAGCCGGAGTCCTGAAGCCACCCGACCTGCTCGAACGGCAGGATCCGGGACTGCTCGCGGTCCAGGGCTCCGGCGGCAATGCGGTCAAAGACCGGACGGAACCGGGCGGCCAGGGCCGCGTACCGGGCCTCGCCGTCGGCGGGGAGGCGGTCCGGGGCGGGGCGGTTCTCGGCGGGTTTGTGGTTCGCGGCGGTGCGGTCGGTGGTGCCGTCCAGGGTTGGACTGGCGGTGGGGAGGCTCATGAGGTTCCTTTCGAGCGGGAGGCGGCGAGATCCCGGAGCCGGTGTCCGGGGTTGGCGGCAAGAAGCCGCCGGGTGTATTCGCTGGCGGGATCGGCGAAGATCGCGGCGGTGGGTCCGGTTTCGACGAGCCGTCCGCGGTGCATCACCCCGACGTCGTCGGAGACTTGTTCCACCACGTGCAGGTCATGGGAGATGAACAGATAGGACAGTCCGAGGTCATCCTGCAGCGACTTCAGCAGCTCCAGGACCTGCGCCTGGGTCAGCACGTCCAGGGCGCTCAGCGCCTCGTCCAGGACCAGGGTCTTGGCGCCCAGCACCAGGGCGCGGGCGATGGCCACCCGCTGCCGCTGGCCGCCGGACAGTTCCCTCGGCCGGCTCCGGCCCACCCGTTCGGGCAGCCGCACCTGGTCCAGCAGCTCGGCGACCCGCGCCGCCCGCTCGGTCTTGGTGCCCACCCGGTAATTGCGCAGCGGTTCACCGATGATCTCGGCGACGCTCAGCCGCGGATCCAGGGCGGTATCCGGATTCTGATACACCAGCTGCAGGCCGCGCCACAGCTCGCGCCGCGCCCTGCCGGCCAGGCCGGTGACGTCCCCGCCGGCAACCCGGACGGTGCCGCCGGTCGGGTCCAGCAGCCGCAGGATCAGCCGGGCCGTGGTCGATTTGCCGGAGCCCGATTCACCGACCAGCGCGAAGGTGGTGCCCGGACGGACCGCAAAGGACACCCCGTCCACAGCCCTGCGTTCCTCGCCGGTGCGGGAAAAAACCTTCACCAGGTCGCGGACTTCCAGCGCGGGCACGGCCGCCGGGATGCTCGACGGCGCTTCCGGGGAGGGGGCCGACGACGGCGGCTCGCCCGTCCGGTGTCCGCCGTCGCGCCGCCCGGGGGAGGCCTTCTCGAGCAGCTGCGCGGTGTACGGATCTTCCGGCCGGGTCAGGAGGTCCAGGACGGGGCGGTCCTCCCGGATGCGGCCGCCGTTCATGACGACGACGCGGGCGGCGTAGTCGGTGGCGACGGCCAGATCATGCGTCACGAAGATGACGGCGGTTCCGAAGGTGCGGGCCAGCCGCTCGAAGACCTCCAGCACCCGGCTCTGCACGGTCACGTCCAGGGCCGACGTCGGCTCGTCGGCGATCAGCAGGTCCGGCTGCAGCGCAAAGGCGATCGCGATCAGGACCCGCTGCTTCAGGCCGCCGGACAGCTCGTGGGGATACTGGTGCACGCGGTCCTCCGGGCGGTCGATGCCGACCAGCTCCAGCAGGGCGATGACCTCGCGGCGCAGCTCGGCGCGGGTGCGCCGCCCGGACCCGGCCTGCCCCGCGCCCGGATGCAGCCGGAAGATCTCGGACACCTGGGAGCCAATGGTCTGCACCGGATCCAGTGAGGCTCCGGGGTCCTGCGGAACCAGGCCGATCCGCCGGCCGCGCAGCCGCCGGAAGCCGCGGTCCGAGAGACCGGTGAGGTCCTCGCCGTCGAAGGTGAGGCTGCCGGCGGTTATGCGGCCAGTATCGGGAAGGAGCCCGATGATGGCGTGCGCCAGGGTGGATTTTCCGGACCCGGATTCCCCGACCACCGCGACGATTTCACCGCGCCGCACTTCAAGGTCGACGCCGGAAACGGCAGGCGGGGCTGCGGGGCCGAGCCCGGAAGTGGTGCGGCCGTAGTTAATGGTCAGGCCGCGGATCTGCAGAAGCGGTCCGGCGGCGGGACCGACAACTGATGCGGGACGGACAACTGATTCCGGCTGCGGCGCCACGGTGGCTGTGGAGGAGGTGCTGGTGCTCATGCGGTGTTCCTTTCTCAGAACCTGAGGCGCTGAAGCAGCTGCCGGCCGACGGCGGCCAGCAGGACCACGGTGGCGACGATGACGAGTCCGGGCAGCGAGGTCATCCACCAGGCGGTGCCCAGATACTGGCGGCCCTCGGCGATCAGCAGGCCCCATTCGGGTTCGGGCGGCGGAGCCCCGAAGCCCAAGAAGCCCAGCGAGGACACCACGAGGATGGCCGCGCCCAGATCCACGGCGACGAGCGAGAGCACCGGTCCTGCGGCGTTGGGCAGCAGATGCCGGCGCAGCACGCTCCAGTAGGTGCCGCCGGTGAGGAAGGCCGCCTCGACGAACTCCAGGTTCCGGACCCGGAGCACCTCGGCGCGGACCACCCGGGCGAAGGAAGCGATGGCGGCGATGCCCACGCCGATGCCGAGCGAGACCGGTCCCGGGGAAGAGGCTGTGACGATGATCAGGGCGATCAGAAAGCCGGGCACCGCGAGCAGGACATCGACCAGGCGCATCGTGACGGCATCGGCGGCCCGTCCGGCCGTGGCCGCGAGAACGCCGATCAGGGTTCCGGCGACGAGGCCGATCAGCACGGCCAGCCCGGCGGTCAGGAACGTCTGCGAGGTGCCGTGCACCACGCGGGCGAAAACGTCGCGCCCGAGGTGGTCGGTGCCGAACCAGTGCGCGGCCGACGGCGCGAGGAACTTCTCCTGCGGAATGCCGCTGATCGGATCCTGCCCGCTGAACAGGCCGGGGAAGAACGCCCAGGCGGCGATCAGCAGCACCGGCAGCAGGGTCAGGGCGAGGGCGGAACGGGAACCCGGCCGCCGTCGTCGTACAGGGGAAGCGGGGGCAGCGTCAGCCGGGCCGGGCGGAAGCGGTGCGCCCGCCGGAGCGGTGGGGAGGGAAATCTGTGTCATCGGGAAGCCTGTCGGAAGCGTGGTCAGGAGGCGAGGGCGGGGGCGGATCCCTGCCGGGCGTTGAGGATGCGCGGATCGAGCAGCGGATGCAGCAGGTCCACCAGGAGGTTGACCGCCACGAACACCGTGGCCGTCAGCAGGACCAGGCCCTGGACCAGCGGCACGTCCTGGGTGGTGACCGCCTGCAGGACCACCGAGCCCAGGCCGGCGCGGGCAAACACGGTTTCCGTGATCACCGACCCGGCGAACAGGGTGCCCACGGTGATACCCAGGATGGACAGGGCGGGACCGGCGGCGTTTTTCAGCGCGTGCCGGTAGAAAATCCAGGCCGGGGAGGCGCCCTTGGCGCGGAGCACGTTGATGAACGGCTGCCGGTAGACCTGCTCCACGCCCTTGAGCAGCACCTGCGCCATGGGGGCGGACACATGGAGCGCGAGCACGACCACCGGCACGGCGAGGGAGAGGAAGGAACCGTCGGGGAACAGCGACAGCACGCCCAGCCGGATGGAGAGCAGCTCGAGCAGCACCAGTCCCAGCCAGAACACCGGGACGGCGGAGAACAGCGGCGGCAGGTTCGCCAGTGCCCGCCGCAGCACCGGCGACGGGGCCAGGGTGGCGGCGGCGACCACGGCCAGGGCGATGACGACGGCGGTGCCCAGGGCGGAGCCGGCCAGCGCCAGGGTGGAGCCGAGCGCGCCGCCGATGCGCTCGGTGACCGGTTCCCCGGAGGTCAGGGAGAAGCCGGCGTCGCCGCGCAGCAGGGCGGCCAGCTGCTGGAGATACTGGACCAGCAGCGGCTGGTCATAGCCGTACTGGCTTTTCATGGTGTCGATTGCCGCCTGGTCGACGGCAGAATCGGAGGTCAGGAAGATGGTGACCGGATCGCTGGGCAGCAGCTGCACGGCGAGGAAAATCAGGGTGTAGGCGAGCCAGACCACCAGCAGCGCCTGCCCGATCCGGTGCGCGAGGTAACGGCCCACGGGTTAGCCGTCCACTTTCCATGCGCTTTGGAAGATGGGAGCCGTGCCGGAGGTGAACTCGATGTGCGTGCTGCGGTGCGCCCCGTAGACCTGGACTTCGTCCCAGAGGACCAGCGAGAAGGCCTTGTCCACCACGAGGGCCCGCTGCTCGGCGGCCAGGACCTCGTCCCGTTCCGGGCCCGGGGCCGCGGCGCGCTCGGCGGCGAACAGGGCGTTCAGCTCCGGATCCGAGGTGTGCGTCATGGTGTTGTTGGCCGGTTCGAAGATGGGCCCGAGTCCGCCGTAAATGAATTGGCGGGTGCCGTAGAATTCGACGTTCGGATCCGGCATGGCGGTGGTGAGGAACGTGTTGTCGCCGGCCCGGTTGTTCAGTTTCACGCCGATCTGCCGCCACTGCTGCTCGATCAGTTCAAAGGCCGGTTTGATGACCACCGAGTTGTTGGAGCTGGTGACCGTCACCTCGAGCTTCTCGCCGTCCTTCTCGCGGATGCCGTCGCTGCCGGGCTGCCAACCGGCGTCGTCCAGGAGCTTTTTGGCTTTCTCGGGGTCATAGGCCAGATCGGCGCTCAGGTCGACGAACCCCGGCGCCTGATGGTTCAGGACCGAGCCGGCCAGGGTGTAGCTCTCGGAGAGCACCGTGTCCTTGATGGACTGCCGGTCGATGCCGGCCTGCAGCGCCTGTCGGACCGCAGGATCGGCCAGCTTGCCGCTGCCGATCCGCACGGCCGCCATGTTCACGGTGAGGTCCACGCCGTCGGCCGCCACCACCTGATTGCCGCTGGCCGCCAGCGCCGCCTCATCCACCGGCTGCAGGCCGCGCACCAGATCGACCTGGCCGGACTGGACGGCGCCGGCGCGGTGGGCGACCTCGGGCAGGTACTTGATCACCACCTTGTCCAGGTGCGCCTCACCCGGATTGTCGGCGCCCTCAGGAGCCCAGGCGTAGCCGTCCCGCTTCGCGAGCACGACTTCCTCATCGGGCTTTTCCGACTCGTAAACGAACGGGCCGGAGCCGGAGATGGATGAGATGGCGGACTGTCCGGCGGCATCCTGCTGCAGCGTGGCCGGGGAGACCAGACCGGCGGTGACGGAGGACGTGGCGCGCAGGAAGTTGGAGTTCGGAGCATCCAGGGTGACCTTCACCTGGTTAGTGCCGATCACTTCGCTGGTCTGGTAGCCGGCGAAGTCCACGTTCGGCTGGATCTGCGCGGCGGGAATGCCATGGCCGAAGCTGTCCAGGTTGGCCTTTATCGCGGCCGCGTCGAGCGCCGTTCCATCGCTGAACGTGACGCCGGGGCGGATGGTGAAGGTGAACTCGGTGCTGTCGGCGTTGGCCGAGAACGCCGAGGCAATCCACGGCACCGGCTCGCCCTTCTCCGGGTCAAAGTAGGTCAGCCGGTCCAGCACTGAATTGAGCACGTTGGACTTCTCGTAGAAGCGTGCCGCCTGGGTCTGCCAGTTGTTGATGGGCGTGACTTCGGCGTAGACGAGGGTGCCGCCGTCGACCGGCTCTCCGGCCGGTGAGGCCTGAGCATTCGCGGCGTTGGCGCCGGCACTGCCGCCTTGCGCGCCGGATCCGCAGCCGGTGAGGGTCAGGGCTGCCGCGGCGAACAGTGCCGCGATCCGCAGGGGTGTGCGGGGGCCGTTGGGGTGGCCGGAGATGCGGCCGTTGATGCGGCCGGTTGGAGCAGGGCTGACCATGGGAGGGTCCTCTCAGTTCGCACCGAGGAACACGGCATTCGAGCACGCTGGATCCGTCACTGCGAGCGGTGCTGCAGTTACGGGCCACCGGAGAAGTGAGTCCATCGGTCCTGGCATGAGCACCGTCCCCGAAGGGTGGTTGCTGCGACGTCAACGAGCCAGGTCTCTCAGCCGCTCTGGATGGTAAAGGTGTCCGGATTGGATAGGCGGACAGCACCATGGAAGCGCGGTTTGTCCTCGGCGGGCAACACAATGACGGCCTGTGTCCCTAAGCGCCGGTCGGTGACGTTTTACGTCGCGCCGTGTCATAAACGGCGTCTCTATGAAGCTCCGGGTCTCCAAGACCTGCCGCCGAGGCGGACTATAGGTACCGTCCGATACTGGGGCGGCGCGACGGCGTTCGGCCGGGTTTCGGCGTCGAGCGTTCGCCGGGGTTCCGGTACCGCACCCGCCGCCGGGCGTCGCTGAGCAGTTTCACGCCGTCGACCATTGTTTCGCGCAGGTCCATGAGTGCGAACTGGTGCCGTTCCGGTGCGCGGGCGGATTCGCGGAGGTAGCGGGTGCAGGCGGAGGCCATCCGCATCAGGACATCGGTGTTGGCGGAATTGCTGCGCAGGTGGGCGAGGGTTTCAATGATGCGGTCGCGTGCGTCCAGGACGGTGGCGCGGCAGCGTTGCGCGTCGTCAGCGCCGTCGACGACGCGCGGTTCGATCGCAGCCAGCGGCCGCTTCAGGTGCAGGTCGGTGATCAAGGCGTTCAGGGCTGCGGTTTCATCCCGGCGGTCGATGCCGGCGCGGACGCTCCAGCCGGCGCTCGCACCCAGAACCAGTGCGACTGTTGAAGGGATCAAGGCTGCCAACCAGTCCATCCTGACCTCCGGAAGAAGCGTTCTCCGACGGTACCTGCCCGGCTCGAACCCGGGACAGGGGAGGAGTCCGCTGTCGGGGTTCCGAGGGCAACTTTGGGTGTGTGGGTTTGCGGGTGGGGGCCGGGCCGAGTTCCGCGAGTTTTTTCTTGAGGACCGCTCCTGTCCGCATATCTACTGCCGGATGGCGCCGCGCGCCGCTAGCGTTTAAGGCCTACGCGAGGAGAAGCAGATGGCTATGGCTATGGAACTGGCACGCGTGGTGCAACAGGAGCGTCTCATGGAAGCGGAAACCAGGCGACGTCGGCAGGCGGCGAAGCGGATGGCGGCAGAACGGGCGGCAGCAGAGCGTGCGAAGGCCCGGCCCGCAAGCGGAGTGCAGGACGGGCCGAAGGTCGAGTGGCCGGTCTTTTCGCTGCGGATTGGCCGCTACCAATTCGTCGGGTTCAAGACCGTCCGACTATAAAAAGGCTTTCGACAGCGGCGATCAGGATTTGGCTGCAGAGGCGCACCCAATTGGCGGCGGATAATCTCGACGGCCGCCTCTGTTACTCTGTGCTTGATGCATTTGCATACATTTACAGAGCTTAAATCCTGGGGGAGATCCATGCCTTTCCGACGTACATTGTCCTGCCCAATTTCCACCAAGGGCGGGGAGCCGGAAAGGCACCGGCGTCCCCGGGCTCTGGCAGTGGCCGGCCTGACAGCGGCCGTCCTGGCCGTAGCCGGTTGCGGAGCCGACGAGTCCGAACCCGCCGCGGCCCCGCCGTCGCCCTCGGCAACCAAGAGCGTGACGCCCTCCCCGACGCCATCCCCGACCCCGACTCCCACGTCCACGGTGGTCGCCGGCAAGTCCTGTGTGGCTGCCGGGAAGACCGAAACCGTGAGGACATCGGCCAGCCCCAGCCCCACGCCGACAACCTCGGCGTCACAGCTTGCGTCAAAGTCCGCGTCGGCCTCTCCCTCTCCCTCTCCCTCTCCCTCTCCCTCTCCCTCTCCCTCTCCCACGAGCACGCCTTCGCCGACGCCCACGACGACGTCGTCGGCGAGCACGTCCGTGGTTTTTGTCTGCACGGAGGATGACGACGGAACCCTGATCTGGATGGACAGGGACAGTTCCACCAGGGTTCTGGCCGACCGCCAAGCGGCAGCCGACCAGAAGGTTGCCGACGAGCTGGCGGCCGCGGAAGCCGCTGAGGCACAGAAGATCGCTGACGAGCAGGCGGCAGCCGCCGAGGCGCAGCGCCTGGCCGACGAGCAGGCAGCCCAGACGTACATTCCCCCGGCTCCGGCCCCTGCACCGGCCGCGCCCGCGCCCGCGCCGGTTGTTCCGGAGCCCGCTCCGGCAGCGGCCTACTATCCGAACTGCTCCGCGGCCCGTGCCGCCGGAGCAGCACCGGTCTATGCCGGCGGACCGGGCTACGGAACCCATCTGGACCGCGACGGCGACGGCGTCGCCTGCGAATAGGACCGTTCGGCGGCCCGGAACTGTTATTCCTCGAAAATAATCACCTGGCGAATGGCCTTGCCATCCGCCAGCAGGTCGAGGGACTCGTTGATCTCGCTGAGTTTGATCCGTCCGGAGATGAGCTCATCGACGGGCAGCGTTCCGTCCCGCCACATCTGCGCATAGATGGGGATATCGCGGGACGGAACGGCGGATCCCAAATAGGAGCCAACAATTGTCCGGGCCTCGGCGGTCAGCCCGAGCGGCGTTATCGTTGACCGGGCGTCCGGCGAGGGCAGGCCGACGGTGACGGTGGTGCCGCCGACGCCGGTCGCCGCGACAGCCGTCTCGAAGGCTTTCGGGTGACCCGCGGCCTCAATCACCACGGGTGCCTTGATGCCCTTCTCGGCAATTTCCTGCGGGGTGTAAACCTCGTCGGCTCCCAGTTCGCGCGCCCGGACGAGCTTTTCAGGATTGGCGTCCACACCGATGACCTTGCCCTTGCCCAGCGAGATGGCGGTCAGCAGGGCGGCCATGCCGACGCCGCCGAGTCCCACCACCATGACGGCCTGTCCGTCTTCGGGGCGGCCGGCGTTGATCACCGCACCACCGCCGGTCAGCACGGCGCAGCCGAGGACGGCGGCGATTTCCGGCGGCACGTCGGAACCGATCGGCACCACTGACTGCCGGTTCAGCACCGCGTGGCTGGCAAAGCCGGAAACCCCGAGATGGTGGAAGACATCCGAACCGCCGCGATGCAGGCGAAAGTGCTCGCCGAGCAGATGACCGGCGTTGTTCGCGGCGCTGCCGGGGGTGCAGGGCAGCTTGCCGTTTGTCCGACAGTTCCCGCATTCCCCGCAGCGGGGCAGGAACACGGTGGTGACCTGCTGTCCAATGTCCAGGTCAGTGACGTTGGCGCCGACTTTTTCGACGACGCCGCTGGCCTCGTGTCCGAGGAGCATGGGCGTAGGCCGGGTCCGGTTGCCGTCCACCGTCGAGAGATCGGAGTGGCACAGGCCGGCCGCGCGGATCCGAATCAGGACTTCATCCGGCCCCGGATCGTCCAGATCAAGTTCGACGACGCGCAGCGGCTGCGAGTCGGTGTAGGGGCGGGGGAGTCCGGTTTCTTCGAGAACCGCTCCGATAATCTTCATTGATTACTCCTTGTGGTGGGGAATTCGGCAAGCACGCCCTGATTCTTGCCGATCGAACGGTCAAAGACGAGACGTTCCTCCGCGTGGTTTTGGGCGTGCGTCTCGCAAACTGAACTGATCCGGTTGAGACCCGCCGTGTTAGGCTCCATCGACTAACAGTCTTGCTTTACCGGGGAACCGCATTTGCGGTTTGCCGGGCTTTCCGGGGGAAATCTTTTGAATTTCTGCATGCCCTGTGGTGCAACGCCCGGTGCCGCCGAGACCCCGGCGATTAACCATCACACGAGGGAAGTGCAATGAAATTCTGCGTTCAATGCGGCCAACAACTGGCTGCGGAAGCTCGCTTCTGCGGCAGTTGCGGTACTGCGGCACCCGAACAGACGACGGCGGCCTACTCCCGAGGCGTTCCGGCCTCCGGGAACCACGCCCCCGAAGCCCAGCGGCAGCATGAGTTTGCGATGTCCGGTGCCTCCGCGCCGGCCAACGTATCCGCGCCGGCCGCCTCTGCGCCGGCCAGGACCCGCAGCGCTTTTGCCGGCATTCCGGTGAGCGACTATGTGCGCGACGGCGTGGCCGCCCTGGCCCTGATCATGTCCCTGTTCATGGTGTGGACCTACGGCACCGGAGGAGACTGGGTTCCCTCCAAGGCCGCCACTCGGGTGGACGTCATCCTGATTACGCTGATCAGCCTGCTGTCCCTGGGGCTGACCTATGTGTGGCGCGCGGGGGTCTTCGGACCCAAGGTGGGCTACCGCAAAATCCAGGACCTGAAGCTGCTGGCCAACCTGCCGTATGCCCTGCTGGTACTGGTTTATGTTGTCCTGCATCTGGTCACCGCGGGCCGCTACGAGGCGGGCAGTGTTGCCACGCTGGGCCCGGCGGTGGCGTTCGGTCTTGGCGGCGCACTCTTGGCAGCTCAGCCGCGGCGCGGAGAAATTGCGCCCGGCAATGTGGACGAGCCACGGAACCGTCGCTGGATTTACATCACCCTGGGTATTGCCGGACTGGCCGCTGTGGTGGCCCTGGTGCAGATCATCCGCTACTGGGTGGCCTTCAGCGACACCAATGCTGCAGCCTTCGCCGGCTGGGGAACGCTCACCACTCTGATGGCGCTGGCCAGCCCGGCCCTGCTGGTGTTCATCGCCGTACAGGTTCACAAGCGGTCCGACCGCTGGCGCACCGTCGGCGTTGCCCTGGCCATCGGTGCCGGTTTCCTCTCGCTGCTGGCACTGTTTGAGGACCTGACCCTGCTGACCTTGGCCTTGAACGCCCTCAGCCCCGGCTTCTCCCTGCTCTTCTGGATGGCATTTGGCGCCGCCGTTTCCGCGCCGTCGATCGCCCGGCTGACCGGGGACTCCGCGGTTGCACCGACGGATCCCCGCACTGCCCTGCAGCCGTTCCTGACGGTGGCCGCCGGATTGAGCGCTGTCCTCGCCCTGGGCGCGGTCATCAGCGTGATCACGCACGTGGCGGCTGATTATTCCGACGGCTTGGTGCCGCAGGTAATTGCCCTGTTCTTCGGCCTGCTTCTGACCGCGGGAGCCATTGCGGCTAAGCGCCTTACGGCCAAGGACGCACGCCTCGCCTACATTGTCCCCAGCGGCTACGCAGGACTGCTGTTTGTGCTGGGCCTGGTGCTCGTGATCGTCTGGGCGGTGCAGGAGCAGGGCTACTTTGGCCCGATCATCATGCTCCTGACCTTCGTGGTGCCGGCTGCCATCCTGGCTACTCTCTGGTTGCCGGCCGCCTCGCGGGCGCACTTCCGGTCCCTGCCGTCGTCGAACGGCTCCGGTGCCTCCGGCTTCGCCTTTGCCGGTACTCCCGCCACTCCCGGTGCTGCCGGCGCTGTCCAGCCGGTCCAGCCGGCGACGGCGACGGCGAAGGCCGAATCGGCCGAACCCGGAATTGCCGAGCAGGCAGCGGCCCGACACGAAACGGCAGCAGAAACGGCCGCAACGGATGCGGCATCGAACTCAGCTCCGGCAGCTGCCCGGGCGGCCGCCGTCGTTCAGCAGCCTGTGCTTGCCGAAGCAGCCAACCCGGCAACTCCGTTGGCGCGGCTGCAGGAAATCGTTGCCAACCATCCCGAGGCCCGAGCGGTGGTGGCGGCCAATCCGTCGACTTACCCGGCGCTGCTGACGTGGCTCGGGCAGCTGGGCGATCCCGCCGTTGATCAGGCGATTCGCCAGCGCAGCTAATGAGGCGGTTGGCGGCCGGCGTGCTGTCGCTGGCGGTGGCGGGGATATTCTTGGCGGGCTGCTCGCCTGCTCCTGCCTCCGACGACAGCACGCCGTCCGCTGCCTCCCCGGCGCCGTCGCGCTCCAGCGTGAGTGCGAGGGATCCGGACTTGCCCGCCATGCCGCCGACCCCGGCGCCGTCCGCCGTCGTGGACGATGCTGGCGAACGCCTGGGAGCGCTCGTCGGGGACGCCGGCAGGCCCGCGGAAGTGGCCCTGCTCGGCGACTCCTTTGCCGCCGGTGAAGGCGCAGGCTCCTATCAGTCGGTGCGCGGTGTGGCGGACAGCCTCTGCCACCGCAGCGCCGATGCCCTGCTGGCCGACGCGGCCGGGACTCCGCCATCGCCCTCGGGGACCGCAATCCTCCACAACCTTGCCTGCTCCCGGGCGCGGATGTCTTCCGTGACCGCGGCGCAGGCTGTGGAGGGGCACGGACCGGAGGGCGTGCCCGCGCAGCTGGAGCAGCTGGCCGGAATCCGGGCGGACCTGGTGCTGCTGTCGATCGGTGGAAATGACCTGGGCTTCGCCGGCCTGCTGCAGGCCTGCGTGGTGGACACCGAGCCCTGCGGCCAGGATCCGGCCCTGCGGGAGACCACCCGGCAGCAGTTGCTCCAGCTGCAGGCTCCGCTCACTGACGTGTACCGCACATTGGGCGCAGCAACGCCGGCTCCGGTGCTGGTCCTGCCGTATCCGCGGCTTTTCGACGCCGGGGCAGAGGACTGCGGAAGGCTTACGTCCACTGAACTGGCATTCGGCCTGGAGATCACCGACGCATTGAACAGCACCATCGAGCGCTCGGTGCAGGCGGCGAACCTGCCGAACGTGCGGTATGTGAATGCCCTGGAGGACTCGTTCGCCGGGCGGGGAGCCTGCAGCCCGGATCCGCTGGTGAATACTGCCCGGTTCGGTCCGCTTCTGAACGCCGCGACCTCGGTGCCGGCGTCCCAGGAGGTGCTGCATCCAACGCAGGAGGGGTACCGGGTTTTGACCCGTGACCTGCTTCGGTGGCTGGAGGAAAACCCGATGTAAACGGTGAAGGAACACCCGATGAAAAAAGAGGCAGGGGCCAGCGGGGCTGGGGGAATTGCGCCGCCTGAGTTGCCGCGCAGCACTGCCTTTCTTTGCGCTAGGCCCGAATGGGCGATGTTAGAATTCCACAACAATCGAGTTGTCATTTCCGGCATTCTCACGGAGAATGCCGGATCTGACTATGGGGGAACAAAAGAATGACTTACTGCATGTCCTGCGGCACCAAACTAGAACCGGAATGGCAATTCTGTGCCAACTGCCGCCATCCCGTCAGCGAAAGCGGGGATCAGCAGGGCACAACGGACACTGCCACGGCTGCGGGCGCTGCAGGCGCCCCAGCCTCGCCGGCTGCCGCTGACCCGACCGGCAGGGCGACGACGCCGGCTGCCGCTAATGCGACCGGCCCCGCGGCCAGTCCCGCGGCCGGCCCGGAGACCGCCCCGGTTCCCCCCAACGGTGCAACGCCGATTACCGAAACCGGCGGCCGCGGGCCGCAGGATCCGTCAGGCCCCGGTGGATCCGGTGGATCAGGCGGCGACGGGACCGGCGGTCCCGACGGCCCCGCAACACCCCGCAAGAAAACCAACCGCAAGGCCATCATCATCTCGACCATCGCCGTCGTACTGGTGGTGGTGGGCGTGGGAGCCTTCCTCTTCATCCAGAACATGCTGCGCGGCGGCGCGGGCTCACCCGAGAAGGTCGCCGAGAACCTGATCGAATCCATCGAGACCAAGGACGCCATCGGCCTGGTCACCATGGTGGCGCCGGCGGAGCGAGATACCCTGCAGCGGCTGCAGGAAGGCGTCATGGAGAAGGTCGAGGAGTTCGGCATCCTCGAAGCCGCCGACAAGGTTGGAGAAGACACCGGGGAAACCGACACCGAGGTCAACTTCGACGGCATCACCGTGACGTTTGAAAACGTCGAACCGGAAATCGAAGAGGTCGATGACCAGCTGGCCGTGCTGAAGTTCACCTCCGGCACGGTCCGTGTCCAGGTCGATCCCGAGCAGACCACGGGAGCCATCCGGTCCGGATTGGAGGCGGCGGACGAAATGGAACCGATCGATGAGACCACCGATCTCGCCGACGTCGGATCAGAAGACAAACCGCTGCTGATGGCCGCCGTGAAGGACAACGGGCGCTGGTATCTCAGCCCGCTCTACACCGGCCTGGAAATGGTCACGCAGTACACCGACACCGCCCGCGGCACCCTGCCCGAGGGCACCGACGGCAGCGGTTCGCCGGCGGAAGCCGCGCAGTCCCTGATCGGGGCCGTGCCGGGCATCCTGCAGAGCGGTAAGTTCACTGACCTGGGCAACTACCTCAGCAGCTATGAGGGCAACGCCGTTCATTACTACGGCGGCGCGCTGAACGAACAGATGGAAGGCGGCATCAACGTCGACATCGAGATGACCGCCAATTCCTTCCAGGACGCGGAGGAGGACGGCGACCGGGGCCTCGCCACCGTGGAAAACCTGGAGGTGGACGTGGAAGGCGACACCATGCGCCTGACCTCGGACTGCATTGAGCTCGGGGGGTCGGACGAAGTCTGCCGCGGCAAGTCCGGCTACGTCATGCACGGCGAAGCCGACGGCGAATCCGTCATGCGTGCGCTCCCGCCGCTGAGCCTGTCCAGCATCAAGGAGGACGGCAAGTGGAAGGTCAGCCTGATGGACACCAGCACCGACTGGGTCCTGCAGTGGCTGGATACCATCACCCGCGAGCAGGCTCTGGCGATGCTGGATCTGGCCCGCAGCGAAGATGCCGCGGGAACCATGGTGCTCGGCGAGGAAGCGGACGTGAAGTTCAACTCGGCCGGCTATGCGGTCATGAGCCTGGAAGTGGACGAAGCGACCCAGCTGGACAGCACTGACGAGTACAGCAGTTTCACCGTCTATTCCGCGGACGGCAAGGAAGAGATCACCAGTTCCGGGGACTACCAGCCGGAGGAAACCCCTGCCGGCGAGTACAAGGTTGTCGTTTTCGCCGGTGACGAATGGGCCGACGAGTTCGCCGGCCAGGGCAACGACGTGGAGTATTCCAGCACAATGACGTTCGACGGCGTCGTTGAGCCGCCGACGATCAACGGTCTTCCCGGCGAAGACTACGGCTACCTCAGCGTTGACGGCTACCCCGGCTCCTCCGAGGAGTTAAGCCTTGAGGTTCCCAAGGGCAACAACGTTGACCTCGTCATCACTGCCATGGGCAGCTACGCGGAATGGGACAAGCCCGGCACCCTCGTGCTGACGCTGGACGGCAAGGACTACACGGTGCCGGTGGGCAACGACGAGGAAGAACTCGTCATCCCCTACCCCGACGGCGCTGAGGAGCTGGTGCTGAAGCTCGAACTGAAGAAGGGCGGAGGCAGCGGCAGCGAAGTCGATTACAAAATCAGCTTCAAGTAACCCGGCTGAATAGACAGCACACCGAAAACCGGCCGGCGCCCCTGGCGCCGGCCGGTTTTTTCTGCCCGTAGGCTGAGGGCATGAATCCTCAGCCCGTGATTGCCGTCCTTGCCGGAAACCGTCCCCTCGTGGGACTGGAGGAGCTTCAGCGGCAGGCGGAGGTCCGGGTGACCGACAACGCCGGGCTGCCCGAGGCCCTGGCCGGCGCGGACATCCTCTACCTCTGGGACTACTTCGCCGACGGCGTCCGGCAGGCCTGGCCGGCCGCGGACTCCCTGCGCTGGATCCATGCTCCCGCCGCCGGCGTGGACAAGCTGCTGTTCCCCGAGCTGGTGGCCTCCGACGTCGTGCTCACCAACGCCCGCGGCGTCTTTGACCGGCCCATGGCCGAGCACGTGCTGGCAGCTATGTTCCATTTCGCCAAGGACTTCGGCCGCGCCTCCGCCCAGCAGCAGCGGCGCCAATGGCGCCAGTACGCAACCACCGACCTGGCCGGATGCTCCGTGCTGGTGGCGGGGACCGGCAGCATCGGCCGCTGCACGGCGCGGCTGCTGGCCGCCGTCGGACTGCGCGTGGACGGGATGGGCCGCACCGCCCGCAGCGGAGACGCGGACTTCGGCACCATTCACGCCAGCACTGATTTTGCCGCCGTGGCCGGCGCCTACGACTACATCGTGCTCGCGGCACCGCTCACCCCGGAGACCCGGGGCATGCTCGGCCGGGACGTCCTCGCCGCCCTGAAACCGACGGCGGTGCTCATCAACGTGGGCCGCGGCGCCCTGGCGGACGAGGCGGCGCTGGAGGATGCCCTGCGCAGCGGGAGCCTGGCCGGAGCGGCGTTGGACGTGTTTGAGACCGAGCCGCTGCCGCCGAGCAGCGGGCTTTGGGAACTGGACAACGTGCTGGTTACCCCGCACCTGTCCGGGGATTCCCGGAAGCAGCTGCCGGAGCTGGCACGGCAGTTCGCCGAGAACCTGGCGGCCTGGAAGGCCGGGCGGCCGCTCGCGAACGTGGTGGACAAGCAGCTGGGCTTCGTTCCCGCGTGAGTCAGTCGCCGTCGATGTCTTCGTCGGCGTAGAGATCGTGGCTGTTGCCGTAGCTGGGGTCGAGGGGGGATCGGAGCATCTGGTGGTCCTCGGGATGCTCGATGCAGGGCGTCGCGGCGAGCATGACGATCGTGTCCGGAACCAGCTCGCCCCGCTCATAGCGGACCGTCACACCGAGGGCGTTCTTCTCGAAGTGCAGCTCCCGTGCCATGCCGTTTACTTCCTCGGGGAGGGAACGCTCTGAGGTTACGGCCCAGCCGTCAGCCTCGAACGGAATCCGGAGCGCGTCCAATGCGTTGTTCGCCGTTTGCGGGTTGTCCGGAAAGCCGCTGAGTTGGCCGAACCATCTGGTCTTGGTGTGCTCTTCGTCGCTTTTGGATGCAAGGCAGGAGTCCTCCCGCAGGATGTCCAGGTCGAGGTCCAGGAACGGTGCCGCTTTCTCCTGCAGGGCCGGGAGCAGGTCCTCGAAGGAGCCCTGCGCGGCGTTGAATTCCTCCGGGGACAGCGCCTGGCTGTCCGACCCCGCGCAGCCTGCCAGCATGGCTGCTGCCAGCACCGCGCCGGCAACCATCCGAAACTTCATTCTTCATCCCCCCGGCAGTGACCGACCTCCGTCGAGTATGGCATGCGGTACTGCATGCACCCGTTGGGCAGGGCTGCCCCTGGGCTGGGCCATGCCGGCTACCCGTTGACCCGGACCCTGCCCCGGCCCAGACTGGGGAACCCGGCTGCCCAGGCGCAGGAATGCTGCGCAGGGTTCCGCCGGCCAAAGTCAACGTGCGAAGGAAGTGCGGCGTGAAGGCTGTCCGTGTGCACCGCCAGGGTGAGGAACCGCAGATCGACGAGGTACCGGCACGTGAAATCGCGGGTCCTGGCGGATCCGGCCGGCACGTGGCAGTGCTGGGCGCCGGAATCCTGGGGGTCTCCGCTGCGGTGCAGCTGCTGCGCGGCGGCGCCCGGGTCACTTTGGTGACGGAGGGGCATCCGGCCAGCGGGGCATCGGGGCGGTCGCTGTCCTGGCTGAACTCCGGCGGCGACTATCCGCCGGACTACCATCAGCTGCGGCTGGCCGGTATCGACCGCTACCGCACCCTGCTGGCCCGGAATCCCGACATCGACTGGCTCCGCTTCGACGGCGGCGTGTCCTGGGAGGAGGGCCCGGCGCTTGCCTCGCGGTACGAGGCCCAGCAGGCCAAGGCGTACGACGCGCGGCTGGTTTCCGGCGCGGAGATCGCCGGCATGGTTCCGGGCCTGGACCGCGCGGCACTGCCGTCCACGGTGCTGTTCAACCCGGGGGAGGGGTGGGTGGACCTTCCGCATTTGATCCGGCAGCTGCTGCGCGAATTCGCGCTCCGCGGCGGAACCCTGGTGACCGCTGCCGGGCCCACCGCTGTAGCGGCCGAGGGAGGGACCGCCGTCGGGCTCCGGACCGGGACGGGGACCCTGTACCCGGCCGACGCCGTCCTGGTCGCCGCCGGTGCCGGCACTCCGGCGATCCTGCGGCCGCTCGGCCTTGACCTGCTGGACGGCTCGGAGCCGGCGCTGCTGGTGGTGACCGAGCCCAAGGCGCACGGACTGCGGGCGGTGCTGAACACGCCGCGGGTTTCCCTCCGGCCCCATCCCGGGTCCCGGCTGGCGCTGGACGCCGCCTGGTGCCTGGATCAGATCACGCAGCACGACGACGGCGGCTGGGCCGTGGACCCGCAGGTGGCCCAGGAGCTCGCGGACGAAGCCTCCGCGCTGCTGGCCGGACATCCCCGGCTGGTGCCGCAGAGCTGGCGGATCGGGCTGAAGCCGGTGCCGGGCGACGGGCTGCCCGCCCTGGGGCCGGTTCCCGGTGTGCCCGGCTGCTTCGTGGCGTTCACGCATTCCGGAGCGACGCTGGGGCTGATCGCCGGGGAACTGCTGGCCGGGGAAATCCTCACCGGGCGTCCGCATCCGGTGCTGGCGCCGTTCCGGCCCGAGCGGCTGCTTCGTCCCGCATCCGCGGTGTCGGCAGGGCCCGGCCTGGCCGGAGGATGACCGCTGCGGCACGGTGACGGACTACGGGCCGGTGCTGCTGCTGCGCGGTCGTGCCAGTGCCGCAAACTCACGGGGCGTCCACCCCGTGGCCCGGCGGAAATCGCGGGAGAAATGGGCCTGGTCCGCGTAGCCGAGCCGCGAAGCGAGGTCGCCGAGCGACCCGTCGGAGAGGCGCAGCACAGCGCAGGCTTCCTGCAGCCGGCGCTGCCGGATGAGCCAGAGCGGGCTGACACCCAGGAACCGTGCGCACAGCCGCTGCAGCGTCCGCTCACGCAGCCCGAAAACTTCGCAGAGGGACCGCACGGAGGTGATTGCGGCGTCGTGCTCCACGCGTGCGACCAGCCGGTCGATCAAGAGTGCGGCCCCGGCCGGCCGAGGAAGTGCCGCGAAGCGTTCCTCGATGAGCCGGCGTGCCGCGGCGTGTGCTGACGGCAGGGCCGGATCGGGGCTCATCCGGTCCCGGATGAGGGGCACCAGATCCGCCAGCAGGGGGATGGCCTCCAGTTCGGTATGCCGGTTCGTCAGGCCGGCAATTTCTTCCGCCAGTACCGCGCGGCCGGTGCTCGGAGTGAGCATGACGCCGAATGCCCACCCGGTGCCTGCCAGTGGCACCCGGGCCGCCGTCGTAGTCGGGCCCACCAGCCGCGCGTATCCGGCGGTGATGCTGAGCAGACACACCGGATAGGTGAGGATCCGCTGTTCGCGGACTTCACCGCGGGGTACGTGCCACACGGGAATCCAGAACGCGCGGAGCCACCGGCCCGACGGCGGCGCGGGAGCGTAGCGGTGGATTGTGAAGGATTTGTCGCTCGGGCTGCTGAGGTGGCCCCTGCCGATTTCGCTCATTGCGTCGTTGTCGAACACCTGCCTGCTTCCGTCCGTGCTGTCGGATTTGTTCAAGACACCGCCGTCCGGGCCGGCTTACCGTGAACGCAGACCGCAGGATCCAGCAGAACCGGTACCGATCCGAAACCCACTATCCAAGGAGCGATCATGACAACATCTCTGGACCTCTGGCGCAAGAACGCCGAGCCGTTTGGCTCACTCGTTTCCCGTGCCACGAACTGGGACGCTCCGACGCCCTGCGAGGGGTGGACCGCACGAGACCTCGTGGAGCACGTGGTCTCCACCGAACGGGATTTCCTGAAGCAGCACGGGCTGGCCGGTCCGGTGGTGGACACTGCCAATCCGGAGAGGCAGTGGCTGGAGCATGAACGCTTTGTCGCCGAGCTGCTGGCAGATCCGGCAGTCGCGGGCCGGGAGTTCGCCGGCTATTTCGGTCCCAGCACCATTGGAGAGACATTGCCGGGTTTTTACGGGGGTGACCTGATCGTGCACCGCTGGGATCTGGCCATCTCCCAGGGGGCCGACGCGGAACTCTCGGAGGAGGACTTGGACGCGGTGGACGCTGCGATGGACGGGTTCGGGGAGCAGGCCTACGGGCCCGGTTTGTTTGGGCCTCCCGTGCCGGTGCCCGACGACGCCGGTCACCAGCGCCGGGTGCTCGCCCGGACGGGACGCAGGTCCTGAAGGGGCAGCGGGTTACGGGAGCGAATGCTGCGGTGGGGCGGCCGGTGGCGAAAGCCGGCGGCCACCGCCGCTCAGCGGATGGCTGTCTGCGGCAACGCCCCCACCGACGCCGGATCGGCCAGCAGTCCGGCGAAGGCCAGCTCCGCGGCTCCGACCAGCAGCAGGTCGGAGCCCAGCGCGGCCCGGGAGATGGGAACCTCGCTGCCCAGCCCGCCGATGGCGCCGTCGGCGACGGCGGCTTCAAGCCGGCCGGGGGCGAAGGAGTGGAGCACGCCCAGGAATCCGCCCAGCACGATGATGCCCGGATTGAAGATGTTCACGAAATTGGTCAGGGCCACGGCCAGCAGATCCAGCTGCCGGTGGGTTTCGGCAATCAGCGCGGGGGAGGAGTCCTGCGCCATGGCGGCCTCCAGTTGGTCCTGGTCGGCGTGATCGAGCTGCAGCACCGCCAGCAGCCGGCCGAGGCTGACCTCGGTCTCCAGGCAGCCGCGCCGGCCGCAGTGGCACGCGGCGCCGCCGGGGTTCACCACGGTGTGGCCCAGCTCGCCGGCGTAACCGGCGGCGCCGCGCAGCGGAACACCGCCCACCACGGCGCCGCCGCCCACCCCGCTCGCGCTGCCGTTGAGGTAGACGACGTCGGACGCTCCCACCGCGGCGCCGAACAGGCTCTCCGCCAGGGATCCCAGGTTGGCGTCATTCGCGGCGCGGGCGGGCAGGCCCAGCCCGGCGGACAGCGCGGCGGCCAGCGGTTCCTGGGACCAGGCCAGGTGCGGGGCCAGCAGCACCGAGCCGTCGTGGTTGTTGACCAGCCCGGGAACAGCGGCCCCCACGCCGGCGAGCCGGGTCATGCCGGCCAGCTCGGATGACATGCCTTGAACCACTGCCCTGCTGATATTGACGGTATCGGCCACGGTGGGAGGGCTTCCGGCGTCGTACCGGACCCGGCGGTGAACCTTGCCGCCCAAACCCACCAGGCCCACGGTGACGGCATCGACGTCGGGATGCACGGCGATGGCCGCAACGTTCTCGTTCGCATGCACCAGGGGACTGGGCCGACCGACCCGTTTGAGCGGCTGCGGGTCCGTTTCATAGGCCAGCCCGAGCTCGCCCAGTTCGGCGGCGAGGGCTCCCACGGTGGAACGGTTGAAGCCGCACAGGCGGGTCAGATCCGCGCGTGAAAGCGGTCCCCGGCGGTGGAGCAGGGTCAGGATCCGGGAAAGGTTCTGCGCGCGGATGCTGTCGGTGCCCGGGGAGGTGCCAGCACTCATGTAACTGCCGTTTCTGCCGAAGTGGACGGTTTTCCAGCGTAACCCGGTCCCGGGAGGATGGCGGAATTTTGTTGTAAGGGATCCAATATCCGCCGACAGGCTCGCAATTCACCGCGGGAAGTTGCCGAAAACCGTTGACAGGCATCCGTTCCCGCCATATGTTGTGGATTACAACTAATGCCGGATTTTGGAGTGAACTGTGACAATGACGCCATCGCCATCCGACCGTTTTACCTTTGGCCTCTGGACCGTGGGCTGGACCGGAAATGATCCGTTCGGTGTTCCGACCCGCTCCGCGCTCGACCCGGTCGAAGGCCTGCACCGGCTCGCCGAGCTGGGCGCCTACGGGGTGACCTTCCACGACAACGACCTCATTCCGTTTGACGCCAGCTCTGCCGAACGCGGCCGAATCCTGAAGAACTTCACCACGGCGCTGGCGGAAACCGGCCTGAAGGTACCCATGGTCACTACCAACCTGTTCAGCCATCCGGTCTTCAAGGACGGCGGTTTCACCTCCAATGACCGCTCCGTCCGCCGCTTCGCCCTGCGCAAGGTCCTCGCCAACCTGGACCTGGCCGCGGAGATGGGTGCCGAAACATTTGTCATGTGGGGCGGCCGCGAAGGCGCCGAGTACGACGGATCCAAGGACTTCGCCGCGGCGTTTGACCGCATGAAGGAGGGCGTCGACACCGCTGCCGGCTACATCAAGGAAAAGGGCTACAACCTGCGCATCGCGCTGGAGCCCAAGCCGAACGAGCCCCGCGGGGACATCTTCCTGCCCACCATCGGGCATGCCCTGGCCTTCATCGGTCAGCTGGAGCACGGCGACATTGTGGGCCTGAACCCCGAGACGGGCCACGAACAGATGGCCGGGCTGAACTTCACGCACGGCATCGCCCAGGCACTGTGGTCCGGCAAGCTCTTCCACATCGACCTCAACGGCCAGAAGTCCATCAAGTATGACCAGGACCTGGTCTTCGGCCACGGCGACCTGACCAGCGCCTTCTTCACCGTGGACCTGCTGGAGAACGGCTTCCCCAACGGCGGCCCCACGTATGACGGCCCGCGGCACTTTGACTACAAGCCCTCCCGCACCGAGGGCTACGACGGCGTCTGGGCTTCGGCGGCCGCCAACATGTCCATGTACCTGCTGCTCAAGGAACGTGCCCGGGCCTTCCGCGCCGATCCCGAGGTCCAGGAAGCCCTGGCCGTATCAGGCGTCTTTGAACTGGGCCAGTCCACTCTGGACGCCGGGGAAAGCACCGCCGATTTCCTCGCCGACGCCGGGTCCTTCGAGAATTACGACGCCGACAAGGCCGGCGAGCGCGACTTCGGCTTCGTCCGGCTGAACCAGCTGGCGCTGGAACACCTGATGGGCGCCCGCTAAAGCGCACCGTCTTCTCCTGCCGCCGGGTCCGTCTCCACTGGGCCCGGCGGTTCCGGCATTATGGGCACGCTTCCCCTCTGCCGATCCGAGAATCAGAAAACCCAACGAAAGGTACTTCCATGGCCCTGGTCGCCGGAGTGGACAGCTCCACCCAGTCCTGCAAGGTGGTGATCCGGGATGCCGGCACCGGCGCACTGATCCGCTCCGGCACTGCACGGCACGAGTCCGGCACCGAAATCGATCCGGACATCTGGTGGTCGGCCCTGCAGTTGGCGCTGGCCGCGGCCGGCGGCCTGGATGATGTGGCAGCCGTGGCGGTTTCCGGGCAGCAGCACGGGATGGTCTGCCTGGACGAGGACGGCGCGGTGGTCCGCCCGGCCCTGCTCTGGAACGACACGCGCTCCGCGGCGGCCGCGGACAAGCTCGTCTCCGACGCCGGGCCCGACGGCGCCCGGTACTGGGCGGCGGAAACCGGCACCGTTCCGGTGGCCTCCATTACCGCGGCAAAACTGCGATGGCTGGCCGAGAACGAGCCGGAGAACGCCGCCCTCACCGCCGCCGTCTGCCTGCCGCACGACTGGCTGAGCTGGCGCCTCGCCGGACACGGCCCGGGCAGCGGCCTCGCCGGACTCGACGCGCTGCGCACCGACCGCTCCGATGCCTCCGGCACCGGCTACTGGTCCCCGCGCACCGGCGAATACCTGCCGGCCGTCCTGGAACAGACGCTGGGCCACGTGCCGCTGTTGCCCCGGGTCCTGGGCCCCCTCGACGCGGATCAGCGCACGGCCGGCGGCGCCGTGATCGCACCGGGCACCGGTGACAATGCCGGCGCCGCACTCGGCGTGGGCGCCGGGGTGGGCGACGTCGTCGTTTCCGTGGGGACCTCCGGCACGGTTTTCGCGGTCACTGCCGATCCCACCGCCGACGCCACCGGCTTGGTGGCCGGGTTTGCGGACGCCAGCGGCCACTTCCTGCCGCTGACTGCCACGCTGAACGCCTCCCGCATCCTGGATGCGACGGCGGCCCTGCTGTCCGTGGACCTTCCCGCGCTGACCCGCCTGGCGCTCGAGGCTGTGGAAGGTGCCGGCGGGCTGAGCCTGGTGCCGTACTTCGAGGGCGAGCGCACGCCCAACCTTCCCGACGCCACGGGATCCCTGCACGGGATAACCCTGGCGAACTACACGCCGGCCAACCTGGCCCGCGCCGCCGTCGAAGGCATCGCCTGCTCGCTGGCGGACGGGCTGGCTGCACTGGCCGACCTGGGGATCGAGGCCCGCCGCATCATCCTGGTGGGCGGCGGTGCCCGGTCCGAGGCGCTGCAGCACGCGGTGTCGGCCGTGTTCGGCATGCCGGTTACCGTGCCGGAACCGGGGGAGTACGTGGCCGACGGCGCCGCGCGGCAGGCAGCCGCGGTCCTCACCGGGGAATGGCCGCAGTGGACCGCTGCCGCCGCCTCCGTGGTGCAGGCCCCGCCGGCTCCGCAAATCTTGGAGCGCTACCGCCGGGTTGCCGGTCTGGTCTAGGAGGGCAGAAGGGGGCTAGCGTTCCGGCCATGACCTCAGACCCAGTGGAGAGCAACCCGGACCACTATCGGGTGATATTCGAGAATGAGCGGGTGCGTGTGTTGGAGTACCGGGATGCTCCCGGGCAGCGCACGTCCGCCCATCATCATCCGGACAGCGTGATGATCACGGCCAGCGCGTTCCGCCGGCGGCTCGAGTCCGAGGGCAGGCAGTTGGATGTGGAGCTGCCGGCGTTAGCCGTCCGCTGGCTGCCAGCCCAGGAGCACTCCGGCGAGAATACCGGTGGGACGGACACCCACGCGTTCTTCGTCGAACTCAAGGAACCGTCCCCCGGGGCTGCCGCGCCGGGACGGCCGGCGCTGGGGCCCGACGCCCCTGAAGCCTAGGAGCCCCCCACCTCCACTCACACCCACCCACCCCCACCCCTCTCACCGAAATGGCAGAAAGTGCTCTTCTCAGCCCTGAGACGAGCACTTTCTGCCATTTCGGTGAAGAGCGTGTTACGAAACCCTTGTAATTTGTTTGGAATTACGTAATTCTCTAGACATGGTTTCGGAACATGAGGGTCGGCAGCGGGCGCTGGAAGCCCGGCTGCAGGCCGTGGAGGCGCGGGTCGCGGCCCTGGAACGGCGGGCGCAGGTCCGGGAACCGCCGTCGGACGCGGGCGAAGAATCCGACATTTTCTGGGCGCTGAACGGCGTGCGGGAGCGCTACCCCGATCCGGGAGCCGTCCTCTTCGCCGGCACCGCCGGCACGGCAGCGGGCGCGCGCTACGAGTACCAGTACGGACTGGAAACCGCGCACCTGCTCGACGTCGACTGGACCCGGTTCGCCGATTCCCTGGCCTCGCTGGGCCATCCCGTCCGGTTGGCGATCCTGCGTGCGGTGCTCGACGGAACCGAGACCGTCTCGGGACTCGTGGAAGAGCTGGGCTCCGGCACTTCCGGGCAGATCTATCACCACGTCCACCAACTGACCGCCGCCGGTTGGCTCGCGCCGCACGCGCGGTCCCGCTATCGCATTCCGCCGGCCCGGGTAATTCCGCTGCTGGCCATTCTGACTGCTGTCACAGGAGGTAACTGACATGCCCAGATCCAAACAGCGACGCACGATCGTGGGGATCCTCGCGGCCTCAGCGGTGCTGGCCTGCGGGCTGATCGCCGCGCCCTGGGCGCCGCGGTTGTCGACCGAGGTCTCCGGGGACGCCGCCCTGGCCGCGGCAGTGCGGCCGCTGCTGAAGAATTCCGCGGACAAGGTCAGCGTGGCCTACCTCGACGGCGGCTCCGTCCGGTTTGTCGGGTTCGGCGCCGATGACCGGACCGAATTCGAGATTGGCTCGGTGTCGAAGACGTTCACCGCTGCCCTGCTGGCGGACGCCGTCGAGCGCGGCGAGGTGACGCTGGAGACCACCGTCGCCGACATCCTCGGGGAGGACCTGATCGATCCCGACGCCGAGATCGGCACGGTCACACTCGCCGAGCTGGCCAGCCACCGCTCCGGGCTGCCCCGCGTCGGAACGGATCCCGCCTCGATCTTCTCCCTCTTTGCCGGATCTCTCCTGCACCGGGATCCCTATGCCGCCTCACCCGCCGAGGTCCTGGAGCGGGCACAGGCTGAATCGGTGGGCGGCCGGGGCAGCGTGAGCTATTCCAACCTGGGATATGCCTTTCTCGGGCAACTGCTGGCGACGGCCGCGGGGACGGACTATGCCGACCTGGTGCAGCAGCGAATCGTGGAGCCGTTGGGACTGCACGACACCTACACTCCGGTCACCGCCGACAACCTGCGCCCCGGTGCTCCGACGGGCAGGGGAGCCGGCGGGCTGGGGCAGGGGGCCTGGACCGGAAACGGCACCGCTCCGGCCGGCGGAATCCGCTCCACCGCCGCGGACATGACCACCTATGTGCAGGGGCTGCTGGCCTCCACGGCTCCGGGCAGCGCGGCGCTGGACCCGGTCTGGGACACCGGCGACGACGGCGAACAGGTGGGCCTGGCATGGTTCACCCAGGTCTCGGAGGCCTCGCCGGCCCGGTCCGCGACGTGGCACAACGGTCAAACCGGCGGGTACGCCGCGATGGTGGCGATGGACCGCGACGCCGGCCGGGCAGTGATCATTCTGTCCAATGTGGCAGCCGGTCAGGAAGAAGCCGCACTGACGCTGCTGAAGGAGGGCATCTGATGGCTCTCACCCTCGTGGCGTGGATGGTCTCCGGCTTCTTGGCCTTCTCCTGCCTTTCCCTGGCCTATTCCGCCTGGAAGCAGGAGGCTTGGCTGTCCGGACGCAGCCGGATGTCCCTGCTGGTCGGATTGTTGGAAGCCGCAACCATCGCGGGCATTGTCCGCCTTGTGACGCAGTGGAGCACGGGGACGGTGGTGGTATGGGTGGTGGCCGTGGCAGCACTGGCGGCAGCCGTTGCCGGACTGATCATTCGCTGGCATGACCTGCCTGTGCGGTCCCGGTCCGCGGAGATCGCCGCTCCGAAGGCATACCCGGAAAGTACCGGGGTGCCAGTGCAGGAGGATGCAGGGGCGCCAGAGCCGAACCCGGAGGCATACCCGGAAAGTGCCGGGGTGCCAACGGAGTCCGGCCGAACCGCGACGGCGACTGTTCTCCGGTCCAAGTCGCGGAAGGCGTCGCGGAAGAAACCGAAGAAGGAACCGGGCAGGGCAACAGTGGCCGGACACGCCTGCCTTCTTGCCGCCGTCGTCGGCTTGTCCTTTGTCATCGGCTAGCTGGCCGCCCCTCCCTCGCCACCCCGCCCCTCGCCGAGATGGCAGAAAGTGCACGTCTCAGGGCTGAGAAGAGCACTTACTGCCATCTCGCGGGGAAGGGGGAGGAGTTAGCCCGCGACTGCGTCGGCCGCCGCGGTCTCGGACGGCGAAGTACGGACCGCGGCGGTCATCTCGCGCAGGAAGCGGACGGCGGCGAGGTCGTCCTCGGCACCGCCGCCCTCGTGCCCGTTGAACGGCCACGCCGTGATCTGCTTCGGCCCGGAATAGGCGTTGTACGCGGCATACACGGTGGACGGGGGAGTGACGGGATCCATGAGCCCGGCCGTGAACAGAGCCGGTATGTTGGCCTGCGCGGCAAAGTTCACGCCGTCGAAGTAGCGCAGGGTCTGCTGTGCCCGCTCGGCCTCGGTGCGGTGGACGGACAGGAAGTCGCGGATCTCCCGGTACGGATAGGCATCGGTGATCTGCAGGGCGCGCGGAAAATCGGCCAGGAACGGCACGCGCGCGACGACGGCGCGCAGGCCCGGACAGAGCGCGGCGGTGGCCAGCGCAACGGCGCCGCCCTGGCTCATGCCGGTGACCGCCACCCGGCCCGGATCCACCGCCGACAGCTCGCGCGCCGCCTGCACGGCCCGCACGGCGTCGGTGAACAGCCGGCGGTAATAGTAGGTCTGCGGATCCAGGATGCCCCGGGTCATCACGCCGGGAACCTGCGGTCCTGCGCTGCCGGCGCCGTCCGCCGTCGCTCCCTTGCTCCAGGACGCGCCCTGCCCGCGGGTGTCCATGTGCAGGTGCGCGAAACCGGACCCCGCCAGGAGCAGGTTCTCGTGCGGCTCGCCGCGCCCGCCGCCGTACCCGACGTATTCCACCACGCACGGCAGCGGCTCGGCGGCGCCGTGCGGCACGCGCAGCCAGGCGTGCACCGGCTCCCCGTTCCAGCCGGCGAAGACGACGTCGTACACGTCCACCGCTTCCAGCACGGTGGGTTCGGCGGTGACGGTCAGGTTCAGGGGATGGGACTGCGCCTCGGCGAGGGTCTCGGTCCAGAACGAGCTGAAGTCGGCCGGACAGGTCTGGGAGCTGGTGTAGGCCGCGAGCTGGTCGGCGGGCATGTCGGAATACATGCAGAAATCCTAGCCGTTGAGGCTGGCCTCACAGACTTCGATGCCGCAGTGCAGCCGCCGGCTGGAATCCACCGTCCGCTGAGCACCGGTCAGCTCCACCTCCTGTCGGAGCCGAATATCAGCGCTCGATGCCCCGAATTGCAGCTCCAGCACACCGGCTTCCACGATCCGGGCGCCGCCGCGTCCGGTGAAGGCGGCGAGGTCCGCCGGCACCGTGAAGCCAACCCGGGCAGCGGCTCCGGCCGCCAGCGGCACCCGGACGTAACCGATCAGCCGCTGCACCGGCCGGACCACCGAGGCCACCGGATCGTGCAGGTACAGCTGGACGATCTCCGCGCCGTCGCACCCGCCGGTATTGGTGACCGTGAGGCTGACTCGGGTTTCCCCATCCACCGGGAACTGCTGCGGCCCGTCCAGGACCAGGTCGCTGAACTCAAAGCTGGTGTAGCTCAGGCCGTGCCCAAAGGCGAAGGCGGGGGTGGGGTCGATGTTGGAGACCTCGCTCGCCTGTCCCAGCGGCGCGGTCAGATAGGTTGCCGGCTGCGCGCCTGGGGAGGCCGGATCGCTGACCGGCAGCCGGCCGCTGGGGTTGGTCCGCCCGCTGAGCACGCCGGCCAGCGCAGGCCCGCCCTCTTCGCCCGGGAAAAACGCCTGCACGACGGCGGCGGCGCGGCCGGGCGCGCTGCCCAGGGCATACGGACGGCCGGTCAGCAGGGCCAGGACCACCGGGGTGCCGGCCTCCAACAGCTGATCCAGCAGCTGCTGCTGCACGCCCGGAAGCACCAGGGACTCCACGTCGCAGCCCTCGCCGCTGGTGCCGCGGCCGAAGAGTCCGGCGCGGTCGCCCAGGACGGCAATGACGACGTCGGCTTCCGCGGCTGCGCCCAGCGCCGCACCGAAACCGTCGGTGTCCGAGCCGTCAATGCTGCAGCCGGGCACCACGGTCACGATGCTGCCGGGGAATTCCCGCCGCACGGACTCGGCCACCGTGGGCAGGGCGATGCCGGTGTCGATGTCCGGATGCTGGCTGCCCACATGCGCGGGGAAGGAATAGCAGCCCAGGAAAGCCATCGGGTTGTCAGCGTTGGGCCCGATCAGCGCGATCCGCTGCGGAGCCTGCAGCGGCAGGATGCCGTTGTTCGCAGTCAGGATGATGGCTTGTTCAGCCACCTCCGCCGCCAGCCGGCGGTTGGCGTCCGGATCCAGGAAGACGGTGCCGCGCAGCGCGTCGGCGGTGCCGGGGCCAGTGCCGGGAACGCTGCCCGCGCCGTCGGCCGCAACGCTGCCTGCGCCGTCGGCCGCACTGCTGCCCGCGTCGTCGGCCGCCTCCAGTGAACCCGCCAGTGCCCCCGGAACCGGAGTCCAGTCCGCGTCCAGCAGCCCGAGCTCGATTTTCTGAACCAGCACGCGGCGCAGCGCACGGTCGATGACGGCGGAATCCAGCCGCCCGGACTCCACCTCCTCGATGAGGTGGTCGCCGAACGCGTTGACGGTGGGAAGTTCCACGTCCACGCCGGCGGTGAGGGCAGCGGAGGCGGCCTCGCCCAGGGTCCCGGCGACGCGGTGCAGATCCTTGAGGAAGGCGATCCCGAAGTAGTCAGCCACCACGGTGCCGGTAAAGCCCCAGGTGTCGCGCAGCAGCTTGGTCAGCAGGTCGGCGTCCGCGGCGGACGGGATGCCGTCGGCGTCGGTGTAGGCATGCATGACGGAGCGGACCCCGGAGTCCCGCACCGCCATCTCGAAGGGAGCGAGCACGACGTCGGCGAACTCCCGCGGACCAATGGACACCGGCGCGAGGTTCCGGCCGGCGCGGGAGGCGGAATAGCCGGCAAAGTGCTTCAGGGTGGCCACGATGCCCGCGCCCTCCAGGCCCTGGATGTAGGCGGTGGCAATGGTGCCGATCAGGTACGGATCCTCGCCGATGGTTTCCTCCACCCGGCCCCACCGCGCGTCGCGCACCACGTCAAGAACCGGGGCCAGGCCCTGGTGAATGCCCACCGAACGCATGTCGGTGCCGATCGCGGCGGCCATCCGCCGGATCAGCTCGGGGTTGAAGGTGGCGCCCCAGGACAGCGGCACGGGATAGGCGGTGGCGCCCCAGGCGGCAAACCCCGCCAAGCATTCCTCATGAGCCACGGCCGGGATGCCGAACCGGTTTGCTGCAACGATGCGCTGCTGCGTGCGCATCAGCGACAGGGCGCCGACGGCGGCATCCACCGGTTTGGTGCCGAAGGGCCGGGTCAGCTGGCCCAGCCCGTGCGGCAGCAGCGCCTCCAGGTCCACGGCGGTGTTCTGGTCATGCTGGTGCGGGGCCACTTCGCCGCCCTCGCTGGAGACGCCCACCCAGACCCCGAACAACTGGGCGGCTTTTTCCCGCAGGGTCATTTCCCCGATCAGGGCTTCAACGCGCTCGGCGGCGGACAGGGAGGAATCGCGCCAGCGGGCGCGTTCAATAGTTGCATCGGTCATTATTTTCCTCCGACCCCCATGAGGCCTTGGACAAGTGCGCGGCGCGCAAAGAGGTACACGAGCAGGACGGGAATCATGGAGACGGTCACGGCGGCCAGGATCCCCGGTACGTTCACGCCGTACTGGGTTTGGAAATTGAACAGCCCGAGGGTGACCACCCGGGAGGATTCGGACTGGGTCAGGATCAGCGGCAGCAGGAATCCGTTCCAGCCCTGCAGGGCGGAGAACACCGCAATGGTGGAGAGTCCGCCCTTGGACAGGGGCAGCACCAGCCGCAGGAAGGTCCGGGTGGGGCTGGCGCCGTCCACGGACATCGCCTCGTAGAGTTCCGGGGTGATGTCGCGCATGGTGCCGGTCAGGATGAGGGTGCAGATGGGCAGGGCAAACGCCGCAGTGGGCAGGATGATGCCCAGCAGGGTGTCATACAGTCCCGCGGTGTTGATCAGATAGAACATCGGCACGATCACGGCCTGGACCGGGATGGCCAGCCCGAGCAGGAAAAAGCGGAACACCAGCGTGGTGGCGCGGCCCTGGCTGCGCACAATGGCGTAGGCCAGCGGCGGCACCACCAGCAGCACAATCGCAACCACGCCGCCGGTGACGATGAAGGTATTCAGGAAATAGCCGCCGAAGCCGCTCCGGAACACCTCCAGATAGTTCTCGAAGGTCAGGTTCGTGGGCAGCGAGAGCGGGCCGTTGGCACTGAAATCCGCGCGGCTCTGCACACTGGCGGCGATCATCACGTACAGCGGCAGCGCCACGATCACCAGCCAGAGCGCGGCGGCGGCACCGGCAATGTAGTTGGGGCGGGTACGCATTCAGAGTCCTTCCATGGTGCTGCGCATTTTGTCGTAGCCGGAGACCTTGACCATGATCAGGGAGATGGCGGTGGCCACCACCACCAGGACCAGGGCCACGGCGGCGCCGACGCCGAAGTCGAAGCGGCGGAAGGCCTGTTCGTACATGTAAAAGGCCGTGATGGTGGTTTCCGTGCCGGGTCCGCCGTTGGTCAGGATGAGCACCGTTTCGAAGGTGGTCAGCCCGCCCACCACCATCAGGATCACCGAGGTGATGATGCTGTTGCGCATCTGCGGCAGGGTGATGCTGAAAAAGGCACGGATCCGGCCGGCGCCGTCCACTTCGGCGGCCTGGTACAGCACCGGCGGCACGGATTTGGCCGCACCCTGGTAGATCAGGGTGTGGAACGGGGTGAACTGCCACATGCCCACAAAGATGATCACTCCGATGGCGCTCGCCTGGTGGCCGAACAGGTTTCCGTCACCGAACAGCCAGCGCAGCTGGGCGGGGATGCCGAAGTTCGGATCCAGCAGCGACCGCCAGAGGACGGAAATCGCGGCCGAAGACAGCAGCAGCGGCACAAAGTAGATGGCGCTGAGCACGGCCCGGTTGCGCTGTTTCCCCGCGGCCCAGACCCCCAGCAGGATGCTGACGGGGGTCTGGGTCAGGACGCCGAGCACAATGAACAGCAGGCTCAGCCACAGGCTTTGGAGCATCACCGAATCGCCGGCCAGCTCCTGCCAGTTCTCCAAACCCACGAACTTGGGTTCGCCGAGGCCGCGCCAGGAGCTGAAGGACAGCAGGACGACGGCGATCAGCGGCACCACGGCGAACAGTGCGAAGAAGAGCGTGGCGGGCAGGGTCCAGAGGAAGCCCGGACGGGTCTTGCGGTCCCGTCCACCCCGGGCCGGACGGGTCGATGCTGAGTCCTTCGGCGGAGCGGACCGGGGTGGATTGAGAGTAGTCATGAGAAGGTCCTAGAGCCCCTGCATGGCGGCGATGAAGCCGTCTTCGTCAATGCGCCCGCTGAAGAAATCGGCAACGGCGCCGTGGATGGTCGGCGTGGCCGACGGCGTGTACTCCTGGTCCCAGGAGAGCTGGAAGTTCGGTGCGTTCTGCACCACCTCGTACTGGAAACGGGCGTAGTCCGGGTTGGTGGCCTCGTCCAGGAACTGCTCGGTGTTGGTGGTGGTGGGCAGGTTGCCGATGGCCACCTGTTCCTGCACGAATTCATCCGAGTACATCAGCTTGAGGAAATCGCGCACGGTGTCCGGATAGCGGGTGTCGGCCAGCACCGAGTAGTAGTTGTTGGTGTTGCCGACCACGTTGGCCGGATCGCCCTTGCCGCCCTCGATCTCCGGGAACTCGCTGTAACCCAGGGAGTTGGCGGCGAACTCCGGTGCCGCGTCGCGGTGGGTTGAATAGGCCCAGGAGCCCATCAGCTCGAAGCCGGCCTGTCCGCTGGACAGCAGGGAGGCCGAACCGCCGTCGGTGAATTTCACTGACTGGTAGTTGCTTCCGAAGGCTCCGCTGTCCACCAGCTCCCTGAGCATGCCCAGGGCCTCGCGGCTTTCCTCGGACTCCCAGACGCTGGTGTCTCCGTTCAGGGCGGCTTCGAAGAGCTCGGGTCCGGCGACGCGGTCATAAACGTAGGAGAACCACATCTGGGTGGGCCATTCGTCAGCGCCGCCCAGGGCGATCGGGGTGACTCCCGCGGCCTTGAGCTGCTCCACGGCCGCCATCAGGTCATCCCAGGTGGCAGGGGGTTCGGTGATGCCGGCGGATGCCAGCACTTCCTCGTTGGAAAAGAGCATCACCGGCTGGGTGCCGCGCATCGGGATGCCGTAGACCTCATCCTCGACCGTTGCCGCCTCCAGCACGGTGGGAAGGAACCCTTCCCGGAGCTGCGGATCCTCCTCCATGAAATCGTTCAGCGGCATCAGCAGGCCTGCGTCCACGAAGTCGGTGATGGACCCGCCGCCCCAGTTGAAGAACACGTCCGGCGCGGAATCGGTGTCGATGACGGTCTGCAGCTTTTGCTGGTATTCGGCTCCGGGAATGGTGTCCAGGACAACCTTTACGTCGGACGTTTCATTGAACTTGTCGACCATGGCCTGCTCAACGGTGTTGCCGGCGTCGCCGTACACCAGGACATGCACCTCATTTTCGGGGCGGTCGGAGGACGCCCCGGTGTCGCCGCCCGAACAGGCTGCGAGGGAAAGGCCCAGAACCAGCGCGCTGGTGGCAGCGGCGGCTGGGCGGAACCAGCTGGTGGTGTTCTTCATTGAACTGCTCCTCGTGAACGGCTGTTCCGAAAGTTTCGTAACAGTTGCCGAAAGTTAGCGGATGCCGATAGCTTAGGTGGGGAAGTTTGTGATCTGCAACACTTTTTTGGCAGAACTTCTCCGATTCCTACCGAGCACTCAGGAGAACGGCATGTCCGCATCGACACCCTCCGCCCGCGTAACTCTGGCGGAACTGGCCTCCGAGGCCGGTGTTTCGCTCTCCACGATTTCGAAAGTTCTGAACGGCAGGAGCGACGTTTCCCGGGAAACCCGCACGAAAGTTGAGGGACTGCTGGATGAACACGGCTATCGTCGGCGCGGCTCCCGCACGCCGAAATCCCGCCTGTTGGAGCTGGTTTTTCACGAACTCGAGAGCGCTTGGGCGCTGGAGATCATCCGGGGCGTGGAAAACGTGGCCCGCGAAAACGGGCTCAGCGTGGTGCTGACGGAAAGCGGAACCCGGCATGCTCCCGGCCCCGAGTGGGTGGAGGGCGTCATTGCCCGCCAGCCCGCCGGCGTCGTACTGGTGTTTGCTGACCTGGCCCAGGATTGCCGGCGGCGGCTGGAAGCGCGCTCGATTCCCTTCGCGATCATCGACCCGGCCGGGGATCCGGCGCCGGATGTGCCGTCGGTGGGATCCGCCAACTGGGCCGGCGGGATGATGGCGACCCGGCACCTGATCGACCTGGGGCACACGCGGATCGCGGCCATTACCGGGCCGGAGGACGTGATGTGTTCACTGGCCCGGATTGACGGTTACCGGACGGCGCTGAACGCGGCAGGGCTGCCCTTTGACCGGCAGCTGATCCGCTACGGGAACTTCCATGTTGACGGCGGCCGCGGCCATGCGCTGGAACTGCTGCGCCGGCCCAACCGGCCCACGGCCATCTTCGCCGGCAGCGACATTCAGGCGCTGGGCGTGCTGGATGCGGCCCGCCAGCTCGGCATCTCCGTGCCCGGCGAGCTCTCGATCGTGGGATACGACGATCTGCAGGTGGCCCGCTGGTCCAGCCCGGCGCTGACCACGGTGCATCAGCCGCTGATCGAGATGGCCGAGGAAGCCGCGCGCATGGTGCTAATGCTCCGGGAGGGTGAGGTACCGAACAATCTCCGCCTGGATCTGGCGACGAGCCTGGTGGTGCGGCAGAGCACGGGGCCAGCACCGGAAGCCGTGCGTCCACTGGCCGCGGCGGGATAGGCCGGCGCATCGACACCGGGGCGCCGCGAAACGGCACGACGGCGACACCGGCCGCCATGGTTCAGCGGGCGGCCGCTTCCGCTCAGGCCGGCTTGGTGGCTTCCGCCTCGGCGGCCGCCCGGCCGCCCTCCAGTGCCGCCATGCCGCCGCGCCGGTAGGCGGGAGTCGCCGCGGCGAGGATCAGCGTCATCAGCGCGCAGCAGCCGATGATCACTGCTGACATTGCCAGGGCCCGGCCGCCGAAGACACCCACCAGCGGGCTGACGACGCCGGCAACTCCCACCTGCAGCGCACCGATCAGGGCCGCGGCGGAACCGGCCATGTGCCCGTAGTTGCCCAGCGCCATGACCGTGGCGTTCGCCGCGATCAGTCCGTGCATGCCCAGTACCAGCCACAGGCCAGCGGCCAGGCCGAAGACCCCGCCGAACCCGGTGGTGATGATGACCGGCAGCAGCAGGGACAGCCCCAGCAGGATGGGCACGGCGATGCGCAGGATGCTCATCGGCGACGCGCGGTGGACCAGGGCGGCATTGGCCTGGGCGGAGATGACCATGCCGGCGCCGTTGATCGCAAAGACCAGCGCGTACTGCCCGGCGGTGAGGCCGTACTCGTCCTGGAACACGAACGGTGAACCCACCACATAGCTCATGATGACTGCCATCCCGAGGCCGGGAATGAAGGCCAGGGCTAGGAAATGCCGGTCCCGCAGCAGCACCCGGTAGCCGGTGAAGGCGCTGGGCCCGCCGCTGCGCCGGCGCCGTTCGGCCGGCAGCGTTTCGGGCATGAACCGCCAGACGATCAGCACCAGGATGAGCCCGATCAGGGCCAGCGCCACAAAGACCGCCCGCCACTGCCAAATGCCGGCCACGGCCTGCCCGAGGGTGGGAGCCAGCAGCGGTGCCAGTCCGATGATCAGCATCAGCCGGGACAGCAGCCGCGCGGCGTCGGAGCCGACAAAGCGGTCCCGGATCACGGCAATTGCCACCACGCCGGCGGCGGCGTTGAAGAATCCCTGCAGGATCCGCAGCGCGATCAGCGAACCGATGCCGGGAGCGACGGCGCACAGCAGCGACACGATGACGTGCAGGCTGATGCCGATCAGCAGCGGCAGCCGCCGCCCAAACCGGTCCGAGAAGGGCCCGATGACCAGCTGCCCGACGGCGGCGCCGATCAGTGTGCCGGACATGGTGAACTGGGCCGCGGCCTGGCTGGTCTGCAGATCCGCCGCCACGGTGGGCAGCGACGGCAGGTACATGTCGGTGGTGACCGCAGGCAGCGCCGCCAGGGCACCGAGCATCAGGATGTACTTGATCCCTGGACGGTAAGAGGGTCGGGTGCCCTGTGCCCTGGCGGGGTTGCTCAAGCGGCGCTCCTTGCGGTGGTGAAAAGGAAAGAAAAGGGGGAGGGAGGCCCAAACGGGCCCTGTTCAGCCTAGGGCCGGACCGCAGGCGGGAACAAGGGCGCAGGGCAGTGGCGTGTGCCACTCCGCTCCGGGGCGGGGACGGCCTGCGGCGGTCCCCGTGACGCGTTTCTGCTGCGGATCCGGAGGTTGGAAGTTCGGTGCAGCCGGACCCGCCGACATCGTTGACCGGGCCCGAAGCACGCCACACACTGGAATTATCCTGCCGCGCCGCCTTTCGAGAGGTGAACTCCATGGACAAGAGATTCCTGAACTATCCGGAATGGCAGGACACGGCCGACACCCTGCACATGTTCCTGCAGATGGCCGGCAAGGTGAAGCTGGAGCGCAGCTACAAGCGGCCCGGATGGTCGCATGTGCGGTTGGACCTGACGATTCAGGGCATCGGCACCGGCATCATCCCGGTCGAGGACCGGAATTTCGAAATCTTCTTCAATCTCGCCCAGCATCATGTGAACGTGCAAAACAGCTTGGGGACGCGGGCCCGGATTCCTTTGGGTGACGGGCTGAGCGTTGCGGCGTTCCATCAGCAATTAATGGGAGCGCTGGACGACATCGGCACGCCGACGCCGATCAACACGACGCCGCAGGAGTTCTACGATCCCATCCCCTTCGACGAGGACTACCAGCACCACGCCTACGATCAGGAGGCGGTGGAACTCTTCCTCGCGAACCTGCACTTTGCCCACCGTTCCCTGGCCGGGTTCCTTTCCCCGATGCGCGGGAAAATCGACATGCCGGCGTTCTGGTTCGGCACCATGGACCTGGCCGGCAATGTGTTCAGCGGCCAGCCGGCGCCGTATTCGGGTTCGGACACGATCGGCAGGAACTGCTACGACGAGCGGTTCTGCGAGGTCGGATTCTGGCCCGGCGACACCAAAACCCCGGAACCGTCGTTTTATGTTCTGCCGTATCCGTTCCTGGCGAGCATCGGCAGCTACGGGACGCTGCTGATGCCGGAGCGGGCACAGTTCCTGGCCTCCGAGAACGAGTTCCTTTTCAGCTTGGAGGATGCCTTCGCGGCGCCGGATCCGCAGCAGGCGGTGCTCGACTTCTGCCGGTCCAGCTTTGGCATCCAGCAGCGGCTGGACCGGTGGAAGGACCTGGACTGGATCACCGAGCCGCTGACCTACCCCAAGTAACGGGCCGACTCGAGGCAGTCCGCCTCATTGGAATTCGGTGAAGGCAACAAGGATGAAGACGGATCCGCCCACCACGAAGGCCGCGCCGATCAAACGTACGAACCCCGGCGAGGGCGCGAAGGGACGGGAGGCGCCCGTGCCCATCGGCCGGTAGCCGCCTGCGGCCTCGGCGGTGGCCCGGGCTGAGGAATTGAGATCGACGGCAAGGCAGATGCCGACCAGCACAACGACGGCGCCCATGGCGGCAAACCATAGGGGAAAGACGCCGCCGGAGCCATCGGTCGTGACCATCTGCACGATGGATGCCGCGAACCCCACCCCGAAGACGGCAAAGGCCAGAACGTACAGCGCCTTGAGCGGCTGAGGCAGGGACTTGATGAACTTGACCACGGCTGTCCCCCAAGACTGTATGAGTGTCGGCTGCTCGCACAGCGTCCGGTATGGCCGTCACCCGCTTTTGAATGAGTGTAACCCCGAGTATCCGTCCGATGAGGAAGGTTCTCCGGACATGCGCTACCTGTTCTCCTCAGGAAAGGCTGACCGTCCGAGGCTGTCGGTGACTTCCAGGAGCTATATTTCTGTCGATTCAAGGGCGAGAACAAGAAAATCTACAAAACTTGCCAGTGCTATAGGTAGGTCTCGTCCCGCTTTCGTCTGAACCTGCAGGTTTCGTTGACCGAGTTCCTGCTCCTTGAGCGGGATGGAGATCATATCGCCATCCGCAATATTGCGCGCGACCGTGATACGTCCCAACAAGGTCACTGCATCACTTCCCCTGAGGAAACTCAGTAGGGCGTCAGGATTGTCACAAACGAAGACAGGCTCAAGGGTGTCGCTTCCGGACTCACGGACAAGATCGAATAGGCGGCGGTTCGTCGTGTTGGGCGTCAGGAGTGCAAGGGGATAGGGAACCAAATCCTGCAGAGCTACCACCGACTCGGACATCAACGGATGTCCCTGCCTGACAACAGCAACCAGTGGTGCTCGGCGCGAATACATAATGGTGACGCCGGGATCGATCGTGAGATTGAACGTAATGCCCACATCGACTGTTCCCTCGCGGACGAACCGTGTTACCAGTGCTGGCTCTGTTACGTGGAGGTTGAACCGCACCGTGGGATGGAGTTCACGGTACTGCGCAGCAACTCGAGGCAGAAAGTCGTGACCTGTCCCGTTGGATGCCGCAAGCGTTATTGTGGCTTCCGCTGTCTGCTGCTCAAAAATTTCGTCTTTCAAGTGGCTTGCCTCACGTATTACCTGTCGGGCAAATACGGAAAACAGCCTGGCCGCATCGGTTGGAGCTACTCCTGAGGGAAAACGCTCGAAAAGAGGAGATCCAATCTCTTTTTCCAATCTCCCCACTTGACGGCTAACGGCCGAGGCAGAGACGTATAACTGCCTGGCGGCCGCGTTTATGGACCTGGTTTCGTACACAGCCAGGAAGTAGCGGAGTGCAGGATCATAGAGCGCCATGGAGACACGGTATCCGTGCGTTGCCGGTCCGGCAACGCGTGTGTGTCCTAAATTCTACTGGTCCCGGACTCGTTTCCTCTTGTCTGGACCCTACTTGAGTGTCAATGTGTGGGCACAAATGGCGCAGTTATGTCCGGCAATTCTGAATCGGACTGCCTCATACAAATATCCCTTTTGTGATCCATAGGAGGAAGAATGAATCGCATAACTGCGATCGAATCTGCAACTGAATACTTCGATTCAGGGCAATTCGAGGCAGACCTGAGTCGAAAAATCGCCTACCGAACCGAAAGCCAGGACCCCACTAGTGGGCCGACAATGCATGCCTACCTTGCGGAAGAAGTAGGACCTCAGCTTGAACGAATGGGGTTCACGTCCAAAGTGATCGATAACCCGTTGTCTGAGCGTCATCCCTTCCTCTTTGCGAAGCGTCAAGAGGACGCAGCTGCACATACGGTACTCACCTACGGGCATGGCGATGTGCAGTTAGCGCATGCCGGGGACTGGGACGCGGCAAACAATCCATGGCGTATCAACGTAGACGGCGACCGCTGGTACGGGCGCGGGACAGCAGATAATAAGGGGCAGCACACTATCAACTTGGCGGCCCTCGAGCATGTGATAGAGGCGCGTGGCGGAACTTTGGGATACAACATTGCGCTACTGATGGACATGGGGGAAGAATTTGGTTCCCCGGGGCTCAATGAGGTCTGTGAACAGCTAAAAGATGACCTCTCCGCGGACGTCCTCATCGCTTCGGACGGTCCGCGCATATCGGCCGAGCAACCAACCATCTTTCTGGGTGCACGAGGAGCAGTGAACTTCACGCTCACAGTCAACCCGCGGAATGAGAGCCATCACTCCGGCAATTGGGGGGGAGTGCTGAGCAACCCGGCAACTGTGCTGTCCAATGCGCTGGCGACCCTCGTTGATAAACAGGGGCGCATTAGAGTGGAGGGCCTGATCCCGCCACCTATTCCGGATGCTGTGCGGTCAGCGCTGGCGGAGATAACCGTCGACAGTTCACCCGAGAGTCCGTCAATCGATAAGAATTGGGGCGAGCCGGGCCTGAGTCCGAGCGAGCGTCTTTTTGGATGGAATGCATTAGAGATACTGGCAATGACTTCAGGTAACCCTGAAGGCCCGGTGAACGCCATCCCGGCATCCGCACGTGCTCATTGCCAGTTACGCTTCGTCGTTGGCACCGACTGGGAGTCGACGGGTGAAATTCTGAGGAGGCACTTTGAGACTCAGGGGCTCCCAATGGTTGAGGTGCAGGTCGAGTTTGCTATGGCTGCAACCAGGCTCGATCCCGAGAACAAATGGGTCTATTGGTCATTGGCTTCGTTGGAGGAAACAACTGGAAAAACCCCAGTTCTGTTGCCGAATCTGGCCGGGTCACTACCGAATGAAGCGTTTAGTGATGTACTCCGGCTGCCCACAATTTGGATTCCACATTCTTATCCCGGTTGCCTGCAGCACGCTCCAAATGAGCACAATCTCGGGCCTCTAATGCGTGAAGCGATACAGATAATGGCAGGAATATTTTGGGACCTGGGTGAGCTGGGCCCGGACTTCATCTCGGAGGGTGAACTCAGCGTTGTCCAAACAGCACATGCCGAAGAAGGAGAATAGTTATGGTGAGTAGGACAGAAGGCAGCCCATCTGCGGCAGCTAAACCAATCAGCACCTTTCGAATTATTGGCGCCGCATGTGTCGGGAACGCGTTGGAATGGTATGACATTGCTATTTATAGTTTTTTTGCCGTATACATTTCTCGGGTGTTTTTTCCATCAGAGGACCCGGCATTTTCGCTTGTCCTCGCCTTAGGGACGTTCGCAGTTTCTTTCCTCATCCGGCCGGTGGGAGCCCTTGTCCTGGGCTCGTACGCCGATCGGGTTGGGCGCAAGCCCGCGCTAACGCTGTCCCTTGGTCTGATGGTGGTGGGTACACTGCTCATCTGCGTTATGCCGTCCTACGCATCCATCGGTGTGCTGGCTCCGATCGGCATCCTTGTCGCACGGCTCATCCAAGGATTCGCGGCAGGGGGCGAGTTTGGCAGTGCCACTGCGATGATGGTTGAGCACCTACCGGGACGCCGTGGATTCGCGGCAAGTTGGCAGTTTACGAGCCAGGCCATGGCGTCGCTGATGGCAGCAAGTATCGGGACCATCTTGACTATTTCATTGAGTGCGGAACAAATCGAATCATGGGGTTTTCGCATACCATTTTTATTTGGACTGCTTGTCGGGCCGGCGGGTCTTTATATTCGACGACACGTGCCAGAAACGCCAGAGGCGATTATTCGCTTGGAAAATGATGTTCCTAACAAGCCGATCCGAACAATACTTCGTGAGCAGAAGTTGATTGTTCTGCTCACTATTGGAGTGCTTGCGGTCACTACGTGCCTGAACTACATGATTACGTACATTCCTACATATGCCATCGCAACACTGAAACTGCCGGATTCCAGCGGATTTGTTGCAACGTTAGTGGGTGGTTGCGTTCTGCTCTTGGTCACACCATTCTCGGGTCACTTCTCCGATAAGGTGGGCCAGCTGAGGATAATGATACCGGCGGCCGGGGCTGTATTGATTCTCATTTACCCAATGTTTGCTTTCATGGTTGCCGTTCCTGCACTAAGTGTGCTTCTTATCGTGGTTTTCCTTATGGCTCTATTGAAGGCTTGTTATTTTGGGCCGATGGGTGCTGTCATGGCATCCCTATTTCCGGCGGAGACCCGAGCTACCGGAATGGCAGTTGGCTACAATATTGGGGTTACCATATTCGGCGGCTTTACCCCCTTGATTGCTACGCTGCTAATCGATAGGACAGGAAACGATATGGCGCCGAGTTTTTGGGTTATCTTCGCTGCGATTGTCAGTCTGGTGTCCATGCTCACCATCTGGAAAAAGCTGGGCCTGCGTTAGGAACCGCCGCTCACCCGCGTGTTAGCGCTTCTGGCAGGAAGTATGAGCACCGGTGCCGCCGGGAAAGCTCCGGCGGCATCGGGCGAACCAACTACGACTTGATCTTGCTCGCACAGGCAGGTTGGCGTGGGGGCCGGCGGCGCCCGCCGCGATACGATACTGACAACCCGTTGGTATCAACTCCGGCGGTATGGCAGCAGCACCTCCCAACCGAGAGAGCCCGATGACCCCCCGCACTTTGTTCCGCACCCTGGCCTTCGCCGAGGCCGTCACCTGGACCCTGCTCCTGGCCGGCATGTTCGCCAAGTACGTCCTGGGCAACGAGGCCTTCACCCCGATTGCCGGCGGCCTTCACGGCTTCGTGTTCCTGTCCTACGCCGCGAGCACCGTCTTCGTGGGCATCAACCAGAAGTGGTCGCTGGGCACCATCGGCCTGGGCCTGGCCACTGCTGTCATCCCGTATACGACCATTCCCTTCGAACGGACCATGGACCGCCGGGGACGGCTGGCCGGCGGGTGGCGGCTGGCCCCCGGCGGCGAAACCCCGGTGAGCTTCCCCGAGAAGGTCCAGGCCGTGGTGCTCCGCCGTCCGGCCGCCTCGGCGGTCGTGGTGCTGGCCGGCATCGCCGTCGTCTTCGGCGTGCTGCTCCGCCTGGGCCCGCCCGTTTCGCTGAGCTGATCCGTCCGCGAAATGGCAGAAGGTGCGCGTCCCAGCGCTGGGAAGTGCACCTTCTGCCATTTCGGGGGAGTTTGGGGGTCCCGGGGTGTTCCGCCGAGCCCGTCCCGGAGCGTCTGGGGGCCTGCCCAACTACAGTGGAACGAGGATTATTCGCAGTGGCACCGTTGGAGGGTTAGGGCATGACAATCGGAAACCGAGGCGCCCCGCTGGTGGTGGGTCACCGCGGCAACAGCGGGCTGGCGCCGGAGAACACCGCCGTGGCCTTCGCGCAGGCCCGGGCGGCGGGCGCGGCCATGGTGGAAACCGATGTGCGCCTCACCGCTGACGGCGAGCTGTTCCTCTTTCACGACGGCACCGGCCGCCGCACCACCAATGTGGCGGAGGTCTTTCCGGAGCGTGCCGATGCTCCGATCGTTTCCTTCACCGCTGCGGAACTGCGGCGGCTGGACGCCGGGTCCTGGTTCGGTGAACAGTTCACCGGGGAGCCGATCCTGTTCCTCTCCGAGCTGCCGGCCACGGTTGGCTTCGGCATGGGCATCAACCTGGAGATCAAGGCTCCGCAGGACTCACCCGGCGTGGAGACCGCCCTCGCCGCCGCGCTGACCGGACCGGACTGGGTGCGCCTGCTGGAACACCACCCGGTCACCGTCAGCTCCTTTGACCGGGCAGCTGTCCGCACCTTCGCCGCGGCCGCTCCCGGTCTGCCGGTGTGGCAGTTGGCGGGGCGGGTTCCGTCGGCACGGTTGCTGGCCCAGCTCGCCGGCCGCGGTGTGCGGGGAGTGGTGGCCGAGCACCGCTTCCTGACCCAGTCCGGCGCCGCCGCCATCCGGGCGGCGGGCCTGGGCCTGTGGGTCTACACGGTCAATACCGTTCCGGAGATGACCCGGGTCATGAACCTGGGCGTGGAGGCAATCATCACTGATTTCCCCGGCACCCTCGTGGAGCTGCTGGACGGCGCGGGTTCCGTCGCCGGCTAGCGCCCCGACTAGCGCCGCCGGCTAGGTCCGCCGCCGGCTAGGGCAGACTAGGGGTGCCGGACGCCGTCGCCGGCCAGCACCGCCCGGTACCCTTCCCGGAACGTCGGATAGGCGAACTCGAAACCGGTGCCGCGCAGCCGGGCGTTGGACAGTTTCCGGTTTCCGCCGCGGCTGGATTCAGTGCTGGAGTCCGCCGGCGCGTCCGGCAGCTCGGCGGCCAGTTCGGCCGCGAGGAACCGCAGCACCTCGGCCAGGTCCACCGGCTCGTCGTCGACGCCCACATACAGCTGCGCGGGATCCGGTACCGCAGTGGTCAGGTGCACGATGGCCGCCGCGGCGTCGTCCCGGTGGATCCGGTTGGTCGGCTGCGGCCGGTTGGGCACGACGGCGGTGCCTCCGGTGACGGCATCGATCAGCCGGGTGCGGCCCGGCCCGTAAATGCCTGACAGCCGGAGCACGACGGCGTCTGGCCGGCGCGTGTGCAGCAGTTCCTCGGCCTCGAGGATCACGGCACCGGTCACCGTCGCCGGGGCGGCCGGCGTTTCCTCGTCCACCACACCGCCGTCGGCGTCGCCGTACACCGCGGTGGAGGAGACGAACAGGATCCGCCGCGGCCGCACGCCGTCGCGCTCCAGCGCATCCAGGACGTTCGCCGTGCCGTCCACATACGCTGCACGGTAGGCCGATTCACTGCGGCTGCCGGCGGCCACGGCGATGACGACGACGCCGGTATCGGCAGGAATCCGCGGCAGCTCGCCGCGGGTCAGGTCGGCGGCCTGGCCGGTGAGCGGAGCGGGGATTTTCTCCGGGGAACGGCGCCAGCCGAGCACGGAAAAGCCGGCCGCGGCGAACCGCAGGCCGGCTTCCGTGCCCAGATCGCCGCAGCCGGCAATCAGGACGGTCACAGTGGGCTTCTACTCGGCCAGTGCGGCGAGGACGGCCTTGGCCACGTCTTCGCTGGACTGCGGGTTCTGGCCGGAAATCAGGTTCCGGTCGCGGACCACGAAGCTGGACCAGGCGGGGCCGGTTTCCACTTCGGCGCCCTTGTTGCGCAGCACTTCCTCGACGAACCAGGGGGTGTTCTCCCCGGTGCCGCCATTGAGTTCTTCCTCATCGGTGAAGACGGTCATCTTGCGGCCGGCAAAAACGAAGTCGCCGTTCTCCGTCTCGGCGCTCAGCAAGCCTGCCGGGCCGTGACAGAACGGAGCGATGATCTTTCCGTCGGTGTCGGCTGCAATCAGAATCCGGCCCAGGTCCTTGTCGGAGGCCAGGTCGGACATGGGGCCGTGCCCGCCCGGCATGATCACGGCGTCGTACTCCGCCGGATCCGCGTCAGCCAGGGTCAGCGGAGCGGAGAGCTCGGCGTCGATGAACGAGAGGTAGTTGGTGAAGGCCACGGCCTTTTCCTCGCCGCCGGCGGACGCCGGGTCCAGGCTGACCTGGTCAACGGTGGGCTTGACGCCGTTCGGGGTGGCGATGCGGACGGTGTGGCCGGCTTCACGCAGGACGCGGTGGGATTCCACGAGTTCCTCGGCCCAGTAGCCGGTGGGATGCTCGCTGCCGTCCTTCATCGTGAGTGAATCGGCTGCTGAAACGACCATGAGGATGTTAGCCATGGGAAGGTCTCCTTCGGTGGGGGAAAAGTGGGGGAAGGTGGGGAAATGGTGGTGCGTGTGCCGGGCGGGTGGTGCGCTGCCGCGGCGGGTGCCTACTTGCCGGAAGCGCTCTTGCTGGCGGCGTCGAGCTCGGCGTACGTGGCGTCGTCGAGCACCAGGTCCGCGGCGGCGAGGTTTTCCTCGAGGTGCTTGATGGAGCCGGTGCCCGGGATCGGCATGATCACGGGGGAGCGGCGCAGCAGCCAGGCCAGGGCCACCTGGGAATCGGTGGCGTTCAGGCGCTGCGCGGCTTCGGCCACGGGGCCGCCCGGCTGGGCCAGTTCGCCGGCGGAGATCGGAGCCCACGGAATGAAGCCGATGCCGTTGGCCTCGGCGTATTCCAGCACGTCCTCGGAGGAGCGGTCGGTGAGGTTGTAGCGGTTCTGCACAGTGGAGACGGTGAAGTACTTGTCGGCGGCCTTGAGCTGCTCCACCGAAACCTGGGACAGGCCCAGGGCCTTGATCTTGCCTTCCTGCTGCAGGTCGCGCATCACGGCGAACTGCTCTTCGGCCGGAACCTCGGGGTCGATGCGGTGCAGCTGGAACAGATCCAGGGAATCCACCTTGAGCTTGCGCAGGCTCAGTTCGACCTGCTGGCGCAGGTACTCCGGGCGGCCCAGGGGCACCCAGACGTCAGGTCCGGTGCGGGCAAAGCCGGCCTTGGTGGCGATGCGAACGCCGTCGGGATACGGATACAGCGCCTCGGCGATGATCTCCTCGCTGACGTTGGGGCCGTAGGAATCGGCGGTGTCGATGAAGTCAACACCCAGCTCCACGGCCCGGCGGACGACGTCGACGGCGGTGCCGCGGCTTTCGGGCTCGCCCCAGATGCCGGGGCCCACGATGCGCATGGCGCCGAAGCCAAGACGGCGGACCGTGCCCAGGTCCTTGAGATCAATGGTCAGGGGGACGGGGGTTACGCTCTGCTCTGTCATATAGGCGGCAACACGGGCTGCCGCGGGCTTATTCCTCAGCACACTGAGGTTTCGTTCCCTCCCTCCCTCCCTCCCTCCCTCCCTCCCTCCCTCCCTCCCTCCTCTCGCGGAGGTTTCCGGAGCGGTCGCGGACCGTATCTGACCGCGGCACCGTTCCCCGCCGTCGTCGGCGGTTCTACCGTGGATGCCATGGACTGGAAAATTGAGCTGGTACCCGTGCCGGTCTCCAACGTGGATGCCTCCAAGGCGTTCTACGTGGACCAAGTGGGATTCAACGCTGACTACGACGAACGCATTAGTCCGGAACTGCGGTTTGTGCAGCTGACGCCGCCGGGATCTGCGTGTTCGGTGGTGATCGGTCCGGGGACAACGGACATGGTGCCCGGAACCCAGCGGATCCAGATCGTGGTGCCCAACGCCGCCGAGGCGCGGCAGCACCTGGTGGACCACGGCATTGAGGCCAGCGACATTGCGCCGCTGGACTGGGGCACGTTCGTCTACTTCAGCGATCCGGACGGCAACCAATGGTCGCTGCAGGAGCTTCCGGAAATCGCCCCGGCGCTGCCGTCGGACTCCTCCTGACGGGGACTCTTTGCAGTGTTACGGGCAGGGAGGCAGCCCACCCGCCCCCGACTAGGATCGAGGGATGGCCCTTACGGATGACGCGATAACCAAGATCAAGGACATGATCATCGGCGGAGAGCTGTCCCCGGGGGACCGGCTGCCGCCCGAGAAGGAACTCAGCGAGCAATTGGGTCTGTCCCGCAACTCGCTGCGGGAAGCGGTCAAGGCGTTGGAAGCCGTCCGGGTATTGGACGTCCGGCGAGGCGACGGCACATACGTCACCAGCCTTGAGCCTCGGCTGCTGCAGGAATCCACCGCGTTCATGGTGGACCTGCATTCGGACACCTCGCTGGTGGAGCTCTTCGAAGTCCGGCGCATCCTGGAATCCTCGGCTGCAGGCATGGCGGCCAGACGGATCACCCAAGCGGAGCTGGCCGGATTGGAGGCGGACATCGCAGGCGTGGACGCGGGATCCGTGGATGACCTCATCGAGCATGACCTGCGGTTCCACGAGAGCATTGCCGACGCCGCGGGCAACGGCTACCTCTGCGGGCTGCTTTCAGGCCTGAACAGTCGAACGGTCCGGGCACGGATCTGGCGCGGCCTCACAGAGCAGGGCGCGGTGGAACGCACTCTGGCGGAGCACAGGAGCATCGTCGCGGCCCTGCGGTCGGGGGACGCAGAATTGGCGCGCGCCGCCACCATGCTGCACGTGAGCGGCGTGGAACAGTGGGTCAAGGAGGCGCTCGGCTGACAGACGCCAGCCGCGTAAGTCGGGCTGGTCAAACGGGAAGGTCCGGTGCGCGCACCGGACCTTCCCGTTTTTACGTCTTGAGGGGTGAGGCTACGCGCCGACGGGCCTCAGCCGCAGACCGTCCATGCCACCGTCGACCGCCAGGCAAACGCCTGCGGTGGACTTGTTCCGAGGACTGGCCAGGTAACAGATCGCCTCGGCGACCTCTTCGGGCTCCACCATCCGGCCGTGCGGCTGGCGGGCGTTCAGTGCTGTCCGCTCCGCCTCGGGATCAGCGGCTTTGCTCAGCAGCCCCCCGATCCACGGAGTGTTGGCCGTGCCGGGGCTGACGCAGTTCACCCGGATCCCTTCGCGGATGTGGTCGGCGGCCATCGCCAGCGTCATGGAGCGGATGGCACCCTTACTCGCGGAATACAGTACCCGCTCTGGCAGCCCGGCTGCAGCGGCAATCGAGGAGGTGTTCACAATCGCAGCATGCGCTGATTCGCGCAGGTAGGGCAGCGCCTCACGGGATACCCGGGCCACGGACAGCACGTTCACGTTCAGAACGCGGGCCCATTCGTCGTCGTCATTCGCCGCGACGTCGCCCTGGGCGCCAATGCCCGCGTTATTGACGACGACGTCGATGCCTCCCAGCACCCGGGCGGCCTCGGCGACGGCGGAGCGCACGGAATCGGAATCCCCGACGTCGCAGCGGATTCCCACCGCCCCTGCGGGCGCCTGTTCCGGACGCAGGTCCAGGACGCCAACCTTTGCACCCGACTCCAGCAAGCGCTGCACCGTTGCTGCCCCGATGCCGGAGGCTCCGCCGGTGACGATCGCTGCCAGTCCCTCAAATTCCGCTGCCATTACTTGCCCGCCTCAATCCGGTTGTACTCCTGGCGCTGTTTGCCCAGCCCCTCGATTTCAATCTCGGTGACGTCCCCGGCCTGCAGGTAAGGGAAGCGTCCGGAGAAGGCAACGCCCTCCGGGGTGCCGGTGCAGATGATGTCGCCCGGCTCGAGTTGCATGTACTGGGAGAGGTCGCGGACGATATCCGTCACGGAGAAGATCATGTCCCGGGTGGACGAGTCCTGCCGCGGCTCCCCATTGACCCAACTGCGCAGCCGCAGGTCCGCGGGATCAATGCTGTCGGCTGTGCGGAGCACCGGTCCGGCGGGCAGGAAATCCTTCACGCATTTGCCCTTGCTCCACTGACCGCCGGAGACGTCCATCTGGTAGCTCCGCTCCGAAAGGTCGTTCACCGTCATGTACCCGCCGATGGCGTCAGCGGCCTCGGCATCGGACTGCAGGTAAGCGGCGGGCTTGCCGATGACGATGGCCAGTTCCACTTCCCAGTCGGTTTTTTCCGAGGCCGGCGGGATGCCCACGGCGTCGTAGGGCCCGGTCAGCGTGTTCGGCGTCTTGAGGAAGACAATCGGGTGCGTCGGCGGCTGCGCACCGGATTCCGCGGCGTGCGCGGCGTAGTTCTGACCGATGCAGATGATCGCCGAGGGACGGGCGACCGGAGCGCCGATCCGCTGCCCGGCCGGGTTGACGGCGGTCAGCTCGCCGGCCGCGAGAGCTTGGGCCACCCGCGCCGGGCCCTCGGACCAGAAGTCGGGATCGATGTCCGCGACAATGCCGGCCAGCGAGTAGGAGGTGCCGTTCTCCACGACAACGGGGGTTTCCGAGCCCTTGGGCCCGATGCGCATGAATTCCATAAGGTTCCTGTTCGATCGATGGTGCGTTGGTTCAGCCGGTGGTGTGTGGGCAGGTTTTGGTCAGCGGATGAAACCGAGGGCGGCTGCATCGGCCCAGAATTGTTCGGGGATGGCGGCGCCGCTCAGGGCAACATTTTGTTCCACCTGTTCCGCCGTGCGCATGCCCAGGACGATGGCGGCCACCGCCGGTTCCCGATAAGGGAAGGCGAGGGCAACTGCGGGAAGCGTGGTGTCGTGCTTCTCCGCCAGATCGGCCAGGGCATTGGCACGCTCCAACATCTCCGGCGGCGCGGGGGCGTAGTTGTAAGTGGCGTCGGGGGCCGGCCGGTCCTTGGACAGCAGCCCGGAGTTGAAAACGCCCACGTCCACAATGCCCACCCCGCGCTCGCGGCAGGCGCTTATCAGGTTCCCGGCGGCGGCCTGTTCCAGCAGCGTGTAGCGGCCCGCAAGCATGACGACGTCGACGTCGGTCTCCCGGACAAAGCGTTCCAGCATCGCCGACTGGTTCATCCCGGCGCCGTAGGCACCGATCACGCCCTGGTCCCGAAGCTCTGACAGGGCAGGAACGGCGCCGGCCACTGCCTCGTCCCAGTGTTCGTCCGGGTCGTGGATGTACACCACGTCCAAGCGGTCCGTGTTCAGCCGGACCAGGCTCTCCTCAATGGAGCGCAGCACTCCGTCGCGGGTGTAGTCATAGATCCGGGTGAGGTCATCGGGTACGTCAAAGCCCTCCGTGTCCCTGCCCCCGGGTGCCGGGTTGGGGCGAAGCAGCCGCCCCACCTTGCTGGATAGCAGATAGCTGTCCCGGGGTTTTCCGGACAGCACCTGCCCAAGCCGGCGTTCAGCCAGTCCCAGGCCATAGTGGGGTGCGGTGTCGAAGTGCCGGATGCCCTGCTGCCACGCTGTTTCGACGGCGTCCAGAGCCTCGGCGTCTGGTACGGCACGGTAGAGGTTGCCGATGGGGGCTGCGCCGAAGCCCAGCGCGCCGGTGCTCCGGATGCGCTCCACGGTTTGGTTTTCACTCATGCGTTGTTCCTGCTTTCATGTAAATCCGTTCGGCGTTGCCTTCGGCAACAGCTTCGCGGTCCGGTGCGCTGAGCACGCAGAGCGTATCCTCCAGCAGCAAGGTCCACCAGCTCGCATAGGTGTCCCGCGGTGCCCGGGCCGTGGACACCGGCCAGTCACTGCCCAAGAGCAGCCGGCCCGGGTCCGCGATCTCCAGGGCCGCGGCCAGGAACGGTCGTATCTGTGCTTCGAGCGGTCTCTCCGGAGCGGCCTCCGGCGCAAGTCCCGAAATTTTGACCGTCACATTGGGGCAGTCCGCCAGCCGCTGCAGGTCCCGCGCCCAGGGTCCGACGACGCCGGAAGCCACCGGGGGCTTGCCCAGATGGTCCAGCACAATGGTCAGTTCGGGAACCTGCCGGGCGAAGGCTTCCAGCTCCGGGAGCTGACCTGAGCGAACGGTGGCATCAAAAACCAATCCGGCAGCGGCCACTGCCCTTGCACCGGCAATCATGGCCGGTGCAACGAGGGCACCGGGTTCCAGCGACTGGAAATTACGCCGGACGCCGCGCACCAGCGGAATCCGGCTTAGCCGGTCCAGCTCCGTGGACAGGCGGGTGTCGTCCTCCAGCGTCACTGCCGCCACGACCGCACCGATCCGGGGATCCCGCCGGGCCTGGTCCTGCAGCCACAGGGTTTCGTCCACGGCCTGATCGGAACGACAGCCGGCTTCAACGAGCACTATTTTCCGCACCGGCGACATGTCCGCGTCCAGCCCTGGGCACAGATCGGCGGCCAGACGGGGGACGTTCAGGACCGGACGGTCCTCCAGCCATGGGTAGGAAAACCGCCGCGGATCCCAGAAATGGACGTGGGTGTCCGTGATCCGCACGCTAGGCTCCCGGCAGCGAGGAGCCGGTTGTCCGCACGCCGATGGTCAGGAGCAGATTGGCGTACTGTCGCTGGTCCCCGCTGGCGATCACCACGCCGACGTCGGATCCCCGGGCGGCCTCGTAAAACGCGTGCCGCTCGTGGCCGAGCACCGGAACCTCCCGCCCCAGGAGGGCCCGGTAGCCGCCGACGCACGGTGCCCAGGCGCCGTCGTCGTCGGTCATGATTTCCGCTGACTCAATCGGACTGCTGACCGCCAGGACTTCCAGAATCTGGTCCACGGTGAGCAGGCCGGGACGCAAATTCAGGGCGATGCGCCGGGCGGACGCGGGGGCGCCGGTGTTGTGGGGATAGTTGCCGTCGGCGATGAGCACTTTGGTGCCGTGGCCGGACGACGCCAGCGCCTGCAGCAGGTCGGGGTGGGTGAGTTCGAAGCTGAGCATGGGTTTTTCCTTTAGCTGGACCGGTGAGGCAGGAGGATCGAATCAGCCGGCGGCGGCCAGTTTCCGGTCTTCCTCCACGCGCCAGTACTCCTCGATCTCCTCCAGGGACTTTCCTGAGGTTTCCGGGACGCGGCGCACCACATAGAAGAAGCCGGCAGCCGAAAGGACCGCGAAGAGCAGGAACACGACCGGACCGAAGCGCTCCATGGCCACCGGGAAAGCCGAAGCAAACACGGCGTTGAAGAGGTATTGCGTGAAGGTGATAACGCCCATGCCAATGGCACGCATCCGCAGCGGGAGCACCTCGGGGATGTACAGCCAGAACACCGGACCGAGACCGAAGCCGAAGGCAAAGGTGTACACGAAGACGGCGGCAATGCTGACAAAGCCCATATCCGGGAAAAGCCAGAGCACCACCATGGCCACAGCCTGGCCGGCCATGCTCACGGCCAGCATCTTGACCCGGCCCAGCCGGTCAATCAGCGGCAGCGAGATGGCGGTGGAGACCACCAGGGCGATGCCGACGCCGTAGTTGGCGATCATGCCGGCGTTTTCGCCCATCGATTCAATGTCAGCGAAGATGATCGGCGCGTAGTAGACCACCGCGTTGATGCCGGTGAAGACCTGGAAGAAGGTAAGGATGAACAGGACCGTCATTGCCGGCCGGGCCGAGCGGAAAAGCTGCCCGACGCCGGCGCCCTGGTTCTGCAGGCTGCCTTCGATCTCGGCGACTTCAGCCGCGGCGAGTTCGCGGGTGGCCCGCAGCTTGGTCAGGACGGTGAGGGCTTCCTCGCGGCGGCCGCGCATGATCAGCCAGCGGGGGCTGGCCGGGCTGAGGTACATGCCGACCAGGAAGATGATGGCAGGAAAAGCGCCGGCTCCGAGGATCCACTGCCAACTGCCGGAGGCCTGCAGCGCGTCGCCTGCGATGTAGGCGCACAGGATGCCGACGTTGACGGAGAGCTGGTACAAAGCGGTCAGCAGTCCCCGAATGCGGGTCGGGGCGAGTTCGGCCAGATAGATCAGGCCGAACATGTTGGCGATGCCCACAGCCAAGCCCAGGAAGAACCGGGCGTACATCAGGACCGTGATGTTCGGAGCCAGGGCGCAGGCAACGGAGCCGACGACGAAGATCACCGCGGCGACCAGCAGCAGATGGCGACGGTCGAACCGGCGGGCGGCGAGCGTGGCGCCGATGATCGCGGGCAGCGCTCCCCAGAGCAGCAGCGAGGTAACCAGACCCTGGGTTCCGGCGTCGATTCCGAAGTCGTTGATCAACAGGGGCAGGGCACCGGATATGGCGCCGGAGTCGTAGCCGTACAGCAGGCCTGAAAACCCGGCAAGGACGGCGATGAAGACCACCGCTTTGGGGATGGTTTCCTTGCTGTGGTCGCGCTGGTGAAGCTGGTCTGGATCCTGGATCATCAAAGGTCTCTTCTATGAGGCTGAAAAAGGCAGGGAAGAACGAGCGGAACTAACGTGGGGCCGAGGCGGACGCCGGGGCGGGGTCGGCTGGGACCTTAGGACCAGACGGAGCCGGTGGGGTAGAGGTAGCCGGCCACGGAGGACTGGATCATTTCCATTCCGGCACCGGGTGCTGCCGGCGGCCAGTAGCGGCCGGCACGCACGTCGACCGGAACGGTGAAGTGCTCGTGCAGGTGGTCGACGAACTCGATCATCCGGCCGTCCATGGCACCGGAGACTGACACATAGTCGAACATGGAGAGGTGCTGGACTGCTTCGCAAAGCCCCACTCCTCCGGCGTGAGGGCAGACCGGGACTCCGAATTTGGCCGCGAGCAGCAGGATGGCGATGTTCTCGTTAACGCCGGCAACGCGGGATGCATCGATCTGGAGCACCTGCAGGGAACCGGCCTGCAGCATCTGCTTGAAGATCACGCGGTTCTGCACATGTTCTCCGGTGGCAACCGGGATCGGGGCGATGGCCCGGGCGATGGCTGCGTGGCCCAGGACGTCGTCGGGGCTGGTGGGCTCCTCGATCCAGGCTGGATTGAAGGGGGCCAGATGAGCCATCCATTCGATGGCCTGGTCCACGTCCCAGCGCTGGTTGGCGTCCACTGCAATCCGGAAGTCCGGACCGCAGACCTCGCGCGCCACCCGCAGGCGGCGGATGTCGTCGTCGAGGTCGGCGCCGACTTTGAGCTTGATTTGTTCGAAGCCGTCAGCCATTGCTTCCCGGCACAGACGGGTGAGCTTCTCGTCGGAGTAGCCCAGCCAGCCGGGCGTGGTGGTGTATGCCTCGTAACCGACCCGCTTGAGGGTGCTGATGCGTTCCTGCCGGCCCGGCTCGGCTCGCCTGAGGATGTCGAGGGCTTCGGCAGGAGTCAGGGCATCGGTGAGGTAGCGGAAGTCCACCAGGCCCACGATTTCCTCCGGGCTCATTTCGGCTAACAGAAGCCACAGGGGCTTGCCTTCGCGCTTGGCCCGCAGATCCCACAGTGCGTTGATGACCGCACCGATTGCCATGTGCATCACGCCCTTTTCCGGTCCGAGCCAGCGCAACTGTGAATCGTGGACAAGTGTCTTCCAGAAACCGCCGAGGTCTGCCAGCGTCTCTTCAACGTTGCGGCCGGTGAGGTAGCCGGCAAGGGCAGTGATTCCGGCGGCCTGGACGTCATTGCCGCGGCCGATCGTGAAGACGAATCCGTTTCCGGTCAGGCCGTCATCGGAGTCTGTCCCGATGCTGAGGTAGGCGGCGGAGTAGTCCGGGTCCGGGTTCATTGCATCGGAGCCGTCCAGGTCCTGCGACGTCGGGAATCGGATGTCCTGGATATCCACGCGGGTGATGGTGCTCAAGAACTGTGCCTGCCTAACAAGTCAGCCGGCTCGAAGGTGCCGGAACGTGATCGATATCACGAGCTAAACATCCTATGTTCGTAGTGTCAAACTGCGACGTGTGACACTCCCAAGGCATGGAGAGGCCGTATCGGACACTAAGCAGGCTGAACTTGGCTGCATGACATCGGGTCAATATTGAATCCACCGTACAGTGCCTTCGTTGCCGGCTCCGTTCAGGCTCAACCCGTGCGCGGAGCAGCAGTCCCCGCACCTACCGCGTCGCCTCCGCCAGATACTCGAGCACGTGCCGGTAGGTGTGGCCGGTGGCCTTGGACATGCCGATCTCGCAGGTCCGGTTCACCGAGGCGTAGGCAGCGAACTCGCGCTCGTTGATTTCCGCCGCCTGCCGGTCGGTGGCCGAGTCCGTCAGCTCCGGATGCAGCAGCCCGCGGTCGCCGGCAAACGCGCAGCAGCCCCAGCTCTGCGGCACGAACACCTCGTCCGCCACCGCATCGGCCACGGCGTGCAGCGCCTCGTTGGCGCCAAGCTGGGTGGACGAGCAGGTGGGATGCAGTGCCATCGACGGCAGCTTCGCCGTCACGGCCAGCTGCGGCAGCACCGCGTCCCGCACGAACTCGACCGAATCGACGAACTGCAGCCCCGGGTAATCCGGGCTTTCCCCGGCCAGCCGCTTCATGGTGTCCAGACCCTCCGTGCAGGACGCGGCGTCGCAGACCACCGGCAGTGCCCCGCCGCCGGTGGCTTCCCACAGGTTGGCCAGCACGCGTTCGGTCATCACCGAGTAGCCCTTGGCGAAACCCTTGGACTTCCAGGGCGTTCCGCAGCACAGCTCGCCGATGCCGTTCGGGATGCGCACGCCCACCCCGGCGCGGCCGCACAGTTCCAGGAAGGCTGCGGACACGCCGTCGCCGGTGCCGGCCGGACCAAACATGGTGCCGATGCAGGCAGGGAAATACACGGCCACAGCGGCCGGATCCTCCAGCGGCCGCCGCTTTGAACCGCCGGCCGGCAGCACCGTGGCGTAGGCCGGAACGGTATCGCTGCCGGCAACGGCGCGCGCGACGGCGGTGGCCGCCTTGGGCAGCAGCGGCGGCATCGCCTTGGCCAGGCTGAGGGCCTTGCCGCCGGCCACGGTCACCGTGGACCAGTGCTCGGCAGCGGTCTTCCAGCCGATGTCGGCGACGGGATTGGCGTCCTCCTTGCGCAGCCGGCGGACCAGGTCTCCGGTGTTGATCAGGACCGGGCAGGCGGTGACGCACATGCCGTCGACGGCGCAGGTCTGGACGCCGTCGTAGTCGTAGTCCTTGCGCAGCTCCTTGGCCAGGGCCGCGTCGCCGCGGGCTTCGGCGGCGGCGATCTCGCGGCGCAGGACAATCCGCTGGCGCGGAGTGGTGGTCAGGTCCTTGCTGGGACAGACCGGTTCGCAGTAGCCGCACTCCACGCAGCGGTCCACTTCCGCCTCCACCGTGGGCGCCACCTTGAGGTTCTCGATGTAGGCCAGCGGGTCTTCATTGATGAGCACGCCGGGGTTGAGCAGATTCGGCGGATCGACCAGGGACTTGAGCTCGCACATCACCGCGTACAGTTCATCGCCGTACTGGCGGCGGACAAATGCGGCCATGATCCGGCCGGTGCCGTGCTCGGCCTTGAGCGAGCCGCCGTTGCCCAGCACCAGGTCAACCATTTCCTCGGTGAACGCCTGATAGCGGGCAAGCTCCACCGGATCGTCGAAGCGTTCGTTGAGCATGAAGTGGACGTTGCCGTCCTTGGCGTGGCCGAAGATGACCGAATCGCGGTAGTGGTGTTCGGTGAAGAGCCGGGACAGCTCCCCGCAGGTGGCCGCCAGGGAGGGGACCGGCACCACGATGTCCTCGAGCAGGGCATTGGTTCCGGACGGGCGGGCGCCGGCCACCGTGGTGTACAGGCCCTTGCGCAGGTGCCACATGGCGGCCCGGTCCTTCGCGACCGACGTCATGGCGAACGGGGCGGCCAAGGGAAGGGACTCATAGAGTGCCCGCGAGTTCTCCCGCTTCTCCGCCAGCTCCTCGGCGGTGCGGGCCTGGTGCTCCACCAGGAGGGCGGCGTGGTCGGAGATCTGCAGCTCGCGCAGCTCCGGGGGAGCGGTCGGGTCGGCGGCGGCCACGCGCAGCGACGTCGAATCCATCAGCTCAATCGTGGCCAGTCCGGAGGCGACCAGTTCCGGCAGGGCGCTGGCGGCGCGGTCCAGCGAGTCAAAAAACATCAGCCCGGTGGCCACCTTGGGCAGCGCCGGAACCGTCCGGAACGTCGCTTCGGCCACGAAGCCCAGCGTGCCTTCGCTGCCGACCATCAGATGGGTGAGGATGTCCAGCGGGCTCTCGTAGTCCAGGAAGGAGTTGAGCCCGTAGCCCATGGTGTTCTTCATGGAGAACAGCCGCTCGATGGTGGCCACTGAATGCGGGTTGGCAACGATCCGGCCGCGCAGCCGCAGCAGCCCCTCGACGAGCGCCGGTTCCAGGGTGCGCAGCTTGGTTTCGGCGTCGGGCGCTGCCGTATCGAGGACCGTGCCAGAGGGCAGGACCAGGGCCATGGACTCGATGGTCTGGTAGGTGTTGAACTCGGTGCCGCAGGCCATGCCGGAGGAATTGTTGGCGACGACGCCGCCGATGGTGCAGGCGATTTCCGACGCCGGATCGGGCCCGAGCTTGTAGCCGTGCGCGGCCAGCCGGGAGTTCACGGCGCGCACCGTGGCTCCGGGCTGCACGCGGACCCGGGCACCGCCGTCGAGCACCTCGATGCCGCGGAAGTGCTGGCGGGTATCGATCAGGAGGCTGTCGCTCTGGCTTTGGCCGGAGAGGGAGGTGCCGCCGGAGCGGAAGGTGGCAGGGATGCCCAGCTTCCGGCTGCGGCTCAGCAGGGCGGCGACCTCCTCCGCCGTGCGCGGCGTCGCCACGGCCTCAGGGATCATCAGATAGTGGGAAGCGTCGTGCGCCATTTTGCGCCGGTCGATTTCCCGGGTGCTGATGTGTTCGGTGCCGAGGTCGGCGACGGAGGTCGCTGACGGGACGGGGGCTTCCGTGTGAAGGTTCATTTTTCGATCCAACCGTTCCAGGGAGCTGCGGTGCTCCGCCTCCAAATGTAGGCCTGATCACGCCCCGGCGAAAGTTGGTCAGACCACATGAAGGGGCGATGCAGCTCCTTCAGCCGGATTTGGAGGACTTACCCGAGTAGCGCGGCTACCGGATCCCGCGGTCCGCCAGCAGCTTTTCCAGCCGCTCCTCCAGCAGCTCGAGCGCGGCGGCCACGGTGGAGTGGATGACGGTTTCCGGATCCCCCTCGAAGAACCGTTCAATGACGTCGGGGTGCTCCTGGTTGGCGGCGGTCAGGCCGAAAAAGACGGTGCCGGGCTCCTGGTCGTCCTGCGGTTCGGGGCCGCCGGAGCCGGTGACCGCCAGGACCAGGTCGGCGTCCAGCAGCTTGGCCGTGCCCGCGGCCATCTGGGCCGCCGATTCCTCCGACACCACTGCCTCGGCCGTCACGCCCAGGACCGTGCGCTTAACGGAGGTGGCGTAGGCGGTGAGCCCGCCGAGGAACCAGTCCGACGACGACGGCGCGGCCCCCAGGAACGAGGCCAGCATCCCGCTGGTCAGGGATTCCGAAACCCCGATGGTCACGCCGGTGCCCTGGATGCGCTCGGCAATGCGCTCAGCAGTTTCGGTGGAAACCGTGTCCTGGCTGGAAGTGGACAAGGACTTCTCCTGTTCGTCGGTGCTTTGTGATGACCGAGATTTTATCAGGCTGCTTACCAGTTTTAGGTGCGTTGGAGCCGGGTCGGAGCGGCTGCGCCTGGGTGGGGCCGGCGGCCGGTTTGCAGCGGGTCGGAGCTAGGCGGAGCCGGCGGATTTTTCGTCAGCGGAGTCCTCGTCGGGAATCTGCGCATAGAACCACTCGATGTGCTCGCGCAGCAGGCGGGCGGCGTCGTCGCCCCGGCGGTTTGCCACCGCCTCGTGGATGCCGTGGTGCTGGGCCTGCAGCTGGGTCATGACGGCGGGCCAGTTTTCCATGCCGTCGACGGCGTTCTTGACGTAACCGCTGATGGCTCCGCTCAGGGACGCCATCATGGTTTCGATGACGGCGTTGCCGGCCAGCGAGCTGAGCTCCACATGGAACTGGGCGTCCAGCAGGTGGAAGGCTTCGCGCTCAATATCCGGGGCATCCATGGCCTCCAGCAGTGCGGCGGCCCGGGCCAATGCGGCGTCCGCGGCCTCCGACGGCGGCCGGGCGGCGGCGGTGGTGGCCGCCCAGGTTTCCAGCAGGACACGGGTCTGCACGATGTCCGCCACCGGCAGCCGGCTGCTGGCCATGTGCAGGCGCAGGGCGGAGGACAACCCAGCCGAAGGTTCGGAGATGATGATGGCGCCGGACTTCGGCCCGGACCCGGAGGAGGACCTCAGTACGCCCATGGCGTCCAGGATGCGGATGCCTTCCCGGACGGAGGCACGGGAAATGCCGTAGGTTTCGGCCAGCGTCCGCTCGCCGGGCAGCTGGTCGCCCAGTGCGATGGCGCCGGAGCGGAGGTCGGCTTCAATGTTTTCCAGCAGCAGGTCGTAGCTGCGGCGCGGGTGCTCTGTCACCGCTCCATCCTGCCATGCGCCGATGCGGTGGGGTGCCGGGGTGTCGGTGCCGGTGCCGGGACGCCGATGCGGCAGGGCGGCCGGGTGCGCTCCTTCAGTCATGCTGGCACCGGCGGAGCCGAGGAGCTGCGGAAAATCGGCCACCTCGGGGTGAATCGTCCGGGTGCCTTCCGCTCGCCGGCGAACCTTGCGCCATCATCTCCAGAACCCGGCCCTCGCGCTTGTACTGGATCTCTCGTGCAGATAATGCACTGACCGGGGCTCCGCCGGAGTCTCTCGTGCAGATAATGCATTGAAAAGGAGTCATTTCGGAGAAAGGAGGCCCTGATCTGCACGAGAGATTTCGCCAGACTGCATTATCTGCACGAAGGATGCGCGCCGGCCGCCGCCACCGCCGAGGGACGCCGGCCGCCACCATCGCCGTGGGGCAGCGGCCGCCACCAGAATCGGGCGGGCGCCGTTTTCCGCGGGGATAACCCCGGAAAATCGGCCGCACCGGGGTGAATCGTCCGGTTGGGGAATCTGCCGCCGGTCCGCAGCGGCAGCAGATTCCAAAACGGCAGCAGATCCCCAGAAAGCGGCGGAGCCGGCAGGACCTACGGCAGCATCCAGCCCAGGATCGGCGTGGACTGCAGGTACACCAGGGTGCACAGCACCAGCAGCAGGCCCAGGCTCCAGCCGACGACCTTGCGCAGCAGCACCGATTCCTGGCCGTCCAGCTTCACGGCGGTCACGGCGATGGCGAGGTTCTGCGGGCTGATCAGCTTGCCCACGACGCCGCCGGAGGTGTTGGCAGCCACCAGCAGGTTCGGATCAATTCCGGCTTCGATGCCGGCGGTCTGCTGCAGGCGGGCGAAGAGGGCGTTGGCGGAAGTGTCGGAACCGGTGACGGCGGTGCCGATCCAGCCCAGCACGGGGGAGAGGAACGCGAAGAACGCTCCGGTGCCGGCCAGCCAGGTGCCGATGGCCACGGTCTGTCCGGAGAAGTTCATGACGTAGGCCAGGGACAGCACGGAGAGGATGGTCAGTCCGGCCCAGCGCATGTTCCAGATGGTCCGGAAGATCTCGGCCACACCGTTGCCCACGCTCATGACGTACCGGCCGCCGTCGTCGTACTTGGCGTAGACCGCGCTCACGATCAGGCCGGTGAACAGCAGCAGCGTTCCGGGGCTGGAAAGCCAGTTGAACGTGTAGATGGTGGAGGAGACGGGCTCGCCGGAGGCATCCAGGAGCCGGTCGTGCAGCCAGGGCCACGGAACCTTGATGTCGGTGGAGGCCAGGAGGGCGGGAATGTCCGCGCCCCACTTCCACAGCTTGGCGATGCCGAAAATCAGGATCACCAGGAAGTAGGGGAACAGGGCCAGCAGCGTGCGGGAGCGGGTGAGGGAGTTGCCGTCCCGAACCGCAGCGGCGGCACCGCGGCCGGCGCCGGACTGCGAGCCGGCCGATCCGGTGACCGAGCCGGTGACCGAGGCGGCGAGGGCGGGCAGGCCCATGCGCTCGCGGGCGGCTTCCCGGCCGCGGGGCTGCCAGAACCGCAGGAAGACGACGGCAGCACCGAGGCCGGCCAGGGCTGCCACGATGTCGGTGAGTTCGTAGGAGAAGAAGGTCGAGCAGAGGACCTGGGCCGTGGCAAACGCGACGCCGGTAATGACGGCGGCGGGCCAGGTGTCCCGCACGCCGCGGCGGCCGTCGAGGATGAAGACCAGGATTAGCGGGACGAAGATGGCCAGCAGCGGTGCCTGGCGGCCCACGATGGTGCCGATGTGGTCGGCGTCCAGACCGGTCAGCGAGGCTGCGGTGGTGATCGGAATGGCCATGGCGCCAAAGGCCACGGGGGCGGTGTTGGCCACCAGCACGGCGGCGGCTGCCTTGAGCGGCTTGATGCCCAGGGCCACCAGCATGGTGGCGGTAATGGCCACCGGTGCGCCGAATCCGGCCAGGGCTTCCAGCAGGCCGCCGAAGCAGAAGGCGACCAGGATGGCCTGCACGCGCACATCCCCGCCGCCGATCACGTCGAACACCCGGCGCAGGTCCTCGAACCGGCCGCTGAGCACGGTGATCTGGTAGAGCCAGATGGCCATGATGACGATCCACAGCACCGGGAACGCGCCGAAGACGGCACCCTGGGTGGCGGAGAGCGCCGCCAGTCCGGCCGGCATCTGGTAGGCGAAGACGGCGACGGCGAGGGCCACCAGCAGGGCGATTCCGCCCGCGAGGTGGGCCTTGACCTTGACGTAGGCCAGCAGCACAAAGAAGGTCAGCAGTGGCACCAGGGCCACCAACGCCGAAACGGCAACACTATCGAGCACTGGATCGGTGCTGGGGATGAATGACTCCACTGGGTCCTCCGCGTAGTTCTGGACAGGGCATGGTCAGGCCACAGTGGTCAGACCATTGGCGAGTCTAGCGCAGAACTCCGATTTCTGTGATGGTAGTCACCAGCACCGAGGGCCCGGATGTGACAGGCCCAACATGTTCTACTATGGTCAGACCACACGTACGGGGTGTCGCCCCGCTGAAAGGCAGCCATGAGAATCGCTCTATTCGCCACCTGCATCGTGGATGCCATGTATCCGCGCACCGCCCGGGCCACCGTGGACATTCTGGAGCGGCTGGGCCACGAAGTCGTGTTCCCCTCCGGTCAGGCCTGCTGCGGGCAGATGCATGTGAACTCCGGCTACCTGCCCGAAGCCGTGCCGGTGGTCCGCAACCACATCGAGGCCTTCGAGTCCCAGGAGTACGACGTCGCCGTCGCACCTTCGGGCTCCTGCGTCGCCTCCGTCAAGCACCAGCATCCGATGGTCGCCCGGTCCTGCGGCGATGCCAACCTGGCGGCCCGCGCCGAGGCGGTTGGCGCCAAGACCTACGAGCTCTCCGCACTGCTCACCGACGTCCTGGGCGTCACCGATGCCGCCGCGCAGCTGGGGTCCTGGTTTCCGCACAACGTCACCTATCACCCCAGTTGCCACGGCATGCGCCTGCTGCGGTTGGGCGACCGGCAGCTGAACCTGCTGCAGAGCGTGGAGGGCATCACCGTGGCGCCCCTGCCGCAGGCCGACCAGTGCTGCGGCTTCGGCGGCACCTTCTCCATGAAAAACGCCGACGTCTCCACCGCGATGCTCGAGGACAAGGCGGCAAACATCAAGGCCACCGGCGCTGACCTGTGCTCCGGCGGCGACGCCTCCTGCCTGATGCACATCGGCGGCGGGCTGTCCCGGCAGGGCAGCGGCGTCTCCACCCTGCACTTTGCTGAAATCCTTGCCAGCACTCGGGACAATCCGGTGTCCGTCACCGGTGACGTCCTGGTCGGCGGAAAGGCCTCCCGATGAGCACCACGTACCTGGGCATGCCCACCCTCCCGGTCTTCGGGCAGGGCAACCTCAACGCCGTCGAGCCCTTTCCCCGGGCCGCCAAACGCGAACTGGGCAACAGCCAGCTGCGCGCCAACCTGGGCCACGCCACGCACACCATCCGCGACAAGCGGCTGCGCGTGGTCGGAGAGCTGCCGGACTGGGAGGACCTGCGCAACGCCGGCAGCGCCACCAAGGAAGCGGTCATGGCCCAGCTGCCCGAACTGCTGGAGCAGTTCGAGAAGAACTTCACCGCCCGCGGCGGCATCATCCACTGGGCCCGCGACGCAGCCGAGGCCAACGAAATTGTCCGCGACCTCATCCGGGAGCAGGGCGTGGACGAGGTGGTCAAGGTCAAGTCCATGGCCACCCAGGAAATCGGGCTGAACGAATACCTGGAAGAACAGGGGATCGCCGCGTTCGAAACGGACCTCGCCGAACTGATCGTCCAGCTCGACCATGACAAGCCCAGCCACATCCTCGTGCCGGCCATCCACAAGAACCGCACCCAGGTCCGGGACATCTTCCTGCGCGAAATGCCAGGGGTCGATCCGGACCTCACCGACAACCCCGCCAAGCTGGCCGAGGCTGCGCGGGCGCACCTGCGCCGCAAGTTCCTCTCCGCCAAGGTTGCCGTCTCCGGCGCCAATTTCGCGATTGCCGACGCCGGCACCCTCGCCGTCGTCGAATCCGAGGGCAACGGGCGGATGTGCCTGACGCTGCCCGAAACCCTGATCACCGTGATGGGCGTGGAGAAGCTGCTGCCGTCCTGGCAGGACCTTGAGGTGTTCATGCAGCTGCTGCCGCGCTCCTCCACGGGCGAGCGGATGAATCCGTACACCTCCCTGTGGACCGGCGTCACCGAAGGCGACGGACCGCAGAACGTGCACCTGGTGCTGCTGGACAACGGCCGCAGCGCCGCGCTGGCGGATGAAATGGGCCGCTCGGCGCTGCACTGCATCCGCTGCTCGGCCTGCATGAACGTGTGCCCGGTCTACGAGCGCACCGGCGGCCATGCCTACGGCTCCACCTATCCGGGACCGATCGGCGCGATCCTCTCACCGCTGATGACGGGCATCGTCTCCGAGGAGAACAACTCCCTGCCGTACGCGTCCTCGCTCTGCGGCGCCTGCTACGACGCCTGCCCGGTGAAGATCAACATTCCCGAAATCCTGGTGCACCTGCGCGCGGAGGACGTGGACAGCAAGCGCGGCAAGAAGAAGCTGCCCACCCAGATGGACCTGCTGATGAAGGGCGCCTCCTGGGCGTTCTCCTCCGGCAAGCACCTGGGCCTGCTGGAAAAGGGCCTGCCGCTGGGCCGGATCGCCGCCGGCCGGAAGAAGAAGATCACCAAGCTGCCCGGCATCGCCGCCGGCTGGACCCAGAGCCGGGACATTCCGGCCCCGCCGGCCTCGTCCTTCCGTGACTGGTGGGCCAAGGAGCACGAAACATCAGCAGCCGGCGGCGCGGACGCTGCGGCGCAAACCATCACCAAGACTGAGGATCAGGCATGAGCGCACGGGCAGACATCCTGGAGCGGCTGCGGTCGGCGCTGCGCGACAGCCCGGCCGTCCCGGAGATTCCGCGGACCTACCGCGAGGACTCCGGCATGAGCGCCGAGGAACGCATCGAGATGCTGGTGGACCGGCTGGTGGACTACAAGGCCGGCGTCACGGTGGTGGACCGGGCCGGGTTGGCGCCGCGGATTGCCGAACTGCTGAGCGGCGCCGCCAGCTATGTGGTTCCGGCGGGGATCGACGCCGGCTGGCTGGCCGCCGCCGAAGCCGCCGCGCCAGGCCGCCGACGCACCGACGACGCTGCCGCGCCGCTGAGCGTGGCGCAGCTGGACGCGGTGGACGCCGTCGTCACCGGCAGTGCCGTCTCGGTGGCCGAAACCGGCACGATCATCCTGGACGGCAGTCCCAACCAGGGCCGCCGCGCCATCACTCTGGTGCCCGACCATCACATCTGCGTGGTGGGAGCCGACGACGTCGCCGGCATCCTTCCGGAAGCCCTGCGCCGGCTGGACGGCACGCGGCCGCTGACCTGGATCAGCGGGCCCAGCGCCACCTCCGATATTGAGCTCGAACGCGTGGAAGGCGTGCACGGACCGCGGAACCTGGACGTGGTCATCGTCCGGTCCTGAGGCCGCGCCGCGCCTGCGGTGACGTCCTCCAGGAAAGCGACGGTTTCCTGCAGCGACTCCCTGGCCTCGGGCCGGTGCAGCTGGAACTGGTACTCGTGTCCCAGCGCCGGCCGGTAGCCCTTCGGCCAGAACCGGCGGATCACCGGCACCCCCACTTCCTCCAGCCGGTCCGCCAGGGGCACTGACTGCGTGCTGGTCAGGTAGTCGCCGTTTCCGCCGGAAATGTAGGTGGGCGGAAAGCGGTGATCCACGTGCTTCGGAATGGACATGTGCCCCGCGGCGGGGGTGGCGGCCCAGTCCTTGGACCCGGTGTAGGCCCAGAGCGCCTTCTTGAGCCCCCAGCCCACGGGGCCGGTCAAGCGGGCCTCGGACGTAAAGTCGTAAACGCCGCAGTGCAGCAGGATTCCGCGCAGTTGCTCCGGGGCGGCGGCGGGAACCACCCCGGTCTCGCCGGCGTACTCCGGGTTGGTGATGGCCAGGGCCAGCTGTGCGGCCAGCTGCGCACCGGCGGAGTCACCGGCCAGGACAATCCGATGGGGATCGAGCCCGTACTTGTCTGCGTGTTCGCGCACAAAGCCCAGGGCGGCGTTCAGCTCTTTCACGGCGGCCGGATAGATGACTTGGGGCGAGATCGAGTATCCGACGCCCACCACGGCGTACCCGTACCCGGCGAGGATCCTCAGATACGGCGCCACATCTTCCTTGGAGCCGGAAATCCATGCCCCGCCGTGTATCCACATCACCACCGGCAGCGGTTTCCGGTCCGGAGCATCCGGCAGGAACAGGTCCAGGGTCGGCTTGGCCCCGGACCCCAAATACGGCAGGCCCCGGTGTCCGGTCACTCGGAGCCCGGGAATATGGGGGTGGATCTTTTTCAGCGGGAAGTTGCCCACGCCGGAGAAGAGTCCGCGGATGAGCATCGCGGAGGGGCGGGGATCCCGCTGCAGCGGGACAGCGGCAGCAATTCCGGCAGCGGCGACCACTCCGGCCAGGAGCCCCGCAGTGGTGAGCGAGGAGAACTTCATCTTTTTAACGTAGGAGTCGGCACCGGGCGGCCTTTGGCCGTTTCGCCGCCAGGAAGCGGCAGCGGAGCGGCGGCTGCGAGGAATCTCATGGCCGCCGGTGTTCGGCGGCACTGCCGGAAGCAGGCCGGCGGGATTTCCTTGACGTGAGCGGGATCACGCCCCTACGATCAGACGAGCCCGTTTGAAACGGTTCATTCGGTTCCTGTCCCGTCGGCCGCAAAGGTGCGCATCACTGAATGTCAGACACGCCAGCCACTTCGGAAACCGCAGTCCTGACCCTGTCCGGGGCCTTGAAAACCTTCGGGCCGGTCATCGCGCTGGCGGACGGCACCATCGAACTTCGGGCCGGAGAAATCCACGCCCTCTGCGGGGAAAACGGTGCGGGCAAGTCGACCCTGGTCAAGATCCTCGCCGGACTCTACGCCCCTGATGAGGGAGCCTTCAGCGTTGCGGGCCGCCCGGTGAACTTCCGCTCCGTCGCGGACAGCAAGGCCGCGGGCATCTCCGTCATTTACCAGGAGCCCACGCTGTTTCCCGACCTGTCAGTGGCGGAGAACATTTTCATCGGACGCCAGCCGCGTAATCGGATCGGACTGATCGACCACGCCCGCATGCGCGACGGCGCCGCGGAACTTTTCGCCAGGCTCGGCGTGGACCTTGATCCGGCCCGGACAGCTGAAGGGCTGTCCATCGCCGACCAGCAGATCATTGAGATTGCCAAGGCCATTTCGCTGGACGCGAGCGTCCTGGTCATGGACGAACCGACGGCGGCCCTGAGCGGGGTTGAGGTGGAGAGACTCTTTACCGTCGCCCGCTCGCTGCGCGGAGACGGCGCGGCGATTCTTTTCATCTCGCACCGCTTTGACGAGGTGTTCAGCCTCGCTGACCGGATCACCGTGATGCGTGACGGCCGCTACATCGCCACCCATGCCACGGCATCAACCAGCATCGAGGAAATTGTCCGGGACATGGTGGGGCGGGAGGTCGATTCGCTGTATCCCAAGGGCGAGACCGAGGTCGGTGAGCCCGTCCTTACCGTTGAAGGGCTGCAGCGCCGGGGTGTGTTCACCAGCATCGGTTTTGAAGTCCGGGCCGGAGAGATCGTGGCTCTCGCGGGCCTGGTGGGCGCCGGGCGCACGGAAGTTGCGCGGGCCATTTTCGGCATCGACCGGTACGACGCCGGCAGCGTGTCCATCAGGGGACGGAAGCTCAAACCCGGCCAGCCGAAGGCCGCCATCGCAGCCGGCGTCGGCTTTGTCCCCGAAGACCGCCGCAAACAGGGACTCGTGATGGGCCTGTCGGTCGGCCGCAACACCACCCTGACCCTCCGGGACCGGTTCCGCACGCTGGGGCTGATCAACGGGCGGGCCGAGCAGGCCGCGGCCCGGGAATGGACGACCAAGCTGCAAGTGAAGGCCTCAACCCTTGAGCAGCCCGTCAGCACGCTGTCCGGCGGAAACCAGCAGAAGGTGGTCCTGGCCAAGTGGCTCGCCACCAAACCGGCGCTCCTGATCATCGACGAACCCACCCGGGGCATCGACGTGGGCACCAAGAGCGAGGTGCATCGGCTGATCTCCGAGCTGGCCGGCCAGGGGCTGGCGATCCTCATGATTTCCTCCGAACTGCCGGAGGTCCTGGGCATGGCGGACCGGGTCCTGGTGATGCACGAGGGCCGGATCTCGGCTGAGCTGGACCGGAGCGGAGCCAGCGCCGAAGCCGTCATGCATGCAGCCACCGGCTCCGGCGGGCACCGATGAGCACGCCAACGGCCCAGACTCCCGCGGCGAAGCAGCCCCGGGCTCTCCCGCTCCGCCGGCAACGGCAGTTTCCCAACGTGTTCCGGCTCCGGGAGTTCCCCGTCACCGCAGCCCTCGCGGTGCTGGTCGTGGCCACCGCCGTCGTCAATCCGCTGTTCCTCTCGCCGCAGGGCTTGAAGGACCTCATGCTCAACGCCACTGTGATGGTCATCCTGGCCGTTGGGCAGACCATGGTGATTGTCACCCGCAACGTGGATCTGTCCGTCGGGTCGATTCTCGGCCTGGTCGCCTTCGGCACCGGTGCGGTCTTTGCCGGTGCGCCGGACATGCCGATTCTGGCGGTGGTCTTGCTGGGCATGGCCTTCGGCTCTGTCCTGGGTCTTTTCAACGGCCTGCTGGTGACGCTGGCCAAGGTCCCCGCACTGGTCATCACGCTGGGCACGCTGTACATCTACCGCGGTGTCAACAATGCCTGGGCCGGCGGAACCCAGTACTTTGCCGGCGACCGGCCGGAGGCCTTCGGAGCCCTGTCGGTGGATACCTTCCTGGGCATTCCGATGATTACGCTCGTGGCCATCGCTGTGGTGATCACCGCCGCCGTCTTCATGTCGGGCACCCGCTCCGGACGGGATTTTTACGCCGTCGGCTCGGACCCCGAGGCAGCCAGGCTCTTCGGCATTCCGGCGTCCAAGCGGATCCTGACGGCCTTCCTTGTCAACGGAGCCCTGGCCGGGCTCGCCGGCGTCCTCTACGCGAGCCGCTTCAACGCGGTGGGCGCGACAACCGGATCCGGGCTGGAACTGGACGTCGTCGCAGCGGCCGTGGTTGGCGGCGTCGCGATCTTCGGCGGAAGCGGCACGGTGGTCGGCGCGGCGATCGGCGCCCTGCTGCTCAACACCATCACCAGTTCGCTCACCGCCATTCGGGTCGACAAGTTCTGGCAGCAGGCCGTGGTGGGCACCCTCATCCTGGCCGCCATCCTGATCGACCGCCTCGCCGGACTGCGCCGCGCACGCAACCTGCGCGAGAAGGAAGGCCGAAATGTCTAGCCCCGCCATGCCGCGAGCCGCGGCGGCCGTGGACACCAGCACACCGCTCAGCGGCGTCGAAAAAATCCGGGGCCCGCGGTGGTGGGCCGGCCGCGACGCGGTCATGGTGTACCTCCTGGCTGCGTTTGTCCTCTACGCGATCATCACCATTCCGCGCTTCGCGTCACCGGTGACCACCGGCTTCCTGCTCCTGGACGTGATTCCCACGCTGCTGATCGCGATGCCGATGACCCTGATCATCATCACCGGGGAAATCGACCTGTCAGTGGCCAGCGTTGCCGGGGTCTCCAGCGCCGTCCTGGGCGTGCTGTGGGCGGGAGGGACGGGCATCTGGGCGGCGATCGCCGTCGCGCTGGTGTGCGGGCTGGCTGCCGGAGCACTGAACGGTGCCCTGATCGCCTTTCTGCAACTGCCCTCCCTGGCCGTCACCATCGGGACGCTCGCGTTGTTCCGCGGGTTGGCGCTCGTGGTCATCGGCGACAACGCCGTGGCTGATTTTCCGGTGGAACTCACCTCGCTGGCATCGGACAAACTGGGCGGAACCGGCATTCCGGTCCTGATGCTTCCGGCGCTGGCCCTGGTCGTTGCCGCCGGGCTGGTCCTGCACAAGAGCTCCTTCGGCCGCGGCCTGTATGCCATGGGCTACTCCAAGGAAGCCGCGCAGTTTGTCGGGATCAGCGTCGAATGGTCCAAGTTCTGGCTCTACGTTGCCAGCGGCCTCGTATCGGCAGCGGCCGGCATTTTCTGGACCTTCCGCTACACCAGCGCCCGCAGCGACAACGCCTCGGGGCTCGAACTGCTGGTTATTGCGGCGGTGCTGCTGGGCGGAGTCTCAATCTTCGGAGGCAAGGGGAGCATCGTCGGCGTCGTTGCCGGCGTGCTGCTGATCGGCAGCCTGAACTACGCGCTGCGGCTCGACCGGGTCTCCGACGTCGTCCTGGTGACCCTGACCGGGATGCTGCTCATCGCGTCCGCCGTGGCACCGAGCATCGGTGCCGCCATCGGACGCAGGCGCCACGATCGTCGGCTGCGCCGACGCTTGGCCGAAGAACCCATCAAACCCGGCGGACCGTCCGCTGAGTGAAGGAAGGAAACAAAGATGTTCACTCCCCGCTCCACCGCCCGGCGGCGCATCACCGTCATGACGTCCCTCGCGGCCGCCGCGGCCCTCGCGCTCTCCGGTTGCGCCGGCAGCGAAGACGACGGATCCGGCAGCACCGACGACGCCACGGTCACCTTCATTCCCAAGCAGCTGAACAACCCCTACACCGACGTCGTGCTGGGCGGCGGCGAGCAGGGCGCCACCGACGCCGGCTTTGCCGAAAGCAACGTGGTGGGACCGCTGGAGGCCTCAGCCTCCAGCCAGGTCACCTTCATCAACGCCGAAACGCAGGCAGGAACCAACGCCATCGTCCTGGCCGCCAATGACCCGGACGCCGTCTGTTCGGCGCTGGGCGAGGCGCGCGACGCCGGGGCCAAGATTGTTGCCTTCGACTCCGACACCAACCCGGACTGCCGCGACGTGTTCATCAGCCAGGTGGTGGCCAAGGACGTGGCCCTCATCCAGACCGAGCTCATTGCCGAGCAGATCGGCGGCGCGGGCAAGATCGCCATCCTCTCGGCCACCGCCAACGCGACCAACCAGAACGAATGGATCAAGTACATGGAGGAGGAGCTCGCCTCCAACCCCGAGTACTCGGAAATTGAACTGGTGGCCAAGGTCTACGGCGACGACGACGACACCAAGTCGTTCCAGGAAGCGCAGGGCCTGATGCAGGCGCATCCGGACCTCAAGGGCATCATCTCGCCGACAACCGTGGGAATTGCGGCCACGGCACGCTACCTCTCCACGTCGGACTACAAGGGCAAGGTGGCGCTGACCGGGCTGGGGCTGCCGAACGAAATGCGCTCCTTCATCAAGGACGGCACGGTTTCCGAGTTTGCCCTCTGGGACCCGGCGCAGCTGGGAACCGTTGCCGCGTTCGCCGCCAAAGCGCTGGTGGACGGCTCCATCAGCGGTGAACCCGGTGACACCTTCACCGCCGGCGAGCTGGGGGAGCGGACGGTCGAGGAGGACGGCGTGGTGATCGTGGGTCCGCCTACGGTGTTCAACGCCGAGAATATTGACGACTACGACTTCTGACAGCCATGAACCTGTCCCCGGGCAGCATGGCAGCGGTTACCGCACCCATCCGCCACCGCGCGAGGATTGGCCTGGTCTCCGGAGGGTTGGGCGCCTACTGGCCGCAATTCCCCGGGCTGCTGCCGCAGCTGAGGGAGTCGGCGGCATACGTCGGCCAACGTTTCGAGGAGACCGGCAACGACGTCGTTGACGCCGGTTTTGTTTCGGACGCCCAGGACGCGGCCCGGGCCGCGGAACGGCTGCGGCAGGCGGACTGCGACCTGATTGTCCTGTTCGTGGCGACCTATCTGACCTCCTCCATGGTCCTGCCCATTGCGCAGCGTTCGGGCACCCCGGTGCTGGTGGTTGACCTGCAGCCCACTGAAGCGATGGACCATGCCCGCACCGGCACCGGGGAATGGCTCGCCTACTGCGGGCAGTGCCCGGTGCCTGAGCTGGCCAACGTCTTCCGGCGGGCCGGCATCCCCTTCCGGTCGGTTTCGGGCTACCTGCGGCAGGAAGCGGCCTGGGACCGGATCACGAGCTGGGTTCGGGCGGCAGCGGTGCGCGGACGCCTGCGCACCGCGCGGCACGGCCTCATGGGGCATCTCTATCCGGGGATGTTGGACGTGTCAACGGACCTGACCACTGTCAGCGCCACCTTCGGCTCGCACGTCGAGGTGCTGGAGTTCGATGACCTGCGCGAACGCGTCAACGCCGTCACGGAGCGGGAAACCGCGGACCGGGTGGCCCTGGTGCGGGAAGTCTTCGAGCTGGACCGCTCGGTTCACCTGCCGGAGCTGGAATGGGGTGCCCGGGTCTCGGTTGGCCTGGACCGCCTGGTGGACGACTTCGCCCTGGATTCGCTGGCCTACTACCACCGCGGACTGGCCGGAGAACTTCACGAACGGCTGGGTGCGGGGATGATCCTGGGAGCCTCGCTGCTGACCGCCCGCGGGGTGCCGATGGCCGGCGAGTATGAACTGCGGACCTCCGTGGCCATGCTCGCCGCCTCGGCCCTGGGCGCCGGAGGGTCGTTCACCGAAATCCAGGCGCTGAATTTCTTCGACAACGTGGTTGAAATGGGCCACGACGGGCCGGCGCATCTGCAGATCTCCGCCCGGCAGCCGCTGCTGCGCGGCTTGGGCGTTTACCACGGCAAGCGGGGCTGGGGCGTGTCGGTGGAATTCGATGTCCGGCCCGGTCCGGTGACCGCTTTCGGAATCGGCCAGGACCGGGACGGCAGCTACGTCTTCGTCAGTTCCGAAGGCACCGTGACCGAGGGCCCGCTGCTGCAAATCGGGAACACGACGTCGCGGGTGGACTTCGGCGGGGATCCCGGGCTGTGGGTGGATCTCTGGGCTGCCACCGGCGTCGGGCATCACTGGGCGCTGTGCCTGGGCCACCGCCGGGCGGAACTGGCCGCCGCCGCCTCGTTGCTTGGCCTCGAGCATCGGCATGTTCAGCTCTGACTCCGGAGGTGCCGTGCTGTAAAGGTGTCAGCTGCCGGGGCCGGCTAGGTGCTTGGTGTCCGCAGAAGCTCGAGCACCCGGCCCAGCGCCGGGTTGGCGGAATCCCGGTTCCAGATGGCGTGCAGCTGCACCGCATCCGAGGCCTCTCCCGCCAGCGGCAGATAGGAGACGCCCTCAAACTGGAGGATCCGGGCGGATTCCGGGACGATGGCGACACCCCGGCCGGCAGCCACCAGCGCCACCATCGTCAGGATCTGGCTGACGGTGTGAATGACGTTGTGGTGTTCAATCGGAATCAGGCGCACGGCCAGGTCGTAAAAGTATCTGGCCTTGGTGGAGGAGTGCATGATCAGCGGCGTATCGCGGAGATCCGCGGCGGTGATGGGCCGGTTCAGGGCGTCGAGGGGATGGCCGGACGGGACAGCCAGCCGCAGGTCCTCGGAAAACAGCAGGTGGGACTCGAAGCGTTCGGTGTCAAAGGGCGGCCGGGCCAAGCCAAGATCCAGATCGCCGTGGGACAGCGCCTGGATCTGCTCGCTGGTCACAAGCTCCTCCAGCTCCACGTCCACGCCCGGCAGGGCTTCGGCGATCTCCCGAAGGATCGGTCCCAGCCGGCTGTAGCCGGCGGCGGCCGTAAAGCCGATCCGGATGATGCCGGCGCTGCCCTGCGCCATCCGCCTGGCGGTGCGCGGGGCGCGGTCGGCCGCCGCGACCAGCTTCCGTGCCTCAATCAGGAAAGCGCGGCCGCCGGCGGTCAGGACCACATTGCGCTTGTCCCGCTCGAGCAGTTCCACGCTGACTTCCCGTTCCAGCTTCTGGATCTGCCGGCTGAGCGGAGGCTGGGTCATGTTGAGCCGGACGGCAGCCCTGCCGAAGTGCAGTTCCTCGGCGACGGCGATGAAACTCCGGGCCTGATCCAAAGTAAACATAATGCCTTCCAGGTCTCGCGCAGTGCAGTAACCGTTCCCGGCCCGCTGATAGCTGTCTTCACTTCACCCGGGAGACCCCATGAAACGCAACTCAGAACCGGCCGGAGCTGCCTGCTCCGGAGAAACTGCCGCCCGAGCTGCCGTATCCGGTGGAGCTGGAACCCGACTCGGAGGAACGGGCCGATTCCACGCTGCTGGTGCCGTGCTGGATGCCGGAGTTGAAGCTGCCCACCGAGTAGTAGAAGTAGGCGGGAAAAGCGGTGTCCACGATGCCGGGGCGGTAGCCGTCCCGGTGCAGGCGGCGCGGCTCGGCGGCCTTCTTCAGTTCCTCCTGCATGAGTTCCCGCTCGGCGCCGGACTTTGTTTGGGCGGCGATCACGGTTTTTGCATGGTGCTTGAGCAGCTCCGAGAGCTCGGTGCGGCTGGCCTTGATGCGGTCAAGCGCCTGCTCGGGGGTGATCCGGTCCTCCGTCAGCGCCGTGGAGGCCGCCGCGAGCTGCTCCCGGGCCTGCTGCCGGAACGCGCGCAGCGCGTGCGCCGTGGCGGAGTCCTTCTCGGCCGCGCCCCTGCCTTCCAGCTGGTCGTCGAGCAGGTCAAGGTCTTCGAAGAGCGGTCCGGTTTGGCGGTCCCAGGCGCGTTCCCAGCCCGGCGCCTTGTTCAGCAGCGCGTTGGTGTCAGCGATGACGTCGTCCAGGCCGTCCAGCTCCATGGCGGCGTCGGCATACTGTTCCAGCACGGTGGTGCTGGAGCGCTGCTTCAGGTCCTTGTCGGTGAGCGCGTGTGCCGCATTGTTGAGCTCGGTCGCAGTGTTGTAGCGGACCATGAAGGTTCGGTATTCCTCCAAGACGCGAGCACCGTAGGAAGAATCCGCCGGAATGGTGTTGGCGTTAACCTCCGTTGCGTCCAGATCGTGGGTCACGCTGGAGTAGCTGGCATCGGCGTCGGCCAGGAGCCTGCGGTTTTTGCGCTGCCGGTTCCAGCGCACCAGCACGTACGTGATGGACGAGACCAGGCCTGCAAGCACCGCAGCGCCGGCACCGAGAATAACGGCGGGGGAGAGGTACCAGGGCCGGTTGATCAGCTTTGCCGCCTCCTCGACGGCGGCGATGGTGCCCTCGGTCCAATTGGCCTCGGCGAAGAGGCTGTTCGTCTCCTCCCTGATGTCTTCCTGCTGGCTCAGGGGAATTTTCCGGTCCTCGCCGTAGTACGTTCCGGTCCAGCGGCCCGTCGGATCCAGCGCGAAGATGAACAGTCCGTCCGCCCACTTCTGCCCGTCCCCGCTGAGCCACTCCGGATGCTGCTCCCGGGCGAAACGGAGCACTTCGGCGTTGAGGACGGTGCCGTCCTCGTTGCCAGCCGGGCCGTTGTAGGTATAGACGGCCACCGTTGTCGGTTCCCGGAACTCGATGTCTTCCAGGGCGGGCAGGAGCGTGTTGGCGTCCAGCACGCCGGCCGTGTCCTCCACAATCACCTCCTCCGGGGTCACGGCGGCCGCTGCCGCCGCACCTCCCGTCAGCGTGATGAGGCTCAGCAGTAAAGCGGTCAGTGCCCGGCGCATGGTTCTCCCCGTGTCGGTGGCGGATTTCTGGACGAGCCTAGCGCGGATCAGTGTCCGGAGCAGCAGGGTCCCGGTTTCCGGCGCGGGAGCGGCCCTGCGGAGGCGCGCCCAGGGAAGAGCAAGACCCTAGATGAGCATTGCGGAGCGAACCGTTTCCGCGGCACCCGCACCTCCGCTGCCGGTGGAACTCACCCGCCCGGCCGCCAGTACGTAGTAGGTGTCCGCCGCCTGCAGCGCGAACCCGATGTGCTGTTCCACCAGCAGCACATGCATGCCTGAACGCGACGCCAGATTCATGATGGTGTGCTCAATTTCCGCCACCACGTTGGGCTGGATGCCCTCGGTGGGCTCGTCCAGGATGAGCAGCGCCGGTTCGGTGATCAGTGCGCGGGCAATGGCCAGCTGCTGCCGCTGCCCGCCGGACAGCAGCCCGGCCCGGCGGCCCAGCAGCGGTTTCAGCGCCGGAAACATGTCCAGCGACTCGTCCACGAGCGCCTTGCCGCGCTTGCGCCCGTCGGCCACCAGCCGCAGGTTTTCCATTGTCGTGAGCGGGCCGAAGGACTGCTGGCCCTGCGGAACATACGCCAGCCCGCGCGCCACGCGCTGGTGCGGCCGCAGCCCGGAAATATCTTCACCGTTGAACCGGATGGTCCCGGCGGTGGGTCTGATGATGCCGACGACGGCGCGCAGCAGCGTGGATTTCCCGGCGCCGTTGTGCCCCAGGACGGAGGAGACGGCGTCGTCGGGCACGGTCACCGAGACGCCGTGCAGCACCTCGGTGCGCCCGTATCCGGCCTTGAGCTCCTGAATTTCCAGCATCAGTGTCCTTTCGCGGGCGTGGTGCCCAAATAGACTTCCTGCACGCGCGGATCGGCCTGGACGTCGGCCACGCTGCCCTCGCTGAGGACCTTTCCGGCGGCCAGGACGGTCACCGAGGTGGCATATTCGCGGACAAAATCCATGTCGTGTTCAATGACCAGGGTGATCCGGTTGGCGCCGATGCGCCGCAGCAGCTCGCCGGTCTGGGCGCGCTCGTCCTGGCTCATGCCGGCAATGGGCTCGTCCAGGAGCAGCAGCTCGGAATTCTGCACCAGCAGCATGCCGATCTCGAGCCACTGCTTCTGCCCGTGGGCCAGGGTGCCGGCCTGCGCGGAGGCCAGATGCTCCAGCCCGATAATCTCCAGCGCCTCCTCCACTGCCGGTTCGGTGCCGCGGCGCCTGCGCAGCAGCTCAAGCGGCTTTCGGCGGGAGCCTGCCGCGATGTCCAGGTTCTGCAGCACCGAGAGGTTCTCGAAGACGCTGGCGGTCTGGAAGGTGCGGCCGACGCCCAGCTTGGCAATCTGATGCACCTTCCGGCCCAGGATTTCGGTGCCGGTGTGGTTGACCGACCCGGTGGCCGGAACCAGGCCGGTGATGGCGTCGATCATGGTGGTCTTTCCGGCGCCGTTGGGCCCGATCAGGAACCGCAGGTCGCCCTGGGTGACGTCCAGATTGACGCCGTCGACGGCCGTGAACCCGTCGAAGACCACGCGGAGGTCGCGGATTTCCAGGTACTGCGGACGGCCGGTGCGCTGTCCGCCGGCCACCGGCTCGCCCTGCGGCAGCAGTGCGGTGGAGCGTGCGGCTGAGTCGTTCATGGTCAGGACTCCTTCGAAGCGGAGGGCAGGGAACCGTCGTCGGCATCATCTTTGCGCCGCCGCATCCGGCCGAGCAGCCCGGGCAGCGAGGCCAGGCCTCCGGGCAGGAAGCCGATGACCAGCACGAACAGCAGGCCCTGGAAGTACACCCAGAACGACGGGAAGGTCGAGGCCAGCGAGGTCTGCGCAATGGCCACGCCCAGCGCACCGAGCACCGGACCCAGGACCGTGGCCCGGCCGCCGATCGCCACGCCGATCAGGAAGGCAATCGAGGGGGTCACCCCGACGTCGGCCGGGGAAATGATGCCCACCAGCGGCACGAACAGCGCGCCGGCGACGCCGGCCATCACGGCGGCCAGAACGTAGACCACGGTTTTGACTGTTGCCGGATCGTAGCCGAGGAACCGCACCCGCTCCTCCTGGTCACGCACCGCGACCAGCAGCTCGCCGAAGCGGCTGTGCATCAGCTGCCGGGCTGCGGCCACCACGACCAGGAGCACGACGGCGGCGAGCAGGTACAGCATCCGCTTGTTGGCCGGATCGGCCAGGTCCAGGCCGAAGAAGGACCGGAAACCGCTGAGCCCGTTGGATCCGCCGGTGGTGGCCTGCTGCCCAATCAGCAGCACCGCAAACGCGGCAGCCAGCGCCTGGCTGAGGATCGCGAAGTACGCGCCCTTGACCCGGCGTTTGAAGATCGCCAGGCCCAGCACCAGGGCCACCAGTCCGGGCACCAGCACGACGGCGGCAAGCGTCACCACCGGGCTGCGGAACGGTTCCCACCAGCCCGGCACGGTGCCGGAGCCGTAGAGCATCATGAAATCCGGAACCCCGGTGCCGCCGAAGAGCGCGGCGTCGGCAAGCTTCATGTGCATGGCCATGATGTAGGCGCCGAGGCCGAAGAACACGCCCTGGCCCAGGGTGAGCATGCCGCCCCGGCCCCAGGCCAGGCCGATGCCCACGGCCACGATCGCGAAACAGATGAACTTGCCGAGCAGGGTCAGGCTGAAGATCGGCAGCAGCGCGGGAGCGGCCACCAGGAGCAGCGCGGCGCCGGCGGCAAATCCGGTGAGGACACCGGACCGGGACCGGCCGAAGGCCGCCAGCTGCCCGGACAGCCGCGGTGTGCCTGCGGCTCCGTTGCCCGCTGCGCCGGCGCGGGCGGTGTGTGCTCTGCGTGCTGTTGCGGTGCTCATGCCAGGCTCCTGGTCTTGAGGGTGAAGATGCCCTGCGGGCGGACCTGCAGGAAAATCACGATGGCCGCCAGGATCAGCACCTTGCCGATGCTGGCGGTGGTGGAGAACTCGAACACCGACTGCAGAACGCCCAGCGCAAACGCCGCGATGGCCGCCCCCTTGATCTGGCCGATCCCGCCGGCCACGACCACCAGGAAGGCGTCAACGATGTAGTTCGGTCCGAGATAGGGGCTGGTGGAACCGATCAGCGTCACCGCCACCCCCGCGACTCCGGCCAGGCCGGAGCCAATAAAGAAGGTGAGCTGATCGGTGCGGCGCGAGGAAATGCCGCTGGCTTCGGCCAGATCCCGGTTGACGACGACGGCGCGGATCCGCCGGCCCAGTGGCGTGGCCTTCAGCAGCAGGGCCAGCGCCGCGAGGCAGGCCAGGGCCAGGGCGAGGATGAACAGCCGGGTCAGCGGAATCGGCGCACCCAGCAGTTCCACGTTGCCCTGCAGCCAGGACGGCACCCGGACGTCCACGCTCGGTGCGCCGAAGACGTCGCGGGCCACCTGCTGCAGGATCAGCGAAACCCCGAAAGTCACCAGCAGGGTGTCCAGTGGCCGGTGGTACATCCGCTTCAGCAGCAGGCCCTCCAATGCCAGCCCCATGACCCCGCCCACGAGGAAGGCTGCCGGCAGGGACACCAGCAGTGACACCCCGGCGCTGCCCAGGCTCTGCTGCACCACAAAGGCGGTGTAGGCGCCGGCCATGATGAACTCACCGTGCGCCATGTTGATGACGCCCATCTGGCCGAAGGTCAACGACAGGCCCAGTGCTGCAAGCAGCAGCACCGAGCCGAGGCTGAGCCCGGCAAACATCTGTCCGATCAGCAGTTCCATAAAGGTGGACCTTTCACAGGGGAAGCGGAAGCTAAGACGGCGCCGCGGGGACGCCGGGCGGGGACGCCGGGAGGGAGCGGTACGGCTAGGACAGGCCCGAGGCCCAGTCGTAGCTCAACAGGAACGGATCCGGTTCCACGGCTTCGGGAGCTTCCCAGACGGTTTCGATCAGCCCGTCCGGGGTGATCTTGCCGATGCGCGGGGTCTTGGTGATGTGGTTGTTCTCGCCGTTGACGGTGACGGTGCCTTCGGGCGCTTCGACACTCACGCCGTCGGCCGCGTCCTGCACCTTGTCCACGTCGAAGGATCCGGCCTTTTCCACCATGGCCTTCCACAGGTAGAGCGAGGTGTAGGCGGCTTCCATCGGGTCGCTGGTGACGCGGTCGGCGCCGTACTTGTCCTTGAAGGCGGTGACGAAGGCGGTGTTGGCCGGGCTTTCCAGGGTCTGGTAATAGTCCCAGGCGGTGAGCTGGCCTTCGATGTTTTCCAGTCCGATGCCGGGGACCTCCTCCTCGGCAATGGAAACGGAGACCACGGGCATGGCGTCCGCCGTCAGGCCCACGCTCTTGTACTGGCGGAAGAAGGCCACATTGGAGTCGCCGTTCAGGGTGTTGAACACGGCGTCGGCTCCGGAGTCGCGGACCTTGTTGACGATGGTCGAGAACTCGGTGGAGCCCAGGGGCGTGTATTCCTCGCCGACAATTTCCATGCCGTGCGCCTCGGCGTAGGCATTGATGATCTTGTTGGCGGTCCGCGGAAACACATAGTCGCTGCCAACCAGGAAGATCGTTTTGGTGCCCTGCTCCGCCAGATAATCAAGGGCCGGGATGATCTGCTGGTTTGTCGTGGCGCCGGTGTAGAAAATGTTCTCCGAAGATTCCAGGCCCTCATACTGCACCGGATAGAAAAGCAGTGAATTGTTGGACTCGAACACCGGCAGCATGGCCTTGCGGGAGGAGGAGGTCCAGCCGCCAAACACCGCGGCGGTGCAGTCCTGCTGGATCAGCTTGCCCGCCCGCTCCGCGAACTTGGTGGGCTCGGAGGCGCCGTCTTCGCTGATGACCTCCAACTGCTTGCCCAGCACGCCGCCGTCAGCGTTGATTTCCTCGGCCGCCAGGGACAGCGAATCGAACACGGTGCTCTCGGAAATGGCCATGGTGCCGGAAAGGGAATTCAGAAACCCGACCTTGACGCTGTCGCCGGAGGTGTCCACGCAGGACTCGGGGCCGCCGGTTGCCTCCCCGGCCTCGGCAGGGTCGCTGATCTGCGAGCCGCAGCCGGCCAGCGTGGCCGCCAGCACTGCCGCTGCCACAGGGATGAAAGCGCCTTTTTTGCCGTGTACTTTCATAACGCACCTATTTCTGAGGGGCCGCACTGTTTCAGCAGCGCAGACAATTGAGCGGGCCCTTTCCGGGCCGTTTCCCTCAACTTAGGTCACTCGTGTTTCATGTTTTGGCGACTAACGTTTCCCTGATATTTCTTTTGTTTCCGGTGCTTTTCCGGGGCGTGTCAATTGCGCACACCCACCGCCGGGTTCCGTTGCGTACTACGGAAGCATCCAGCCCAGCACCGGCGTGGACTGCAGGAAGACGATCACGCACAGCACCAGCAACAGTCCAACGCTCCACCCCAGCACCTTGCGGAACAGGACGGATTCCTGCCCGCTCATGTTCACCGCCGCCGCGCCGATCGCCAGGTTCTGCGGGCTGATCAGCTTGCCCATCACCCCGCCGCCGGTGTTGGCGGCGACCATCAGCTTCGGGTCGAGTCCTGCCTGCGCGCCGGCCGTTTCCTGCAGCTTGGCAAACAGGGCATTGGCCGAGGTGTCCGAACCGGTGACGGCGGTGCCGATCCAGCCCAGCACGGGGGAGAGGAACGCGAAGAAGGCGCCGGTGCCGGCGAGCCAGGTGCCGATGGAGACCGTCTGGCCCGAAAAGTTCATCACGTAGGCCAGCGCCAGGACCGCCAGGATGGTCAGCGCGGCCGAACGCATCCGGACCGCGGTGAGGCCGATTTCCCGAACTGCCGCGCCTATCGTCAGGGGATACCTGCCGTTGTCGTTGAACCTGGAATAGACCAGTGCCACGATCAGGCCGCTGATCAGCAGCAGCGTGCCGGGACTGATCAGCCATTCAAAGTCGTAGATTGTGGAGGACTGTTGCTGCCCGTTGGCGTCCAGCAGGGACTCGTGAAGGACAGGCCAGGGGATCTCGATGGTGGTTTTCGCCAGGGCCTCGGGAATGTCGACGCCCCACGTCCAGAGGTTCACGATGCCGAAAATGACAATCACCAGGACGTAGGGAAACAGGGCCATCCAGGCCCGGCCGGGGGTGAGCCGGTCCGCGGCGGTGTCGCTCGCGGCCGTGCCGATGTCCGAGGAGCCCGCCCCCGACGGAGTCCAGCCCGAGGCCCGGGCCTCGGCGAGTTCCTTGCTCATCCGGGCGTCGGCTTCCTGCCCGTTTCGGGGATGCCAGATCCGCAGGAAACCCACGGCGGCGGCCATTGCGACCAGCGACGCCAGAATGTCGGTCAGTTCGTAGGAGAAGTAGTTCGAGCACAGGAACTGGGCCACGGCGAACACGAGGCCGGTGAACAGTGCCACCGGCCAGCAGTCCCGCACCCCGCGTTTGCCGTCCAAAATGATCAGCAGCACCAGCGGGATGAAGACGGCCAGCAGCGGAGTCTGGCGTCCCACGACTGCAGCGATTTCGTCCCCGGTGTAGCTGGTGAGGTTGGCCGCCGTCGTAATCGGGATGGCGAGCGCGCCGAAGGCGACCGGCGCCGTGTTGGCCACCAGGACGGCGCTGGCGGCCCGGACCGGAGCGATGCCCAGGGCCAGCAGCATGGTGACGGTGATCGCCACGGGGGCGCCGAAGCCGGCCAGCGCCTCCAGCAGCCCGCCGAAGCAGAAAGCCACCAGGATGGCCTGGACGCGCAGGTCCCCGCCGCCGACGGCGTCGAACACGCGGCGCAGATCCTCGAACCGGCCGCTGAGCACCGTGACCTGGTAGAGCCAGACGGCCATGATGATGATCCAGACGACCGGAAACAGGCCAAAGGCAGCGCCCTGCGTGGCGGACAGCAGGGCCAGTCCCACCGGCATGCCGAACCCGAGGACCCCGATGACCAGGGCGGCGAGCAGTGCCCACGCCCCGGCAACATAGGCTTTGGTCTTGGCGAAGGCCAGCAGGAGGAAAAACACGAGGAGGGGGACGAGGGCCAGCAGCGCTGACAACGTCACGCTGTTGGCTACCGCATCGGTGGTGGGTGTGAAGCTTTCCATGGTGACCTCCGGGTCGCGCCGCACGGCGGCGCCAACGGAAAAACACGGCGTGGTGTGGGTACAGTCCAACTGCGGCAGCGAGAGCGGACAGGGCAGGCCGGTCCACCATTCAGCGTAGGCCGGTACGCCGGAGTCGGCGCCGACTGCCGGTGAAATACCCGCCATCGGCGGCACGGGGTTGACGACGGCGGAAAGCAGGCGGCGGTCCGGCGGGCGCGCGCGGCTACAGGGGGTCGGTGTACCAGCCGCGGGCCAGATAGATGTCGGTGTACGATCCGCGGTCGACGTCGAGATCCTCGCGGCGGGTGAGCCCGGCCGCGAGCGCCGTCTGCTGCGAACCGAGGTTGTCAGCGGTGGTGTAGGCAATCACCGGCAGCCCCGGCAGCAGCTTTTCCGCCAGCCGGACCGCTTCCCGGGCGCCTTCCGTGGCGTAGCCCCGGCCCCAGGCCTCCGGAACGTAGCGGTAATAGAGGTTCAGTGCGGGCCGGGACTGCACGAGCCGGTGGGAGAGCCCGGTGAATCCGATGAGTGTCTGCGGGTCCGCCTGCGTGGTCACCGCCCAGACGCCGAAGCCGTGGCGGTACCAGTGCAGCCCGATTTCGTGGAAAATCCGGGCCGACGACGCCCGGGTCACTGAGCGCGGCGCCGGATGGTGAACGTTGGTGCGCGGGTCCGTGTGCAGGTCCAGGGCCGCCGGTTCATCGGCGCCTTCCGGACGCCGCAGGATCAGCCGGTCGGTGAGGACCGGGGTCCAATCGGCAACATCCTGTGCGGGCATGGACCAACTTTAAGGCAGAAACGGCGCCTGGTACACCGGCGCCCCCGCCCGGGGCTATCCGGCCTCGGTTGCCGCTTTCGCACCTGCCGCGCTTTCGCGGTGATGGCGCACGTAGCCGGCCGCCGCCACCGCAATGGAGATCGCTGCGGACACGGCCAGCCCCAGCCACAGTCCGACTTTCAGCGCGGCAGCCCCGGCGACGGCGCCCGCCAGGATCAGCGCGACAGCCAGCGCACGCCGCTGCCAAAACCGGCTGTCGCCGCCGGCCAGCTTCGAATCCGAGGCCAGCCCGGTGATGGTGGACGTCACCACCACCGTGGTGATCTCGGCGACTTTCAGCCGTTTGGCAGTGGCGGCCTGAACGCCCATGACCGTGGCCATCGAGGAAGTGGTGAGGCTGCCCAGCGTGGAGTTGCCCTGGACATCGGCGACTGCCACGAAGACCGCGAGCGCCGTGAGCCCGGCGGCCACCACAATCAGCGCGATGGAGGTGCGCGAAGACCAGCCCTCGGGACCCTTGCGCAGCATGCGGCCGGCCAGGGCGGCTCCGAGCATGAAAAAGATCAGCGCCAGCGTGGGCCGCAGAATCGGCAGCTGCCCTCCGTCGGCAAAGGCCATGCCCAGGAGGACGACGTTTCCCGTCATATTTCCGGTGAACACCCGGTCCAGTCCGAGATAGCCGACGGCGTCCACCACCCCGGTGGAGAACGTCAGCGCAAGCATCAGCCACAGGTGCACCCGGTCGGTGGGCACCGCATTCAATCGCTTCACGTTGTAAAACTCCCGTACCTAGAGGATGCTGCCGGCAACTGTATCCGAAGTTCCGGGTGTAGCTTCGTTGGTATTGACCCCCGGCCCGCCGGCTTCCAGCGACAGGAACACCAGCCACCGTGACTTTCACAGCACCCGATTCCTTCACCACCCGTCCCACGCTCCAGGGCACCTTCGGCATGAGCGCCTCCACCCACTGGCTGGCCACGGCCTCCTCGCAGGCGGTGCTCGAACGCGGCGGCAACGCCTTTGACGCCGCCGCGGCGGCAGCATTCGTCCTGCACGTGGTCGAACCGCACCTGAACGGGCCGGGCGGGGACATGACAGGGATTTTCGTTACCGCCGCCAACCCCTCCGAACCAGTGGTCCTGATGGGGCAGGGCCCGGCTCCGGCGGCGGCGACGCCGGAGCACTACCGCGCCGAGGGCCTGGAGCTGGTGCCCGGCGCCGGTGCCCTGGCAGCTGCCGTTCCGGCCGCCGTCGACGCCTGGCTGATGCTGCTCCGGGACCACGGCACCTGGGAACTTGCCGACGTGCTGGCCTACGCCGTCGGCTACGCCCGCGACGGGCATCCGGTGCTGGGCAGGGTCGGCGCCACGATCGCCTCCGTCGCTGACCTGTTCGCCCGGCACTGGCCCACCTCCGCGGAGCAGTGGATGCCCGGCGGACGGATTCCGCAGGACGGGGAGATCATCCGCAACGAGGCCTATGCGGCGGTCCTGGACCGGTTGGCGGCGGCCGGCAGCCCGGAGGGCAGCCGGGAGGAGCGCATCGATGCGGCCCGCCGCGAATGGCGCGAAGGGTTTGTGGCCCGTGCCGCCGTCGACTTCCTGTCGGTGCCGCACCGCCATTCGTCCGGCTCGGATCACGCCGGGGTGCTGACCCTGGCGGACTTTGCGTCCTGCAGTGCAGCCTACGAGCCGGCGCTGACCTTTGACTTCCGCGGCCACACCATTGCCAAGACCGGACCCTGGGGCCAGGGGCCGGCGCTGCTGCAGACCCTGGCCATCCTGGCCGGCTTTGACGACGAGCGGCTGGATCCCTCCACCGAGCTGGGCGCGCACACCATCCTGGAAGCGCAGAAGCTGGCCATCGCCGATCGGGAGGCCTACTACGGCGATGCCGGAGACACGCGGGCCGGGGTTCCCCTGGACTACCTGCTCAGCGAGGAGTACGCCGCCGGGCGCCGCGCCCTGATCACCGACCGCGCTTCCCACGAGTTCCGGCCCGGAACGGTCCCCGGCCGCACGCCGTTTGTGCCGCCGCTGCGCACCGAATACCTCGCGCCGGCGCTGGCGGGCGCGGCCTTCGCCGGAGTGGGCGAACCGACGGTTCTACCCACGGGGGAGACCCGCGGCGACACCTGCCACATCGACGTCGTGGACCAGTGGGGCAACATTGTCTCCGCCACGCCGTCGGGCGGCTGGCTGCAGTCCTCGCCCACCATTCCGGACCTCGGGTTCTGCCTGGGGTCGCGGCTGCAGATGACCTGGCTGGAAGCCGGTGCTCCGTCCACCTTGGCGGCCGGCAGGCGCCCCCGGACCACGCTCACGCCCACGCTGGTGCTTCGGGACGGCCGGCCGGTCACGGCGCTGGGTTCGCCCGGGGGTGACCAGCAGGACCAGTGGCAGCTGCTGTATCTGCTGCGCACGCTCGTCGGCGGCTATACACCGCAGCAGGCAGTGGACGCGCCGGCCCTGCACACCACCTCGCTTCCCGGGTCCTTCTATCCCCGGACCTGGACACCCGGCGGCGCAGTGGTCGAAGACCGGCTCGGCGACGCCGTCATCGAGGGCCTGTCCCGGCGCGGACACGTGATCACCCGGGCCGGGGACTGGGCCCTGGGCCGCCTCTCCGCGGTGGTTAGCGATCCGGAGACCGGCCTGCTGCAGGCAGCCGCCAACCCCAGGGGAGCGCAGGGGTACGCCGCCGGCCGCTAGATGCACCGCGGGATCAGTCGGCCACAGCAGTATCAGGCCGCACCCGCAGCCGGGGCGGGCGGGCCGGCCGGCCCGCCGCGCGCAATCCGCCGGCGCTGCCACAGGGTCCAGACCAGCCAGATGCCCCACACCAGCAGCAGCACCGCGGCTCCGGCGAGGGCCGTTGACCAGCTCAGCGGCCCGGTCCGCCCGGCGATCACCAGAAAGCCCCACCAGGACACCGCGGCGACGGCCAGCAGGTTCACCAGCGGGCCCAGGACGGCGGCCCCGCTGCGGGTGCGCACTGCGGTGACCACGACGTCGGCCGCCATGAGCACGGCCACTGCACAGACCGTGCCGGCGGCGAAGGCAGCGACCTCGGGGGACACATCGCGGTCCGCAAACCAGAGGATCAGCAGGATGACCGCTGCGGCCAGCGCCAGTGCCTCGATGACGGCGCCCAGCAGGTTCAGGCCGCGGAGCTGGCGCTCGTTGTCCCGCCGCTTGGCCGGGATGAAGCCCCAGGCCGACCGCCGGAAGTAGGCGGAAGCCAGGTTCGCGAAGAGCAGGGTGGCGCCGGCGGCGACAAACGGAGCCACGAAGTTGTTGCTCAGCACCCAGACCAGGGCGGCAACGGCAGCGAAGACCTGCGGCGAGCCCAGGATGCCGAGTCCCCAGGCGATCAGGAACGGCCGCCGGGCCGGCTCGAGGTCCAGCGGATGGACAAGGTAGTGGGTCTTGGCGTCCGGCAGTGCAACGCGCTCGTTGATCGGATTCACGGGGACCTCCAGGGAACCGTGTCCAGATGCGGCCCACGCAGGCCGCCCCTGGCGATTTCGTAGATTTTCTGCCGGGACACGCCCAGCTCTTCCGCTACCGTGACCGCACTGAAATCCTCCAGCAGGTCGGCGGCAGCCAGGGATCTGATGCCCGATGCCCTGCGGCCCAGCTGCGCCGCAAGAGCACCGACTTCGGCGGCCAGCAGGGCAACGGCGAGGGTGCCGCCAAAGGGGACGGCCCACCCCGGCTCCCCGGCCGAGGCGGCAGCATAAAGGTGGTCGCCGCCGTCGGACAGGACCGACTGAACCATGGCCGCGGACAACCCCGCCGCCTCGAAACGGGCGGCAGCGGCGGCGCGATCGGGCGCCGGCCGGTGGGACAGCACCCTGTCCCAGGTTGTTCCGTCCTTGGCTGTTCGGCGGGAGTCCGGTCCGCTGTTGTCAGCCCGGGGGTTACTGATCATGGTTCGAGTGTGCGAGCTTCGGGCAGCGGCGTAAACCCCCTGGTGACAATTTCGTGCTGCGGCCTTTGAACGGTCCGCCGGTCCCGGTGCCGGGGCCGTTCCCAAGCCCGGACCCCGCGCCTACCATTGCTAGGAAGAGGAATTCCTCCAATCGTGAGCGGGGCTCTGCCATGGCCAACATCACCACCAGACCGGTTACCAAGCTGGGAATTGTCGGTGCGGGAAGCGTGGGAACATCGCTTGCCTACGCCGCCATCATCCGGGATGCCGCGCGGGAGATCGCCATCTACGACATCGACGCCACCCGTGCGGAGGCCGAGGGCCTGGACCTGGCCCACGGCACGCAGTTCACCGGCGCGAACACCGTGACCGGCGGCGGGCGCATCGAGGCCCTCGCCGGTTCGGACGTCATCGTGATCACCGCCGGGGCGCGTCAAAAGCCGGGGCAGACCCGGCTGGAGCTGGCGGGCGTCAACGTGGACATCATTTCAAAGCTGATGACGCAGTTAATGGAGCAGGCTCCGGACGCCGTTTACATCCTGGTGACCAATCCCTGCGACGTGCTGACGGTGGCCGCGCAGAAAGTTTCCGGGCTGCCGCGGAACCGGATCTTCTGTTCCGGCACCGTGCTGGACACCTCCCGCCTGCGGCTGCTCCTCGCCCGGGAAGCGCATGTGCTGATGACCAGCGTGCACGCCACCATCATTGGTGAGCACGGTGATTCCGAGTTCCCGGTCTGGTCCAACGCCACCATCGGTCCGGTGCCCATCCGGGACTGGAAGATCAGCGGCCGGCAGGTTTTCACCCAGACGTATCTGGACGCGGTCACCGACGACGTCATCAACGCCGCGTACCGGGTGATCGAGGGCAAGGGCGCCACCAACTACGCCATCGGGCTCGCCGGCGTTCGGATCGTGGAAGCCGTGATGCAGGCCGAAAACGCGGTGCTTCCCGTCTCGGCGTCCCTGCAGGGCGAATACGGCATCAGCGGCGTCGCGCTGTCCCTGCCCTCGATCGTGGGCATCAACGGCGTGTACGACATGCTGGAGATGCCGCTGGACGACGCCGAGACCAAGAAGCTGCAGGACTCCGCGGAGACCCTGCAGAACACGCTGGCCCAGCTCGGGGTGTAGGGCGTGCGCCATGGCCGCCTTAACGCGAACGACGGCGGATACCTGCGAAACCTGCGAAAGGGGCTGTCATTCTCCTGCCAGTTCGGAGGATCCCTGCCACTTTGGAAGATCCCTGCCACTCCGCAGTGGCAGGGAACTTCCAAACCGGTCGATTTATACCAAACCGGAGGGATTCGGGCCGGCCGGCTGCGTTGGCCCACCTATTCGCTCCAGGACGGCGTCCATGACCCCGGAACCCCGGACGCCGGAACCACAACCGGCCGGAGCCCCGGAGGGCGCGCGCGGAACTAGACGCGGGCGGGCTCTGCCGGTGCGGCGCCGCCCTTGGCGATTCGCACGGCGTCGTCGAACTCGGCGTCGATCTCAGCTGAGGGCTTGTACGTCAGCCGGCTGACCACCACGGTGAGCACCAGGTTGATGATGAAGCCCGGAATAATTTCGTAGACATCGCCGAGGACGCCTGGCATTTCGAACGTGCCCCACAGGAAGGCAACCGCGGCGCCGGCGATCATGCCGGTCAGCGCGCCGGCAGTGGTGAGCCGGCGCCAGTAGAGGGCGAGCAGGATGGTGGGGCCGAAGGCCGCGCCGAAGCCGGCCCAGGCAAAGCCCACCAGTTCCAGGATCGAGGCGTTGCGGTCCAGGGCGATCAGGATCGACACCACCGACACCAGCAGCACACCCATGCGGCCGAGCATCACCAGGGACCGCGGCGAAGCATCGCGCTTGAACGCAATCTTGTACAGGTCCTCCACCAGGGCCGAGGACGTCACAATCAGCTGGGAGGAAATCGTGCTCATGATCGCGGCCAGCACGGCGGCCAGGACAAATCCGGCCACCAGCGGGTGGAAGAAGAACTGGGCCAGGCTCAGGAACACTGCCTCGGGATCGGCCAGCGTGAGGTCGTTCTGTTGGAAGTACGCAGCGCCGATCAGTGCCGTCATGATGGCGCCGATCACGGTCAGGAGCATCCAGGCGACGCCGATCCGGCGTCCGGCCACGGCATCCTGCGGGGAGCGCAGGGCCATGAAGCGCACGATGATGTGCGGCTGGCCGAAGTAGCCCAGGCCCCAGGCCAGGGCAGAGATGACGCCCACCGCGGTGCCGCCGGCAATCGGGTCCAGCATGTCCGGGTTGATCTCGCGCAGTGAATCGGTCATGCCGCCCAGGCCGCCGACCTGGGTCAGGCCGACCAGCGGCACCATAACCAGTGCAACCAGCATCATCAGGCCCTGGACGACGTCGGTGTAGCTGGCGGCGAGGAAACCGCCGAAGAGGGTGTAGGCAATGGTCACGCCGGCCACGATCAGCATGCCGATCAGGTAGCTGGAGCCGAACGAGCTCTCAAAGAACACGCCGCCGGCCACCATTCCGGAGGAAACGTAGAACGTGAAGAAGATCAGGATGATCAGGCCGGAGACCACGCGCAGCACGCGGGAGCGGTCCTTGAGCCGGTTCTCCAGGAAGCTGGGCACCGTGATGGAGTTGTTCGACACCAGGGTGTAGGACCGCAGCCGCGGGGCTACGAACTTCCAGTTCAGCCATGCGCCGGCGGTGAGGCCGACGGCGATCCAGCCTTCCACCAGCCCGGAAACGTAGATGGCGCCCGGCAGTCCCATCAGCAGCCAGCCGGACATGTCGGACGCGCCGGCGCTCAGCGCGGCAACTCCGGGCTTCAGGTCCCGGCCCGCCAGCATGTAGTCGTCGAGGTCGGTGGTGCGCCGGTAGGCCCACCAGCCAATCGCCAACATGGCGAGCATGTAGATCGCCATGGCGATCAGCTTGTATGTCTGGTCAGTCATTAGGAATGCCGTTCACTCTGGTTACGTATCTCGGTCCGGCCCGAAGGCCCGTCCAAGTATGCCAAGGGTCACACGGGGCGGGAAATCGCGGCGGTTCAGCGCAACCGGAAGACGGTGTCCTGCCAGTCCTTGTGGGCCGCGGTGTCCCGGCTCATCATGACGTGCTTGATGTTGGTGTAGTCCTGCAGCGAGTACGCGGACATGTCCTTGCCGAAGCCCGATCCCTTGTACCCGCCGTGCGGCATTTCCGAGATGATCGGAATGTGCTCGTTGATCCAGACGCAGCCCGCTGAAAGTTCCGCCGCGGCGCGCAGCGACCGGTTCAGGTCCCGGGTCCAGGCGGAGGCCGCGAGCCCGTACGGGGTGTCGTTGGCCAGCGCCAGTCCCTCGTCGTCGGTGTCAAAGGGCAGGGCGGTGAGCACCGGGCCGAACACCTCCTGCTGCACGATTTCCGACTCCTGCGCGGCACCGGCCACCAGCGTCGGGCGGTAGTAGGCGCCGGCGGCCAGGGGGCCGCCCGGCGCGCTTCCGCCGGCCAGGATCCGCGCTCCGGCGTCCCGGGCGCGGGTGACGAAGCCGGCCACCCGGTCCCGGTGCGCATGCGAGATCAATGCGCCCAGATCCGTGGCCTCATCCCGCGGATCGCCCAGGACCACCCGGTCCATGAGCTCGGCCACGCGTGCGGTGAAGGCCTCGAACAGCGGGCCCTGGATGTAGGCGCGGGTGGCGGCGGTGCAGTCCTGGCCGCCGTTGATGATGGCCGCGGCCACGGCACCGTGGGCGGCCGCCTCAACATCGGCGTCGTCGAAGACCACCAGCGGTGCCTTGCCGCCGAGCTCCAGATGCACGCGTTTGCCGGTGCGGGCGGCCAGCGCCATGATGTGGCGGCCGACGGCGGTGGACCCGGTGAAGGACGTCATGGCCACGTCCGGATGGGTCACCAAGGCCTCGCCGGCGGTCCGGCCGGAGCCGGTGACAATGTTGATCACCCCGTCCGGAATCCCCGCCGCAGCTGCCGCCTCCGCGAACAGCAGCGAGGTTCCCGGGGTGAGTTCGGAGGGCTTGAGCACAATGGTGTTGCCGGCTGCGACGGCCGGCAGGATCTTCCAGCCCGCCATCTGCAGCGGATAGTTCCACGGCGTTATGGAACCCACCACCCCGACGGCTTCGCGCCGGATCATGGAGGTGGCGTCCCGGGCGTACTCCCCGGCGGAGAGACCGTCCAGGGCACGGGCCGCACCGGCGAAGAACACCGCGTTGTCGATGGTTCCGGGCACGTCAAACCCGGAGGCCAGCCGGATGCTCTTGCCGGTCTGCTCGGATTCGACGGCCGCGAGCAGATCCGCGCGGTCCCGCAGCTGCGCGGCCAGCCGGTGCAGGGCATCGGACCGCTCGGCGGGGGTGGAGCGGGACCACGCGGGAAAAGCAGCCCGGGCAGCGCCGACCGCAGCGTCCACATCGCCGGCATCCGCGTAGCGCAGGGTTTCCGCGGTGTCCCCGGTGGCGGGGTTGATGCGCTCAGCTTCCTCCCCGTGGCCGTGCCGGTAGGTGCCGTTGATGAACTGGTGGCCGTCGGGAAAGGCCTGCCCGCCGGAGAACCGGGCGGTTGCTTCGCCGCTCATGAGTCAAACCCCATTCCTGCGTAATCCAGCGCCTTGAGCCACGGCCCGCGCCGGCCCTGCCGGCGGTCGGCGCGGACCATTGCCGCCGTCGTCGCCTTGATGCCCAGCCAGGCCGCCGGTTCCGGCGGAAACGGCAGCGGTTTTTTCCGAACCATTTCCAGCCGGGTGCGTTCGGTTTGCGTGCCGGAGAGCAGGTCCAGCAGCACGTTGGCGGCGAAGCGCGTGGCTCCCACACCCAGTCCGGTGAAGCCTGCGGTGTACGCGACAGCGGACTGGTGGGCGGTTTCGAAGAACGGAAAGAACCTGCTGCAGGTGTCCACCGCTCCGCCCCAGGCGTGGCTGAAGGCAAGGCCGTCGAGCTGGGGAAAGGTGGCGCGGAAGTGCGCGGCCAGCCGGTCGAAGGTTTCCCGGCGCTGGTCGTAATCGGGCCGCAGCGTCCGGCCGTAGTGGTAGACCGCGTCGTAGCCGCCGAACAGGATCCGGGGCCGGCCGGAGGCGTCGGTGGTCAGGCGGTAGTAGTGGAACCGGTTGTTCAGGTCGCTCAGTCCCTGCCGGTTGTGCCAGCCGACGGCGGCGAGCTGGCCGTCGCTGAGCGGTTCGGTCATCAGGGCGTAGTCGTAAACCGGCACCGTGTGCAGGCGGGTCCGGCGCAGCAGCGACGGAAACGCATTGGTGCCCAGCGCCGCGTGCCGAGCGGTGACGGTGCCGCCGTCGGTGGTCAGCCGAATCCGGTTTCCGTCCGGGTGCAGCGCCCGGACGGGGGTGTTTTCGCAGATCACGACGCCGGCCTCCCGGCAGGCGCGCGCCAGGCCCCACGCCAGCCGGGCCGGGTTGAGCAGTGCTGTGCTTTCCCGATCCCACAGGCCGGCGAGGTAGAGCGGGGAGTCCACCTCCTTGCGGACGGCTTCCCCGTCCAGGAAGACCAGTCCCGGATCGTCCGCTGCCTCCTCCGCGAGCTCCGCCACCTGATGCGCTTCGGTGGCCACTGACAGGCTTCCGGTCCATTCGAACCCGCAGTCGATCCCGTACCTCTTAACGGTCTCCGCCAGCTCGTGCAGGTTCTCCCGCCCCAGCTGCTCCAGCCGATGTGCCTCGCCGGGCAGGTGCTTTTCGCCGTTGGCCTTGCCGTGCGTCAGGCTGGCCTCGCAGAATCCGCCGTTGCGCCCCGACGCTGCCCAGCCGATCCGGCGGCCCTCCAGCAGCAGCACCCTTCGGCCGGGATCGCGTTCCTTGGCCATCAGCGCCGTCCACAGGCCGGTGTAACCGCCGCCCACGACGGCCAGATCGGTGTCCGTGCCGGCCTGCAGGGCGGGCAGCTCGGCCGGCCGGTCGGGGTCGTCCAGCCAGTAGGGGAGGGCCGCCGCACCTGCGAGGGCGCCGGCGACACGGTGCGGCGGATGCCGGCGTTCGGCTAGGTCATAGACGGTGGGCATGGGTTCTCTTTCTCAACGGTCAGGGTGGTTCGGTCGGATGCTCATCGGCCGGAGACCAGGTCAGCGGCGCGTGCCAGCGGGGAGGTGGCTGCGCTCCGGGTGCGGTTTTCCCGCCGGTCGGCGGCGTAGTACGCCTGGTACATGGCTCTCACGCCCAGCCAGCGCAGCGGTTCCGGCTCCCAACGGCGGACCGTCCGGTTCACCCAGGGCATGACGGTCAGCTCCGTGTCCTCGCCCAGGACCAGGTCCCGCAGCGTGCGTCCGGCCAGGTTGGCCGCAGCCACGCCGGTCCCCACGTAGCCGCCGGCCCAGCCGACGCCGGTGGACGGATCCAGTCCCACCGTTGCCTTCCAATCGCGCGGCACGCCCAGGACACCGGACCAGGCCTGCTCGATCCGGGTGTCGCGCGCCGCGGGGAACATTTCGCCGAGCAGGGAGTGCAGCCGGCGGACGGTGGCGGGCGCCGTGGCGCCGTCGTCATCCGTGCGGGAACCGAACCGGTAAGGAACGCCGCGTCCGCCCAGGGCGATCCGGCCGTCCGCCGTGCGCTGGGCATACATGTAGGCGTGGGCCATGTCGGCGATGGCTTCCATGCCGTTCCAACCGATCTCCGCCCAGGCGCTCGCCGGAAGCGGCTCGGTAACGATCATTGAGGAGTTCATCGGCAGCCAGTCACGGTGAGAACGCCGCAGCCCAGCGGTGAATCCCTCGGTGGCCCGCAGGACGTGGCGGCACCGCACGACGCCGCGGGAGGTCACCGCGGTGCCGGTGCGGATTTCTGTGACGGGCGTGTCCTCGTAGAGCCGCACGCCCATCGCCTCGACTGTGCGGGCCAGTCCGCGGACGAGCTTGGCCGGCTGCACCCGCGCGCAGTGCGGCTGGTACAGGCCGCCGAGGGAGCCGGCCACCGCTGCCCGGCCGTCGGCCTCGCGGCGGTCCAGCAACCGGGCTCCGGCTTCGGGCCACTGCGCCTCGTCGGCGGCCCAGGCCTGCAGCCGCGCGAGCTGCGCCGGGTTCCGCGCCAGGTTCAGCTCGCCGCCCTTGACGATGTCGGCGTCGATTCCTTCCGCCGCCGCCACGCTGATCACCTCGTCCACGGTGTCGTTGAGCAGCTCCTGGAACCGGCCGACGACGGCGCGGCCGGAGGTTCGGACGTACTGGGTGCGGCCCCCGGTGATGCTGTTGGTGAGCCAGCCGCCGTTGCGGCCCGAGGCGCCGAACCCGGCGAACCGGGCTTCCAGCACGGCAATGTCGAGCCCGGGTTGGGCCTGCTTCAGGTAGTACGCGGTCCACAGGCCGGTGTAGCCCGCACCGACAATAACGACGTCGGCGGTCGAGTCCCCCGCCAGCGCGGGCCGGGGCTGCGGCAGCCCCTCGGCTGCGTGCCAGAAGGACACCCGCCCGTTGACGGTCGGCGCATGCCTAGAGATGGTTCATCCCCTCGCTGAGCACGCTGCGCAGGATCGCCTCGATCTGGTCGAATTCCGGCTGGCCCATGGTCAGGGGCGGGGCCAGCTGAATGACCGGATCGCCTCGGTCATCGGCGCGGCAGTACAGGCCGGCGTCGTACAGGGCGGTGGACACGTAGCCGCGCAGCAGGCGCTCGGACTCCTCGTCGGTGAACGTTTCCTTGGTGGTTTTGTCCTTCACGAGCTCGATCCCGTAGAAGTAGCCCTCGCCGCGGACGTCGCCCACGATCGGCAGGTCCAGGAGCCGTTCCAGCGTGGCGCGGAAGGCCGGGGCGTTGGTCCGGACCCGGTCGTTGAGCTGCTCCCGGTCGAAGATGTCCAGGTTGGCCATGGCGACGGCGGCGGAGACCGGATGCCCGCCGAAGGTGTAGCCGTGGTAGAAGGTGGTGTCGCCCTTGGTGAACGGTTCGAACAGGCGGTCGGTTGCGATCATGGCGCCGATGGGGGCGTAGCCGCTGGTCATTCCCTTGGCGCAGGTGATGATGTCGGGCTGAAAGCCAAAGTCGGTGGACGCGAACATCGAGCCGATGCGGCCGAAGGCGCAGATGGTTTCGTCAGCGACCAGCAGGACGTCGTACTGGTCGCAGATCTCCCGGACCCGGGCGAAGTAGCCGGGGGGCGGCGGAAAGCAGCCGCCGGAGTTCTGCACCGGCTCCAGGAACACTGCCGCCACGGTGTCGGCGCCTTCGAATTCGATGGCTTCACCGATCCGGTCCGCCGCCCAGCGGCCAAAGGCCTCCGGATCGGACAGGCCGGCGGGCGCCCGGTACTGGTTGGTGTTGGGGACCCGGAAGGCGCCGGGAACCAGCGGTTCAAAGGGTGCCTTCATGTCCGGGATGCCGGTGATGGACAGGGCGCCCTGCGGAGTGCCGTGGTAGGCGACGGCCCGCGAGATGACCTTGGTCTTCCCCGGCTTGCCGGTCAGCTTGAAAAACTGCTTGGCCAGCTTCCACGCGGACTCGACGGCCTCGCCGCCGCCGGTCGTAAAGAAGACCCGGTTCAGGTCCCCGGGAGCCCCGGCCGCCAAACGCTCCGCCAAATCGATGGCCGGCGGATGCGCATAGGACCACAGCGGCATGAAGGCCAGCTCCCGGGACTGCCGGGCAGCGGCCTCGGCCAGCTCTTCGCGGCCGTGGCCCACCTGGACGGCGAAGAGGCCGGCCAGGCCGTCGATCAGTTCATGCCCTCGGTCGTCGTAGAGCAGGTGGCCGCTGCCGCGGGTGATGATGGGAACGTTGCCGCCGGCGGCGGAGCCGGAGTGGCGTGCCATGTGCATCCACAAATGGTCCCGGGCGGCCTGCTGCCGGTCGGTGCCGCGCGGGGTGACAGCGCCGCGCGGCGTGCGGGCCGGGGTCGGCTCGATTGAAGGCTGAACTGTTGTATCGGTCATCTTGTGCCCCAGTTGTAGGCCTGCTTCCGCAGGGAGAGATACATGAACGTTTCAGTGCCGGTGACGCCGGGAATGGCACGGATCCGGTTGACCAGCGCCATCAGGTCCTCATCATTGGCGCAGACCACTTCCGCAAAAATGTCGAAGGAGCCGGCGGTCACCACGCAGTAGTCCACCTGCTCAAGCGCGGCGATCCGGTCCGCCGTTGCCACCACCTCGCCGCTGGTCCGAACGCCCAGCATCGCCTGCCGGGCGAACCCGAGCTGCAGCGGATCCGTGACGGCAACAATCTGCATGACCCCGGCGTCGGTGAGCTTTTGGACCCGCTGCCGGACTGCCGCCTCCGAGAGGCCCACAGCCTTGCCGATGGCCGCATAGGACCGGCGCCCATCCGCCTGGAGCTGTTCAATGATGGCTTTGGAGGCTTCGTCAACGCCCGACGCCGGTGCGGATTCCACAGTTTGGAGTGCCTTTCTGTTCGCTTTTCGTACACGGCCGGGCCGCGCCTGAGTGTTATTGAAGCCCGTAATTCGTCAATAAACAAGGGTTTGAAAACGGATTACATAGGTATTGAGCGGCGTATCAAATGGAAACCGTTGTGTAACAAAAGTTTTACAACTAAAAACCTTGTCCACCCCTGTGTCCTCTGGCACTATCAACGCAACAACATCCGTCCAGAGCGGTTCAGCAAGGAGCCTCCATGCCCAAGCGCCCGATCACCGATCCGATGCTCCGAAGCATTGTTAACGCCCAGCTCTCGCGCCGCAGGATGCTGATGGGCGCCGGCGGGCTGACTCTCGCGTCCATGCTGGCCGCCTGCGGCACGGGCGGCGGCACCGGGGGGCGGGCCGACGCCGCGGTGACCGCGGCCGCCGACTTGTCGGAGACCGAGAAATCCGTTCGCTGGGCCAACTGGACGCTCTATCTGGATTACGACGACGCCGCCGGCACCTACCCGTCGCTGGACGCCTTCAGCGAAGCCACCGGCATCGAGGCGGACTACTCGGAGGACATCGACGGCAACGACACCTATTTCGGCAAGGTGCAGGGCCAGCTGGCCGCCGGCCAGGACATTGGAGCGGATATCGTCACGCTCACTGACTGGATGGCCGGACGGCTGATCCGGCTGGGGTACACGCAGGAACTGGACCGGGGCAACCTGCCCAACGCCGGGAATCTGCTGGCCGGGCTGCAGGACGTGGATTTTGATCCCGGGCGGAAGCATTCCCTCACCTGGCAGTCCGGGTTCGCCGGCATCGTGTGGAACAAGGAGGCGTTCCCGCAGGGGCTGCGGAATGTCTCGGACCTGTGGCAGCCGGAGCTGAAGGGGCGGGTTGAAGTCCTGGATGAAATGCGGGACACCATGGGGCTGCTGATGATGGAAAACGGCGTTGACGTCACGGGGAACTGGGGCAGCGATGAGTTCGAAAATGCCCTCGATGTTCTCGCCAAGCAAATCTCGGACGGACAGATCCGCCAGGTCAAGGGCAATTCCTACAAGGAGGACCTGATTTCCGGCGACGCCCTGGCCGTCATCGGCTGGTCCGGCGACATCACCCAGCTGAACTTCGAGGAGGGCGACAAATGGGGGTTCGCCCTGCCCGAAGCGGGCGGCACCCTCTGGTCCGACAACCTGCTGGTTCCGATCGGCTCGCCGCACAAGGCCAATGCGGAGAAGCTGATGAACTATTACCTGGAGCCGGAAAACGCTGCGACGGTCGCCGCTTACGTCAACTACATCTGCCCGGTGGAGGGTGCCCGCGAAGCGATGGAATCCATCGATCCCGAACTGGCGGAGAACCCGTTGATCTTTCCCACCGAGGACTACCTGTCCCGCGCCCATGTGGTCCGCACCCTCACCCCCGATGAGGAAACGGACTTCAGCGACCGGTTCCAGACCGCAATCGGCAACTGATGGCCGCCGTAGATCTGCTGCCGGAGCCCGGATCCCGCCAGGAGGCTGCCGGGGGAGACCTGGTGCTCAGCGGACTCTCCAAGCGCTTTGCCGGGTTCACCGCCGTCGACCAGTTGGATCTGGTGATTCCCGCGGGCTCCTTCTTCGCGCTGCTGGGCCCCTCCGGCTGCGGCAAGACCACCACCCTGAGGATGGTCGCCGGGCTGGAACAGCCCACTGCCGGGACCATCAGCATCGGCACCCGGGACATCACCGCGGCCGGGGCGCATCAGCGTCCGGTCAACACGGTGTTCCAGAACTATGCACTCTTTCCCCACATGAGCGTCCTGGACAACGTGGCCTTTGGGCTCAAGCGGCGCAAGGTGCGCGATGCCGAAGCCCAGGCCAAAGCGGCGCTGGAACTGGTGGAACTGGGACACCTGGGCAGTCGCCGTCCCGCCCAGCTCTCCGGCGGGCAGCAGCAGCGCGTGGCCCTGGCCCGCGCCGTCGTCAACCGCCCTGCCGTCCTCCTGCTGGACGAACCGCTGGGCGCCCTGGACATGAAGTTGCGCCGGCAGATGCAGGGGGAGCTGAAGAAGATCCAAACCGAAGTCGGCCTGACCTTCGTCCACGTCACGCACGATCAGGAGGAGGCCATGACCATGGCCGACACGGTCGCGGTCATGAACAGCGGACGGGTGGAACAGATGGGAGCACCCCGGGAACTGTATGAATTGCCGCGTACGGCCTTCGTGGCGAACTTCCTGGGCAAGTCCAACCTGATGCCCGCCGAGGTCATCGGAGAAGACGGGGAACACCTGCTGCTCCTGGCCGGCGGGCACCGCCTGCAGGTGCGCAAGGACAGGGCCACTGACCACAGCGGCCGGGTGCTGATCGGCATCCGGCCCGAAAAGCTGCTGATGAGGCCGGGTGCGGCGGAACCGGCCGGGACAACTCTGCGGGGACTGGTCCTGGACGCCTCGTTCACCGGGGCCAGCACCGAGTACCTGGTGGAGGTGGAAGGGATGGGCCCGATGGGTGTCTTCAGCCAGAACCACGGCGGTGTCCTGGCGGCGGCGGGGGACCGGGTGGCACTGAGCTGGGACGCCGGGCACGCGTTTGGGCTCAGTGGCACCGAGGACCGCGACGCCGGCGCAGGCGAGGACGCCCTCTGATGGCGCTGCTCACCGCGGCCGGCGGAAAAGCGGGGGCCGGCGGAGCGGGAACGGCCGGCGGCGATCCGGAGCTCGACGCCGCGCGCCGCAACGGCCGCACGGGATACCTGCTGATCCTGCCGGGATTCCTCTTTATGCTCCTGTTTTTCGTCCTGCCGGTCTTCTCCCTGCTGGCCACCTCCCTGTACGTGAAACCCGAGGGCGCGGACATCGGCCAGTTCGTGCCGGCACTGGAATTCGGCAACTACGCGGTGGTGCTCCAGGACTATTGGCCGGCAATTGTTCGATCCTTTGGCTTCGCGCTCGCGGCTACTGTCGCAGCGCTCCTGATCGGCTACCCCATGGCCTATCTGGTGGCAGTCCGGCTGCGGGAGCATCGGCTGCTCAAAGGAATCCTCCTGGTGCTGATCATCGCCCCGTTCTTCACCAGTTTCATCCTCCGGACCCAAGCCTGGAAGCAGATCCTGTCCGACGAAGGACCGGTGGTCGCGGTCCTGCGGACGCTGTCCCTGCTGCCGGAGGACGGCCGGCTGACCGCCACGGCCTTCGCCGTGATTTGCGGCCTGACCTATAATTTCCTGCCGTTCATGACGCTGCCCATCTATGCCTCGCTGGAACGGATGGACATCCGGATGATTGAAGCCGGCGGCGACCTCTACGCCAGTCCGGCCAGCACCTTCCGCCGGATCACCCTTCCGTTGTCCCTGCCCGGAGTGATCGCCGGAACCCTGCTCACCTTCATTCCGGCAACGGGGGACTATGTGAACGCCGCGCTGCTCGGCAACAACCAGAACACCACGATGATCGGGCAGGTGATCGATTCACGGTTCTTCCGGGTGGTGGACTATCCCGGAGCCGCGGCGCTGTCCTTCCTGCTGATGCTGGCGATCCTGTTCCTCGTGATCCTGTACGTCCGGCGCTTCGGCACCAAGGAACTGATGTGAGGGCTCCCATGCACACGAACGCTCCCCTTCAGAGGGCCATTGGCCGCTGCCTGGTTCCGGTCAGCGGCGGGCTCGCGTTCCTGTTCCTGCTGATACCGATCGGCTATGTGTTCGCCTTTTCCTTCAACGATGCCGGACGCACCAACCTCACCTGGCGCGGGTTCACGCTGGCCAACTGGCAGAACCCCTGCGGTGCCCCCGAAGTGTGCGAGTCGCTGGCGAACAGCCTGCAGATCGGCGTGATTTCCACGGTGCTGGCAACAGCCCTGGGAACGGCCATCGCCGTCGGGCTGGTGCGCTACCGCTTCCGCTTCAGCGCCACCGCCAACATGCTCATTTTCCTTCCGCTGGCCACGCCCGAGGTGGTGCTGGGTGCCTCGCTGCTGGCGCAGTTCCTCAACGTGGGCGCCGAACTGGGCAAGGGAACGCTCATCATCGCGCACACCATGTTCTGCATTTCGTTTGTGGTGGTGACGGTGAAGGCGAGAGTCGCCGGGCTCGACCCGAAGCTGGAGGAGGCCGCAGCGGATCTCTACGCCTCACCGCTGCAGGCGTTCTGGCGGATCACCTTTCCCCTGCTGCTGCCGGGCATCATGGCTGCCGCACTGTTGGCCTTCGCCATGAGCTTTGACGATTTCATCATTACCAATTTCAATTCCGGGAACGTTGATACTTTTCCAAAGTTCATTTACGTGGCAGCGACCCGCGGGATTCCGGCGCAGGCCAATGTCATTGGCTCGATAATGTTCATTGTCTCGCTGCTGCTGGTTGTCGGCGGGCAGGTCCTTGCCCATCACCGGGCCAAGCAGCTCGCTGCCAGATAAACGGCTGCCAGACAGCTGGCCGCCAGACGCCGGAACCGGGGACCATCAGCGGAACCGCGGACCATCAGCGGGGTCGGCGGATCCGGATGGGGCCCCTGGCCGCGGCCAGGTCGACCACGTTGCCGTGCTGGGTTATTTCCACCTCGCCGCGCTCGGCCAGCCGTGCGGCAGCCCGGCGCACCGGTTCCATGAGCGGCCGCCAATCTTCCGGTGCAACGGCGCGTGCCGCATCCGAGGGACAGATGGTGGAGGTCTCAGCCCGTGCAGCGAGCAGGGCCAGGATGGCTGCTTCCAGCTGGCCCTCCCCGGCACGGCCCGGTTCCCCGCTGGCGGTCGCTGCCGGGTGCTCCCCGGCGTCGTGCCGGTTCCGGTTCTCCATGGAGACCATTGTGCCTGCCAAAACGGCCACGGCAACGGTTCTGCCCATCCGGATCAGCGGAGGGGATCCCAGATCCGCCCTCAGCGGTTCACACTGGACAAAACGTGCCGCCCGCCTCGAAAGGAACTGCCATGAGGGATCCCATATCTCCGCAGAGCCCCGAAGAGCAACTGCTCATCGAGCGGGCCTTTCCCGTTCCGCAGCAGGCCGTCTATGACGCCTGGGCAGATCTGTCCGCCGCGACCGAATGGTGGGGGCCCGAAGGGTTCATGGTTCCGGCCGACCGCGTCAGCAGCGAGAACCGGGTGGGCGGGACCTACCGTGCCTGCATGGTCAACACGGTCACCGGCGACGAGCTGTGGTGGGGAGGCGTCCTGCGGAACATTGAGCCGCCGAACCGGCTCGCCATGACCCAGCAGTGGCTGGGCGCGGACGGAACCCCGGCGAGTTCGGAAACACTTATCACCGTGGACCTGTTCCCGCATCACGACGGCACGCGCATGGTTTTCCGGCAGGGACCGTTCACCGACCGGCGTGATGCGGACGGCCACCGGACGGGTTGGAACTCGTCCTTTGACCGGCTCTCGCGCTACCTTGCGCGGCACCGCGGCGAGTGACCGCGGCGAGCGTTTGCGGGGAGCGACCGCGGCGGATGCCGCCGTCGTCGTCGTGCGCGGTGTGATTCAGAACCTGCCGGGCGTGAAATAAGCCGGCGGCCTTTGCAGTTGCACCTAATAACGTGTCCGGGGCAAACAGCTCTGGGACACCCATGCAACGAAAGGCCGAAATTACATGACTGTCCCGCTTTCGATCCTCGATCTGGCCATCATCGACGAGGGCGAAACCGCGCGCGACTCCTTCGCGTCCAGCCTGGCCCTGGCCCGGCATGCCGAGAAGCTGGGCTACACGCGGATTTGGTACGCCGAGCACCACAACATGCCCACCATCGCCTCGTCCGCGACCAGCGTCCTGGTCGGTTACATCGCCGCCAACACGCAGAGCATCCGGTTGGGCGCCGGCGGAGTCATGCTGCCCAACCATGCACCGCTCACCATCGCTGAGCAGTTCGGCACGCTGGAAACCCTCTTCCCGGGGCGCATCGACCTGGGTCTGGGCCGTGCACCGGGCAGCGACCAAAAGACCATGCGCGCGCTGCGCCGCGACCCGATGTCGGCCGACAGCTTCCCGCAGGATGTGCAGGAGCTGCAGGGATACCTCACCGGCAACACGCTCATTCCCGGCATCGACGCCACCCCGGGGAAGGGCACCAACGTGCCGTTGTACATCCTGGGCTCGTCCCTGTTCGGCGCCAAGCTGGCTGCCGCGCTGGGGCTGCCGTACTCCTTTGCATCGCATTTCGCTCCGCAGGCCCTGCAGGACGCAGTGGCCATATACCGCCGCGACTTCCGGCCCTCCGAACAGCTGGCGGAGCCGTACGTCATTGCCGGCGTCAACGCCATCGCCGCTGACACCACGGAAGAAGCACGGCAGATGTTCGAGGACGGACAGCGCCGCCGCGTCACCCAGCTCTTCGGACGCGACCGGACCTTCACGCCCGAGGAAGCCGATCTCATCCTGGAATCCCCGGGCGGCCAGCAGGTCAAGCAGATGGGCCGCTACTCCGCAGTGGGCACCCCCGCCGAGGTCCGGGACTACCTGGACTGGTTCGCCACCCACGCCGACGCCGACGAGCTGATCATCGCCACCCAGACCGCCACCCTCGAGCCCCGGCTGCACTCGTTCGAGCTGCTGGCCGGGGTCACGGAGCTGGCCAAGGCATAGCCCGACGGCGCCGGTCCCGGTCCCTCGCGCTACGCTCGGCTGCCCTCGGCGTCCTCCGGGCGCCGGGCAGATTCCGGGCCGGGCTGGAGCACGGGCGGTGGAAGTCCCTCTCAGCTGCGAGAGAGCAGCTATGGCGGGTTTCGGCTTCCCCCGCGATCCGAGAGCGCAGATATGGCGGGTTAAATCGTGCTTTTCCCGCCATAGCTGCGCTTTCGCTGTGCCCGGCGGGCCGAAACCGACCATATCTGCGCTTTCGGTGTGGTCGGCAGTCCGAAGCGCAGACCGTGTCCGCCCGACCGCTGCGGTGCCTGTGCCAGAATCGACGCATGATTGAAACTCCGCAGGTCATCCAGTGTTCCGTCGGCATGCGCTGGGGAGACATGGACGCCTACGGGCATGTGAACAACGTGGAAATCCTCCGAATTCTGGAAGAAGCCCGCATCCATGCCTTCGGCCCGCCCGGCGGCACCGGGGGACCGGGCCGGGAACCCGTCGTCGCGCTCTTCAACAACGTGCCAGCGGGGACCCAGGCACTGGTCGCCGAGCACCGGGTGAAATACCTGTCACCGCTGACGTACCGGAACATTCCGGCTGACATTGCCGTCTGGATTAGTGCACTCAAAGGGGCCAGCCTCACCATTGCCTACGTCATCCGCGATCCCGTCACCGCGCAGACCTGCGCGAAGGCGGAGACAACCCTCGCCTTCGTCGACGGCGATACGGGCCGGCTGCTGCGGATTGCGCCGGAGCAGAAGGCTCTGATGCTGCCGTATCTCGGGGCTTCCGTTTTCTAGGCGATATGTCTTCCAACCGATAGGAAGAACCTCCAAACTATGGGGGCGCCGTCGCGGGCCATGAAGCCCGCCGTATCTGCACGCTGGAGCGGCCGGGTGAATCTCTCGTGCAGGTCAGGCACTCTGAAAGGCCGCATGGGAATCTCTCGTGCAGATCAGGCACTCTGAAGGGCCGTTTTCGTCGCTTTGAGGACGTGATCTGCACGAAGGATTTATCCGGAGGACCTGATCTGCACGAAGGATGCCGAAAAGCCCATTAGTGCCTCCCGCGGTGCCGCAACCGACCCCGAAAGTGCAGCTCTGGGGGGATACTGTCCGCGATAGTACAGATCTGAGGGGATTGGACCTTGGGATGAACCCGTTGACTGTCCAAACGCCCCACCCAACAAACACCCCGCCCAAAACCCACCCGTCCCGGCCAGTATCACTCGCCGGGACCGCCGCCACCGGTCCTTCAGCGCTGTGATAAAGATTGGGTGGCCGAAGCTGACGGAGTTTCGGGCCGGAGAGCATCGGATGGGCAGTGGCGCAGCGCAAGACAGACCGAAAGAATCTGCAGGGGGAACAGACCCGTACCCGGATTCTCGAAGAAACCATGCACCTGACCGCCCGGTATGGGTACGACGGCACCAAGCTTGCCATGGTCAGAAAGGCCACCGGCCTCTCAGCCAGTTCCATTTACTGGCATTTCGCCAACAAGGACCAGCTGATCGCAGCAGCCTTGGAACAAGCATTCACCGTGCAGTCGCAGTCCCTGCCCAACTGGTTGGAGTCTTCGCCGGGGGAGTCCCGGAGGGCCGACCTGTACAGCAATATCCTGCAGCTGCCCCGGCTTGACTCCAAGATGGATTACTGGCGGTTTGGCCTCCAGCTGACCGTGGTCCACCCGCCGGTCGCTTCACCGGCCCGGGACCGGTTCCTGCAGATCCGCCGCGAGAGCACTGACTGGCTGGCCCGGTGGTGGGAGCGGACCCTGCCGGAACAGATGGAGCAGCGAAAGGCTGCGGCGCTGCTGCTGGGCAGGTGCACCCTGGCTATCCGCGACAGTGAGTTCATCCAACGGCACGGCAGCCGGCAGCTCGACGGCGGCCGCGTCACCTGGCTGATCTCGGCATGCTTGGACATCATGGCGGACCTGACCGTTGAACTGGCTCCGGACCGGCGGCTTGATGCCGTGTTCGAGCCGGTACCGCCGGTCTACGAACCGGTCCCGTCTGCCGCGGCGGCCGGAGCCGAGGGCGGGCGCGAGGCGTTCCTGCGGGCTGCGGAGGAAACCATAGCGGAGTTCGGCTACGACGGCGTCACCGTCGCCAGAGTGTGCGAGAAGGCTGCCCTTCCAGCCAGTTCGCTGTACTGGTCCTTCAAGGACAAGGACGCCCTGATCGCGACTGTGATCGACAATGCCCGCCGCGGCTGGGAGACCGCACGGCCGAATCTGCAGCCGCGGCCCGCCGACGGCGACTGGTCGGTCATCCTGCGCGGGTTCTTCCTGCGTGCCCTGGAGGGTCGTGCCGCGGAAACACGGATCCGGCGGCTGGGACTGCTGCTGATGCTTCAACCCGCCGTTGGACCCGAGGGGAGCAGCCAGCGCCTGGAGCCGGTGCTGCAGAGCATGCAAAGCATGACCGGGGAATGGCTCCGAAGCGTGCTTTCCCCGGAGCTGGCGGAGGAACCGAGGGCGGAGCTGGCCGACTATCTGTCCGAGTGCATTTTCCGGATTCTTGACGGGCTTATGCTGAGCCGGCAGATCGACGGAAGCCACTGGGACCCCGAGGTGCTGGCGGAACTGACGAGCACGGCGCTGTACCGTGTCGCCGCCCTGGTTCAGGGCGGCGACACCATCCCCGGCGGATCCTGATCCCGGCAGCTGCTGGAACCAGGACCGTCCGGGACGCCGATCAGGGTTGGCTGCCGGCGGCCGCGCCAAGCGTCCTGGCGGCGGCCAGCAGCTCCTCGGCCCAGGCCAGGATCCGTTCCGCCGGGGCGGAGCTCGGCAGGTTAGCGATGCGCAGGACCAGCCGGACCTTCCCGGCCGCGTCGAACACCGGCGCGAGCAGGGAGTCGACGTCGTAGGTCTGGCCGGGTTCAAGGGTGACCGGCGCGTAGCTGCTGGAGGTGCGGGAGATGATCTCGCGGATGTCGCGCTCCTGGGCCGGCGTGTAGCCGCCGGAGGAGTACTCGCGCAGGGCCTCGATGATCCGTTCGTCCCGGTAGTCGCCGCGCATTGTCAACGACCAGCCGCGGCGCCGCACTGCTTCGAGGCGCTCACGGTACTGCTCCTGCGTGCATTCGTCGCTGGGCAGCGCCCGGGACAGCCATTGGTCAACCGCCGCGGCATCTTCCCAGGCAACGCAGAGCTCGCCCCAGGGCGGCATGAGCGGAATCCGTTCGCCCAGCCGTGCTTCGGCGTCGGAAGCTCCGGCAGTGGCAACATTGACTGCCATCTGGTCGCTGATTACGGCCATGGCGGTGCACTCCACTGACAGCGTGGCCGCCAGCCGGTCGATTTCCGCCCGGCCCCGTTCGGCCAGGCGCACACCGGTTATCAGGTCCGCCTCGAAAGGCGCGCTGAGCGACAGCGGAGCGAATCTTCCATAACCGCCCTGGAAAAACAGCAGCGGTGCCACCGGCCGGCAAACCTGCAGCTCGGACACGGCACCGATGACAATGTGGTGGTCCCCGGCGTCGTTGATTGATGCGAAGGTGCAATCAATGAAGGCGACGACGCCGTCCAGCACCGGCGCGCCCAGCGGCGACGGCTGCCAGGGCACGCCGTCGAACTTGTCGGCGGCCCGGCCGGCAAACCGGCGGCACAGGTCCTCCTGGTCCGCGGCCAGCACATTCACGCAGAAGGCCTTCGCGGTCCGCAGCCGCTGGAAGGTCTGCGAGGCCACGGTGGGCAGGAATGCAACCAGGGGCGGATCCAGGGACACCGAGGTGAAGGAACCCACGATCATGCCCACGGGCGCGCCGTCTTCGGCAATGCCGGTGATAAGGACCACACCGGTGGGGAAGTGGCCCAGCACATTGCGGAACGTCAGCGGATCGCCGGTGGCGGCACGCTGTTCTCCGATACTGATTTCGGTCATCGTATTTCCTTTGTCCAAACCATTTTCGGGCTAGTTCCGGGCCAGCAGATCCAGTGCCACGTCCACAATCATGTCCTCCTGGCCGCCCACCATCCGCCGCTTGCCCAGCTCCATCAGGATGTCGGTGGTGGGGATTCCGTACCGGGTGCTGGCGGTCTCGGCGTGGCGCAGGAAGCTGGAGTAGACCCCGGCGTAGCCAAGCGACAGGGTTTCCCGGTCCACCCGGACCGGGCGGTCCTGCAGCGGACGGACCAGGTCATCGGCGGCATCCATCAGGGCCGACAGGTTGCAGCCGTGGTCAATTCCGAACTTGTCAGCGGCGGCGATGAACGCCTCCAGCGGAGCGTTGCCGGCGCCGGCACCCATGCCGGCCAGCGAGGCATCCACCCGGTTGGCGCCGTGCTCCACGGCGGTCAGGGAGTTAGCCACGCTCAGCGAGAGGTTCTCGTGGGCGTGGATGCCGATCTCCGTGGCCGGATCCAGTACCTGCCGGAAGGCGTCCACCCGTTCGGCCACGCCCGGCATGGTCAGCGCGCCGCCGGAGTCGACCACGTACACGCAGGTGGCGCCGTAGCTTTCCATCAGCTTCGCCTGCTTGGCCAGCTCCGCCGGCGGGATCATGTGGGACATCATCAAGAAGCCCACGGTGTCCATGCCCAGGTTGCGGGCGGCGCCGATGTGCTGCGCCGACACGTCGGCTTCGGTGCAGTGGGTGGCTATGCGCACCACCGAGGCGCCGGCGCTGTTCGCGTCCTTGAGGTGATGGATGGTGGCGATGCCGGGCAGCGCCAGCGTGGCAACCTTGGCCTGCTTGACGGCGGCCGCGACGGCGGAGATCCACTCCAGATCGGTGTGCGCGCCGAAACCGTAGACACAGGAGGAGCCGTTGATGCCGTCGCCGTGGGCGACCTCGATGGAGGCGACGCCGGCGGCGTCGAGCGCGGTGGCGATCGCCACCGCCTGGTCCACCGTGTACTGGTGCCGGATGGCGTGCATGCCGTCCCGCAGGGTCACGTCGGAGATGTAGAGCCTGCTCATGCTGATGCCTCCTGCATTGCCGGGGTTGTGCCTGGTTCTTCGCCGCGCTTTTGGACCCCGCCGCGTTCGGCCCAGCGCTCGGCCACGGCCATTGCTGCGGAGGTCATGATGTCCAGGTTCCCGGCGTAGGCGGGAAGGTAGTGCGCAGCGCCGGTCACTTCGAGCATCACCGTCACGCGGGTGCCCTCGAATTTCCCCGAGCCCGGCATGTGGAGCGCGGTGTCTCCGGCGAAGGTTTCGAACTGCACTGCCTGCTTGAGCTTGTAGCCCGGAACGTATTTCTGCACCGCTGCGGCCATGGCGCCGATTGAGGCCTCGATGGCGGCATGGTCAGGCTGGCCCTCCACCAGGCAGTACACGGTGTTGCGCATCAGCATCGGCGGCTCGGCCGGGTTCATGATGATGATGGCCTTGCCCTCGGCCGCACCGCCCACCTCGACCAGTGCCTGCGAGGTGGTTTCGGTGAACTCGTCGATGTTGGCCCGGGTGCCGGGCCCGGCGGAACGGGACGCAACCGAGGACACGATTTCCGCGTACCGCACCGGTGCCACCTGCGAGACTGCGGCCACCATGGGCACCGTCGCCTGGCCGCCGCACGTCACCATGTTCAGGTTGGGTTCGTCCAGATGGTCCTCGAGGTTAACCACGGGGACGCAATAGGGCCCGACGGCGGCCGGCGTCAGGTCCAGCACCCGCACGCCGGTGTCCTTCAGCAGGTCCCAATTGGTCAGGTGGGCCGAGGCGCTGGTGGCATCAAAGACAACCTTGATGTCCTTGAAGTTGGGCAGGTCGAGCAAACCTTGGATGCCGTCGGCCGTTGTGGGAACGCCCATCCCGGCCGCACGCCGGAGCCCGTCGGAATCCGGATCGATTCCTACCATGGCTCCCATTTCCAGCCGTTCGGACCCGCGAATTACCTTGATCATCAGATCGGTGCCGATGTTGCCGGAGCCGATGATGGCCACCGGCCAGCGTTCGTTGTTGCCCACTAGTTCTCCTCATGTTTGATGCGGACCTGTCCAAGTCCCTGAATGCTTGCAACTGCGTTGGCGCCTGGGGGAAAGGCGACCATGGGACCGAGGGCGCCTGTCATCAGGACTTGTCCGGCCCGGAGCGGCCGCTCCAGCTGTGCCATGCGCCGAACCAGCCAAAGCGCCGCCCGGTAGGGGTGGCCGAGGCAGGCGGCGCCCGAGCCCACGGATTCCACCACGCCGTTGACCTCCATGACCATGCCGGCCACCGCGAGGTCCAGCGCCGACGGCAGCACCGGGCGCGTTCCGGTGACGATCCGTCCGCTGGAGGCGTTGTCGGCGATGGTGTCCAGGATGGAGATGTCCCAGTTCCGGATCCTCGAGCCGACGATTTCGATGGCGGGCAGCAGATGGTCCACGGCCGCTATCAGTTCGCTCAGGGTGGTGTCCGGTTCGACGAGATCCTTCTTCAGGACCAGTGCCACCTCGGCTTCCACCCGCGGCTGCAGGACCTCGCCGGCAGCGAGGATTTCACCGTCGGCAAGGCACATGTCGGCGAACAGGACGCCGAAGTCGGGCTGGTCCACGCCCATCTGGGACTGGACCGCCTTGGAGGTAAGGCCGATCTTGCGGCCGACCACCCGTCGGCCCTCCGCGATCCACACGTCCTCGTTTGCCCGCTGCACTGCGTAGGCGGCGCCGATCCCGCCGGCGGAAAGCGCATCGTGAATCGGATCGATCACCACGCCGTCCCGTTCGGCGCGACGCAAACGCGCGGCCAGTTCTTCAAGACCGGCCGTATCAGCAGGTGCTGTTTCGATGGTTGCCGTCATTAGTCCTCCCAAATGAGGGCTCCAGTATCACTTGGGTGGTGCGTGCGACGGCGCGGCAGTCCCGGAGAGCGGGATGGCAGCGGGTGGCGGCAGTTTGTCGGAGGCCTGTAGTGATGTGTACAGTGAACCCATGATGTGCTGCAGCTCACATCGCCGCAGCTTCGGCTGTCCCGCTATTGGTTAGCTGCGCCAAGGAGGTTTTACAGCCAATGAATGTCTGTCACTTGGTGCCACTGCGACGTGTGGCTCGTATTTTCGGGCGGTCCCGATGAGTGTTTCCACGAGTTCACGAAGCACTTCGGCAGTTGCCTGGCCGTCACCGGCAAGCGCACCGCCTCCGGCCATGGCGGCCAGAATGACGCTGATCATGGAGACGTTTGAGTCCCGGACGGTTCGGCTTCTGCTCGACGAGATTGCTACCCGGACGCGTCTTCCCCGGTCCACAACACACCGGATCCTGGACCAACTGGTTCAGCTGGGCTGGCTCGAACACACCCCCGACGGTTACGGAATGGGCTGGCGGTCACTGCAGTTCAGCGGGCTGGACGATGGAAACAGCCGGATCCGTGCCGAGGCTGCACCGCTGCTGCACAGCCTGCAGATGCGCACCGGGATGGTGGTGCATCTTGCCGTCCTCAAGGGAGCCAACATTCACTACTTGGATAAAGCAGGCGGCCGCTCGGCCACGTTGGTTCCGTCGCGCGTGGGCGGCATCGCTCCGGCGCATGCAACGGCACTGGGCAAGGCGATGCTCGCCTGGCTGAATCCCGAGCAGGTGGATGACCTGTTCAAGAACGGCCTGCCCCCGTCGACCGGACGGACGATCAGCGATTCGAGCACGCTCTACGCCGAGCTTCACCGCATCCGGCAGCGCGGCGGGCTGGCCTTCGAATCCGGCGAGAGCTACGAGGGCATCGCCTGCGTGGCGGCCGCAATCCGCAGCCGCCGGAAACCGGTGGCAAGCATTTCGCTGGTGGGGACGTGCTCCGATCCCATCGAACGGGTGGCCCCGCTGGTCATGGACGCCGCCCGCCAGGTGTCGGAGGCTCTGTTTCCCGGCCAGTAGCGTTTCTGTGCCGAGTATTTCGCTGCCGGGCGCGGGCATGTACTGGTCAGCTGCCGGCGGCCGGCGGGGTCAGCATGCCGCGAACCGAGCGGCGGCTGAACTTCCATCCCTGCGCGGTCCGAACGAGCTCGTCGGTGTAGATGCCGAGGGAATCGTTGAGGCTGCCGTCCAGGCGCCGGCCGAAGGCGTGAAAGTACGCGGTGCAGGCGGCGGAATTTCCGTCAACGGTGATGATGTGGTTGGACGTCAGATGACAGGTGCCGGCGTTGGAAGCCATGGTCGCTGCGAAGAACTCCCGGAGAGCCTTCGTGCCCTGAATCGCCGGGATTCCCCAGCCGCTGCCGTCCCAGACTCCGTCGTCGGTGAACAGGGACACCAGTTCGTCCAGCAGGCCGCCGTCGAGGTTGCCGGCGTACTCGTGCGTCAGCCGACGGATCTGTTCGATGTCGGTGATTCCGGCGTCGTTGTCCACGGTGCCGTTGCCCGCGTCGTTGCCCACGGTGCCGGGAAGGGATGAAGCTGTCATCGCGGGTCCTTGTCGGGGGAGGGTCGTCAGGAAGGAAAGGCAAGCAAGTCAGAAAGCCAGGTCCGGGGGGGAGACAGGGGCGGTTTCCCGCGCTCTGCCTCTCCGCCGGACCTGTTCCGGGCGAACCGCTAGTTAGCGGAAACGGTCTGGGGAGGTACAAACGCAGCGTAGGGCTCGCTCGCTGATTTGTCGTGTCCCCAGTAGCTTTCGGCGGTGATCTCCTCGGACGTGTAATACGTCTCGTCCACGAGCATTCCGGCCGTGCCGTATTCGATATCCCAGCCGCCGGGTGCGCGGACGTAGAACGAGACCATCTTGTCGTTGGTGTGGCGGCCCAGGGACGCGCTGAGGGTGAACCCCAGCTTGTTGACCTTGTCCTGGGCGCGGCCGACGGTGTCCAGGTCCTCGACCTCCACCATCAGGTGGACCAGTCCCGGCGCTTCGCCGTGCGGTGCCGGGCCGATGGCCAGGCTGTGGTGGCGCTGGTTGATCCCGAAGAAACGGAATCGAACGGCCGGACGGCGCGCTCCGAGGCGGACGGCGCCGCGCGGCAGGAAGCCCAGGACATTCGTGTAGAAGGAGGTGGTTTCCTCCATCTTGGTGGTGGGCAGCACTACGTGGCCCATGCCGTGGTCCCCGGTGATGAACTTCTGTCCGTATCCGGTCAGCACCGGGCTGTGGTCCAGGCGGGGGCCGAAGAAGATCTCCACGGGGGTGCCGCCGGGATCGGTGAAGGTAATGACCTGCTCCAGGCCGCGCTCGTCGGAGGCTTCTTCGCTGAGCCAGGTGACGGGGAAACCCGCTGCTTCCACATCCTTGGCCACGGCGGCCAGCGCGAACTGGTCGCGGACCTCCCAACCCACTGCCAGGACCTTGTCGGAGTCGCCCGGAAGCACGATCAGGCGGGCTTCGCGTTCGTCCATCCGCAGGTACAGGCCCTCCGGATTCGGGCCCTTCGCCTCAGCGAATCCCAGGCCGTCGAGGGTCAGTTCGCGCCAGCGGTCAATGTGCTGGGTCTGGACTTTCAGATAGCCCAGTCCTCGGATATGCGTCATGTCATTCCTCGCTTTACTTTTGGGTGTTGCTGCCAAATGGGGGGGAGGCGCCTAGACCATGCCGGTCAGGTTGGCCGGCGGTTCCATGCCCAGCTCCGTGAGGACTGCGGCATGGTAGTTGGGGCCCGGCACATGGATGGCGTGGGCCAGGCCCATGTGCGCATCGCGCCAGAAGCGCTGGATGGGGTTGTTCAGGCGCAGTCCGTTGCCGCCCGAGCGGGAGAGGATGGCGTCGATTCCGGCAGTGGCACGCCAGGCTGCCTGGATCTGCGTCCGGCGGCCCACCGCCCGCTGTTCCAGGGTGACCTCGCGGCCGGCTGCGACGGTGTCATAGATCCTGTTGATGTTGTCCAGCAGCGCCGTCCTGGAGGCCCGGATCTCGCCGGCGGCCTCGCTGACCGCGTACATGCTGTACGGGTCATCGGTGCTCTTGGAACCGTTGACCTGCTGGCGGTTGCGCTGGTAGTTCAGGTGGGCCTGCAAGGCACCCTCTGCGATGCCCACGACCGCGGCGGTGAGGCCGAGGGGGAACAGGCTGTAGAACGGGATCCGGTGGATCGGCTCGGTTTTGCCCGCGTCACGGGCCACCTTGCCGGAGAAAAGGTCAGCCTGCTTCAGCACGCGGTATTCCGGGACGAAGACGTCCTTGATGATGACGTCCTTGCTGCCGGTGCCCCGCAGTCCCACGACCTCCCACGAATCCTCGACAATCGTGTAGTCGGCACGGGGAATGACGACGTGCAGGGACTGGCGCGGGACGGCCGGCTTGCCCTCGCTGTCGCCGAGGAACGCCCCGAGAATGACCCAGGAGGCATGGTCCGTGCCGCTGGAAAACTGCCAGTGTCCGCTGAGCCGGTAACCGTCGTCGGTCGGGGTGGCAACGCCCATGGGCGCGTAGGGGGAGGAGACCCAGGTGTCCTGGTCAGCTCCCCAGATTTCCTCCTGCAGCTTCGGGGACATGACGTCCAGCTCCCAGGGATGGACGCCGACGACGCCGGCAACCCAGCCCGCGGCTCCGTCAAGGCTGGCGATCTTCATGACCGTTTCGGCGAAGTCCGCCGGATGCGCCCGGGTGCCGCCGTATTCAACCGGAGCAAGCAGCTTCATGACCCCGGACTGGCGCAGGATGTCAACGGTGCCGTCACTGAGTTTGCCCAGATCTTCATTGATCTGTGCGAAGGAGCGAAGCTCCTCCCCGCGCTCGGTCAGCACGTCTGAACATGCGGTAATCGTCATTGGATCGCTTCTCGCTTTCTCTCCGGGGCGCAGACCGCCACTTGTGCAAAATCTAGGCGCGTTTCCGCCGGGGGAGCGGGAAATGTCCCAGTCACCGGGATTTGCCGCCCGGCCTGTCGCAGCCCCGATTTATCCCGGTCATCGAGACCCGTGCAACGGCCCGAGCGGGCACTGTTTATGGTTCTCGTAGACCGAAGAGATTCGCACATCGAGGAGCCTGAGAAATGACCACGGACCTTCGCCACGAGCCGGGCAAGACGGCCCCGATCAGTGATGGATCATCCCTGCGCGAGCTGCAGACGGAGCACGGGGTGCTGCGCTACCACGAAGCCGGCGACGGACCGCCGCTGGTGTTCCTGCACGGTTCCGGCCCCGGGGTGACCGGCATGCGGAACTTCGGGGGCATCCTTCCGGCGTTCGCCGAGCACTTCCGCTGCTACGTGCTGGAGTTTCCGGGCTTCGGCGTCAGCGACGCCACTGACCTGCATCCCATGCAGGCGGGCGCACAAGCGGTCACCGATTTCCTCGACGGCCTGGGCCTGGACCGCGTTGACATCATCGGCAACTCGATGGGCGGCATGATCGGCACCCGGTACGCCATCAGCCATCCCGACCGGGTTCGCCGCCTGGTGACCCTGGGTGGCATGGGCGTGAACATTTTCAGCCCTTCGCCCGCTGAAGGCATCAACCTCCTGATCGCCTTCACCGAGGACCCCACGCGGGAACGGCTGGTTCAGTGGCTGCGGTCCATGGTTTACGACCAGGAGCTGGTCACTGAGGAACTGATCAACGAGCGCTGGCAGCAGGCGACGGATCCGTTGACCCTGGCCAGTGCGCGGAAGATGTACAGCAGGGCGGCAATGAAGGCGACGGCGGCTGCGGCAGCCGCTTCAGATGCGGCGCCCGGTTGGACCCAGCTGCACAAGCTCAAGGCCAAAACCCTGATCACCTGGGGGCGTGATGACCGCGTCTCCCCGCTGGACGGTGTGCTTGTTCCGCTGCGGACCATTCCCGATGTGGAACTGCATGTGTTCCCCAACTGCGGCCACTGGGCCATGATCGAGCAGAAGGCGGCCTTCGAGAGCACTGTCCTCGCGTTCCTGCGGCGGGAAGAGGTTCCAGAGTGAACAATGCGATGACGAGCAATGCGATGACGAACGATGCGAAAACGAGCAATGCGATGACGAACGAAGCTATGACGAGCGTAAAGAGTGCGGCAGTGAACACCGTGACCACGGAGATCGCGACCACGGAGACCGTGACGGCGAACGCCGCGCCGGCGGCCACCCCGCTGCAGGTGCGGGTGGTTGAGGTGATCCGCGAAACAGCTGACGCGCACACACTGGTGCTGGAGCCTGCGGGCGGCAGCGGGGAAACCATCAGCTACAAGCCCGGACAGTTCCTGACGGTTCGGATACCGAGTGAGCGGCCGTCCGGCGCCGCCCGCTGCTACTCCCTGTGCAGCTCGCCGCTGCAGGACGAAAAGCTGAAAATCACCGTCAAGCGAACCCGGGAGGGCTACGGTTCCAACTGGCTCTGCGACAACGTGGTGGAAGGACACATGCTGGACATCCTGCGTCCCGCCGGTACCTTCACTCCGCACTCGCTGACCACTGACTTCCTCCTCTTTGCCGGCGGCAGCGGGGTGACCCCGGTGATGTCCATCATCAAGTCAGCCCTGGCCGGGGGAACCGGGCTCATCACCCTGATCTACGCCAACCAGGATGAATCGTCGGTGATCTTCCGCGAGGAGCTCATCGCGTTGACCAAAGCGCATCCGGGCCGGCTCAACGTAATTCACTGGCTGGGAACCGTTCAGGGCCTGCCCGACACAGCGTCCATCGGTGCCCTGGCTGCTCCGTACACCGACCGGGAAGTATTCATCTGCGGCCCGGGACCGTTCATGGACTGCGTCGCGTTATCCCTGAACACGCTGGGCATGCCGCCGGAGCGGATCCACATCGAACGCTTTACGTCCCTGGGGACTGATCCCTTTGCCCCCGTGGCCGTCGTCGTCGACGACACAACGGGGGAGAACGCGGTTGTGGAGGTGCAGCTGGACGGCCAGAGCAGCTCCGTGGCCTGGCCCGGCGGAAACCGTCTCTTGGACGTCCTGCTCAACGCCGGCCTCGACGCACCGTTCTCCTGCAGGGAGGGCGCCTGCAGCGCCTGCGTCTGCAGAGTCCTCGAAGGCGAGGTGCGGATGGAAAAGAACGAGGTTCTGGATGACACGGACCTCCGCGAGGGCTACACGCTGGCATGCCAGGCGGTCCCCGTCAGCGCGAAGGTCAGGGTTACGTACGACGAGTAGGGCCCCGAAGCCTGAACACACACGAAGAAGGAGGAGAGCCGGAAATCCGGCCCTCCTCCTTCTTCGTTGTATTGCCTTCTTGGAGCTGCGTGCTTCCGGGAACTACTGATCGAGCTCGTCCCGATAGACGACTTCGATCCTGCCTTCCACCGAGGCCTGGCGGATGCTGGCCGCCAGCGTCTCGCAGCCGGCGAACTGTTCGGCGGGATTGTCCCCGCGGCAGGAGAGCGGTCGTTCCCTGCAGGCACTCTGGGCTGCCGCGTTCCACTGGATGCTGGTCTGCTGCCAATCCGACTTGCGGACCAGCACGGTGGCGGCACATTCACCGCAGCCCAGCGGCTGCATCGGGGTGTCTATGAGCCTGACATCGGAGGGTGCTGCCATCAGATCAGCTGTCCCGCTGCAGCCTTGCGCAGCGCCAGGTTCTGCGCCACTTCCTTCTGCCAGCTTTCATTGGGCCTGCTGGTGTCCAGCTCGTGCTCAAAGCGGTCAGTCATCTCCGGCGTGACATCGGCAACGTCAACGAAGAACTGCTCGTACCAGCGGCGCAGCTGGTAGACGGCGCCGTCCTCCTCGCACAGGAGCGGGTTGTCGATCTGGGCCTTGTTCTGCCAGATCTCCACATCCTGGTTGAAGCCGTGCAGGATGTGCTTCGCCTGGGTGGCCGCGATCTCGTCGGGGTCGCCCACCAGTTCCGGCCTCTTCTCCACGATGATGCCGGACATCAGCACAAAGGAGTTCTCATCAATGGGGTAGTGCGCATTGAGAAGGACGGTTTTCATGTCGAAGTTCTCATAGACGTACGTCAGGTCATCGATCATGAAGGAAGGGCCGTAGTAGGACGCCACTGAACTGGTCTTCACCATCTTCGGGGCGGCGGGATCGGGGTTCGGCGGGGCAAGATCCTCACGCCTCTTCCCGTCGAAATACTGCGTGGCAATGTGGCCCTCGAAAACGTTCTTGAAATACGTCGGGAAGTTTCCGTGGATGTAGAAGAAGTGAGCCATGTCGACAACGTTGTCCATGACTTCACGGGTGCTGGTGTTGACCACAAGTTCGTTCCAGACCCATTTGGTCCAGCCATCATCCTGCGCGCCCTGGATCCGGGGGATGACGACGTCGGCCGGCGGCGGGTTTCCTTCCGGGTCGTTCCAGATGAACAACAGCCCGTCCTGTTCGAGCGTCGGCCAGGTGCTGGTCCGGGCGCGCAGCGGAACGCGGCGGCTGTACGGAATGGCCTTGCAGCGGCCGTCGCCGCCCCAGCGCCAGTCGTGGAACGGGCAGGCAATCTCGTTGCCCTTGACCGTGCCCTTTGACAGGTCCCCGCCCAAGTGGCGGCAATTGGCGTCGAGGACGTTGACCTTGCCGTCTTCTCCGCTGAAGATCACGAGCTTCTGGCCAAACGCGTTAATGGTGTGCGGAGTGCCGTCCTTGAACTTCTCCACCAGGCCCAGACAGTGCCAACCGCGGGCGAACCGCGTGCGTACTTCGCCGGTTTCGATCTGTCTGATTTGGTCCTGGTCTGACTCAACAATGCTCATGCGGAATTCGTCCCTTCGGATATTCGGAGTCGAACGTCTCGAAACTTGAATCTACGCACACGCGAACGGGCGCAGGACGGCCAGTCCCGATGTGTGGGACAGGGGGAGCACTTGTTTTTTCCGGCTGAGAATCTGGAGGGCAGGCCTGCCTGCGGAAGCTTGCATGGAGGCCTGCGTTCCACCGGCGACGACGAAAAGGGAAACCATGGCAAGCGGCCAGACAGCTAGGCAGGATTGGGACGGCGAATTCGACGTCGTTGTGGTGGGTTCCGGGGCAGGTGCCATGGCTGGAGCGTTCAGTGCGGCCTCCCGCGGGCTGAAAACGGTGGTGGTGGAGAAAACCAACCTCCTGGGCGGAGCCTCGAGCTACGCCGGGGCCTCCTGCTGGCTTCCGGGCACCCAGGTGCAGGAGAGGGCCGGAGTCGAGGATTCAACCGAGGCGGCGGCCGCCTATTTGGAGTCCCTGCTGGGCACGGAACAGGCCGAGCGCCGGGAGGCCTTTCTGGCCACCGCGCCGGAACTGGTCAAGGCGCTTGAACACGATCCGGCGCTCGAATTCCGCTGGACCGCCTTCCCCGACTATTTTGCGGGTCCGGGAAGGATGGATCTGGGACGCTCCATGATGCCCGTGGCTCTTCCGCGGGAGGAAATCGGCGAGCTGGCCGACTTGGTGCGCCCGCCCATCGACCGTGACAACCGCGGGGAACAGCATCCGGACGGTCCGCTCACCGCGGGCCAGGCCCTGATCGGACGCCTGCTGCTGGCCTTCACGAACACCGGCAACGGCGTGGTCCGCACCGGAACGGCGATGACGGATCTCATCGTCGAGGACGGAAAGGTCCTGGGAGTGGCGGTGGACACCGCCGACGGCCCGCAGCGCCTGCGCGCCGCATCGGGAGTGCTCCTTGGCGCCGGGGGCTTTGAGGGCAACGAACAGATGCGCCGGGAGAACGGAACCCCCGGATCTGCCAGCTGGAGCATGTCTCCGCGCAGCGCCAACACAGGGACGGCCATCCGGGCCGCACAGGAGGCCGGAGCCGCCGTCGACCTGATGGATGAGGCGTGGTGGTGCCCCGGAACGGAGCAGCCCTCAGGAAAAGCCGCGTTCACCCTCGGCTTCCGCGGCGGTCTCATGGTGGACGGTAACGGAAAACGCTACGCCAACGAGTCCCTGCCGTACGACCAGATGGGCCGCGAAATGGCCGCCGCCGCGGCGGACCGCATTCCCTCCTGGTTCATCTTCGATTCCCGCTTCGGCGGCCAGCTGCCCGCCATCATGCGGCCCGACAACACGCCGCCCGCCGAGCACCTTGCCGCCGGAACCTGGATCCAGGCCGAGTCGCTGGGTGAACTTGCCGAACGCACCGGCCTTCCCGCCGGCGCACTCGCGGAGTCCGTGCAGCGGTTCAACGGATTCGCCGCCGCCGGTGTCGATGAGGACTTCCACCGAGGTGAGGACCCCTACGACCTCTTCTTCGCGGATCCCTCGCATGGACCCAACCCTGCCCTCGTGGCACTGGATCAGCCGCCGTACTTCGCCGCGCGGATGGTGCTCAGCGATCTGGGCACCAAGGGCGGCCTGCGCACGGACAAGGATGCCCGCGTGCTCACCGGCAGCGGAGAACCGATTCCGGGGCTCTACGCGGTGGGCAACTCGAGTGCCTCCTTCTCCGGCCGGTTCTACCCGGGTCCCGGCATCCCGCTCGGCACAGCAATGGTCTTCGCCTACCGCGCGGTACAGGCCATGGCCGGGCCGGCGGCGGAGCGGTAGCGCAACGACGACGGCGGTAGCCGGCGCTTGGCCGCCGCTGCCGCTGCCGCCGTCGTCGTGGTCGTCGAACCGGCCCCTGGGCTGCTCCCGGGCCTGTTGCCGCCACCGCTCCACGGCTAGCATTTTCCCTACGGCCAGCGGCCGTCTCCGGCGCCCTCCTCCGCAATGCCAGCCCCGCCCTCCCGGTGTTATTGACGCCGCTGACTGTCCGGAACCGCCCTCCGGTCCCGGCCATGCATCGTGAGGAGAACATCGTGTGGTGGCACAATCTGGGAATCACGCCGTTGGAAGGACTGTGGGTCGTCCTGTCGGCATTTGGCATCTATGCGGCATTTTTCGTCCTCATCCGCTTGGCCGGACAGCGCGCACTGGCCAGCTGGTCAACGATGGACAAGGCCATCGTCATTGCCTTCGGATCGGTGCTGGGGCGCGTCGTGCTGGGGTACACCCCCACGCTGGCCGCCGGCGTCATTGCGCTGGCGACCATGTTTGCGCTGTTCCGGCTCGAGGCCCTCCTGCGGCGGACCAGGCGCGGCGCCTACCTTTCGAGCACACCGATTCTGCTGATGGCCGGAGACCAGGTCGTGGCGTCCGGCCTCCGTGCGGCCCGAATCGTGGAGGACGAGGTTTACTTCAAACTGCGCCAGGCGGGCATCAGGAACTTCTCCGAAGTCGGTCTGGTCATTCTGGAACCCACGGGAGACGTCAGCGTTCTGCGCCGCGGGGAACTCATCGACCCCGTGCTCCTGAGCCGAATCACGGACAAGGGCAGCATCCCGGCCCACCTGTTGCTGCCCGGATAAGCGGACTCCCGGCGGGGTCTCCGGCCCGCTGAAGGCCGTCCGGGGCAGGGCTGGAAATGACCGGCGCGGAGGCCGGTTACCCCTTTGGGCAAATGTGGTGTAGAGTCATACTCAGTTGTTGGTTGTTGCGCATTTTGTATTTCAAGTGGCGAAACCCAAACGGGCTAGCCGCTTTTCTGTAAAAGCGGTAAGGAACACCGCGACTGAAGCTCCCCGAAAGTCGGGAATCGCTTCAATCCAGAAGGAATATTAAAATGGCTACAGGTACAGTAAAATGGTTCAACTCCGAAAAGGGCTTCGGCTTCATCGAGCCGGATGACGGAAGCGCCGACGTGTTCGCTCACTACTCCGCTATCAACTCCAATGGTTACAAGTCCCTGGACGAGAACCAGAAGGTTTCCTTTGATACCGAGCAGGGCCCCAAGGGTCCCCAGGCTACGAACATCCAGGCGCTCTAATCTAGAGACTTTGGTTCAGTACTTGTACTGATCTGCCTTACAAAAGCAGGACGGGTTTCCCGTCCTGCTTTTGTGTTTAACTGCAGTCGTCCGATGGCCCGGCCTGCCTGATGGCCCGCCTGCCTGATGGCCCGGCCCGCCTGATAATCGAGTAGTGCCGTTGGACCCGTCAGCCTGGGCAACGCGACCCCGAAATTCGTTCGGTTTGGCCTGAATCGACGGTTTTGGGAAATCCCTGCCACTGCGGACCTGCAGGAATTTCCCAAAACGGCTACGGAATCCCGAAATGGCAGCCGAATCCGGAAACGGCGGGAGAAACAGGCTGGTCCAGATCCGGTCAACCCAAGCCAGGACCGCCCGGTAGCGGTAATTCGGCCAGTTGTTCCGCCGCGACCCCTGCGCGCCGCACTGGTTCCCACTGTTTGACCACTCCTGGGGCTGGTGGGGTCACGAGAGTGCACATCTGCCACAAAGGGTGGGAACCCGTGTGCCAGCAGGCCCAAAAGCACCCGGAATGACCCAGGAACCGCCAGAACCCCTCCCGGCAGGGGGGGAGCACGGAGGTGCCCCGCCCCCGGCCGGGTTCCCTAGGGGTCAGCCCCGTGCCCCGGCACGTTCCACGGGGACCAGCCGCGTCCCCCGAGGATCAGTCGCGGGCCCGCAGGGCGCTTTCCCGAATGTACTGCTCCACCCGCGTGTAGGCGTCCCGGGTGAGCGCCTTCCACAGCTCCATCGCCAGCCGTGGGTTCTCCTCCTCCAGAGACTCCATCGCGTCGGCGGTCAGGACCTTGAGCCGGACCTCGCCGGCCGCCTTCACCGTTGTTTCCTGCCGCTTATCCGTGCCCAGGGCCATTTCGCCGAAGGTCATGCCGGGGCCGAGGGTGGTGAGCTTGATCCGTGAACCGTCCGGCGCGGGCATGGATGTGGCAATCGTGCCCGAGACGATGAAGAACACCCCGCCGAACCGCTGCCCGACCCGTCGGACCAGGTCACCGTCTTCGTAGACCAGGTCTTCCATCCGTTCCTGGACCGCCTGCGCATCCTCCGGGTCGAGATGGCTCAGGACCGGCGAATCGACGGGTTCCATGATGTCCGGCATGACCAGCTCGGATCCGTAGGCATCAATGAGCTGCGTCTCGCAGTGTTCGACGGCGGCATTGCGGGTCGCGAAGGACGGCACCTCCCAGCCCCGCTTCGCCAGCTCATCGGTGACCGTTCCTTCGCCATCGACCAGCACCAATCCGCGGCCGCTCTCGACCAGCATCTCCGCGGACTCGGCGAACAGGCGGAGCGCCACCTCGGACACCTCGTCGACGCTGCGCAGATCCAGGACCACGACTTCGACGTCGTCGTCCAGCTGGGAAAGCGCCCGCACCACCGATTCCGCCCCGGCGAAGAGCAGATCTCCGTTGAGCTCCAGGACTTGCGCGCGGTGGCCGTGGCTGCGGAGCACTTCAACGGCTTCATCGGTGCGCCGGATGCCTGAGGGTGCGGCAGTGATGTCGTAGACGTTGCGGATGGCGGAGCGGCCGGTGCGGGCTGCCCGGACGAAATGCAGCTGCATGTCGTGGGAGATCCGCTGGCTGGTGGCGACGCCGCGGACACTGGAGCCGTGCGCGTCCAGCGGGGGAGAGTACACGGCAAGGCCCACCTGCCCGGGCAGGACGGCGATGGTTCCGCCGCCAACCCCGGATTTGGCCGGCATGCCGACACTGGAAAGCCAGGCGCCGGCGTCGTCGTACATGCCGCAGGTGGCCATCACTGACAGGACGCGTTCCACGGAGGCAATGTCCAGGACCTGGTCGTCGGTGATCGGATTGCGGCCGCTGTTGGCCAGGGTGGCCGCCATCCGGGCGAGGTCCAGCGCGTTGACCATGACCGAGCACTGGCGGAAGTAGTCCTTGATGACCGGTGTGGGATCGGATTCGATGATGTCGAAGGACCGCAGGAGATAGGCCAGGGCATGGTTGCGGTGGCCGGACTTGAGCTCGGACCGATAGATCCGTTCGCTCACGGACAGCTGGCGGCCGGCGAAGGCCGAATAGGTGTTCAGGATCCGGTTGAAGCGGGTGATGCCGCCGGAGCCGCGCACCAGGGAAGTGGCGGTAAGGGCCCCCGCGTTGATCATGGCGTTGGCCGGGCGTCCGGTTCCTTCGGCCAGGGACATCTCGTTGAAGGAATCTCCGGAGGGCTCAACGTCGACTTTGGCGTCCACGGCTTCCATGCCGCGGTCCGCCAGTGCCAGCCCGTAGGTGAAGGGCTTGGAGATGGACTGGATGCTGAATTCCTCCCGGGTGTCGCCAATCTCATAGACGTACCCGTCGGCCGTTGCCAGCGCGATGCCGAAATTATCCGGGTTTACGTTGGCCATGGCCGGAATGCTGCTGTACGGCTTGCCATCCTTCAGCTCCGCGATCTCCGCGTGGATTTGTTGAAGGTAGGTGTCGATGGGGGAGGACATGGGGGGAAGACCGGGGGAGGAGGCTGCGGCAGGCTCATGGGATGAACCCGAAGCGGCGGAAACGGTGGTGGAACGCATACCTCAAGCCTAACGAGTAGTGCGGGCACTGAGGGTGCCCCCCTGAAGGGGCCCTGTGTATACTGGACCCAGTTGTAGCGTTGGGCATCTTGTGTTCAAGCGGCGAAACCCAAATCAGGGGCAAGCCGCTTTTTCTGTCAGGTGCCACTTTCCGGCGCCGCAGCGTGAAACTCCCCGAAGGTCGGGGGTGGTTTCTTTAGAAGGATGATTAAAAATGGCAACAGGTACCGTGAAATGGTTCAACTCCGAAAAGGGCTTCGGCTTCATCGAGCCCGATGACGGAAGCGCCGACGTTTTCGCTCACTACTCCGCTATCAACTCGAGTGGCTACCGCTCGCTTGAAGAGAACCAGAAGGTTAGCTTCGACACCGAGCAGGGCCCCAAGGGTCCCCAGGCCGTAAACATCCAGGCCCTCTAAATCTATTTTTAGGTTCCTCCGGGAATCGGCTTGAATAAGAAGCAGGACGGGAAGTGATTCCCGTCCTGCTTCTGCGTTAACGGTGCCGCGGGCTGCGCCCTACAGTCGGGTGAGCCTGGCGTCGTCATCGGGCGCCGCCGCCTCGCGGGGCGCCTGAGCTGCCGGCTGCTCCGGAACCTCCGGCAGGACCACGGCCCGGCGGCGCTTCTTGCTCTTCACCGACCGCCCGTAGACCAGATACATGGTCGCCCCCATGATGATCATCAGCAGGACGGTGTAGACGAAGGTCAGGGCCATGGCGTCGCTGATGTTCTCGCCCTGGGTGCTGTTCTTGATGACGATGCCCAGTGGTTCGTACAGGGGATGGTAGAGAAACACGGCCGTGTCGTAGTCATCCAGGAGGCTGTTGAAGTTCAGCGCGGTGATGGCCGCCGCCGCCGGAAGCACAATGGGCAGCAGCACCCGCCGGAAGGTGTAGAGCGACTTCGCCCCGAGGATCGACGCTGCGTCCTCAAGGGAATCGCTGACCGAATAGAACGCAGCCTTGAGCATGCGCAGCGTGAATGGAATCTTGATGATGATGTAGGCGGCCAGCAGCACCCACGCGGTCCCGGTCAGCACCTGACCGCCAAGGAACGCCGACGGCCGGTCGAAGGTCATGATCAGGCCCAGCGCAATGAGCGTCGAGGGCAGGATCCAGGGAATGTGCAGCAGGTACTCCGCGGCCGTCGTGATCGGATTCCGGTACTTCTGCACCATCCGGGCCACAAACAGCAGACCGCCGACGACGACGACCGCCGCCACCGCGCTGTAGGCCACGCTGACGGCGAACGGCCGGAAGGCGGACTCGTCGGTGAACACGGTGAGGTAGTTGTCCAGCGTGAAACGATCCCAGGCGAGCGTGGCCGAGGAGATGCTGGCGGTGTCGGTGAAGGAGAAGAGGACGATCAGCAGGATCGGCAGCGAGTACACCAGGAACAGTGCGTAGGCGGCAATGTGAACCAGGACGTTGGCCACCGGGTTTTCGATCTTTTGCTTTTGCATCCCGGCGGAGACCTTGGAGACGGAGAAATACGTGCCGCCCCGTTCCACCCGGCTCATGATGGCGAGCATCACCACTGTGGCCAGGCCCAGGATCAGGGCCAGTAGCGCTGCGATGTCTCGGGAAGTCGAGCTGCCCGAGAAGGTCAGGATCATCGGGCTGATGGTCTGGAAGTTCTCCCCGCCCAGCACCTGCGGTGCGGTCAGGGCGCTAAGCCCGCCCAGGAACACCAGGATGGTGATCGCGAACAGCATGGGCCGCATCATGGGCAGCACGATCCGCCAGAGGATCCGCAGCGTGGAGGCCCCCATATTCCGGGCCGCCTCGATGGTCTGGTAGTCCACTTTGCTCAGGGCCGACGAGAGGAACAGCATGTGGTTGGAGGTCGTGGAGAACGTCATGACGAACACCACTGCGAAGAACCCGCTGAACCAGCCCGGATCCAGTCCCGGGAACCACCCCAGGAGCAGGTTAGTGACAAAGCCGTTCTGGCCGTAGATGAATTTGTACCCGGCGACCAGGACAATCCCGCCATAGATCAGCGTGGTGGCGTACCCGAGCCACAGGATCCGGGCACCCTTGATGTCGAAGTACTGGGTGACCAGGACAATGAAAATACCCACGGCATTGACGGAAACGGACAGGACCACGGCGAGGATGAAGCTGTTGGTCAGGGACTTCATTGCCCGGTCCGAGCTCAGCAGTTTCTCGACCGCCCGTCCGGAGAACTCGCCCTTGGGAAAGAACGTCTCAGTCAGGAGGTTGATGTTGGGCAGGATCAGGAAGGTGCTGATGAACCACACCAGCACGAGGGAGGTCACCACCACCAGCGGGGAGCGCAGCATGCTCTTGACGGATGTTTTCATCTGCTCGGAGCCTAGTACTGCAGAACGTTCGCGGGATCGATGAACAGATCGGCGCTGTCGCCCACATCCATCCGGGTCAGCCCGTTCTCGGTGACGAGGGCCTTGATCCGGTTCTGGCCCGTGGTCACCGTGTAGCGCGAATGCATGCCGTGATAGCTGCGGGCAGACACCACGCCGTTGAGCTTCACCGCCCCGGGGCTGGCGGTCACGGGATCCAGGGACACCTTTTCCACCCGGAGGTAGGAGCTTTTTGCCGGATCCAGGGCCGCAGGGGAGCGTTCGTTCAGGCGGTGCACCAGCTCGGCATCCAGGATGTTGATGTCTCCGATGAAGTTGCAGACAAATTCCGTGGCGGAACGCTCGTAAATTTCCTGTGGCGGCCCGACATGCTCGACCACGCCCTTGTTGAACACTGCGATCCGGTCGGACATGGTGAGGGCTTCGTCCTGGTCGTGGGTGACGTAGACCGTGGTGATGCCGAACTGGCTCTGCAGGTCCTTGAGCTGGCTGCGCAGCTGGACGCGCAGCTTGGCGTCCAGGTTGGAGAGCGGTTCATCCAGCAGCAGGATTTTCGGTTTGAGCACCAGGGCGCGGGCAATGGCGACGCGCTGTTGCTGGCCGCCGGAAAGCTCCGAGACGTTCTTTTGCAGCTGTTCGTCGCTCAGTTCCATCTGACCGGCGATCTCGGTGACGAGCCGGGCGGTGTCGGTCTTGGAGTCCTTGCGCACCTTCAGGCCAAAAGCGATGTTTTCCCAGACATTCATGCTGGGGAACAGTGCATAGTTCTGGAACACCATGCCGATGCTGCGCTTGTCGCTGGAAAGGTGGGTGACGCGCTTTCCGTCCACAAACACGTCTCCGCGGCTGGGACTGATAAACCCGGCGAGCGTGCGCAGCGCCGTGGTCTTTCCGCAGCCCGAAGGGCCCAGGAGGGTGAAAAACTCACCCTCCTGAATCTCCAGGTCGAGCTGGGGAATGGCGACGAAATCGTCGAACGAAACCTCAATGTTGTCGTACCGGATCATCATTTTTCCTGTCAGGGCATGTATTCGAGTTCGATTTTTTCCACCCACGCGGAGATATTGTCCCGAACGAACAACCAGTCCATCTCCTGCGGGGGAATCGCCTCATAGGCCTCGAGCACTTCGGGATCGGTCATTTCCAGCGCCTTTTGGTTGGCCGGAAGGCTGGCGAACTCGGCGGCAAAGGCACCCTGCGTTTCGCCGCTGCCGAACCAGTCGATGAACCGCTCCGCCTCGGTCTGCGTATCCGTGCCCTTGATGATGCCCACCTGCTCCACGGCGTACGGGACCCCGACCTCCGGGGCCATGACGCCGGCGTCGATGCCGTACTGCGCTTCGCGGGCAGGAAGGCCGCTGATGGTCATCTGCCCCATGTCCACGGTGCCCGCGGCCATGCGGGCAAAGAGGTCTTCGCCTTCCACGGCCTTGGAGCCGTTTTCGAAGTAGCCGCGGACCTGCTCCCAGCCCTCGTCGGAAATGCCCAGGTCACCGGACTCATCCGGATAGCGGGTCAGGATGCTGGCCATGATGATCTGCTGCGTGGCCCCGGCCAGGGTGCTGACGGATTCGTAGCGTCCCTTGTACTGCTCGTCGGTCCACAGGTCGGTCCAGTCTTCGGGTGCGTCGGCTTCCGGAACGGCCGCGGTGTTGTAGGCCAGCACGATGCCCTGCTGCACGATCGGCCAGAAGGTTTCGCCGTCGCCCAGGCCCTCATCAACGTCACCGGACCACTCGGGCGTGTAGGGCTCCAGCAGGTCTTCGGCCTTGATCTGTTCGAAGTACATGTTGTTCAGCCCGAAGACGACGTCGGCCACCGGGTTGCCGCCCTCGGCGATGATGCGGTTGGTCAGGTCTCCGCCGCCGAGCCCGACGATCTCCAGGTTGAAGCCCGCTGCCGTGGCCTGCTCCTTGAGCCAGTCACCCTTTCCGTCCGAGTCGGAGTTGGTGTAAACCACCAGCGTGGCCCCTTCGGAACCGCCTTCGTTACTGGAGCCGGCGGAAGAATCGCCGCATCCGGTGAGCAGCAGCGCTGCTGCCAGTCCGGCCCCGATGAATTTTTTACGCACGTCGTCGTGTCCTTTCAGTCCCCCCGGCCAAGCGCCGCGATGGCCTGAACCTATCCCCGATGTGCCGGTTCTGCAATCACCGACATTGGCGGGGCGGCCGAGCGAAATTTCCGCTCTGTTCCCACGCGCGTCCATACTATGTAAGACAACATTTGGCGCCGGCCTCTGCCCGGCGCCCTCCGGGCTCGGCCCGGCCCCACTGATGGAGAACCCCGATGCGCCGTATTCCTGCCCGCTCGCCGGCGGCTGCCCTGCTGCTGGCGGCCGCGCTGACGCTCAGCGCCTGTTCTGCCGGGTCCGGCGGGTCCTCGGCCCCCGATGCCGGCGGCAGCGGCAGCGGAGAAAACAGCGGCACCACCGGCGTCGTCGTCGCGCTGACCGGGGAACCGGCGAACCTTGACTTCACCACCACCGCCGGCGCGGCCATTCCGCAGGCGCTGATGGCCAATGTGTACGAGGGGCTGGTGGAAATCGACCAGGACGGAACGGTCCAGCCCCTGCTGGCATCCTCCTGGGACATCAGCGAGGACCGCACCACCTACACCTTCACCCTGCAGCCGGACGTGACGTTCAACAACGGTGCGGCGTTCACCGCCGAGGACGTGAAGTTCAGCTTGGAGCGCGTGAAGTCGGACTGGCTCTCCTCCCTGAAAACCAAGATGGACGTCGTGGAGTCCGTCACCGTGCTCAGCGACACCGAGGTGCAGGTGCAGCTCTCGCGCCCCTCCAACGCCTGGCTGTTCGATCTCGGCACCCCCGTGGGCGCCATGTTCGACGCAAGCGGCGTCGCGGACCTGGCCTCCACCGCCGTCGGCACCGGACCCTTCACCATCGAGGCCTGGAACCGCGGGGAGTCCATCGACTTCGCGGCGCGCCCGGACTACTGGGGGACCGCGCCCAAGGTGGACACCGCGACGCTGCGCTACTTCGCCGACGCCGTCGCCACCACCAACGCGCTGCGCTCCGGGGACGTGGACGTGGTCTACAACATGCAGGCCCCCGAGCTGCTGCCGACCTTCGACGGCGACGACGGGTTCCAGGTCCTGGAGGGCACCTCCAACGGCGAAATCGTCCTGTCCATGAACAACGCCCGCGCGCCCTTCAACGACATCCGCGTCCGGCAGGCAGTGCTGCACGCCGTGGACCGGCAGGCCGTGTTGGACACCGCGTGGAGCGGCTACGGCACATTGGTGGGCGCGCCGGTGCCGCCCACCGACCCCTATTACGAGGACCTCAACAACACCTACCCCTACGATCCGGAGAAGGCCCGCGCGCTTCTGGCCGAGGCCGGCGCCGAGAACCTGGACATCACGTTCACCGTTCCCACCCGGCCCTACGCCACCGCCGTGTCCGAGATCGTGGTCTCCCAGTTGGCCGAGGTGGGCATCAACGCCACCATCGAATCCGCTGAGTTCCCGGCCGTCTGGCTGGACCGGGTCTTCACCCGGCACGACTACGACATGTCGGTGGTCCTGGCCGTGGAGAGCCGCGATGTGCTGACCATGTTCAACAACCCGGACTACTACCTCGGCTACGACAATGCCCGGATCAAGGACACCGCCGCAGCCGCGGACGCCGCCGACGAGGCAGGATACGTCTCCGGCATGCAGGAGGTGGTGCGCACGATCAACGACGACGCCGCCGCCAACGTCTTGTTCCTGTTCCCCAATATTGTGGTGGCCAAGGCCGGCGTCACCGGCCTTCCCGCAAACTCGGTCACGGAGGCGCTGGATCTGGGCGCCGTGGGCTGGCAGTAGCCCAACGTGGGAATCCGCCTGCTGATCAACGCGGCACGGTTTGTGCTGACCTTCCTGGCAGCCACCGTTGCCGTGTTCTTCTTCATGCGCGCCATCCCCGGGGACCCGGCGCAGATTGCGCTCGGCGTCAACGCCACCCCGGAGCTGCTGGAGCAGACCCGCCGCGAATTCGGCACCGATCGCCCGCTCCCGGTGCAGTACTTTGACTGGGTGTCCGGCCTGCTCCGCGGGGATTTCGGCACCTCATACATCACCCGGACCGACATCAGCCCGCTGGTCCTGGACCGGTTGCAGGTCTCGCTGATCCTGGTCGGCCTGGCCATGGCGGCGGCCCTGCTGATTGCCGTGCCGTTCGGCACGCTGGCCGCACTGCGGCACCGCAAACCCAGCGGCGTGCTGCTCAGCGGCCTGAGCCAGCTGGGTGTTGCGGTGCCGGGCTTCCTGGCCGCGATCATGCTGGTGGTGGTGTTCGCCGTCGGGCTGGGCTGGTTCCCGGCCAACGGCTGGACCCCGCCCGGCGTGGACTTCGCCGATTTCCTGCACCGGGTCACCCTGCCGGTGCTCGCCCTGGCCTCGGTGCAGGGTGCGGTCCTGACCCGCTACGTCCGCTCCGCCGTGCTGGAAGTGCTGAACGAGGACTATCTGCGCACCGCCCGCGCCAAGGGCCTGGGCAAGCTCGAAGCCCTGGTTCGGCACGGGCTGCGCAACGCCGCGGTGCCGGTGCTGACCGTGGCCAGCGTGCAGCTGGCGGCGCTGATCATCGGCGCCGTCGTCATTGAACGCGTCTTCGTCATCCCCGGCCTGGGCTCCATGCTGCTGGACGCGGTGGGCAACCGGGACCTGCTCACCGTGCAGTCGGTTGTGATGGTGCTGGTGGCCCTGACCCTGATCATCAACCTGCTGGTCGACGTGCTCTACACCATCGTGGATCCCCGGCTCAGGAAGCGCATATGACCGTCCGGAAAATCTCGCCCACCCTGCTCTCCGGCGCCGTCCTGGTTGCCGTGGTGGTGCTGGCCGCCCTGCTGTCCTTTCTCTGGACCCCGTACGACCCGGTGCAGGCGTTCCCCGCGGACCGGCTGCAGGGGTCCAGCGCCGAACATCTGATGGGCACCGACCGCTACGGGCGCGATGTCTTCTCCGGCATCCTGTACGGCGCCCGGATCACCCTGTTTGTCGGGCTGGTGGCGGTCGGCATCGCCGCGCTCATCGGCACCCCGCTGGGCATCCTCGCGGGCATGCGCCGCGGCGCGGTCGAGGAAGTCACCATGCGCGGCGCGGACATCCTGCTGGCGTTCCCGGCGCTGCTGCTGGCGATCATGTTCGGCGCCGTCTTCGGCGCGGGCACGACGACGGCGATGGTCGCCATCGGGATCGGCTCCATCCCGGGCTTCGCCCGTGTCGCCCGGTCCGGAACCCTGCAGGTCATGAGCACCGAGTACGTGCTGGCCGCCCGGGCCGCCAGCCAGCCGGCGCTGCGCATCGCCCGCCGGCATGTGCTGCCCAACATCGCCGGGATGGTGGTGGTGCAGTGCTCGGTCACCTTCGGGCTGGCGGTCCTGGCCGAGGCCGCGCTGTCCTTCCTGGGCCTGGGCACTCCGCCGCCGGTGCCCTCCTGGGGCCGGATGCTGCAGGAATCGCAGCAGTTCCTGGGCACCTATCCGTCCTTGGCGCTCTGGCCCGGCGCGGCCATCGCGGTGGCGGTGCTCGGCTTCAACCTGCTCGGCGACGGGCTGCGGGACCGGTTCGATCCCAAACTGAACGGAGAACGCTGATGGTGCGGCCGCTGCTGGATGTGGCCGGACTGACCGTCGCGGCCCGGGAGAAGGTGCTGGTGCAGGACTTTGCGCTGACCCTGGCCCGCGGCGAGCGGGTGGGCCTGATCGGCGAATCCGGATCCGGCAAGTCCCTGACCGCTGCGGCCCTCATGGGGCTGCTGCCCGAGGGTGTCTCCGCCACCGGCTCCGTGCGGCTGGACGGTGTCGATCACGACCTGATCGGCGCCTCCGACCGGCAGCTGAGCCGGCTGCGCGGCAACCGGCTGGGCATGGTGTTCCAGGAACCCCTGACCGCCCTGAACCCGCTGATGAAGGTTGGGCAGCAGGTCGCCGAGGTGCTCACCCGGCACCGGACCGTGCCCGGACGGGCGGCCGCGGCGCAGCGCAGTGTGGACCTGCTGGGCTCCGTGCAGCTGCCGGATCCGGCCGAGGCCGCGCGGGCCTATCCGCACCAGCTCTCCGGCGGGCAGCGGCAACGGGTTCTGCTGGCCATGGCACTGGCCAACGATCCCGACCTGCTGATTTGCGACGAGCCCACCACCGCCCTGGACGTGAGCGTGCAGCGCCAGATGCTGGAGCTGATATCCGACGGCGTCGCGCGCCGGGGAAGCGGACTGCTGTTCATCACCCATGACCTGGCCGTGGCCGCGAGCATCTGCGACCGCATCCTGGTGATGCGCAGCGGGACCCTGGTGGAACAGGGCGCCACAGACGAGGTGTTTTCCCGGCCGCAGCATCCCTATACCCGGGGGCTGCTGGCCGCCTCGGACCTGACCGCGACGGACGGCAACGGCCGGCTGTTCACAGTGGCCACCGCAGCCGGCTATACGCCGGCGGCCGCCCGGGCCACGCCGCCGGCTGCCCGGGCCACGCCGCCGGCGCCCTCCGCCGACCAGGCGCCCGCTGCCGACCAGTTGCCGGCCGCCGAACCGGCACGAGCCGCGGAACCCGCGCCGGCCGCCGTCGAACGCATCCCGACGCCGGACGAGGCGCCGGCCAGCCCGCTGATCCGGGTCCGGGACCTGACCCGCATCTACCGCCGCCAGCGCAGCTCGCTCTTCCGGCCGCCCGCCGAGGTGCACGCGCTGCGGGACGTTTCCTTCGATGTAGCCGCCGGGCAGCGGTTCGGTGTGGTGGGGGAGTCCGGCTCGGGCAAGTCCACCCTGCTGCGCATCCTTGCCGGGCTGGACCTGCCGTCGTCGGGCAGCGTGACGGTCGCCGGCAACGAGGTGGCCGGCTCCCGGGAGGGACAGCTGCGGGACCTGCGCCGCGAGCTGCAGATCGTGTTCCAGGATCCGATGGGGTCCCTGAACCCGCGGATGCGGGTGGGCGACATCATCGCCGAACCGCTGCTGCTGCCCGGCGTGCCCGTGCCCGCGCGCCACCATGCCGGGGCGGTGGCGCAGATGCTCGCCGCCGTCGGCTTGCCGCAGGAGGCCGCGGACCGGTTCCCGCACCAGTTCTCCGGCGGCCAGCGGCAGCGCATTGCCATTGCCCGCGCGCTGATCTGCGAACCGCGGATCCTGGTGGCCGATGAGCCGGTCAGCGCGCTGGACGTCTCGGTGCGGGCCCAGGTGCTGAACCTGCTCTCCGACCTCGTGGACAAATACCAGCTCACCCTGGTGTTTGTCTCCCACGACCTGGGCGTCGTGCGGCACCTGTGCGACACGGTGGCCGTCATGCACCGCGGCCGGATCGTGGAGACCGGTCCCACCGAGCAGATCTACGCCGCACCCGCACACGAGTACACGAAGACCCTTGTGGCGTCGTCGCTCTCGCTGCATGACGGGGAGCGGATGCGGGCTGCGGCCACGCCGTAGCCGGGGCAGAGGACACACGGGGCAACACGCGCCGACGGCGGGCAAAGCTGGTTATACTTCCAAACAGCTTCAAGAACTGCGGCCGCCAAGCTCCGACTTGGCCGCATACCAACCCCACGCTCGTTGGGTGGTTCGGATGAAGAAGTGGCCTGCACTCGCCTTCGGGCAACCGGTGCGGGCAAGAGCACGCCGAAAGGACCGGCGCACGCCGCCGTATTCTCATGGACAACTTCCCAGCGCCCCTCACCGGCTCACAGTTACTCAACGGCTCACAGCACTCCAACCCTCCGGAGCCGCAGCCGGCCCTGCAGGCAGTGTCGCTGCACGACTATGAACTGCTGGTGACCACCCGTGCCTCCTTTGTGGATTTCCTGCTGGGGAACGGAAGAACCGCGGTATGAACACTTCCTCGGGGCTGCTCCTGGACATTGGAATCCTCACCCGGATCCGCGGCGCCAGCCCGGACCCGGTGATCACGGACTTCCTGGCCCGCAGGCGGCACCAGCGGATGTTCATCTCGGCGTTGAGCCTGTGCGAACTGTCGCCCGCCCGGGACCCGGACAGCGCCGCGGAGGACGGCTGGGTCCGGGAACTGGCCACTCGCTTCGCAGCCAACATCCTGCCCGTGGACCATCACGTTGCGCTCGCGTGCGAACACAACGGTCCCCTCAGCCCGGCCGTCCTTGCGGCAACCGCCCGGCATCACCACTTGACCGTGGTCAGCGCCGATGCTGCCCGCTATGCGGGCCTGGACGTCCGGGTCCTGGATCCGCTGGCGGAGCCGCAGCCGCGCCCGGTTGAACCCGGTGACATCTGATTCCGGACGCGCATGCTCCCCGTGAGAGAATGCATCGACTCTGGTGACCGCGAGCACAGTGGCTTGCGGCTGCCCAAATCTGCGTAGGTAAGGATTTCTGGCTCATGGCCGACAACAGTTCTGTTCCCAGACCACCGGTCGCGCATGCGGACCGGGTGGATGACGACGGCGGTGCTCCCGCGAAATGGAAGGTCGTCGGTCCCGGACTGGTGGTTGCCGCCACCGGCGTGGGCGCTGCCGACATGGTGGCCACCCTCGTCGCCGGTTCCAAATACGGTTACGACCTGCTCTGGGCAGTGATCCTGGGCGTGATCCTCAAGATCATCCTGGTGGAAGGCGCCGGACGCTACACGCTGGCCACCGGCAAGACCATCTTTGAAGGCTGGCGCTCACTCGGCAAGTGGACCACCTGGTACTTCGGTCCGTACATCATGATCTGGGGCTTCGTCTACGGAGCCACCGCCATGTCCTCCGCCGCCTTGCCGCTGGCGGCGCTGTTCCCCGGCATCCCGCTGTGGGCCTTCGCCATCCTCATGGGCCTGGCCGGCTTTGTCATGGTCTGGTTCGGCCGGTATGCGACCTTCGAAAAAATCACGGCCGCGCTGGTCGGCATCATGTTCATTACCGTGGTGGGCCTGGCCATCATCGCCGCGCCCAACTTGCCCGAAATGTTCTCCGGCCTGGTCCCGCGCATCCCCGAGGGGGGCGTGGTCTACACCCTCGCGCTGGCCGGCGGCGTGGGCGGCACCATTACCCTCGCCGCATACGGCTACTGGCTGCGGGAAAAGGGCTGGTACACGCCCAAGTGGATGAAGGTCATGCGCATCGACAACTCGATGGCCTACGTGATGACCGGCATCTTCGTGATCGCCATGCTGATCGTCGGCGCCGAGGTGGTCCGTTCCGCCGGAGTCTCGCTGAGCTCGGGCGACGAGGGCCTGCTGGACCTCTACGACGTCCTGAAGGCCAAATACGGCGACGTCGTTGGCACCGGGTTCCTGGTCGGATTCTGGGCTGCGTCCTTCTCTTCCATCATCGGTGTCTGGAACGGCGTCTCCCTGATGTTCGCCGATTTCTGGGGCAACATGCGCGGCAAGGAATCCGGGCACCCGGACACCCGGATCGGCGGAAAGTACTTCAAGTTCTACATCCTCTGGCTGACCTTCCCGCCGATGCTGCTGTTCCTGCTCGGCAAGCCGATCGGTCTGATCCTGGCCTACGGCGTCCTCGGATCGCTGTTCATGCCGTTCCTGGCCATCACGCTGCTGGGCCTGCTCAACGGGCGCCGGGTCCCCAAGGCCTGGGCGAACAAACTGCACACCAACATCGCTCTGGGAGTCACCGCACTGCTGTTCATCGTGCTCGGCATCCAGCAGCTCGTTGACGCCGTTGTGAAGGCGTTCTAAAGCTCCGCGACTGCCCGGAGAACCCCGGACGCACCACCCGAACTGCCCTGCCGCAACTCCCCATCGCGGCAGGGCAGTTTAGCGCAACGGAAACACTTCCGACAGGCCCTCAACCGGGGCTAAAAAAAGTGCTCACGCCCCATCTACGCCGCGATTCCCCTCAGCTACGCTTGAAGGGCGAGAAGAGGTTGCAGCATGGAAAGTTTCGCGTCAGATGGCCTCAACCGGCTCATTTCAGGGCGTTACCGTCTTATCGAACCCATAGGCCACGGTGGCATGGCCACCGTCTATCGAGGGCAGGACGAAGCACTCGGCCGTGACATCGCCGTGAAGCTCTTCCGGGCCAGCGCAGTCTCTCCGGACGACGTTGACCGCCAGGAAACCGAAATGCGGTTACTGGCGTCCCTTTCCCACCCGGGCCTGGTGACACTTTTTGATGCCGGCAAGGACGACGCTGGCCGCGACGACGGCGAAGCCGGCGAACCCCGTGCCTTTTTGGTCATGGAGCTGGTCGACGGACCCGATCTGCGCAAGCACCTCCGCGACGTCGAGCGCATGTCCCTGGCCGATGCCGCGTACGTCGGTGCTGAGCTGGCCGGGGCGCTGGCCTACATCCACGGCCGCGGGGTCATCCACCGCGACGTCAAGCCGGCCAACATCCTGCTGCCCCCGGTGATCACCGGAACCCTGCCGAGGGCCAAGCTCACCGACTTCGGCATAGCGCGGATGCTCGACGGCGCCCGGATCACCGCGGCCAATGCCACGCTCGGCACGGCCAACTATCTGAGTCCGGAACAGGCCAGCTCACAGGATGTGGGATTCTCCAGCGACATCTATTCCCTGGGGCTGGTGCTGCTGGAAGCCGTCACCGGACGCATCGAGTTCGGCGGCAGCGCCGTTGAGGCAGCGATCGCCCGCCTGAGCCGAAACCCCGAAGTTCCGGATGAGCTCGGAAACTACTGGTGCTCGCTGCTGAAAGCCATGACGGCACGGGACCCCGATCAACGGCCGACGGCGGCGGAAGTCTCGGCAACGCTGCTGGAGTACCGCTGGTCGTCGGCTGAGACGGCGTCGGCCATTCCTTCAACCGGGCAGGGCGGGGGAACGGACACTGCTGACGACGGCGGCGTTCCCACCGGCGGAGTTCGCACCGCAGAGGATCCCCGCATCCCGGGCCGGACGGGTGAGCAGATGCCGGAACAGATGCCGGAACCGGAACCCGACCCCGAAAAGCTGTCCGCTCCCCATGATCCGGCTCCTGCCCGCGTCAAGCTGCCGCAGGGTTCGGCGCGAACGGGCGGCGTGTACCGGGCCGTGTCCCCGCCCCGGTTCCCGCCCCGGGTTGGATCCGGCCGCAAGCGAGCTGCAGCCGCGGCGTCGGTCTCCCCGGGCACCGTGCCGGCGCGGCCCTCGCGCCTGGCGCTGGCGGGGCGGACGCTGCTGGCAGTGGTCGCGATGGCTGTGCTGGCAGCGGCAGTGATGCTGGTCGCCGATCGGATGGGCATCTTCCCGCAGGATCAGGGATACCCCCAGGTTCCCGGGCAGCTCGGACAGCATCTCGAGGAACTGCAGGAGAGCGTCGCGCCATGAGGCACCGGCGGGGCTGGCTGCTTGTGGCTTCGGGAACCGTGATCGCCGTGGCAGCCCTGACGGGATGCGAAGTCTCCAACCTGGGACCGGGGGCAGCCGAGGAGCTGCAGCAGCAGGTTTCGGACGTGAGCGAAGCCGCAGCGGCCGGCAGCTACGAGCAGGCTCTGCAGGCCCTGGACGATCTGACGGCGCGGCTGGACACCGCAACACGGCAGGGGGAGGTGTCGCTCAGCCGCCGGGAACGGATCAGCGATGCCATGGACGCCGTGCGCCTGAGCCTCGAAACCGAGATCGCACGCCACGACGATGCGCCGGCTCCCGGGCCAACGCCCGCTTCGTCGTCCGGCTAGCCGGCGACAGCCGTTAACCGGAGATACTGGAGTCATGACTTCACCAGCCAGTGTTTCCGCCATGCCTGCCCCCGATGACCGCTGTCCCTGCCTGAGCGGTGAGACCTACGGCGGTTGCTGCGGCAAGTATCACTCCGGAGCCGGCACCGCGCCGACGGCCGAAGCACTGATGCGTTCCCGGTATTCGGCCTTTGCCATCGGCGACCGGCAGTACCTGCTGGATACCTGGCACCCCTCGACCCGTCCGGCAGATCTGGAGCTGGACGCAGAACTGCAGTGGCGGCGCCTGGACATTGTGGAAACCTCCGCTGGCGGGCCGCTGGATGACCGCGGCGTCGTACACTTCCGTGCCCACTACCGCTCCGGAGCCGCCCGCGGCGTGCAGGAGGAAACCAGCCGCTTTGTCCGGATCAGCGGAGACTGGCTGTACCTGGACGGGGAATAGCCCGCTGCACTTCCGCTGCCTGCCGCACGCTCCTAGCCTTAACGCACCGAACAAGCGAACAGGCGAGGACATCATGAAAGCACTTGTGTATGAAGGGCCGGGCCAAAAGTCCTGGAAGGACGTTCCGGATCCGAAAATCCAGGAACCCCGCGACGTCATCGTAAAAATCGACACCACTACCATCTGCGGCACCGACCTCCACATCCTGAAGGGTGATGTACCGGCGGTCACACCGGGCAGGATCCTCGGACACGAGGGCGTCGGCACCGTGACCGAAGCCGGGTCGGGCGTGACGTCCTTCAAAGTCGGGGACAAGGTGATTCTCTCCTGTGTCTCGGCGGACGGCTCCTGCAGCTTCTGCAAGGACGGGCTCTACTCGCACTGCACCGGAGATGAAGGACAGTCCGGCATCGGCTGGATCTTCGGCCACCTGATCGACGGCACCCAGGCCGAATACGTGCGCGTTCCCTACGCTGATACGTCCCTGTACCTGCTGCCCGAAAACGTCTCCCAGGAGCACGGCGTCCTGCTCAGCGATATTTTCCCCACCGGCTTCGAGATGGGTGTGCAGTACGGCCAGGTCCAGCCGGGCGATGTCGTCGCAGTGATCGGTGCTGGCCCCGTGGGGCTGGCTGTGATCGCGACCGCGGGACTGTACGGTGCGGCGAAGATCATCGCCGTGGACCTGGACGCCAACCGGGTGGAGCAGGCCCAAAGGTTCGGTGCCACCCACGGCGTGAACTCCGGGGACGGAAATTGGCGCGAACAGATCATGGAGCTGACCGACGGCTGGGGCGTGGACGTCGCGGTGGAAGCCGTGGGCATCCCGAAGACGTTCGAGATGTGCACCCAGATTGTCCGGCCCGGCGGCAACGTGGCCAACGTGGGGGTACACGGGACGCCCGTGAGCCTGGAGCTGGACCGGCTGTGGATTGAGAACATCAACATCAGCATGGGCCTGGTCAACACCAACACCCTCGCGATGCTGCTGAAGCTGATCGCCGAGGGCAAACTGCCGGCCGATGAATTCATCAGCCACCGGTATGCGCTGGACGACATCCTCCAGGCCTACGACACGTTCTCCAAGGCCGCTGAGACCAACGCACTGAAGGTGATCCTCAACGCCTGACCCGCCGTTGAGCGATAATGGTGGGGGCGGCGTGAACACCAGCCGCCCCCATTTTCAGTGAAAGAGGTTCCCATGTCGGCCGGCACCATGCTTGCAGCACGCCTTAATGTCCAGACGAAAGAGTTTGCGCTCCGGGAGGTTCCCATTCCGGATCCGGGTCCCGGCTTCGTCCGGGTCAAGGTGGGCGCCGCCGGGGTGTGCCTCTCCGACGTCCACCTGATCCAGGGCCTGCTGCACCCCCAGTTCCTCGAGGGCAACGAGGTGACGCTCGGCCATGAGGTTGCGGGCACCGTGGACCTGCCGGGTCCCGGCGTCACGTCGGTCGCGGCGGGGGATCGCGTCGTCATTCAGGCGGGCTATGAATACAACGGCGTCACCCTGACCATGGGAGTGGATTACGACGGCGGCTGGGCCGAGTACGTCGTCGTCCCGGCCGGTGTCCTGGTGCCGCTGGGCGACGACATCCCGTTTGACCAGGCCGCGGTCATTCCGGACGCTGTCTCCACCCCCTGGGGAGCCATCACCTCCACCGCCGACGTGCGCGCCGGTGAAGCGGTTGGCGTCTGGGGCATCGGCGGACTGGGCGCCCACGGTGTGCAGCTGCTGCGCCTGATCGGCGCCGCGCCCATCATCGCCGTCGACGTCCTTCCCGAGGCCCGGGCGCGTGCCCTCGAATTCGGCGCAGACTATGCCCTGGATCCGCTGGCCGCAGACTTTTCCGACGCCATGAAGGCAGCCACCGCCGGCAACGGGCTGGACGTCGCCCTGGACTTCGCCGGTGTCGACGCCGTGCGGGCCCAGGCGGTTAAATCCCTGGGACGGCGCGGCCGGCTGGTGCTGGTGGGGCTCAGCGGAACTCCGATCACCATCAGTGACAGCACCGGGTTCTCCTATGCCCGCAAGCAAATCCTGGGCCACTACGGTTCCGAGGCGCACCACGTGCCGCAGCTGGTGCACCTGACCCGGCTGGGCCGGCTGGACTTCACCAAATCGGTCAGCGGACGCCTCCCGCTGAGCGAGGCTGTCCAAGCGGTCAAGCAGCTCGACGCCAAGGAAGGCAACCCGGTCCGTCTGGTGCTCATTCCCTAGCCGTCCCCTGCCCATGCGCGCCGGGCCGGTCTACGCTGGAAAGACCGCAGCTCCCCACCCGACAGATGGGTTTGGCGTGAATGAATTTGTGGCCCAGCGCTTCAACGACATCCTCTTTTCCAGTTGGCAGCACTTCAGCCTGGTGGCCCAGTGCCTGGTGGTGGCCGCCGTCCTCGCAGTGCTCGCGGCGGCTCTGACCTACCGCAGCCCGCTCCTGCGCTCAGCGGCGGACAGCATCAGCGCCGTAGGCCTGACCATTCCGTCCTTCGCCCTCATCGGGCTGCTGATCACGCCCCTGGGCTTCGGGGTGCTGCCCGCCGTCGTCGTCGTCGGGTTCTTTGCCCTGCTGCCGATCCTCCGCAACGCCATCGTGGGGCTGTCGGGGGTGCCGGCCAGCACTGTCGAGGCGGCGCGGGGTCTGGGGATGGGACGGCTGCGCATCTTTTCCCGGATCGAGCTTCCGCTGGCGTGGCCGGTGATCCTGGCCGGTATCCGCGTTTCCGGGCAGATGGTGATGGGGATCGCCGCCGTGGCCGCGTACGCGCTGGGTCCCGGACTGGGCGGCTTTATCTTCTCCGGGCTGTCCCGGCTGGGCGGCGCCAACTCCCTGGAATCAGTGGTGACCGGAGTGGTTGGCGTGGTGCTGCTGGCCCTCATCCTGGATCTCCTGCTGGTGGGTCTGGGCAGGCTTACAATCCCGCGAGGTATCCGTGTCTGAAACCACCCTTCCTGCGCCTCAGCCCGCCGGCTCGGCAGGCATCGTGCTCCAGGACGTGACCAAGCGCTTTCCCGGACAGGACCGCTCGGCGGTCAACGACCTCTCCATGGAGATAGCGGCCGGCGACATGGTCATGCTGGTGGGCCCGTCAGGCTGCGGCAAAACGACCACCCTGAAAATGATCAACCGGCTCATCGAACCGACCTCCGGGCGGATCCTGCTCGGCGGGAACGACATCGAAGCGGTCAATGCCGACGAACTGCGCCGCGGCATCGGCTACGTGATCCAGGCGGGGGGCCTCTTTCCGCACCTGACCGTGGCAGCCAACATCGCCGTCGTGCCCTCCATGCTCGGCTGGGACAAAGCCCGGACCGGACGGCGGGTTGATGAGCTGCTGGAACTGGTCTCCCTGGACCCGGAGCGATACCGGGACCGGTATCCGAAGGAACTCTCCGGCGGCCAGCAGCAGCGCGTGGGCGTGGCGCGGGCCCTCGCGGCGGACCCGCCGGTGCTGCTCATGGATGAGCCGTTCGGCGCCGTGGACCCGATCACCCGGGAGCGCCTGCAGGAGGAAATGCTCAGCCTGCACGCAAACCTGCGGAAGACCATTGTCTTCGTCACCCACGACTTCGATGAAGCCATCAAGCTCGGTGACAAGATCGCCGTGTTCGCCGAAGGCGGGCACCTGGTCCAGTACGATTCGCCGGCCCAAATCCTCGCTGCCCCGGCCAACGACTTTGTCCGGCAGTTCATCGGTTCCGACGCCGGGCTCAAACAGCTGGGCCTGGCCCGGGTCCGGGACGTGCCGGCGCTGCCGGTAGTTACCGGAACGCCGCAGGAGGGGCCGCGGGAGCTGCTTGCCCGCGCGCTGGCGGCCGGCCAGGACTACGCGGCTGTCGTCGACGGCGACGGCCGGCCCGTTTCCTGGCTTTCGGTCGCCGAACTGGAACAGCTTCCGTCACTGCCGGTCCAGCCGGCGCCGGACCTGCCGCTGGTGGGCCCGGACGACAGCCTTGCCGACGCGCTGGATGCCATCTTGGTTTCCGTTCCGGGACTCGCCCTGGTGACCGATGCGCAGGGAAGGCTCGACGGCGTGATCGATGCCCCGCTGACCCTGCAGACCGTGCGTGCCCGGCGGCCCGCAGCGGCAGCGGTGGAGCCCGGCCGATCGCCGGGACAGCCCCCGGGAGCCCCGGCAGGTTCCACGGAAGCGGGGCGGTAATGAGCAGCAGCCAGATGGCCGGGCGGGTCGCAGCCCCGGCTCCGAGCTCGGCGGCGTCGAAGGAGCGGCGGTACACCAACACCGAAGCCGGTTCCCCGGCGCGGGACGATTCCCGGCGGGGGCTGGTCTGGCAGCTGGCCGGGATCGCCGCTGCGGTGGCGGTGCTGTTGTTCTGGCTCTCGGCAACCGACCTGACGCAGACGGAACTGGCCACTCTGGCCCCGGCCACGCTCTGGGTGTACATCGCGGAGCATCTGCGGCTGACCCTGTTCTCGGCCGTGATAGTCCTCGTTGTGGCTCTTCCGCTCGGCGTCCTGCTGACCCGCAAACCGCTGCGCTTCCTGACCGGGCCGGTGCTCGCCGTGGTGAACGTCGGCCAGGCTGCACCGGCGATCGGTCTCGTGGTGCTGCTGGCCTTCTGGCTGGGCTTCGGCTTTTGGACGGCGGTGGTGGCGCTGGTCCTTTACGCGCTGCTGCCGGTGCTGCGCAACACCATGGTGGGGTTGGACAGTGTGGATCCCCGGCTGGTCGAGGCCGGGCGAGGCATGGGCATGAGCGCCTCGCGGGTGCTGTTCCGGGTGGAGCTTCCCCTCGCCGTTCCCCTGATGCTGGCCGGGATCCGCACCGCCCTGGTGCTGCTTGTTGGAACGGCGGCCCTGGCCACCTTCATCAACGGCGGCGGGCTCGGGGTCCTGATCACCACCGGTGTGAACCTGAACCTTCCCCGGGTGCTGATCAGCGGCGCGGTCATGGTGGCACTGCTGGCCCTGCTGGTGGATTGGGTCGGCCGGTTGGTGGAGCATCTGGCCCGCCCGAAGGGACTCTGATGCTGACATCGCTGCGTACCAGGGCTGCTGCCGCGCTGGCTGCCGCGCTCGCCGTCGTCGTCCTGGTCCTGGCCGGCTGCGGACTGCAGCCGGCCGGTTCCTACGTTCCGCCGGTCGCGGCAGGAAGCATTCGTCCGATTGAGGGGCTGCCCGAGGGGGCGTCAGTGACGGTGACGTCCAAGAATTTCACCGAACAGCTGATCCTGGGCAAGATGTCGGTCCTCGCGGCCAAAGCGGCTGGGTTTGAGGTCACCGACCTGAGCAATGCTCCCGGCAGCCTGCCGGCCCGTGAACTGCTGCGCAGCGGGCAGGCGGACATTATGTGGGAGTACACCGGCACCGCCTGGCTGACCTATTTGGGCAACGAGCAGGGAATTCCGGACCAGCAGGAGCAGTGGCAGGCGGTGTATGACGCCGACGCCGCAAACGGGCTGACGTGGGGAGCGCCGGCGGAGCTGAACAACACTTATGCGCTGGCCATGAGCCGTGAGCGGGCCGAGGAACTGGGGGTGAGCAGCATTTCGGAACTGGCCAGCCTGCCGGTGAATGAGCTGACGTTCTGCGTGGATGCTGAATTCAATTCCCGGCAGGACGGGTTCACCCCGATGCTGCAGCTTTACGACCTGCAGCGCGGCAGCGTCGTGCCGGAGCAGAACATCGGGATCTATGACACCGGCGCGATCTACGGGGCTGTCGACCAGGGTGAATGCACGGTGGGGGAGGTCTTCGCCACCGACGGCCGGATCGATGCCCTGGACCTGGTGGTGCTCGACGATGACCGCAACTTCTTTCCCGCCTACAACGCGGCTCCGGTGATCTACACCAAAACCCTGCAGGACTATCCGGCGCTGGAAGGTGTCCTGGAGCAGGTCGCGGCGAAACTCAACGATGAAACCATGCGCTCGCTAAACCTCAAGGTGGATGTGCAGGGGGAGGAACCGGAGCAGGTCGCCTATGACTGGATGGTCGCGGAGGGCTTGGTCAGTCCGGCGGAGTAGGGGCTGCTACGCAAAGAAGGTCTGGATCTCGGCGAGGATTTCCTCCGGCGCTTCTTCAGGGAGGTAGTGCCCGGCGTCCACGGCGCGGCCGGTGACGCCGGGAACCGCTTTTTCCCAGAGCGCCAGGGGATCGAACTGAGTTTCGACGACGCCGTGCCGTCCCCAGAGCACGCGCAGCGGAACGTCGGGCGTGGTGCCGGCGTCGCGGTCTGCCTGGTCGTGTTCTAAATCGATGGTGGCTGCGGCCCGGTAGTCCTCGCACATGGCGTGGGCGGCGCCGGGGGAGGAAAGCGCCGCGGCGTAGGCATCCAGCACGGGCGCGGGAAACGGCGCCAGGCCGGCATGGCGGGTGCCCATGATGTTCTCCACATAGGACCGCGGGTTGGCCTCAATCAGGGCCTCGGGCAGCGGTTCCGGCTGGATCAGGAAAAACCAGTGGAAGTAGGACTCGGCGAAGGCCCGGTCCGTTGCCGCGTACATGTCCAGGGTGGGCGCAATGTCCAGGAACATCGCCCGGGACACCAGTCCGGGATAGTCCGCCAGCAGCCGGTGCCCCACCCGTGCTCCGCGGTCATGGGCGCACAACGCGAAGCTGCCGAAACCCCGTTCGGCACCGAAATGCTCCATCAACAGGGCGGCATCCTTCGCCATTTCCCGCTTGCTGTAGGTGGAATGGTCCGGTTCACCAACCGGTTTGGAGGAGCCGCCGTAGCCGCGCAGGTCCGGAGCCACCACCGTAAAGTCCTTTGCCAGAGCGTCGGCGATCCGGTGCCACATCAGGTGGGTTTCCGGATGCCCGTGCAGCAGCAACAGGGCGGGTTTGGGTGCTCCGCCTGCCGCGCTGCCGGTGTCGTCGGCCACCGAGATGCGGCCGGTTACGGTGATGCCGTTCACGTCCACAGTGAAGGGCTGGTAGCGGGCAAAGCCGGTCAGGCCATCGGTCATTGTCTTTTCCTTTTCAGCGCCGTCGTGTGCAGGGCCCCACCTAACCACCTCGACTCCTCCGCCGCCAAGGGCGGGGCTAGGCTTCCAGCATGGAATCCAACCTGCCCCGGGCCGAGTTCGCCTTCCCCGGCCCGCTCCGCGATGCCCTGGTCGCTGCCATCCTGGACGGTACGAAGACCAGCACCACCAGTCTGGCCTGCCAGTACGGCGGCGACGGCGGCGAACCGCTGCCACGCCCCGGCGACCGCTCCGTCCTGATCGACAGCAACGAAGACCCGCTGGCGATCCTGGAAGTGACGGAGGTCCGGCTGGTTCCGCTGGGTTCGGTGGATGTGCCGCATGCGCGGGACGAGGGTGAAGGCCACGAGCGCTTCCGCGTTGTCAGTACCTAGAAGTGGCGCAGGAAACGCTCGGGCCCGCTGAGGAAATTCCGCCAGTTGGCCACCAGTTCGAGCTCCTCCCACGCTGCCGGCCGCAGCCCCCACGGACCAACTTCCAGCAGCGTGGCACCGGGCAGCGCGGCGAGAATCGGCGAGTGGGTGGAGAGCAGCACCTGGGATTCGGGGTCGTCCAGGATTTCCTTCAGCGTGGCCAGCAGCGAGAGGCTGCCCGCAAAGGACAGCGCCGACTCCGGTTCGTCCAGGACCCACAACCCGGATCCCCGGAACCGGTCGCCTACCAGCTCCAGGAAGGACTCCCCGTGGGAGAGCGAGTGGAAATCGATGTCGGGGGAGCCGGTACTCGGGTTTTTTTCCAGATAGGTATAAAACCCGTGCATGGTCTCGGCCCGCAGGAAAAACCCCCGGCGGGAGCCGCCCGGGGTGCGGATCAGGTGCAGATGCTCAGCAAGGTCGGATTCCGTGGCCCTGGTGCTGTGCTGGGCACCCGTCGATCCGCCTTCGGGAGAGAGCCCGAAGGCCAGTGCCACGGATTCCACCAGAGTGGACTTGCCGGATCCGTTTTCGCCGACCAGGACCGTGGCGCGGCCCAGATCCAGTCCCTGGTCCAGCAGTTGCGCCACTGCGGGCACAGTGGCCGGCCAGCGGGTTCGCGCCAGCGGCAGGTGCTGGCTCTCCTGCACGCGCCGGATTGGATACGCGTGCGGAAGTGGAGTTTGGCTGCGGCCCATGGCGTCGATCATGCCACGACAGTCCAGTGGTCAGAAACCACTCAGAAACCGGTCAGCTCATCCCGCCACGCTGAGAATACGGCGCCCGCTTCGCCGTCGGCGGTGTGCGCCTGGTCGCTCAGGCTGCGGGCGACGGCGCCGGGCGCCGCCAGCTCGAACCGGCGCGCCCGGTGTGGTTCGGTCCCGGAGTCCGGCGGCAGCACCGCAGGGCGCCACCCCACCGCCGTCGTACTGGCCACGATCTTGGAGCTGCCCAGGATTCCGACGGCGCGGTCCCGCGGTCCGGTCAGGTCCAGATCCTCGTACAGGCAGTCGCCGTCCGGTCCGGTGGCACGCGTGATGCTGCGCAGCCGGCCGCCGGGCTCGCCGCTGCGGCCCAGCACCAGCGTCTCCCGGAGAAGCGCGCGGGCACCGGAAGCCAGCCGAAGCCGGGTCTCCCGGTGGACATTGGATCCGCCGGCGGAGACGAAGGATGCACCGTCCCAGATCAGTGCTGCGTTCTCACCCACCTCCGCGTGCAGCGACCAGCGGGAGGGCACCAGGTCGGCGTCGTAGGCCACCAGGCCTGCCGGTTCCACCACTTCCAGCGTGACGCCGGAGCCCACCGAAACCTCGATCCGTACGTCGTCGCCGCCCAGCAGCATCATGTGGATGCCGATCAGGGCCACGCGCAGGTGCAGCGGATTCCCGGTGCCGTGAACCGGACGCGGGGCCAGATAAAGCCCCTGGTCCAGCACCGAAAACCGTGCCCTGCCGCCGGACAGCTCAGTGGTTATGCGGGTGGACCTGGGCGCCGTCGGACGGGCTGCCTCCACGCGGAGCTCAGTGGCGGTGCTGGACAGCGTCCGGCTCCTCATCATGCGTGTGGATGTAGCCGCCGTCATCGTCGGCGTGGAAATGCGGCGCCATCGGCCCGGGATCCTGCGGAGTATGGGTGCCGGCGCGGTGCAGGGCCACCATGGAACGCACCCAGGCGCTGAGCTTGTCGATCGTGTCCTGCTGCTTCCGGGAGAGGGCCAGCACCGGCCCGCCCTCGCGTGCTTCGGTGGCATCGGCCACCATCAGCTCCACATCGACGTCCACATACGGGGCCAGGTCGATCTTGTTGATCACCAGCAGATCGGCGCGGGCGATGCCGGGGCCGCCCTTGCGGGCAACGTCGCCGCCGCCGGCCACGTCCAGCACAAAGATCTGGGCGTCCACCAGGGCGGGGGAGAAGGTGGCGGTGAGGTTGTCGCCGCCGCTTTCCACCAGCACCAGATCCAGCGGAGCAAAGTCTGCTTCCAGATCTTCCACGGCGAGCAGATTGGTGGTGACGTCGTCGCGGATGGCCGTGTGCGGGCAGGCTCCGGTTTCCACCGCGCGGATGCGTTCGGCGGGCAGGACGCCGGCCGAGCGGAGGAACTTCGCGTCCTCGTCGGTGTAGATGTCATTGGTGATTACGCCGATGGACAGCTCCTCGGACATGGCGCGGCAGATGGTGGCGATCAGCGAGCTCTTGCCGGTGCCCACCGGCCCGGCGACGCCCAGCCGCAGCGAACGGGTCGGATCGTCGGCGGACATGGCGCTTTCACTCTTCGGTGCAGTGTTTTCAGGCAACGAACAGCCTCCTTGTTCTTTCGGTGTGGTCTTCGGCCCAGTGCTCCATCCAGGGAGCGCTGAGGGCGGGGATGTCGTCAACGGTCTGCGTCTGCAGGGCTTCGGCGACGACGGCGTTGATCTGCGGTTCGGCCTTCAGGATCCAGGCGGTGGCGGACATCGGGTCGATGGGCAGCAGCTTCAGGGCGGCGGCAACCACTGACTGCGCATCGTCATAGCAGCAGAGCCGGGCCAGCTGCCGTTCGCCCACTCCCAGCGCCTGGGCCGCAACGCCCAGCGCCACCGGTCGGGTGGGACGCGGAGCTTCCCGTTTCAGGACGACGACGGCGGGGTCCCCGGGTTTGAGCGTCGCCGCCAGCCGCAGCATTCCCCGGCCCAGACGGCGGGAAGCTTCCCGCTGCGCGGCGGAGGGAGTCCGGGCGTCGAGCGCGGACTCCAGGGCGGCGAAACCGGGGCCCTGGGCACTGAGCTCCCGGGCATGCCGGTGCGCCAGCACGGCCGCCGAGGTCTCCATCCGGACCACGGTCTGCAGCCGGGACACCAGATAGGGATAAACGCCGTCCACCTGCAGCCCGGCCATTACCGCCGGCTCCAATCCGGCCGAATGCGAGTAGGCGCCCGAAGGCAACCGTGAATCGGCAAGGAGGAAGGCGGCGATTGCTGATTCCCCGGCACCGCTGGCACCCCCGGCACCCCCGCCGTCGTCGTCCGCGTTCGTCATGTCGGCGGCCTAGAACAGCGTGTAGCGCTGGGTCAGAGGCAGCTCGGCGGCGGGAGCGGGTTCGATGACCTGCCCGTCGATGCTGACCAGGAACGTCTCCGGATTCACCTGGATGTCCGGCAGCGCGGTGTTGTTCGGCAGGGATGCCTTGGTCACGTCGCGGGTGGAACGGATGGCGGTCAGTGTCCGGACCAGCCCGAGCTTGTCGGCCAGCCCGTCATCCAGTGCGGCCTGGGCGACGAAGGAGGTGGACAGATGCGGCGCCGAGGACGCCCGTCCGGCCAGGGCCTCGCGCATCCAGACCGGCTGCGGGGTCGGCAGCGACGCGTTGGGATCGCCCATCTGCCCCGCGACAATCGCGCCGCCCTTGATCACCAGGGACGGCCGGATGCCGAAGAACGCCGGATTCCACAGGACCAGGTCCGCCATCTTGCCGGCCTCGATCGATCCGACCTCGGAATCGATGCCGTGGGCAACGGCCGGGCAGATGGTGTATTTGGCAATGTAGCGGCGAACCCGTTCGTTGTCCGCGGGCAGCGCCGATTCCGAGGCGCCCATGTAGTTCTTCATCACGTGTGCCACCTGCCAGGTGCGCGTGATGGTTTCGCCGATCCTGCCCATCGCCTGGGCATCGGAGGAGGTGATGGACATGGCGCCCAGGTCCTGCAGCACGTCTTCGGCCATCATGGTGTTGGCCCGGATCCGTGACTCGGCGAACGCCAGGTCCTCGGGGATGCGCGGGTTCAAGTGATGGCAGACCATCAGCATGTCCAGGTGTTCGGCGACGGTATTGACGGTGAACGGCAGGGTGGGATTGGTCGATGCCGGCAGCACGTTGGCGGCCGAGGCCACGGTGATGATGTCCGGGGCGTGTCCGCCGCCGGCGCCTTCGGCGTGGAAGACGTGGATGCCGCGGCCCCTGATCGCCTCCAGGGTGTGCTGCACGTAGCCGGCTTCGTTGAGGGAGTCGGCATGCAGCGCCACCTGGACGCCCCATCGGTCCGCGGCGGTCAGCGCCGCGTCGATTGCCGCCGGGGTGGAGCCCCAGTCCTCGTGCACCTTGTACCCGGCGGCTCCGGCCAGGGCCTGTTCCTCCAGGGCAGCCTGGCTGACCGTGTTGCCCTTGCCATAGAGCAGGAAGTTCATCGGCAGCGTGTCCAGGGCGCGGTGCATCACCTGCAGGTTCCAGGCGCCCGGAGTGACCGTGGTGGCCTTGGACCCTTCGGCGGGTCCGGTGCCGCCGCCGCCCACCGTGGTGATGCCGGAGGCCAGGGCCTCACGCAGTGCATCGGTGCCCAGCAGATGGACGTGGGTATCAATTCCGCCGGCGGTGAGGATCCGTCCTTCACCGGCAATGACTTCGGTTCCGGGGCCGATCACCAGCTCCGGAGAAATGTTGTCCATGATGTCCGGATTGCCGGACTTGCCGATTCCGGCGATGCGCCCGTTCTTCACGCCGACGTCGGCGCGGACGATGCCCCAGTGGTCCACGATCAGCACGTTGGTGATGATCAGGTCAGGAGCACCTTCAGCGGAAGTCCGTGTGGACTGGGCCATCGATTCGCGGATGTTCTTACCGCCGCCGAAAACCGATTCGTCGCCGCCGAAGGTGTAGTCCTTTTCCGGGCTGATCCACAGGTCAGTGTCGCCGAGCCGGACGGAGTCTCCGACGGTGGGGCCGTACAGGTGCGCGTAGTCGCGTCGGTTGATCTGCATGTCAGCGGACCGTTCCGGACTCGGAGCCGGGGCCGGGCTCCGCGCCGGAGCCACGGGTGCCGTCGCCGTCGTCGTCGTGCCGGATCTGCAGGCCAGGCACGACGCCCGCACCCGCCAGCCGGACCAGCGACACTTCCCGGGACGCCCCGGGTTCGAACCGCACAGCCGTGCCGGCCGGCACATTCAGCCGGAACCCGCGGGCAGCCGGCCGGTCGAAGGCCAGGGCGGTGTTCACATCGGCGAAGTGGAAGTGTGAGCCGATCTGGACCGGCCGGTCGCCGGTGTTCGTGACGACCAGCGCTCGGGATTCCCGGCCCGCATTCAGCTCGAGGCTGCCGGCGGCGGTGCGGACCTCACCGGGGATCAGGGGGGCGCTCATGAGATGGGCTCCGTGATCGTTACCAGCTTGCGGCCGTCGGGAAACGTCGCTTCGATCTGGAGGTCCGGGATCATCTCCGGGACGCCTTCCATGACGTCATCCCGGGTGAGGACCCGGCGGCCCTCACTCATCAGGTCGGCGACTCCGCCGCCCTCGCGCGCCCGTTCCATGACCCAGCAGGAAATCAGGGCCACGGCTTCCGGATAATTGAGCTTGAGTCCGCGCGAACGCCGGTCGCGCGCGACCATGCCGGCCACGCTGAGCAGCAGCTTTTCCGTATCCGATGGCGTGAGAAACATGGGGAGATTGTGGCACTGCTATGTTTCCGGTGTGTTGCGTGTTACCTGCGGGCAGCAGCTCCGCTAGTTTCTGGGCGGGGTCGTCAGGCCATCCCGCCGGAATCTATCGTGCAGATAACGGGCTCTGCCGGATTCCTTTGCCACTTCAACCAAGCCCGCCAGCTCACTGAGAGTGCAGCTATGGCGGGTTTGAGCGCGGCCCCGGCACCGAGTGTGCAGCTGTGGCGGGTTCCGTCCGATTCAAGTCGTCAGACGTGGACTCTCGGCGGCAGGTGCTGCCCGTATCCCACCAGACGTGTACTCTCGGCGCGGCCCGGGCGCCCAGAGTGCAGATACGGCGGGTTTGAGCGCGCCCAAGGCCCTTCGGCGGTTGCCGTACGTGGACTACTTGGACTTCCGGCCGGCTCTGCGGTCCTTGGACTTCCGGGATTCCTTGGCCTTCTTCGCTGCCTTCACAGTGACGGCGGCGGCACCGGCCTTGGCCGGAGCGGGCAACGTGGCCTTTTTCGCTGCCTTCACGGCCGCGGCAGCGGCACCCGCCTTGACCGGCGTCGGCACCTTGACCTCTTTGATCTTGGTGACTTCCTTGATCTTGGTCCTGTTTTTGCGGTCCAGGATCAGGGACGCAGCAATGCCGGCCATCCAGACGTCCTTGGCCAGCGGCGTGCCCTGAGCGGTGGGCCGGACACCATCAGCTTCGGTCAGGCCCGGAGTCTTTGCATACATGGTGAGCATTCCGCCGGAGAACGCGCCAAGCACCAGTCCGGCGAGGCGGCTCGGAATGAACGGCATCAGCAGGGTCAGTCCCACCGTGATCTCGGCTGCGCTGAGCAGCTTGCCGAAGCGGGCAGAATCAAGGTCCAGGACCTGGGGAAAGGCGTTGGAAGCCATCTGCTGCAGGCCGGCGGCGCTTTCCTCGTCCAGATTGCGCTTGCCCAGGCCGGAATTCAGGATGTAGGCGCCGGAGGCCAGGCGCAGCGGAATGTGGCTGATTCTCATGGGGGATCCTTCCGGTGAAGTCGCTGACAACCATGAGCCTACGGCCGGGACGGGCAGCGCGCCAGAGCAAGTAATCCAACCGGAGGCCGGGTGCGGCGGGCCGGTCGGCGGCTCCCGGACCGGGGGATACCTGAACTACGTGAGCGGACAACACGCCGCCGGTGGTTAACCCTCGACTCGAAACTCTGCTTTTATGGAGGAGAACGAAAGCAGTAGCAGCTGTCGTCGACACTGGAAGGTCCTCATGGATTCCCTCCCGGCCGAACATCCCCGGCCGCGTCACTTTATTCTTCATCTCAGCGACACGCACCTGGTCGGCGGCACGAACCCGCTCTACGGCGCAGTTGACAGCCAGGCCAAGCTGGCCGAGCTGTTCGCCAGACTGGAAGTTTCAGGACAAAAGCCCGAAGCCATCGTCTTCACCGGCGACCTGGCGGACAAGGGCGAACCGCAGGCGTACAGCAAACTCCGCGACATCGTGGCCCCGGTTGCCGCACGGATGGGCGCCCGGCTGATCTGGGCCATGGGCAACCACGACAACCGCGAAAACCTCAAGAGCGCGCTGCTGGGCGAAGTCCCGGACATGGCACCGGTGGACCGCGTGTATCTGGTCAACGGACTCCGGATTATCACGCTGGACACCACGGTGCCCGGGTACCACCACGGTGAGCTCAGCGGAGCCCAGCTGAACTGGCTCCGGAACGTTTTAAAGACGCCGGCACCGGAGGGCACCATCCTGGCCATGCACCACCCGCCGGTCCCCAGCGTTCAGGACCTGACCGTCCTGGTGGAGCTGCGCCATCAGCGGGATCTCGCCGCCGTCCTGGAAGGAACGGATGTCCGGTCCATCATTGCGGGCCACCTGCACTACTCGACGTTTGCCACATTTGCCGGCATCCCCGTGTCCGTGGCGTCAGCGACCTGTTACACCCAGGATCTGACCACCCCGGGAACCCGCGGCCAGGACGCCGGGCAGGCGTACAACATGGTGCACGTCTATGAGGACTCAGTGGTGCATTCGGTCGTGCCGTTGGAGGAGAACAAAACGGTCGGCGAGCGGGTGGACGAGGCGGAAACCCGCCGCCGCCTGGATGCGGCCGGCGTCCGCATCCTCGACGCGCAGCAGCTGGCCTCCGCCTGAGGCGTTACCTCCGCCTGAGGCGTTAACCCTTAGCCTGGGGCGTCAGCCCTCCTCTGCATGGCGCTCAGGCTCCGGGCCCAGATTGAAGAAGCGCCCGGTGACGCTTTCCGGGCGAATCTCCACGTAGCGGTACTTCAGCGTCCGCACCCACGGCTGCAGCGGCAGTGCATCGGCTGCGTCGATCTCGCTTTGATTCTCAAGCTGGCGCGTAGTGCCCTTGACGACAACTGACCAGGCCTGGTCACTGTGAATCCCGTCGGCCTCGAAGGCCACGTGGTCGTTCACGGTCAACTCTGCCAGCTTGGTGCCCGGGCTGGTACGGAAGAGGAGAACGCCGTCGTGCGCGTAATAGTTGAGCGGATAAATGCTCGGCCGGTTGTTTACGCTGACCGCCAAACGGCCATGGAAGGTCTTCTCCAGGTATTTCCAGCTCTGCTCGGGGGTTAAATCCACAACGGGCGGGAGATCTTCAGTAGTCATGGCCCCAGTGTGCCAAGCGGCGGCGGTTGCCGCCACTGCGGGCGGCGGCGAGGCGCAGTTGACGTGTGAAGCAGACCGCACTAAGAGTTGAAGTGGAACACCTCACCCTGATCAGTTCGAACACCGACACGGAGAGAACGTAATGACTGACGCAGAAAACCCGATCCCCGCCGGCGGCGAGCAGCAGAAGCCCGTCCGACAGCACCTGACCACCCGTCAGGGCCACCCGGTTTACGACAACCAGAACAGCCGCACCGTGGGCCCTCGCGGCCCGGCCACTCTGGAGAATTATCCCTTCCTCGAGAAAATCAGCCACTTCGACCGCGAACGCATCCCCGAGCGCGTGGTGCACGCCCGCGGTTTCGTGGCCTACGGCGAGTTCGAAGCGTCAGGGAAATGGGGAGATGAGCCGATCTCCCGCTACACCCGGGCCCGGCTGCTCTCCGAACCGGGCAAGAAGACCGATGTCGCCATCCGGTTCTCGACGGTCATTGGCGGCCGCGATTCTTCCGAGACCTCCCGCGACCCCCGTGGTTTCGCGGTGAAGTTCTACACCGAGGACGGGAACTGGGACCTGGTCGGCAACAACCTCGGCGTCTTCTTCATCCGCGACGCAATCAAGTTCCCGGACGTCATCCATTCCCTGAAGCCGGACCCCATCACCTTCCGGCAGGAACCGGCACGGATCTTCGACTTCATGTCCCAGACCCCCGAATCCATGCACATGCTGGTGAACCTGTTCAGCCCGCGCGGCATTCCGTCGGACTACCGGCACATGCAGGGTTTTGGCGTGAACACCTACAAATGGGTGAACGAGCAGGGCGACACCAAGCTGGTTAAATACCACTGGCTGCCGCAGCAGGGCGTGAAATCCCTGACCGAGGAGGACGCCGCCAACATCCAGGCCAACGACCTGGGGCATGCCTCCAAGGACCTGTATGAGGCCATCGAAAGCGGCAACTACCCCAAGTGGGACCTCTACGTGCAGATGATGGATGACCACGATCATCCGGAGCTGGACTGGGATCCGCTCGATGACACCAAGACCTGGCCGGAGCAGGACTTCGAGCCCAAGTTCGTGGGCACCATGACGCTGAACCGGAACATCACCGACCATCACAACGAGGCTGAGCAGATTTCCTTCGGCACCGGTGTGCTGGTGGACGGGCTGGACTTCTCCGACGACAAGATGCTGGTGGGGCGCACCTTCAGCTATTCGGATACCCAGCGTTACCGGGTCGGGCCGAACTACCTGCAACTGCCGGTGAACTCACCCAAGCACGCACCGGCGGCCACCAACCAGCGCGGCGGCCAGATGTCGTACTTCACCGACCTCGCGCCGGGGCAGAATCCGCATGTGAATTACGAACCCTCAATCACCGGCGGCATCCCGGAAGCGCTCAAGCCGGCCCATGAGGAGCAGGGGCCGGACCTTACCGGCAAGCTGACCCGTGCCCGTCTGCCGCGCACCAACGACTACATCCAGGCCGGCCAGCGCTTCCAGCTGATGGAACAGTGGGAGAAGGACGATCTGGTCGCCAACTTCACCGCCAACATCAGCGAGGCGATCCGTCCGGTCCAGGAGCGGATGCTGTGGCACTTCTACATGTGCGACGACGAACTCGGCGCGCGTGTCGGCGACGGCCTGGGCATCGGATTGGATGAGGTGAAGGACCTGGGGCCGCTGGCCACCCAGACCCTGTCCGAGGCTGAAAAGGCCTGGATGAAGAACCTGGGGCACAACGGGCCGCGCAACGTTGAGGGCCTGACCATGACGCACTGCGTTCCCAACGAGCACGTGGTGGTCAGCCGCTAGCGGCGCCTGCACCAAGAACGCGTCAGACAACGACGACGGCGGGGCCCCGCACGCAAGGGGGCTCCGCCGTCGTCGTGCGTGCGCTAGTTTTCCCAGGGCGCCTTGATCGGGAAGAACTTCTCCAGGAAGTCCGTGACGCGCTCGGCGCGTTCCTGGGCCGGGACTTCCGGGAAGCTGCCGTCGTTGAGGCAGAACAGGTCCATGTTCCGCTTGGCCAGGAGCTTGTCCATCTGCTTCAGGCCGGCATAGGACGTGGTGTCCACGTACTTCACCTTCGCGGTTTCCTGGGTCACCGCACGCGCGGTGAGCAGCGCGTAGTAGTGGTACAGCGAGTTGGTCACCGATATGTTGTCCTTGGCGCGGAATCTGCTCCCCGCCGTGGCGGCGAACTCATCCGGAAACGCGTTTTCCATTTCCAGGAGCACGCTCTTTCGCAGCGGAGCGGCCGTGTGTTCCAGATGCCGGGTGGTGATCCGGCCAAAGCGCTCCCACAGCAGGCGCCGGTTGACGCGCGCTGCGTTTTCGAAGCCGCTGCGCTCGGAATCGTTCGCGCCCAAACCGATCCGGGTGCTGGCTTCGATGAACTTGGTGATGCCGCCGGGGGAGAAGAACAGATCCGGTCCCACCGGCCGGCCGAAGAACATGTCGTCGTTGGAGTACAGGAAATGCTCCGCCAGGCCCGGGATGTGCTGCAGCTGGGCCTCGACCGCCTGCGAGTTGTGCGTGGGCAGCACCGAGGGATCCTTGAAATGCTCCTCCGCGCGCACAAAGGTCACCGACGGATGGTCGGCCAGCCACTCGGGACGGTCCGAGTCCGTGGCGATGAAAATCCGGCGGATCCACGGTGCGAACATGTACACCGAGCGCAGGGCGTACTTGAGCTCGTTGACGTGGCGGAACCGGGCCTCGTGGTCGTCGCCTTCACCAACGACGGCGTCCTTCATCCGGGCCGCGCGCGCAGCCTGGTACTCGGCGGAGCTGCCGTCTACCCAGGAGAAGACGAGATCCACGTCGAAGTCGATGTCGGTGGCATGGTCGGCGAACATGTTCTCGATGGTCGGCCAGGTCAGTCCGTGCTTTTCCACGGTGCCGCGGACCACTTCACTGGCCGGCAGGGTGCGGCGGGTCAGCGAATTCTCCACCGGCAGCGTGATCGCCGGGCCGGTGAGGTCCCAAAGCTCCAGCTGCACGCCGGCGGAGGGACCGAAGGTGAGGTTGGTGCCGCTGACGGCGCGGGGGCGGAAGACTCGGATGATCCGGGACTTGTCCGCCGGCCAGAGTTCGCCGTCGGCGATGAGCAGGGTACGGGTCTTTTTGGTGTCGACGCTGCGCGCGTAGAAGGGTTCCTCGCGGCAGGCCTCGACCATGGCGCGGCGCAGTTCTTCGCGGTGTGCGAGGTCAATGGCGATGACCGGGCGCTGGTCGTTGCCGCGCACCAGAAGGTAGGTGATGCCGGCGTTGTCCAGGATTTTCCGGACAAACAGCAGGTCTTGGACCATGGCCTGGTGCGGGGTCAGGCCGGTGTCCATCAGCGTCAGGCGGCCCTTGACCTTGACGACGTCGGGCCGGTGCTCTACCCGCTCGATGACTGCCAGAGAGGCGGTCTGGAGATTTTCGCTTTCATGCACGGGCTCGGGGGTACCGAAATACACATCGTGTTCTGCGGCTATATCTGTAATCGGAACCTCCAATAAGTTCGTGTGTGCGGGCATGGCGGGCCGCGGCTGAAGAGTGCGGCTCGTGCGGCTCTGCACATAGTGTGGTGCTGGTCTCCGGGGTGCGGCCCGGATGTGCCGAGCATTCCCCGGAAAACCCGGATGCTCTGGGCGCGGGTGCCGCTGCTGAGTAGCATTGGGTGCTAGCGCGGACATCTCCGGGAGCTGATGTGAGATACCGTAACACCACGCTGGCTGCGGCGACGCTGCTTGTGCTCAGTATGTCATCCTGTGCCGTTCCGTCGGGTACGGGTGAGACCTCCGGCACCCCGGCAGCCTGGGTGTCCTATACGACGCCGGACGGATCCCTGGTCTTTGAGCACCGGGCGGACTGGACGGTGCAGGAGAAGCCGCCGCTCGCCAACGATCCCGCCGGTGGCATTTCGGTCCAGGTGAACGACGCCGAGGGAGACATGGTGGCCCGGCTCGACACCGGGATCATCACCGACCTGGTCTGCGCCGATCCCGATGAGCAGGCGGCTTACACGGAGTACGACACCGAGCCCATGCCGGAACTGGACTCGGAGCAGGGCACCGAGCAGCGGTTCGTTTACCGTTCCGTGGCGCCGTCCTCTCCGGAACGGGGCGAGGCAGTCGCCACCTATGCGGTGATCAGTGAAATCGGTGACCGCGGCCAGTGCGGTCTGTTTGATTTCTTCACCTTTACGGAGTCCAGCGGCGGGCGCTTCGCCGGTTCTTATCCTTCGGACGCGGTGGGCGCGGGGCAGTCCTATCTCGAGGGTGCTGCCGCGTACGAAACCAGTGACGAGTTCCGGGACGTGAAGCGGATGCTGGTATCACTGCGGGATACGCGCTAGTTCCCTTTAGCGCCGCGGGTTTCCGGGTTTCTCTGGCGTCCTGTGGATAACTCCGTATGCTGTGCCGCAGCCTCGTACTATTGGCGTCACTCACAGTCCCGCACGATTTTGCCCTGGGGGTTCTTGAATGTTCCGCACTGGTTTTCGCTCTGATAACTTTTCTGCTGCCCGGCTAGGCGCCCTTGGGCTCGCTGCGGTGTTGGTGCTGGGTGGGTGTTCGGGTTCCGGCGATGATCCCGGTGCCGAGGCCGCTGAAGGCTCGAATAGTGCTGCGCCGAGTGGGAGTGCCAGTGCTGGCGGTGATGTTACCGAGTCTGCCTCCGCGTCTCCGACCCCGACGCCCACGCCGACCCCTACTGCTGCCTACAAGCCGGCGACTGCTGAGGGACCTGCCGAGAACGTCCCCCTGCCCGTAATGCCCGAGCTGGCGAAGCAGGAATCGAAGGAGGGTCTCGAGGCCTTCGCCGAGTACTGGTATGCGCTGGCCAACTATGGGTACGAAACCGGCGACCCTGAACCTGTTCGTGCTGTTAGTGCTGAAACGTGCATCACCTGTAGGAGTTACTACCGCGTTATTCAAAAGGGTTACGTAGACGACGATTGGATGGTTGGTGGGAAACTCCATGTTCAAGATGTGAGCTCTAATTTTGTGGCCACCGTCGACGGTTATTTTCAAGCGACAACCCTGATCCTCCAAGACGAGATGCAATTCTTTGGTCCAGAGGGAGTTCAAGGGACGGAAACCGAAAGCAGTACCCCAGGAGTTCAACTCATGGAAGCCCAATATGTTTCAGGGTCCGGGTGGTATGTAATCATCCTGGAAACGCTAGAAATGTGATGCGATGGTACTCAAGGTAAAAGCCCCCTTAGTCTTCTGTATTATTATGCTAGCGCTCGTTAGTTCCTCGTTCACTCCGGCTTACGGTGAGACAGACGGTGAAGGGAAGCTGCTGCCAGGGGGAGTCGAAGGTATCGTGCGTGAGCGGGACCCAGCGACGGGGAACATTGTCCCGGTCAACGTGGGGACACCGGAAAGTTTGTTTGGCTTTTACTATCGCCCGGTCTGCTTTGATGATGAAACCGGTGATATCGACTGCTTGGCAGGCCAACCCGTGGAATGTGATGCTGCGCCGGATGGTAAGTATGTGTGGTGGTACAGCGGTTTGAAGGCAACCCCTCGAGAGACCTGGCCCAGGTACGGTGACACCCCCACCTGTATCTACACCTCGGATCCTGACGAAGTTGCCGCTGAGCTGGTCGGATTGGTCCTCACAGAATTCCAGACGGCGCCGATCGATCCCGGTCAGTTCACACTGCAACCGAGCCCTTTCTCCTTAGTCAACATGCCCACTAACCTGTATGCCGACGCACGGGAGCAGACATTCGACATGTCGCTGCTGGGGCAGAGCATACGGATCCAGGTCCGCCCCACGGAGTATGAGTGGAATTACGGGGATGGAACCATATATGGGCCGTCGTCCCGTCCAGGAGGCCCGCTTCCGGATGACCTTGTCGGGGACGCGACGCAAACAAGCCACATTTATGAGGAACCCGGTGAGTATTTCGTATCCGTTGCAATTTACTTTTCCGGCAGATACTCGATCAACGGCGGTCCGATGATACCCATTGACGGCCGAGCCCTGGCATTCCCACCGACGCAGACTATTAGCGTCTGGGAATCTGAATCCCGAAGTGTGGCCGACGATTGCCTCGCCAATCCTGCTGGTTTTGGCTGTTAGGCGGGTTGTTCCGGGATAGGCGCGTTCCCAGACGTAAAGCAGACGCTGGTGTCGCTGCGGGATACGCGCTAGTTCCCTTTACTGCCGTGGGTCTCCGGTTTTGTCTGGTGTCCTGAGGATAACTCCGTATGCTTTGCCGCAGAACGCAGAACGCAGAACGCAGAACGCAGAACGCAGAACGCAGAACGCAGAACGCAGAACGCAGAGCGAATTGAGCTATGATTCCGGGGCACCCCTGCCTGACCTGCAAATCGGTGAACCGACCGCGACAAGCCACGCTTACACATCGACCGGTAATTTTCAGATTCATGCCACCGTGTACTTCACCGCGGAGTATTCCCTGAACGGCGGCCCGATGATTCCGATTGACGGGCGCGGCATCTTCGATACGCCGCCCGAAACCGTCAGCGTCTGGAAATCCGAATCCCGCAACGTTGCCGATGACTGCCTCGTGAACCCTGCCGGTTTCGGCTGCTAGCCACTCGCAGGCGCTAGCTGGTCAGGAAACCTGGCCGCGGCACCCGGAAAAGCGTCCGAGGATCCTGCAACAGCGCGGGATGCTCAAACTCGGATCTCAGGATTTCGCCAGTGACCGTGACGGGGCGCGTCGCGGTGTCGTTCGTCAGCCGCACCGGACCCACGGTGCCGGTGCGCAGCACGGCGCGGTCGGCTCCCAGCAGGACGACGTCGTCGCCCTCGTCCATGTCCTCCAGGAACCGCACCAGCTGCCGGCCCTTCTTGCCGACGATGGGAGTGCCTTTTGCCGACAGCATGGGCAACACAATCCTTGGATTATCGGCAGAACCTCCGGCCGCAGGCCGGGCAACCCAGAGGGCGTCGCCGCCGGGCTCGGCGGGAAGCGCGGGATGCTCCGGCTCCGGCCAGACATAGGGTAGCCCGGCACGGGTGTCCGGAAAGAGCGGCCCGTACACGTCGGGCGACTTAAGTATGAGGTTGGAGCGGTGGCTCTCGTGGAACGCGGCGTCACCGAACCACGGCGGCAGCACGACGTCGGCGCCGTCGGACTCGGGCGCGAACTCCAGAAGCTGCTCGTAGACGGTGTCGGCGTGACCGCGGGCGATCCATTCCTTGGTCATGGCCAGCCCGTAGGCGGTCAGCGCCGGCACATACCCCATCCACATCTTCATCGCGGGATGGCTCTGCCAACCGTAATCGGGGATGACCAGGGCGCGCAGCACCTGCAACGTCTCTACCCGCTGTTTGCCCAGCCGGGCCTGGTCCAGAACGCCGGCACTGCGGCTGAAACTGTCATAGGGGAGAAACGTTTGCACCGGACCAGTGTGTCATTCCCCGGCCCGACGGCGAAGGAAGCTCCGCAGCATCGGCGGGGAGCGCGGGGGAGCCGGAAGGGGTCACGGGTCCAGCTCAGGCACGCCCGGCTAGTATTCCGCGTACAGTTCGCCAACCCGCAGCGGAACATCCGTCCGGTTGTCGGGACCCGGAAGCGGGCAGGCCCAGGCCTCGTCATAAGCGCACGACGGGTTGTACAAAAAGTTGAAATCCAGGAGCAAACTCCCGGGAGCGGCGCCGGCACCGAGGTCTGCCCCCTTGATCGTGTCCAGCAAATACCGCCCGCCGCCGTAGCTGCCGCCGTCCGTGCCGGAAAGCCCGTCGCGCAGCGGCAGGAAAATCCCGCCGCCGTACGAGGCCAGCCGCCACACGGCGAGCCGGCCCACGCCGTCGGCCTCCACGGTGCCCAGCCGGACAAAGGGCACGACGCCGTCAGTCCCGGTGGGCACGTCCATCACCTGGCCCGCGCCGTCGTCGTCGATCACCGCATCGCAGCGCAAATCCGGATCGTAGGCGCCGATCTCCAGGCCGCGGAAGCGCGCCCGGGCCGCCGGCTTTAGCGGCGACGCCGGATGCTCGGCGAAGAGCCGGTCCCGTTCCGCGCGCCACAGTCCGTGCGCGTACGACGGCGACACCTCCTGCGCAGTGAGTCGCACCTGGGCGTACAGGCCGAACACGCGCTGCCGCCAATCCGCTGTCTGAAGGACCGAAACGGGGGAAACCATGCGCTCAGCGTAGTGTGTTCGAGTGACTACCGGACTCCTCATCGTCGTACTCGTGGCTGTTTTCATCGGAGCCATCGCACAGCGGATTGCCGGATTGGGGTTCGCCCTGCTCATCTCGCCGTTCCTGGTGATCATCCTGGGTTCGCACGGGGGAGTGCTGATGGTGAATGTCTGCGGGCTGGTCTCCTCGGCGCTGATCATGCTGCGGGTTTGGAAGGACATTGACTGGAGCATGTACCGGTGGCTGGCGATCCCGGCGGTGTGCGGAAGCATTCCCGCGTCCGTGGCTGCGGTGTACCTGCCGTCCGCACCCATGGCAGTGGTGGTGGGCGCCGTTGTGCTGGTTGCGCTGACCGTGTCGCTGCTGATGCAGCGGACCTCGGTGACAATCACCGGCAACGGGCCCAAGGCGGTGGCGGGTTTTCTCTCCGGAGTCACCAACGCCGTGGCCGGCGTCGGCGGCCCGTCGGTGAGCGCCTATGCCCTCATGGCCCGCTGGCCGCAGCGCCCGTTCGCCGCCACCCTGCAGCCCTTTTTCGTCACCATCGCCATCGTGACCCTCACCACCAAGCTGTCCCTGGATCCCGGCCAGATGCCTCCGTTCGGAGCCTGGGCCTGGGCCCTGATCGCGCTGATGATCGTCGGCGGCATCTACGCCGGCGAGAAGCTGCAGCGCTTCATCCGCGACGACCAGGCGCGGGCCGCCGTCGTGATCTTTGCGTTCTTCGGTGCCGCGGCTGCCCTGGTTAAAGGCATCATCGACCTCGCGGGCTAAGTCCCGTTCGCCTGCCTGCCCGCGAGCGTGGCCGCTTGGCACCCGACACGGCTCGTCCTGAACCACCCGCCGGGCGGTGAATGGGACGATAGTGGAGATGAAACTTTTTACCCGCCCGAAATCCCCGGGCGTCCTACCTATGCCCTTGTGGCTGCAGGGAGTGGTCGAACTCGGCCAAGCCGCAGTCCTCTCCGCCCTGCTGATATTCCTGCCGCTGATCGGTGTGTGGTTTGCCGACGGCTTTAACGACCGCGACTTCGCGTCGCTCGCCCAGCTGGGCGGGCAAGGTTGGCTCCTGATTCACGGAGTGTCCTTGAACCTCACCTTCCCTGCCGGGACAGTGGGCACAGACGAAACCACCGGCGTGCTGTCCCTGTTTCCGCTGGGACTGGCGCTCATTCCGTTCTTCCTGTCCTGGCGGGCCGGCCGACGGCTGGCCAGGGCGTCCTACACCGACCAGCTGTGGCAGGCACTGCTGGGCGCGCTGCTAACGTACGCGGTGCTCGGCGGAACCGCCGCCCACTTTTCCACCAACGACGACGTCTCCGTCTCGGTGACGGCCGGAGCCCTGGTGCCGCTGATCGCTGCCGGACTGGGCCTGGTCGTCGGTGCACGCCGGGAGGCCGGATCCTGGGTGCGGCTGATCGGCATGGACCTGACCGACTGGATCTCCCGCACCAGCCAGCACTCGCGCTGGGCCGGATCGTACCTGTGGTCAGTGGTCCGCGCCGGGGTTGTCGGCATCACTGCTGCCCTGGGCTTTTCCGCCCTGCTGCTCACCGCAGCGCTCGTCATGAGCTGGGCTGACGTTGTTTCGGTCTACCAACATCTGGACGCCGGCATCATCGGCGGCGCGGTGCTGACCGTCGTCGAGCTGGGGCTCATGCCCAACTTCGTCGGCTGGGCCCTGGGCTGGACTTCGGGCGCCGGCTTCGCGATCGGAACCGGCAGCATCATTAGTCCGATGGAAACAACCGTAGGCCCGCTGCCGGCGGTGCCGGTCCTGGCCGCCCTGCCGGCAGGCGGGATGGAATATGCGGTTGCCGCGCTGATCCTGCCGGTGCTCGCGGGCGTCCTGGCGGGATGGTGGTTCCTGCGCGAAGGCGAAAACCACTTCGACGAATGGCTGTCCCTGAAGATCAGGGCGCGCTGGTTCACCGCCCCGGTCTCCACGCTCCTGCTGGGCGTCTTCGTGGGTCTGGTGGCCGGCATCCTCGCCGCCGCTGCAGTTCTCATATCGGGCGGTTCCGCAGGCATCGGCCGCTTCGTCGAGGTGGGCGCAGATCCGCTGTGGACGGGGCTCTGGATTGCCGCGGAGGTTGGCATCGGCGTCGTCGTGGGTTACGCCGTCGGGCCCTGGCTCGAACACGAAGAGCGCTGAGCGAAACGCCGGACGGGTGGGCGCTGAGCGAACGGACGCCCGCCCGGCGGTGCGCCGTCTAGCGCGGCGGCAGGAGTCCGTTGGTGAACTCCGACTGGCACTTGTCCTGGGCCTGCATCGTGAGCGCCTTGCCCATGCACGTCTCCAGCTTTTGCGTGTTGTCCCAGGTGGCAACCGCCAATCCGAGGCCGAGAGTCATCACCAGCGACGCCGCCAGCCCAAGGGCGGTGACAAACATCTGGGCCGGGCCAATGCCGTAGCGCACGACCTTAATAAAGGTAAGAATTCCGACCACGATGGCGGCGACACCCAAGACCAGCGGCACGAGCTTCCATGGCAGGGCCAGACCGGATGTGAGCAGCAGCGCCACAACGAGGGCCACAAAAATCCGCAGGTAACCGCGGGTGCTCTGCTTCTGCTCGTCGGTGGCCGGCGTCTTTTGCGTAGCCGGCTGCAACGGCGAAGGAGTCTGATCAGGGGTACGGCCGTCGTTGTTCATGGTTTAACCCTAGGTGACGCCTGAGCCTAAGGTTGACGCATGCGCATTGTTGTTCTCGTGTCCGGCACCGGTTCCAACCTTCAGGCTGTCCTGGACGCTGTGGCAAGGGGAGAGCTCGACGTCGAAATCGCCGCCGTGGGCGCGGACCGTCCCGGCACCTACGGCGTGCAGCGGGCGGCGGACGCGGGGTTCGAAACCTTTGTGGTGAACTTCCGCGACTATGACCGGCGCTCGGACTGGAACCTGGCACTCACGGAAAAGGTCGCGTCGTACCACCCGGATATCGTGCTGTCGTCCGGTTTCATGCGCATCGTTGACGAGCACTTCATTAACACGTTTGAAGGCCGCTACCTCAATACCCATCCGGCGCTGCTGCCCTCCTTCCCCGGCGCGCACGGCGTCCGCGACGCTCTGGCCTACGGCGTGAAGGTCACGGGCTGCACGGTGCATATAGCTGATGCCGGAGTGGATACCGGCCCCATCCTCGCCCAGGCAGCCGTGGAGGTCCTGGACACCGACACCGAAGAGACCCTGCACGAGCGGATCAAAATCCAGGAACGCCGGCTGCTCCTTGAAACTCTCAGCCGGCTCAGCGCGCAGGGCCCGCCGGCTTAGTCCGCCGACTTAGTCCAGGGCCGCGCCCTTCGTCTCGGGGGCAAACCGCAGCATCCAGGTCACGGCCAGGACCACCAGGATCCCGGCCAGCCCGAAGGACAGCGGCAGGCCCAGGTACGGCCACATCACGGAGACAAAGATGAGCGGACCCAGTCCTGCGCCGATCCGTGAGATTGTCGACGCCCAGCCGAACCCGCTGCCGCGCAGTTCCGTGGGATACAGCTCAGACACATAGGCGTAGAGCACCGGGATGGCAACCTGCACCACGAATCCGTAGGCGAGGAGCCACGCAGTTGCCGCGGCTGGAACATCAAGAACCAGGGCCACGATGATCAGGAAGACGGCCGACAGCGGACCGGTCACGGCCAGGATCCACTTGCGTCCCACCCGTTCCACGAGCAGGGCGGCAACCACCACTCCCAGGAGCCCGACGGCGGCCATGCCCGAGGTGGTCAGGAAAGCCGCGTATTCCTTGAATCCCGCATCAACGAGGATCTTCGGCATCCAGGTGAGGGCCAGGTAGTACACCAGCAGGATGGTGAAGAAGAGGGACCAGGCGGACACGGTGATTTTCCAGCTGTACCGCCACAGGTCCGTCAGCTGTGTGGCGACGCCTCCAAAGGAGAACTTGGGTGGCGCCTCGGGTGCCGGAAGCCGCCACTGCGTCACGGGGGAGCCGGTGCGCTTGATGAGGTCGTTGATAACCACTTCGGCTTCCGCGGTTCGCCCCTTGCGGACCAGAAAGAGCGGGGACTCGGGGACCGAGCGTCGGACCCAGAACACCAGCAGTGCCGGGAGCACCATGATCAGCATGGTGAACCTCCAGTCCGCGAAGGTCGCCATGATCAGGGCCGACGTCGCACCGCAGAGCGCGGCGCCCACCGGCCACCAGCCATCCATGGCGGTGAGCACCCGGCCGCGCTGCTTGCGGGGCGTGAACTCACCGACCAGTGCGTAATCCACCGGCACGCAGCCGCCCAGGCCGAAGCCCGCCATGAACCTGAAGATGCAGAACCAGACGATGTCGGGGGAGAAGGCACCCAGCACGGTGAAGAGCGAAAAGATGAGCAGCGTGGCGGTGAATGCCTTCTTGCGGCCGATGGCGTCCGCAATGGACCCCCAGACGAACGCTCCTATTGCCATGCCGAGCAGGTTCGCCGTGCCGATCCACGCCGCCTGCGCCGGTTCCAGATCCCAGTGTTTGGACAGCAGCGGGATCAGGACCCCGTTAAGGGTGACGTCCCAGGCATCAAACATGAAACCCAAGCCGCCAATAATGAAGATGCGTCCCTGAACCTTCCACTTCCAAGGCAGGTCCTGAACCACCTGGTCACCGGTGGGCAGGGTTTGGGTTGTTGTCATGGCTGGGGCGGCCTTCCAAGAGGCGGAGGAGTTGGGTGCGGCCAGCCCTCGCGGCAGGTCCGAAGAAACTGTACAACGCAAATCGGACGATTCCGGCAAGACGTGCAACGGTCATGCAAATCGCGTGTCTCAAGGGCGAATATGTCGAGCCGCTCGCGGGGAATGTACCGGTGGAGATCTGTGGGGCCAGGCATCGCGAAGGTCCTCCCTGATGAAGGTCCTGGGTGCGTGGCGGGGTGGGGTGGTGACGACTGGTGACGACGACGACGGCGGCGGCGGTGAGGCGTCGGGCGGGCGGTGACGGCGGTGAGGCGTCGGGCGGGCGACGGCGCAGCTGGTGACTGCCGGCCTCACCAGCTCCAAAAATGGTATTTACGGGTACAACTCCAGTAATGCCAAGCCTCTGAGAATGTGCCTTACGCCACTAAAATAGAAGACATGTACTACTCCAGAGCTGCCAAAGACGACAGCCGAGCTCCCGGCCCCGACGCTTCCAACGCGTTGAGTAATGCGCCATTGCCGGCCTCCGGGGCTTCGAAAGGAGCCGCAACAGGAGTCGCCAGGGGTGTGGAGGATTTGGAGGCTGCGGAGCGGGTCTGCCTGATCAACGAGATCCGGGCGTTGGAGGAATTGAAGTGCGTCATCGCCGCCGCCCAGGCCAAGGCCGCGGCGGCCTTTGACGCTTCCACCCGCCGCGCCCAGGCCCGGGCCGGTCTGAAGGCCGAGCAGCTGGGTCGGGGTGTGGCAGCGCAACTGGCCCTGGCGCGCCGGGACTCTCCGCATAACGGTGCCAAACTGCTGGGCCTGGCAAGGATCCTGACCACCGAAATGCCGCACACCCTGCACGCCCTCTCCACCGGGGTGATCAACGAGTGGCGGGCCACGCTCCTGGTCCGCGAGACCGCCTGCCTGACCCTGGCCGACCGGCAGAAAGTCGATGAACAGATCGCCGGGAACACCGCGGAACTGGAACAGCTCGGAGACCGGAAGCTGATCGCCCGGATCAAGTCCCTGTCCTACGGCCTGGACCCGCATGCCGTGGTCAACCGTGCCGCGCATGCCGTTTCCCAACGGTATGTGTCCTGCCGTCCGGCCCCGGACACCATGACCTATCTGACCGCGCTGCTGCCGGTTGCCCAGGGCGTGGGCGTCTTCGCGGCGCTAACCCGGGACGCGGACCGGCTGCGGGCGTCCGGGGACCCGCGGACGAAGGGCCAGATCATGGCCGACACCCTCGTGGAACGCACCACCGGACAGGCCCGGGCCGAGGACGTGCGGGTCGAGGTGCAGCTGATCATGACGGACCGGACGCTGCTGCACGGCATCCTGCCGCCAGACACATACACAGGCACAAACACAGGCACAGACGCGGGCACAAATACGGATACGGACGCGGACACGGCAGCGGAGCTGGACGCTGCCAGGACATCTGCGGACACCAAAGACCCCGGGACCGCGAGCTGTGGCAAGCAAACGGAATCATTCCTGCCCGACGGAGCCGAACCGGCCGTGCTGGCCGGATACGGAATCGTTCCCGCGCAGTGGGCCCGGGACCTGATCCGCGGTCCCAACCCGGTTCCGGACGATCCCATCCCGGACAGCCCGGATCCCGGGGACAAGGACCAGGCCCGTGGTCCCGCCCCTAATCCGGCCCGTGGTCCCGCCCCCAACCAGGCCCATAACTGGGCCCGTGATCCGGGCGGCGCCACAGCCGGCTGGGGTACGGTGGCGCGGCGGCCGGATCCGCGCACCGAAGTCTGGCTCCGCCGGCTCTACGTCGCACCGAACTCCGGGCAGCTGGCCGCGATGGATTCCCGGGCACGGCTCGTACCCGGCGGCCTGGCCCGGCTGATCGCAGCCCGCGACCAGATCTGCCGGACTCCGTGGTGCGGAGCACCGATCCGGCACTACGACCACATCACGCCCGTCCGCGAGGGCGGACCAACCAGTGCCGAGAATATTCAGGGACTCTGCGAGGCCTGCAACCAGGCCAAGGAAGCACCAGGCTGGAGCGCAAACGCGGTCGGGGATCGCCAACCGGACCGCCACACAGTGGACACGATCACTCCTACCGGACACACCTACCGGTCCGCGGCGCCGCAACTCCCGGAATCAACTGCTTCCCGTGCTTCCACTGCGCCAATCGCGAGGTCTCCCGGCACCGGTGAAGCCAGCACAGCTTCCAGCTTCACACTCAGCCGGAGGAGTTCACACTCTGCCCGAGACAGTCGTGTGACCTAAACTAAAGCCATCGACACCCCCTCATTTTGGAGAATTGCGTGAGCTCACAGCCGCTGAACCGTGTTCCTATCCGCCGGGCCCTGATCTCGGTCTACGACAAGACGGGTCTGACGGAACTCGCGCAGGGCCTGGCTGCTGCCGGAGTGAGCATCGTGTCCACCGGATCCACCGCTAAGCAGATTGCCGCAGCCGGAGTCGAGGTGACCGAGGTAGCCGATGTCACCGGATTCAACGAGTGCCTCGACGGTCGGGTCAAGACACTGCATCCGCGTATCCATGCCGGGATCCTCGCTGACCGCCGCCGTGAGGATCACGTGGCGCAGCTTGAGGAAATGGAAATTGAACCCTTCGATTTGGTGGTCGTAAACCTCTACCCGTTCGTCCAGACCGTGAAGTCCGGCGCCAGCCAGGACGAGGTGGTCGAGCAGATCGACATCGGCGGACCGTCCATGGTCCGCGCCGCTGCCAAGAACCACCCATCGGTGGCCGTCGTGGTGGACCCGGACAAGTATGCCGAAGTGGTTACGGCTGCCGCAGAGGGTGGCTTCGATCTAAACCAGCGACGCCGCCTGGCCGCCGAAGCGTTTGCCTCCACGGCAGCCTACGACACTGCGGTTGCCGCGTGGACCGCGGAACAGTTCGGTGACGGGACTGAGGAAGGCTCCAGCTGGCCGGCCTACACCGGCCTGGCTCTGGAACGGTCCGAAGTGCTGCGCTACGGCGAGAACCCGCACCAGGACGCGGCCCTCTACGTGGACAAGAGTGCTCTGCCCGGGGTTGCCCAGGCCGACCAGCTGCACGGCAAGGCGATGTCTTACAACAACTACGTCGACGCCGATGCCGCCCTGCGCGCGGCCTTTGACTTCGACCTGCCGGCCGTCGCCGTCATCAAGCACGCAAATCCCTGCGGTGTGGCGGTAGCTTCCCCTGGTGCAGCCGATCCCATCGCCGACGCGCATGCGAAGGCCCACGCCTGTGACCCGGTTTCCGCTTTTGGCGGCGTCATCGCTGCCAACCGCACCGTCACGGCAGGAATGGCCACCTCGGTCAAGGACATCTTCACCGAAGTGGTGATCGCCCCCGACTTTGAGCCCGAGGCCGTGGAAATCCTCTCAGCGAAGAAGAACATCCGCCTGTTGACGCTGCCGGAAGGCTATGGCCGGAACGTGGCAGAATTCCGCCAGGTCTCGGGAGGCATGCTGATCCAGAAGTCCGACAAGATGCAGGCCGAAGGGGACAACCCCGAGAACTGGACCCTGGTGTCCGGCAGCGCCGCCGACGAGGCTACTCTGGCCGACCTCGCCTTTGCCTGGACGGCGGTGCGCGCGGCCAAGTCCAACGCCATCCTTCTGGCGCAGAACGGTGCTTCCGTAGGTGTGGGCATGGGCCAGGTCAACCGGGTGGATTCCTGCCGGCTCGCCGTCGAGCGCGCCAACAGCCTGGGCGGCCCGGACGAGGACCGCGCCAGCGGTTCCGTGGCGGCGTCGGACGCCTTTTTCCCCTTTGCCGACGGACTGCAGATCCTCATCGATGCCGGCATCCGCGCCGTCGTCCAGCCCGGGGGATCGATCCGCGACAGTGAAGTCATTGAAGCAGCCAACGCTGCAGGCGTGACCATGTACTTCACCGGCGCCCGGCACTTCTTCCACTAAGAGCCGCACCCCGCCGGCAGCTGATCTCCGGGACCGCGCGAGTCATCTGCCGTCCCGGAGTTTAGGGCGGCCCGAGTGGGCTGTGGCATAGTTGGACACAAATACAGACCAAAAAGACGGGCTCCGTCATGCCATTCGGCATGCACGGGCGCCCACCAACACACAAGGAGACCGTGTGGCTGAGAAAATCAAGGTTGTGGGTTCTGTTGTAGAACTCGACGGCGACGAGATGACCCGTATCATCTGGCAGTTCATCAAGGACCGCCTGATCAACCCGTACCTCGACGTAGACCTGAAGTACTACGACCTCTCCATCCAGAACCGCGATGCCACTGATGACCAGGTCACCATTGATGCTGCAAACGCCATCAAGGAACACGGCGTGGGCGTCAAGTGCGCAACCATCACTCCGGATGAAGCCCGCGTCGAAGAATTCGGCCTGAAGAAGATGTGGGTTTCCCCGAACGGGACCATCCGCAACATCCTCGGCGGCGTTGTCTTCCGCGAACCGATCATCATTTCCAACATCCCGCGCCTGGTGCCGGGCTGGAACAAGCCGATCATCATTGGCCGCCACGCACACGGCGACCAGTACAAGGCAACCAACTTCAAGGTTCCCGGTGCCGGCACGCTGACGCTGACCTACACCCCGAAGGACGGCGGGGAAGAAATCAAGACCCAGGTCGTCACTTACGGTGACGACGGCGGCGTGGCCATGGGCATGTACAACTTCAACGACTCCATCCGCGACTTTGCCCGGGCGTCCTTCGCCTACGGCCTGCAGCGGAACTACCCGGTTTACCTCTCCACCAAGAACACGATCCTGAAGGCCTACGACGGCCAGTTCAAGGACCTGTTCCAGGAAGTCTTCGACGCCGAGTTCAAGGACCAGTTCGAAGCAGCCGGCCTCACCTACGAGCACCGCCTGATCGATGACATGGTGGCCTCCGCGATGAAGTGGGAAGGCGGCTACGTCTGGGCCTGCAAGAACTACGACGGCGACGTCCAGTCCGACACCGTGGCGCAGGGCTTCGGCTCGCTCGGCCTGATGACCTCAGTGCTGATGACCCCGGACGGCAAGACCGTCGAGGCCGAAGCAGCACACGGCACGGTCACGCGCCATTACCGCCAGCACCAGCAGGGCAAGCCCACCTCCACGAACCCGATCGCCTCGATCTTCGCGTGGACCCGTGGCCTGATGCACCGCGGCAAGCTGGACAACACCCCCGAGGTCATCAGCTTCGCTGAAACCCTCGAAGACGTTGTCATCAAGACCGTCGAGTCCGGCAAGATGACCAAGGACCTCGCGGCCCTGGTCGGCCCGGAGCAGGGATACCTGACCACCGAGGAATTCCTCGCTGAGCTCGATGCCAACCTGAAGACCCGCCTGGGCTAAGCTCCGGACGCTTCAACGCACGACGACGGCGGCGCCTCACCTGACAAGGGTGGGGCGCCGCCGTCGTTAAAGCCGGTCCGTTAGATGCCCGAACCCTGGTCGCCGGAGGAAGCTGGTCCGGTTCCGGAACCAGAGCCGGACCCGGAGCCGGAGCCGGAACTGCCCGAAGCGGAGCCGGATCCCCCCGAACCGGAGCTGCTGGAAGCCGAGGAGCTCACCGATTCGGAACTGGACTGGCCGCTGATGGTATTCGAATCCTTGTAGGAGGAAGACACCTCGATCTTGCGCGGCTTCGCCCGTTCGCTGACCGGAATCAGTACGCTGAGGACGCCGTTCTCGTACTTGGCGGAGATGCCCTCAATATTGATTCCCTGACCGAGGTTCAGCTGGCGCAGGAACGAGCCGGACTCACGTTCCCGGGTCAGCCAGGTGACGGTGTCAGCCGCCTGGATGGTGCGCTCAGCCCGGATGGTCAGCAACTGGCCGTCCACATCCACGTCGACGGAACCCGGATCAATGCCCGGAAGATCGGCATTCAGGATGTAGTGGTCGCCCTCACGGTAGAGGTCGATGGGCATCAGCCGCAGCCGCTGCCGGGGATCAAGCAGGGCTCCTGCCATCCGGTCGAGCTCTCGGAATGGATCGAACTTCATGGCCATTTGTCATCAACTCCTTACGCCCACCTGCAAGGCAGGCGAATCGATATTCGGAACTTCAGAACGGTCGATAACTTGAGTCGTCTCGGCTCAAGAATGAAATTAGATTAGCACTCGGCATATGTGAGTGCCAGAACCTGGAGGAGTTTTTGGGCCCGGAGAGGCAATATTTTTTTCTTCGGATCCGTCAGTCCACCGGCCACTCATGGACCGGGGCATTGGTGTGCATATTCTCCCAGTACCGCTTGGACATTTCGGCCAGGGCAGCGGTTCGTTCCATGCCCTGGCTCTCAAGTCGCCGCAGGTAGGCGATCTGCCAGGATGCTCCGTTTTGTTCGGTGCGGGCCCTTTCCCGGATGACGTCCAGATAGCGGCCGATCAGCTGGTCGTCCACGCCGAGCTCCTGGAGCCCTGAGGCCGCCTGAGGAATCAGATGCCGAATGATCAGTTCTGCGACAGGTATTTCACCGATGCCCGGCCAGTAGAGGGTAGCCTCCAGTCCCAAGCGTGCGCAGGTCAGGAAGTTGTCCGCGGCGCTCTTGAAAGCCATTCGGCTCCAAAGCGGGCGGTCAGCGGTCCGCAGGTACTGGACCAGGCCGTAGAAGAACGCTGCGTTGGCGACCACATCCAGCACCGTCGGCCCGGCGGGCAGGACCCGGTTCTCCAGCCTCAGATTGGGGGCATGTTCGCCGGGGTCGTAGATCGGCCGGTTCCAGCGGTAAACCGTTCCGTTGTGCAGGCGCAATTCCGGGAGCAACGGCGCTCCGGCGGCAGTGGAGCCTCCGCTGCTGCGGGACAGCTCCGGCAGCAGCGCCGGAAAGTAGCGGACATTTTCCTCGAAGAGGTCAAAAATCGAGGTGATCCACCGTTCGCCAAACCATACCCGCGGTCGCACCCCCTGGTTCCTCATCTCCGGCGGGCGGGTGTCAATGGCCTGTTTGAAAAGCTCAATCCGGGTTTCGTGCCAGAGGATGTGCTCCAAGAAAATGGGGGAGTTGGCTGCCAGGGCAATCTGCGGAGCGGCGATGATCTGGGCGGCGTTCCACGCCGGAGCAAAGTCCTCCGGACTGACCTCCAGATGCAGCTGCACCGAGGTGCATGCCGCCTCGGGGGAAATGTTCTTGGCGTAGAACGACAGCGGCTCCGCTCCGCGGAGGTCCACGTGCACATCTTCCCCGCGCGCCTGGAGAACCGACGTGTTCAGGGCTGCATACCGCTTGCCGGCGCTGAGCCACTCCTTGTCCTCCAGCAGGGCCGGCTGGAGCGTGGGCAAAATCCCGACCATGAGAATTTCGGTGTTCACTTCGGCAGCGCGGGTGTCAGCCCGGTTTAGCTGATAACGCAGGGAATCTTCGAGATCCCGCAGGCCACGGCCGCCGATGGCCAGGGCAGGGTGGTTCATTTCGATGTTGAACGCACCGATCTCGGTCTGGAAGGCCGGATCGGCAATTTGCTGCAAAACAGCAGTGTTTCGGAGTGCCGGGGAGAAGTCCTGATTGGTCAGGTTCAGCTCAAGCTCGAGGCCAATGCTGGCGGTGTCGGCGAATGTTGCCGTTGAAAGGTAACCGGCAAACCGGTCGAGGTTTTCGAGCAGGCGCTGGCGGTATCGCGTGCGCTGCTCCCGGCTGTACGTTTTGCTGTTAACTTCGGCGCCCATCGTCTGAAGATAACCATGGGCGCCGAGGGATGTATAGCGTGCCCCGCCCGCAAAACTGAAAATGACGGGCGCCGGCGAGGCAAAAAGACGCTTCAGCGTGTTGCTGCCACCGGCCCGGACGCCGCACGGGGCCTGCGGATCCACAGCGTCGGCTGCAGTGGCACAAGCGGTGGTGCATTACCGGGCCGGCCGCGGTGCCCCGCTGCTCTGTCCGGGCGGACGGCCGGGCTGTATTGTAAGTGTACTTACTACGACTTTACGAACGCGTACTAAGTGTGCTTATTATCGTGTAAACAGTGCAGCTGATTCCCAGCGGCACAGGATTCTGATTCTTCATCCGCAACGATTCAGGAAAGAGTAGTGACGATGACGGAAAACGAGTGGCCCAGAGACGGAAGCCATGCAGCGACCACACCCCAGGGCGGTTCATCCGACACCAAGTCCGCCAAGGCCGGTGCAGCTAAGGACGAGGCCTCAGGGCTTGCGCAGGACGCCGCCGGCAGCGCCCAGCATGTCGCCGAAACAGCGAAGTCCGAGGCCGCCGACGTCGCCTCTGAAGTGACGGCCAACGCCAAGGACCTGTTTAACCAGGCCCGCAGCGACCTCACCGACCAGGCGGGCGCCCAGCAGCAGAAGGTCGCCGAAGGACTCCGGTCCGTGGCGGGCGAGCTGCAGTCGATGGCTGATAACTCGGATCAGCCCGGAGTCGCTTCGGACCTGGTCCGTCAGGCAGCGGAACGCTCCTCGTCAGTGGCCGAATGGCTCGACAGCCGCAACCCCGGTTCCCTGGTCGAAGAGGTCAAGGGCTTCGCCCGGCAGCGTCCGGTTGCCTTCCTCGCCCTCGCCGCAGGTGCAGGCTTCCTTGCCGGGCGCTTGAACAAGGGCCTGAGTGCAGGTCTGCCCGCAGGCGCGGCCACCGCCGCACCGGCCGCCCCGCGGACCGGCACGGTGACCACGCCCGAAACCATTTACCCGCCCGCGCCGACCGAGCAGCCCACCTACACAGGCACGGGCACCGTGAACGCAGGGGGAGCGGCCAACGATCCGTTTGGCGCGGAACCCACGCTTCCCGCGGGACGTCCGCCCTCCTCGGATGACCAGCTGCCCGCTTCGGGAACCCGGGGCAGCGATCCGTTTAGCGGTGGCCAGCACTGATGAGTAGCGAAATCCCTGAACCGCCCCCGACAAAGGCTGAGAGTACGTCCCTTGGGGACCTGCTGGGGCAAGTAACCGCGGACATGTCCACCCTCATGCGTCAGGAGGTGGAACTGGCAAAGGTCGAACTGAAGCAGTCTGCCACCCGTGCGGGCAAGGGGGCAGGGATGTTTGCCGGTGCAGCAGTGGCCGGCTACTTCGTCCTGCTGTTCCTCTCGATCGCGCTCTGGCAGGCCCTCGGGCACCTGATCGGCTTGGGCTGGTCAGGGCTCGTGGTCGCTGTGATCTGGGCGATTATTGCCGCTGTCCTGGCGATGCGTGGCCGCACTGAAATGCGCAAGGTCCGAGGCATGCCTCAGACGTCGGAGACCCTGCAGGAAATTCCCGGAACCCTTAAACCGAATGAGGACCCACGATGAGCGACAATCCCGACGCTATCCGAGCAGACATTGAAGAGACCCGCCGCCGCCTCGGAAGCAACGTAGACGCCGTAGCGGACAAAGTCACCCCGTCCCATATTGTCCAGCGGCAGACCGACAAGGTGAAGGACGCCGTGTTTGGTGTCAGGGACAACGTAAAGGACAAAGTGATGGGAGCAGCTGATTCTATGACTGACAAGGTTCAGACCGGCACGGGCACCGCCTCCGACGGTCTCTCACGCGCCGGCACCGCAGCAGGTGAAGCGCCGCAGAAACTCACCGCCAAGGCGCAGGGCAATCCCATCGCCGCAGGGCTCATCGCGTTTGGCGCGGGGCTGCTGGCAGCCTCCCTGATCCCCGCCAGCGAGAAGGAACGCGTAGCTGCGGACAACCTCAAGACCGCGGCCGAGCCGCTGACCTCCCAGGTCACCGACACAGCCAAGGAAATGGCGCAGGGCCTCAAGGAGCCGGCTCAGGAAGCCATGGAAAACGTGAAGGCAACGGCTGCTGAAGCGGCTCAGAACGTCAAGCAGGAAGGCCAGGGCGCTGCCGATGATGTGAAGGGCAAGGCCTCAGACGCACAGGACAACGTCCGGAAAGCCTGAGTTTTCCCTTCCGCCACACCCCACGAAGTCTCATGACCTGAACAGGAGATTCGAATGGAAATTGGCAAGCAGCAGATCATCGATTTGATCAAGAAGCGCGGCGACGACGACAAGGCCGGACAGGCTGAGGCGGAGTTGCCGGATCAGGTGGACACGGATAAGGACTCGGGCCTGCTTAGCAAGTTCGGGATTGACCCCAAGGACTTGCTGGGCAAGATTCCCGGCCTGGGCGGTCTCGGCGGCTAACTGCACCGTAACCGAAAACCGAAATTACACCGATCTACGGAAGCGGTCCTGCATCTCGCGGGACCGCTTTCCTGTGGGCTCGGGGCCCGGTTGGGCCGCTGCTCGCCGGCCGGACGTCGTCGGCGGGATACCGCACACCCATCTGGGATCTGGCGTTGTCAAAAAGGCGCATTGTCTGCAGCGAGTGGTCCCAGCTCATGGTGGGGGACTCCGGCAGGCCTGACTGAATGCAGCGGGTGGCTTCGCGCAGCTCGTACGTGTAGCCGTTGCCGACCTGCGGAAACCGCTCCACCCGTTCCTCGCCCTGATACGGCGAAACGGTCAGTTCCACCGGGTTGTGCAGCGGCGCCCCGGTCCGCAGCCACCCCTTGGTTCCGGAAATGGTGGCAGTGCGGGTACCCGAGGAAACCAATGACGACATCAGCTGGGCAGCGGCACCGGAGGAGTACGTCAGGAGCAGTGCGTTTTGCTTGTCGATGCCGTCGCCGGTGAGGGTTCCGACGGCGGACACCCGCTCCGGAAATCCCAAGGCGCCAACGGCCAGCGTGAGCGGATAAACGGTGAGATCCAGCAGTGCTCCGCCCCCGGCCTCCGGGTCCCACCAGCCGGCGGGACTGCCGGCAGCCGGGAAGCCCAGGTCTGCCTGAATCCAGCCCACGTCACCGAGCTCGCCGCTGGCCAGGATTTCCCAGATCCGGTTGACGCAGGGCAGGAACCGCGTCCACACGGCCTCCATCAGGAAAAGCCCGCGGGAGGCCGCGATCCCGATGAGGTCCTCCGTCTCCCGGGCGTTGATGGTCAGGGACTTCTCGCAGACCACATGCTTCCCGGCCAGCAGCGCAGCCCGGGAAATCTCATAGTGCTGCGCGTGCGGGGCAGCCACGTAGACAACATCAACCTCCGGATCGTCCACGAGCTGGCGGTACCCCTTGCCCCGCTCGGTGTCGAAGCACGCACGCGCAAATCCGAACCGATCGGCGAACTCCACCGCTGAGGCCTCGCCGCGCGAACTTACGGCCTGCAGCACAGCGTCCTCCAGCCGGGCGATGTCCTCGGTAACCTTGGCGGCGACATTGCCCGTCGCGACCACACCCCACCTCAGCGTTCTTCCGGTTTTCCGAACCGGGCTCGGTGCCCCCGGAGATACACACGGCGGCGTGGGAATGTGCGGGGCGTTCATGGTCCTCTTCTCTGAGAAGCACTCGCAAGTGCGTTTCTCACTCTAGGGTCCATGCCGCACCGCGCCTAGGGGCTGCTCCAACCCAGGGGCCGGAGCCCGGAAAAAAGCCGCCCCGGCCCAGCCCGCCAGGTGTGCAAAGCCGGCGGAGTCAGACCGTGGGCAACGCCTCGCGGTGCGCGGCCGCCGTCTCGAGGTAGTTCGCCGCGTTGGCCCGGACGCCGTCGAACTCGTCATCGGTGAGCTGGCGCCGGACCTTGGCGGGCACCCCGGCGACCAGGGAACGCGGCGGGATGAGTGTGCCTTCCAGGACGACGGCGCCGGCGGCCACCAGCGAGCCGGTACCCACCACGGTGCCGTTCATGACCGTGGCGCTCATGCCGATCAGGCAGTCGTCCTCGATGGTGCAGCCGTGGACCACGGCGTTGTGGCCGATGCTGACGCGCTCGCCGACGGTGGTGGGAAATCCCGGATCGGCATGGAGCACCACGTTGTCCTGCAGATTGCTGCCGGCGCCGACGCGGATGGAATTGGAGTCTCCGCGGACGCAGACTCCGTAGAAGGCGCTGGATCCCGGGCCCATGACGACGTCGCCGATCAGCGAGGCGGTGGGGGCGAGGAAGACTGACGGGTCGATGTCCGGGGTCTTGCCCCGGAGTGAAATAACGTGTGCCATCCGGTCAGCCTAGCCGGGCCCCGCCGCCGGAGCGGTGACGGCGGGGCCGGGCGGACCGCCGTGTCAGTTGAAGACGATGGTCCGCTTCCCGTCCAGCAGTACCCGGTGCTCGGCGTGCCACTGCACGGCCTTGGACAGCGTCCGGCCTTCGACGTCGCTGCCCAGTGCGGCCAGCTGCGGGGCGGAGCGGGCGTGGTCCACGCGGATAACTTCCTGTTCGATGATCGGTCCTTCATCCAGGTCCGAGGTGACGTAGTGCGCGGTTGCGCCGATCAGCTTCACTCCGCGGGCGTGTGCCTGGTGGTACGGCCTGGCACCCTTGAACGAGGGCAGGAAGGAATGGTGGATGTTGATCGCCCGGCCGGACAGATCACTGCACAGGTCGTTGCTGAGGATCTGCATGTAGCGGGCCAGCACCACCAGCTCGATGTCCAGGTCCTGCATCAGGCCGCGCAGTTCATTTTCTGCCGCCTCCTTGCCGGCCGGGGTTACCGGAATGTGGTGGAACGGGATGCCGTAGAAGGCGGCCAGCCCGGCGAGGTCCTTGTGGTTGGACACAATCGCCGGAATCTCGATCGGCAGGGTTCCGGCACGCTGGCGGAAGAGGAGGTCATTCAGGCAGTGGCCGGACTTGGAGGCCATGATCAGGGTGCGCACCGGAGCGCCGGCGGTGAACAGCTGCCACTCCATGCCGAAGGCCCGGGCCACCGGCGCCAGGGTTTCCCGGACTTCCGCGCGGGTGCCGGGGGCGGTGAAGTCCACGCGCATGAAGAAGGTTCCGGTTTCGGCGCTGCCGTACTGCTGGGATTCAGTGATGTTTCCCCGCGCGGCGACGAGGCCGCCGGAGACGGCATGCACGATGCCCGGTTGGTCCGGGCAGGACAGGGTGAGCGTGTAGGCGGAAGCGGCGGGGGCCATGGCTGTGGCAGGGGGAGTGGGAAAGTCAGTCACCCTTTCAAGGTTACCTGCCGGACAGGGGCTCCCTTAGGCTAAGAAAATGGACGTAACCTTCATGCCGCTCTCTGACAGGGACGACGAAGAGCTGGTCAAGTTCCTGACCACCAACAGCTTTCCGTACCACCGCATCACGGCGCCTTCCGAGGAGCTGGTGCGTCAGCTGATTGTGGACGGGCGCTTTGAAGCCGACGGCGTCTGCACCTACTGGGTCTACGGCGACAACCGCCGGCTCGGCCTGGTCATCGTGGAGCGGCTGGAAAGCCAGTGCCCCACCTTCGACCTGCGGTTGTTGGAGGAAGCCCGCGGGCACGGCGCAGGGGTGCCGGTGCTGCAGGCCCTGACCGGGTTGGTCTTTGCCGACCGGCCGGCGGCTAACCGGTTTGCCGGCCGGACGCGTGAAGACAACACGGCCATGCGCAAGACCTTCCTCCGATCGGGGTTCCTGAAGGAAGCCCACTACCGCGATGACTGGCTGCTGGACGACGGCGGCCGGATCGCCTCGGTCACCTACGCGATGCTGCGCAGCGACTGGGAACAGGGGACCCTGACGGGGTTCGACTGGGAGGACGTGGAGTAAGCCGCCTAGCCCGTTCCGAGCAGCTCCAGTGCAGCCGTCGCCGCCGCCCGTCCCGCCCGGGTGGCGCCGAGCGTAGAGGAAGACTCTCCGTAGCCCACCAGGAACAGCTGCGGCAGCTTCTGTACGCGGGGACCGTCCATGCGGATGCCGCCCCCGGGCTCCCGCAGGTGCAGGGGAGCGAGATGATCCAGCGAAGCACGGAACCCGGTGGCCCAGAGAATAACGTCGGCTTCGGCTGTGCTGCCGTCGGCGAAGACCGCCCCGTCCGCGGTGATTCGGGAAAGCGGACCGCGGGAGACGAGGACGCCGTCGTCGATCCCTTGCTGATAGGCGGCGGTCAGCGGCAGTTTTGTCGCGGCCACGACGCTGAGCGGGGGAAGCCCGGCCCGTGTGCGCTCGCTGACCTGCCGCTCGACGTCCCGGCCCCAGTCCGCGTCAAAGGGCGTGCCGGTGAAGTCGGGCGGCCTGCGGGTGGACCAGATGGTGCGGGCACCGGCGTCGTGCAGCTGCAGCAGGAACTGCACCGCAGACGTTCCGCCGCCCACCACCAGGACGCGGCGGCCGGCGAAATCCGCGGCGCTGCTGAAGTCGTGGGTGTGCAGCTGGGTTCCGCCGAAGTTCTCCCGCCCCGGATAGGACGGCCAGTGCGGCTTGTCCCAGGTTCCCGTGGCATTGATGACGGCCCGCGCCCGCCAGGAGCCACCGCTGGTGTCGAGGCGCAGCCTCCCCTTCCCTGCGGGGGAGACCCGGTGCACGCGGACCGGCCGCTGCACGTGCAGCCCGAACTCGGTTTCATAGTCGCCGTAATAGCGGGTCACGACCGACGACGCCGGTTCCCGGGGATTCGGGGTGCCCAGCGGCGAACGGGGCAGGTCGTGGATTCCGTGGACGGAGCCGAGGGTCAGCGAATCCCAGCGGTGGCGCCAGGCACCGCCGGGTCCTTCGTTGGCATCCAGCACGACAAAACCGGACCCCGCCGCCAGGCCGCGGCGCTGCAGATAGTAGGCGGCGCTCAGCCCGGCCTGTCCGGCACCGATGACGGCGACCTCCACTTCGACGCCGTCCGCTTGGTCCTGCCCCATCGCCTGCCCTCTTCGTCAATTCCGACTGGTTCTGCTCGGTTCCGCTCCGTGCGCACCTGGTACAACCCGCCCGCCCCCGGAACCTATTCCGCCGCACCGGCATCCGGCAGCGCTCATCCGGTACGATCGATATGTCGCAACTGGCGTTGGGTGGGTCACCACCAGGGAGCGGCGAAGCACCACAGACCACGGATCGCACGCCTGGGCCGACGGTCACGCCTTCTGTTCGTCATGCCCGGATCTCCGGGGGTGCCGGCAGGTAGCCTGACCCATAGAACCCCTTCCTCAGGAGATCCTTGTGAGACTGTCCACCCAGCCCGTGACTGACGCCAAATTGTCCGACGTCGATCCGGAAATCGCCGCCGTCCTGAACGACGAGCTGGCCCGCCAGCGCAACACGCTGGAAATGATCGCATCGGAGAACTTCGCCCCGCGGTCAGTCCTGGAAGCCCAGGGCTCCGTTCTGACGAACAAATATGCCGAGGGATATCCGGGCCGCCGCTACTACGGGGGCTGCGAGCACGTCGATGTCGCCGAGAACCTGGCGATCCAGCGGGTGAAAGCCCTGTTCGGCGCCGAGTTCGCCAACGTCCAGCCGCATTCCGGAGCCTCCGCGAACGCCGCTGCCCTTGCCGCGATGATGTCGCCCGGCGACAAGCTGATGGGACTGAACCTCGCCCACGGCGGCCACCTGACCCACGGCATGAAGCTGAATTTCTCCGGCAAGCTGTACGAAGTGGCCGCCTACGGGGTGGATGAGGACACCTGCCGGGTGGACATGGACAAGGTCCGCGAGCAGGCCCTCGCGGAGCGCCCGCAGGTTATCGTCGCCGGCTGGTCCGCCTATCCGCGGCAGCTGGACTTTGACGCGTTCCGCTCCGTCGCCGATGAGGTCGGTGCGCTCCTGTGGACCGACATGGCACACTTTGCCGGCCTCGTGGCCGCCCGCCTGCACCCGAACCCGGTGCCGGCCTCCGACGTCGTGACCTCCACCGTGCACAAGACCCTCGCCGGTCCGCGTTCGGGCATCATCCTGGCCAAGGAGCAGTTCGGGAAGAAGCTGAATTCGGCCGTCTTCCCCGGCCAGCAGGGCGGCCCGCTGATGCACGTCATCGCTGCCAAGGCCGTGGCGTTCAAGATTGCCGGCTCAGAGGAATTCCGGGAACGCCAGGAACGCGTCCTCGAGGGCGCCCGGATCATTGCGGACCGCCTGAACGCCGCAGACGTCGCCGGAAACGGGGTGTCAGTCCTCACCGGGGGCACCGATGTGCACCTCATCCTGGTGGACCTGCGCCACTCGGCGCTGGACGGAAAGCAGGCCGAGGACCTGCTGCACTCCGTGGGCATCACCGTGAACCGCAACTCGGTACCGTTCGATCCGCGCCCGCCGATGGTTACTTCCGGGCTGCGGATCGGCACCCCGGCCCTGGCCACCCGCGGCTTCGGGGCACAGGAGTTCACCGAGGTGGCGGAGATCATTGCCGCGACACTGAAACCGGCCCCCGACGTCGACGCACTGCGGGCGCGGGTCACCGCGCTGGCCGAGAATTTCCCGCTGTATCCGGGACAGGAAGAGTGGTAACGAGCATGGAGAAGGGAAGCAACATGGAAGGCACGAAGGACAGCTTGGAGAACGGCGTGAACCTCGGCTGGGAGAAGAAGGAACGGACCGACTTCGGCACCCCGGTCGCCGCCCGGATCCTCGACGGCCGCAAGGCTGCCAAGGACATCAAGGACGAACTGGCGCAGCGCGTCGCGGTCCTGAAGGACGAATACGGCATCACTCCGGGACTGGGAACCATTCTGGTGGGTGAGGATCCGGCCTCGCACTCCTACGTGGGCGGCAAGCACAAGGACTGCGCTCAAGTGGGCATCAACTCGGTCCGCCGGGACCTGCCGGAGGACATCAGCCAGGAAGACCTGGAAAAGGTGATCGACGAGCTGAATGCCGACCCCGGCACCACCGGTTACATCGTCCAGCTGCCGCTGCCGGCGCAGATCGACACCAACGCCATCCTGGAACGGATCGCCCCGGAAAAGGATGCCGACGGCCTGCACCCGGTGAACCTGGGACGCCTGGTCCTCAACGTCAGCGAACCCATGACCTCGCCGCTGCCCTGCACCCCGCACGGGATCGTGCAGCTGCTGGTGCGCAACGGCATCTCGCTCACCGGCAAGAACGTTCTCGTGGTGGGCCGCGGCGTGACGGTGGGCCGGCCGCTGGGCCTGCTGCTGACCCGCCGGCCGATCAACGCCACAGTGACGCTCGCGCACACCGGAACCGTGGACCTGCTGGAGCACCTGCGCGCCGCCGACGTGGTGGTGGCCGCTGCCGGGTTCCCCGAAATGATCAAGGCCGAGGACCTCAAGCCCGGAGCCATCGTGCTCGACGTCGGAGTCACCCGGGTCACCGATCCGGACACCGGCAAAACCACCCTCACCGGTGACGTGGAGAAGGCAGCGGCCGACGTCGCATCCTGGATCTCCCCGAATCCCGGCGGAGTGGGCCCGATGACCCGGGCCATGCTGCTCTCCAACGTGGTGGAGGCCGCGGAGCGCGCCGCCGGGATCCTTCCCTAGGCACGTCCCGAGCACCACCGGAAGGCCCCGCGGACGCCCTGTTCCGCGGGGTCTTCATCTTTGCACTAGGCTGTTGCTGTGCCGCAGATCACACCGACCGCAACTGTCCCCAGGACCGCCTCCTCAACCGTCATCTCCGCCCGGAACCTCCGTAAAACCTACGGCGATTTTGCCGCCGTGGACGGGATCAGCTTCGACGTCCCGGCGGGGGAGTCCTTCGGGCTCCTCGGCCCCAACGGCGCCGGCAAGTCCACCACCATGAAAATGATCGGCGGCGTGTCATCGCGCTCCTCCGGGGACCTCACCGTCATGGGACTGGACCCGGACCGGTACGGACCCGAGGTGCGCGCCCACCTGGGGGTGGTGCCGCAGCAGGACAACCTTGATGAAGACCTGCGCGTGCGTGAGAACCTCCTGGCCTACGGCCGGTACTTCGGCCTGCCCAAGAGCTATCTGGGCCCCAAGGCGGACGAGCTGCTGGAATTCGCCCAGCTCACCGACAAGGCCAAGGCCAAGTTGGAATCCCTCTCCGGCGGAATGAAGCGGCGGCTGACCATCGCCCGGTCGCTCATCAACGACCCCAAGATCCTGCTGCTGGATGAACCCACCACGGGACTGGACCCGCAGGCACGGCATATCCTCTGGGACCGGTTGTTCCGGCTGAAGGAAGCCGGCGTCACACTGATCCTGACCACCCACTACATGGACGAGGCCGAGCAGCTCTGCGACCGCCTGGTTGTGGTGGACAAGGGAAGGATCATGGCGGAAGGATCTCCTGCCGCCCTGATCCGTGAGTACTCCACCCGGGAGGTGCTGGAACTGCGCTTTGGTTCCGAGCGCAACACCACGGTGGCAGGCGAACTGCAGGGAATCGGGGACCGCCTCGAAACCCTCCCGGACCGCGTCCTGATCTACGCAGACGACGGCGAGGCCGCCCTGGAAGCGGTCAGCTCCCGCGGGCTGCGCCCCATTACCTCGCTGGTGCGCCGCTCCTCCCTGGAGGACGTGTTCCTCCGGCTCACCGGACGGAGCCTCGTTGACTGAGCGGCAGCCATCAGGCGCGCCGGTGGGGGAAGCGGGGACAAACCGGGATGCCGTGCTTGGTCTGCGTTCTCCGCTGACCCCGGAGCAGACAGCTGCCCGGGCGAAGCGCTTCGGCGCCATCTACTATGCCGAGCACTGGATCCGGCGCATGCGCGGCTACGGCTGGACCGTGCTCATGACGGCGGTGGGCACCCCTCTGGTGTACCTCTTTGGCATGGGCGTGGGGCTGGCGTCGCTGGTGGACAGCGGCGATGCGGCGTTCGACGCCGGCAACGGGACCACAGTCTCCTACCTCGTCTTCGTGGCACCGGCCCTGCTGGCCACCGCCGCCATCATGGTGTCGACCGAAGAAAACACCTACATGGTGATGGGCGGCTTCCGCTGGCAACGCACCTACTACGGTCCCAACGCGTCGCCGCTGTCCAGTAACCAGCTGGTGGACGGGCACCTGATCGGATTCTCGGTCCGGATGCTGATTACCACCGCCCCGTACTTTGTGTTCCTGCTGCTCTTCGGCGCAGTGGAGCAGCCGGGCACCGGCTGGCTGATGATTTTCACCGCGATTCTCGGCGGCGTGGCCTTCGGGCTGCCCCTGCTGGCCTTCAGCGCGTCGCTGGAGCAAGACAAGGGGCAGTTCGCCATGGTGCAGCGCTTCATTGTGATGCCGCTGTTCCTGTTCTCCGGCACCTTCTTTCCGCTGGATGCCCTGCCCGGGGCCATCCGCTGGATCGGCTGGATTTCTCCGCTGTGGCACTCCACCGAGCTCGGCCGGGTCCTCAGCTACGGCTACGCCGAACCGCCGGCGCTGACCGCTGTGCACGTGGCGTATTTGCTGCTCCTGGCCCTGGTCGGCTGGATCCTGGCGCGCCGGAACTTCACTCGAAGGTTGGGAAAATGACGACGCAGCTGGAGCCGGCTGACCGCTTTTTGGGCTCACTCTATGCCCGCAACATCCGTGCCGTCTTTGCCCGCGGGCTCAAAGCCACCTGGGGGAGCAACTGGTCAATCATGATCAGCGGATTCGTGGAACCGGTGCTCTATCTGATGGCCATGGGCATTGGATTGGGATCCCTGATTGGCACTGTTGCCGGCCCGGGAGGCGAACAGATCGGGTACGCCAACTACATTGCCCCGGCGCTGCTGGCCGTCTCCGCGATGAACGGTGCCGTCTATGACTCCACCATGAACGTGTTCTTCAAGCTGAATTACGCCAAGCTCTACGAAGGCATGCTCGCCACGTCGCTGGGCCCGTTAGACGTCGCGCTCGGGGAAATCCTGCTTGCCCTGCTGCGCGGGGCCATGTACGCCACCGGCTTCACGGCCGTCATGGCGGCCATGGGCCTTGTGACCTCTCCCTGGGCGCTGCTCATGATTCCCGCCGCCGTGGTGGTGGCCTTCGGCTTTGCCTCCTTCGGCATGGCGATCACCAGCTGCATGAAGACCTTCCAGCAGCTGGAGTGGGTGAACTTTGTCATGCTGCCCATGTTCCTGTTCTCCGCGACCTTCTATCCGCTGAGCGTGTACCCCGGGGGCGTCCAGTGGGTGATCCAGGCGCTGCCGCTGTGGCACGGGGTGGAAATGATGCGCCAACTCAGCGTGGGGCTGCTGACCTGGTCCACCGCGGGACACCTGCTGTACTTCGTGGTGATGATCGGGCTGGGGCTGGTGGTCACGACCCGGCGTCTTCGGGTCCTGTTCCTGAAGTAACGGTGCCTGAAGCAGCGGACAGCTCCTGCCACACGGACCGGAAGATCTGCTCGGTGGCGGCGCCAAAGAGCACGAAGTCCACCGACCGAACGGTGCGGGCCGGATAGTCCCGGACCGTGCTCAGCCCCACCCGGGCCACCGTCGCCGGGTTCCAGGCGTAAACGCCGGCGCTGATGGCGGGAAAGGCCACGGTCTCGGCGCCGAGCTCCTCGGCGATGTCCAGCGCCCGCCGGAAGCAGGAGGCCAGCAGCGCCGGATCGGTTTCCCCGGCGCGGGCGTTCGGGCCAACCGTATGGATGACCCAGCGGGCAGGAAGGTCGAAACCCGGGGTGGCCGCAGCCTCGCCGGTGGGCAGGCCCTGCGCCCAGGTCCCTGACCGCAGCTCCCGGCAGGCTGCCAGCAGGGCCGGTCCCGCGGCGCGGTGGATGGCGCCGTCCACGCCGCCGCCGCCAAGCAGTGAGGAATTGGCGGCGTTCACGATGGCGTCGGCTGTGCTGGCGGTAATGTCTCCGGCGGTGATGTGAATCTGCATGCGGCCAGTCTTCCACCGGTTCGGCCGGGCCCGCCAGTTCCCCTCTGAACCCGGTGCAGCTGCGCCGCTGCCTTCCGCAACCGCAGGCGGAACGGGATCATGGGACGAAAGGGCGCCGCCGTGTGCCGGACCGCCGAAGCACACGCCAGCATCACGCCCGCAGCACCGGGCGGAACCGGAGGAGTTTGCCATGGCTGATCAATTCGCGGGAAAGACCGCCCTCGTCACGGGCGCGGGATCGGGGATCGGCAAGGCAGCGGCAATCGCGCTGGCGGCGGAAGGCGCCAGGGTGGTGGTCAACGACGTCGACCTGGAAGCGGCACAGGCCGTGGTGAACGAGATCTCGGCGGCCGGCGGAACCGCAGCACCCTCGGTCGGTGACGTCGGCAGCGCCGAGGACGTGAAGGGAGCGGTGGCCACTGCCGTCAATGAGTTCGGCGGCCTGCACCTGGCCTTCAACAACGCCGGCATCAGCGGCCCGCTCGGCCTGCTCACCGAAATAGACCTCGAAGGCTACCGGCGCGTCATTGACGTCAACCTCAACTCGGTGTTCTACGGGATGTACTACCAGATCCCGGAAATGCTGAAGGCCGGCGGCGGCGCGATCGTGAACACGTCCTCCATCCTGGGCATGGTCGGATCCGGGACCGCCGTCCCGTACGTCACGGCCAAGCACGGGGTGACGGGGATGACCCGCGCCGCCGCGCTGGGTTACGCGGACCAGGGCATCCGCATCAATTCAGTGCATCCGGGCTACATCGACACCCCGCTGCTCGAAGCGCTGCCGGGGGAGGTCTACGCCGCGCTGGTGCGAATGCATCCGGCGGGAAGGCTGGGTACCGCAGACGAGGTGGCGCAGGTGGTCCTGTTCCTGCTGTCGGACCGCGCGGCCTTTGTCACCGGCGCCCAGTACGCAGTGGACGGTGCCTACACCACGCAATAGGCCGGCCGCCGTCGAGCCGTTTTGCCGAGGGACCTCCGGGGCTTCGGGTACTTCGATTTCGCCTCGGGAGGACGTTTTAACGGCTGGGCTCCGAGTTTGAGACAATGAAGCCATGCAGTCGCTCCCCAACGGCAAAATGCCGCAGCCCTCGTCCAAAGCCCGCCGTGGAGTAAGCCAGAAAATGGCTACCTTCGGCATGACCCTCATGCTGCTTGTGTTCCTTGTGGCCGTGGTGTTTGCGGCGAACGAGAACGACGTCGTGGGGTGGCTGGTCGTCATCATCTCGCTGGGCTGGCTGTGCCTGTTTGCCTTCGTGGTCTTCAGTGTCCGCGGAGCTGCCCGCAAGGCCGGCGCGAAGCTTGCCGAAGCGCAGGACAGCCTCACCCGGGCGGCCGGCGGCGCTCCCGCCGTGCAGGTCGTCGACGAGGCCACCACCATCCGCGACCAGAAGCTGGACCACAGCTTCAAAATCGTCCAGGTGCAGTCCCGCGTGATCCGGGAAAACCTCGGCAAGGACGAAGACCAGGTCAGCCGGGCCCTGGAAACCATTGAGATTACCTCCCACAACGCACGCTCCATGATCAAGAAGGACGACGGCGGCCCGGTCGAGGGCACCCTGGTGGACTAGCACCGCACCCCGCCCCAGCACCGCCCGCGCGGACCCTCTGCGGCCCGCGCTCCAAGATGAACCGCATGCTACTGAGGAGTATGGTTATTCGCGTGAGTTTGGCATCAGCAGGAGAATCCGCCGGTCCGGCAAAGACGCTGCGCATTGCAACGGTGAACGTGAACGGCATCCGCGCCGCCTACAAGCGCGGGATGGCCGACTGGCTGGCGGAGCGGGAGGTCGACATCCTCTGCCTGCAGGAAGTCCGCGCCCCCGACGCCGTGGTCCGGGAACTTCTCGGCGACGACTGGCACATCCTGCACGCCGAAGCTGAAGCCAAGGGCCGCGCCGGGGTGGCCATCGCCTCCAGGATCGCCCCCGTGGCCACCCGCGAGCACATCGGTGACGACTACTTTGCGCTCTCCGGACGCTGGGTCGAAGCAGACTTCAAGGTGCCGGTTGACGGCGCCGAAAAGCTGCTGACGGTGGTGAGCGCCTACGTCCATTCCGGCGAGGTGGACACCCCCAAGCAGGTCGACAAGTATCGTTTCCTGGACGTCATGACCGAGCGGCTGCCCGCTCTGAAGCAGCAGAGCGACTTTGTCCTGCTGGTGGGCGACCTCAACGTCGGGCACACGCCCCTGGACATCAAGAACTGGAAGGGCAACGTCAAGCGCGCCGGCTTCCTCCCCGAGGAACGCGCCTACTTTGACCGGTTCTTCAGCGACGAGATCGGCTACACGGACGTGGCCCGCAAGCTTGCCGGCGACGTGCCCGGCCCGTACACCTGGTGGTCCTGGCGCGGTCAGGCCTTCGACAACGACAGCGGTTGGCGCATCGACTACCAGCTGGCCACGCCCGGGCTGGCCGAACGCGCCGTCTCCGCCGTCGTCGACCGGGCCGCCACCTACGACAGCCGCTTCTCAGACCACGCTCCCGTAGTGGTCGACTACCAGTTCTGAGGGTCAACACCATGAGCACATCCACCGCAACCGGCCGCCAGCGCATCCTCTCGGGAATGCAGCCCTCGGCAGACTCCCTGCACCTGGGCAACTACCTCGGCGCCCTGGTGAACTGGGTCCGGCTCCAGGAGGAGTACGACGCGTACTTCTTCATTCCGGACCTGCACGCCATCACCGTGCCGCAGGACCCGGCGGACCTGCGCCAGCGCACGCGCGTCACCGCCGCCCAGTACATCGCCGGCGGCGTCGACGTGAACAAGGCCACCCTGTTTGTCCAGTCCCAGGTTCCCGAGCACGCGCAGCTGGCCTGGGTCCTGAACTGCCTGACCGGATTCGGCGAAGCTTCCCGGATGACGCAGTTCAAGGACAAGCAGCAGCGCTTCGGCGCCGACGCGGCGTCCGTGGGCCTGTTCACGTACCCGATCCTGCAGGTCGCCGACATCCTGCTGTACAACCCCCACGGCGTGCCCGTGGGCGAAGACCAGCGCCAGCATGTTGAGCTCAGCCGTGACCTGGCCAAGCGCTTCAACTCCCGCTACGGCGACACCTTCATCATTCCGGAGGTGTTTGTGCAGAAGGAAGCAGCGAAAATCTACGACCTGCAGAACCCGACGGCGAAGATGTCCAAGTCGGCGGCGTCCCCCGCCGGGCTGATCAACCTGCTGGATCCGGACAAGGTCATCGCCAAGCGGATCAAGTCAGCGGTGACCGACGACGGCGCCGAGATCCGCTTCGACCGCGAGGCCAAGCCCGGCATCTCCAACCTGCTGTCCATTTTCTCGCTGGTTACCGGCCGGAGCGTGGACACCCTGGTGAAGGAGTATGAAGGGAAAATGTACGGCCACCTCAAGGTGGACCTGGCCGAGGCCGTCACGGAGCATGTCCGTCCGATCCGCGAACGGGCCCTGTTCCTGCTCGAGGATCCGGCTGAACTTGACCGTCTCCTGGCTGTGGGAGCCGCCAAGGCCCGGGAAACGGCATCCGTTACACTGGCCGATGTGTACAGCAAAGTAGGTTTTCTACCTTTGGGCTCCACAGCGGTCTGACCGATGACTCTTTGGAATCCGATGATCCAGGCAGACACCGTCGAGGGCGTCGACGGCAGTTCGGCCGCGCCCGGCTGCACCTGCGTGGGCATCGTGATCGGGGTGCCGGAGCCCATGGCAGCCGAGCTGCGCCGGGCTCGGGCCTCCTTCGGAGATCCGCTGGCGGCCGTCATCCCGGCACACATCACCGTCGTGACCACCACGCAGACCGACGACTGGGAAGCAACCGCTGCGCATGTGCGCCGGGTGGCCCGCAAGCACGCCCCGTTTGACGTCTCGCTGCGCGGCACTGCGACGTTCCGGCCGGTGTCGCCGGTGGTCTATCTTCAGCTCGACGAGGGCTACGACGAGTGCACCGCCCTGCACAAGGAAATGCAGAGCGGTCCGCTGGCCCGGGACCTGCCCTTTCCCTACCATCCCCATGTTACGGTGGCCCACGACGTGAGCGACGCCGGCATGGACAGCGCCATGCAGACCCTGCGCCACTATGATGCCCGCTTCACCGTGAGCACCATTGGGTTGTACGAGCACGATGCGACCGGGCTCTGGAAGCTCCGCGAGGAAGTCCCCCTCCGGGCCTAGGCGCTCAGGTAGACGCCGGCCCAGGCGGCGATGATGTCCGCCGCCCGGCTGGTCTGGGCGCGGTCCACCATCAGGTGGTCGCTGCCCTCCAACGAGATGAAATTCCGGGGATGCCGCGCCACGGAGAAAATCTCGCTGGCATTGTCGATGCCCACCGTATTGTCGGTGGGGGAGTGCATGACCAGCAGGGGCAGGTGCAGCTCGCGGATGCATTCGGTCAGGTTCTGCGCGGCAAGGTCGTGCAGCAGCTCCTCCCGGATCTGAAGGCTGCGGCCGCCCAGGTCGACCTGCGCCGATCCCTCCTGCCGGATGGTCTGCATCTCCTCTTCGAAGAGGTGCATGACATGGGAAGGCCGGAAGGGTGCGCCGATGGTCACCACGGCGTCCAGCTCCGGGATGCTTCCGGCCGCGGCGAGGACCGCCGCTCCGCCGAGGGAATGACCGATCAGCAGGGAAACCTTGTGCCCCTGCGCGCGCAGGCAGTCGACGGCGCTGGAGACGTCGGCGACTTTGGTGCTGAACGTGCCGTCCTCCCACGCGCCGCCGGAGCCGCCCAGGCCCGCGGCGTCGTAGCGCAGGACGCCGATGCCGTGCCCGGCCAGGGCCTTGGAAATCCGCGACGCGGCAGCGCTGTTCTTGCCCAGCGTGAAGCCGTGGCAGAACACCGCCCAAGCCCTGGCTTCGCCGTCGGGCAGGTCAAGCGTGCCGGCGAGCGTGGTGTTGTTGACGCCGGGAAAGGATACGGATTCGAACGTGGGCATGGTTCACCTTAGCGGGCGGAGCGAAAGGGGCAAGCAAAAAAGGCAAGCAAAAAGCGGCGCCCGCAGCCCTTGATGGACTGTGGACGCCGCCTCCGGCTGGTGCCTGGCGGAACTAGACCGAGCGGCTCAGGATGGCCTGCTTGACCTCGGCAATGGCCTTGGTGACCTGGATGCCGCGCGGGCAGGCTTCGCTGCAGTTGAAGGTGGTGCGGCAGCGCCACACGCCTTCCTTGTCGTTCAGGATCTCCAGGCGCATGTCTCCGGCGTCGTCGCGCGAGTCGAAGATGAAGCGGTGGGCGTTGACGATGGCGGCCGGACCAAAGTACTGGCCGTCGGTCCAGAACACCGGGCACGAGGACGTGCAGGCGGCGCAGAGGATGCACTTGGTGGTGTCGTCGAACCGCTCACGGTCCTCGGCGGACTGCAGGCGTTCCTTCGTGGGCTCGTGGCCCTTGGTGACCAGGAACGGCATGATCTCGCGGTAGGACTGGAAGAACGGCTCCATGTCCACGATCAGGTCCTTCTCCACCGGCAGGCCCTTGATGGGTTCCACAAGGATGGGCTTGGACGTGTCCAGGTCCTTCAGCAGCGTCTTGCAGGCCAGGCGGTTGCGGCCGTTGATGCGCATGGCATCGGATCCGCAGACGCCGTGGGCGCAGGAACGGCGGAAGGAGACGGAACCGTCATGCTCCCACTTGACCTTGTGCAGGGCATCCAGCACGCGGTCGGTGCCGTACATGGTCAGCTTCCACTCGTCCCAGTATCCTTCGTCGGATACCTCGGGGTTGTAGCGGCGAACCTTCAGCGTGATCTCGAAGGAGGGAATTTCCCCGCCCACAGATGCGGGCAGTTCAATCTTGGAGGCGGGCTCCGCAATTTCCGTTGTCATTAGTACTTCCTCACCATCGGCTCGTAGCGCGTGAAGATGACCGGCTTGGTGTCCAGTCGAATGCCCGCTGTGTTCTCGGCATTGGCGGCTTCGTCAACCTTGTACGCCATTGAATGCTTCATGAAGTTTTCGTCGTCGCGCTCCGGGAAGTCCTCGCGGAAGTGCCCGCCGCGGGATTCTTCGCGGTGCAGCGCCGCCACGGTCATGACCTTGGCCAGTTCCAGCAGGAAGCCCAGTTCCACGGCCTCCAGCAGATCCAGGTTGAAGCGCTTGCCCTTGTCCTGGACGCTGATCTTCCGGTACCGCTCTTCGAAGGAGGCAATGTCGGTCAGGACCTGGTTGAGGGTTTCCGCAGTGCGGAACACCTGCATGTTGGCATCCATGGTGTTCTGCAGGTCGCGGCGGATTTCGGCAACGCGTTCCGTTCCCTCCGAGTTGCGGACGAGGTCCAGCAGCTCGACGGTGGCAGCTTCCGGATCTTCCGGCAGGTCAACGAAATCGGCTGTCAGGGCGTACTCGGCGGCATAGATGCCGGCGCGCTTGCCGAAGACGTTGATGTCCAGCAGGGAGTTGGTGCCCAGCCGGTTGGAGCCGTGCACCGAAACGCAGGCCACTTCGCCGGCGGCATACAGGCCGGGAATAACGGTGTCGTTGTCCTGCAGGACCTCGGCCTTGATGTTGGTCGGGATGCCGCCCATGGCGTAGTGCGCGGTCGGGAAGACCGGCACCGGCTCCGTGTACGGCTCCACACCCAGGTAGGTGCGGGCGAACTCGGTGATGTCCGGGAGCTTGGCGTCAATGTGCGCCGGCTCCAGGTGCGTCAGGTCCAGGAGGACGTAGTCCTTGTTCGGGCCGCAACCGCGGCCTTCGCGGACCTCGTTGGCCATGGAACGGGCCACGATGTCGCGGGGTGCGAGGTCCTTGATGGTCGGAGCGTAACGCTCCATGAAGCGCTCACCCTCGGAGTTGCGCAGGATCGCGCCTTCGCCGCGGGCTGCTTCGGAAAGCAGGATGCCCAGGCCTGCGAGGCCTGTCGGATGGAACTGGAAGAACTCCATGTCCTCCAGCGGAATGCCGCGGCGGAACGCGATGCCCATGCCGTCACCGGTGAGGGTGTGCGCATTGGAGGTGGTCTTGAAGACCTTGCCCGCGCCGCCGGAGGCGAAGACCACGGACTTGGCCTGGAAGACGTGCAGTTCGCCGCTGGCCAGGTCGTAGGAAACAACACCGGCAACGCGCTTCTGGCCAAACGAGTCGGTGACCGTCAGCAGGTCGAGCACGTAGTACTCGTTGTAGAACTCCACGTTGTGCTTGACGCAGTTTTGGTACAGGGTCTGCAGGATCATGTGGCCGGTGCGGTCGGCCGCGTAGCAGGCACGGCGGACCGGTGCCTTGCCGTGGTCGCGGGTGTGACCGCCGAAACGGCGCTGATCAATGCGGCCTTCGGGCGTGCGGTTGAACGGCAGGCCCATCTTTTCCAGGTCCAGCACGGCGTCGATGGCCTCTTTGGCCATGACCTCCGCAGCGTCCTGGTCGACCAGGTAATCGCCGCCCTTGACCGTGTCAAAGGTGTGCCATTCCCAGTTGTCTTCTTCGACGTTGGCCAGTGCTGCGCACATGCCGCCCTGCGCTGCACCAGTGTGCGAGCGGGTGGGGTACAGCTTGGTCAGTACCGCCGTGCGTGCGCGCTGCCCGGATTCGATTGCGGCACGCATACCGGCGCCGCCGGCGCCGACAATAACGACGTCGTACTTATGGACCTGCATAGCAGATGCTCTTTCTGTTGAAACCTGTGAATCGTTCGTGGTGGTCGCACCCCGTCAGGGGTGCGACCGTGCGCGGTTACGCCTTGCAGAAGTCCGCGAGCAGCTCCGTGGGAGCGCCGGCGGGGCAGGGGTCGAAGGTGAAGATCACCAAGGTGCCGAGCACGATAATCACGAGCGAAGCAATGTAGAGAATGCTCTTCAACGCCATCCGGGTGGAGTTCTTGTCAGCGTAGTCATTGATGATGACGCGGACGCCGTTGGTGCCGTGCAGCATGGCAAGCCACAGCATGACCAGGTCCCAGACCTGCCACAGCGGGCTGGCCCACTTGCCGGCGACGAAGCCGAAGTCCACCGCGTGGATGCCGTCGCCCACCATGAGGTTGACGAAGAGGTGCGTGAAGATCAGGACGATCAGGATGGCACCGGAGATGCGCATGAACAACCATGCCAGCATCTCGAAGTTGCCTTTGCCGCCCGGGGTGCGGGCGTACTTGGGGGAAATCCGGCCGGAGCGCGGAGCCTCGATGGAGACGGCCTCGTTGGTTGATGTACTCATGGCTTAGTGGCCCCCGAAAACGATGGGAAGGTGGCGAATGGAGAAACCGATCATCGTGATCACCCAAAGACCGACGACGCTCCACAGCATCTGGCGCTGGTACTTCGGGCCCTTCTTCCAAAAATCGATCAGGATCACGCGTACGCCGTTAAAGGCATGGAACACGATGGCGGCAACGAGGCCGAGTTCGCCGAGGCCCATGATGGGGTTCTTGTACGCGCCGATCACTACGTTGTAGGCCTCCGGTGAAACACGCACCAGTGAGGTATCCAAAACGTGGACCAAAAGGAAGAAGAAGATCACCACGCCGGTAATGCGATGCGCAACCCACGACCACTGGCCTTCACGGCCGCGGTAGAGAGTGCCTGCTGGTAACTTCGACACTGAATTTTCCTCCCTGCAACGCAAGCGGCGCTGGCGTGTCTTCCACGCAGTGATGACGCCGGTGCGACAGCAATATAAGCTCAAGCATAATCTAGGTCTCCCCGGGAACGCTTTCAATTTAGGACGCCCTATCATGTGACCCTCGTTACACTCTGCGGGGGTCCTCCAGCCGGGCGGATTACCCTCCGCGGCGCTCCGGGCAGAAGTCACGAAGCCCGGTTCCGGCGGACTCGCCGCTCCGTCGGCTAATCTTGGCTTTGATGAGTACAGAACAGGTAAGCCCTAATCCTTCCTCAGCGGACTTTGACCGCTTTTACGGCGTCATCCCCGCCGGCGGCGTCGGAACCCGCCTGTGGCCGTTGTCCCGTGCAGCTGCGCCCAAGTTCCTTCATGACCTGACGGGCTCCGGCTCGACGCTCATCCGGGCCACCTACGACCGGCTGCGCCCGCTCAGCGGCGACCGAGTCATGGTTGTCACGGGAACGCTGCACCGCGAGGCAGTGCGGAAGCAGCTTCCGGAAATCACCGGCAAAAACCTGGTGCTGGAGCTGGAGCCGAAGGATTCCGCGGCGGCCATCGGTCTTGCCGCGGCCATCCTCTATAAGCGGGATCCGAACATCATCATGGGGTCCTTTGCCGCCGACCAGGTCATCACTCCGGTCGAGGTGTTCCAGGACGCCGTGCGGGAAGCCATCCACACCGCCGCGCAGGGGTACATCGTCACCATCGGCATCCATCCGACCCACCCGGCCACCGGATTCGGGTACATCAGGGCCGGCGACAAACTGGACATCGCCGGGGCCCCCAGCGCACACGCCGTCGTCGAATTCGTGGAAAAGCCCTCGGGAGACGTGGCGCGCACCTACCTCGCCAACGGACGCTACAGCTGGAACGCGGGAATGTTCGTGGCTCCGGTGGACCTGATGCTCAAGCACCTGGAAGCGAACGAGCCGGATCTCTATGCCGGCCTGATGGAAATTGCCGAGGCCTGGGACACCCCGGCGCGGCGCGAGGTGGTGCGCCGGATCTGGCCCACGCTGCCCAAGATTGCCATTGACTATGCCGTGGCGGAGCCCGCGGCGGCAGCCGGCGACGTGGCCATGATCCCGGGCATCTTCAACTGGGACGACGTCGGAGACTTTGCCGCCATCGGACGGCTCAACCCGGCCGCGGAGAACAGCGACCTCACGGTCATGGGGGAAGGGGCGCGGGTCTACTCGGAGAATGCCTCCGGCATTGTGGTTTCCGACACCAAGCGCGTCATCGCCCTGATCGGTATCGAGGATGTGGTGATCGTCGATACCCTGGACGCGCTGCTGGTTACCACCAAGGAACACGCCCAGGAAGTAAAAAAGGCAGTGGAGCACCTCAAGGCCAGCGGCGACACCGACGTCCTGTAACGGCAGATGGATGCTTGCGGGACGGAACATCGTCACACGGTTCCCGTAACAGCAGCCTCAGTGGCTAACCTTGAAGCTGTGCCTACTATCCCACTGAACAGCTCCCCGGTTCCGTCGATGCGCGGAAGTGTTGCTCCGCTGCTGGGGGAGCTGATCGCTTTCCGGCGGGACCTGCACCGGCACCCGGAACTGTCAACGAAGGAATTCCGCACCACCGACAGGATTGTCGAAGCCTTGGCCTCGGCGGGGCTGCACCCCGTGCGCCTGGAGGGCACCGGCGCCTACGTGGACATAGGAGACGGGCCGCTGCGGATTGGACTGCGCGCGGACATCGACGCCCTGCCGGTCCTGGAGGAAACAGGCCTTCCGTACGCGTCGGTCAACACCGGCATCACGCACGCGTGCGGCCACGACATCCACACCACCGTCATGGTGGGGGTGGCGCAGGTCCTTGCCAGGCTGAACGCCGCGGGCAACCTCGGCGGCCGGGTCCGGATCATCTTCCAGCCCGCTGAGGAAGTCATGCCCGGCGGCGCGCTGGGCGTCATTCGGCAGGGCGTCCTGGAGGGGATGCCGCGCATCGTGGCACTGCACTGCGACCCCCGGATCGACGTCGGCCAGGTGGGCACCCGGATTGGAGCCATTACTTCCGCCTCGGACACCATCCGGATCGAGCTCACGGGCCGGGGCGGACACACGTCGCGCCCGCACCTGACGGAGGACCTGGTTTTCGCGCTGGCTGAGATTGCGGTCAGCGTCCCCGCCGTGCTGTCCCGGCGGATCGACGTGCGCAGCGGAGTGTCGGTGGTCTGGGGGCAGATGCACGCAGGCTCCGCGCCCAACGCGATTCCGGGCCACGGCTTCATGTCCGGCACCATGCGCTGCCTGGACGCCGAAGCCTGGTACGCGGCCGGTGAACTGCTGGACGACGTCGTTCGGCAGATTGCCGCGCCTTTCCGCGTGGACGTCACGATGGAACACACGAGGGGAGTGCCGCCGGTCATCAACACCGATGCGGAAACCAGCCTGATCGAAGCCGCTGCCCGGGCCGAACTGGGGGAGGACTCCATCGTCCTGGCGCCGCAGTCGATGGGCGGGGAAGACTTCGCCTGGATGACGCAGGCCGTTCCCGGCGCCCTGATGCGGCTGGGCACCCGGACTCCCGGCGGCGAAACGTTCGACCTGCACCGGGGCGACTACAACCCGGATGAACTGGCCATCAGCTCCGGCGTGAGCGTCATGGCCGCTGCGGCGGTGCGGGCCGCCCGCGGCCTGCGCCACTAGTTTCGGCGGCGGCCTGCGGGTTTCACCGATGGATGTCATGCGACGCCGGTCCGCGTAATTTGCTTGCAAATAATAACAACATGTAAACAATGTCCCTCCAAGAGCGTTATCTGGCTCACACTCGCCGCCGAAAGCCCATAGGATAGGCATGCCGCGGTCCACTGATGGACGGAGCGCTGCGCCACGCGACGCCCGGATGCTCTTTGCGAGCGTTCGAACAGAATAATCCTGCGCGTGGCACCCATTTCATTCCTGGAGGAACATTGAAGAACTCCCCGCGCAGCTTCAAGCGCAACGCAGGCGTTTCCGCAGCCATGCTCGGCGTCTCGGCACTCCTGCTCACCGGCTGCGGTGCCGCGCCCGAGGAAGAGGCAGATTCCACCGGCGCAGCCAACGCCAACAGCGACTTCCGGGCGTGCATCGTCTCCGACGAAGGCGGCTTTGACGACCGCTCCTTCAACCAGTCCAGCTACGAGGGCCTGAAGGCCGCCGAGGCGGACCTCGGCATCGAGGTTTCCGAGGCCCAGTCGCAGTCCGAGACCGACTTCCTTCCGAACCTTGACTCCATGATCAGCGAAGGCTGCAACCTCACCGTGACGGTCGGGTTCCTCCTGGCTGACGCGACCAAGGAAGTGGCCACTGCCAACCCGGACAGCAACTTTGCCATCGTCGATGACAACACCATCGAGCTGGATAACGTCAAGCCGATCATCTACGACACGGCTCAGGCTGCCTTCCTGGCCGGCTACGTAGCGGCCGGCACCTCCGAAACCGGCAAGGTGGCCACATACGGCGGCATCAACATCCCCACCGTCACCATCTTCATGGACGGCTTCGCCGACGGCGTGGAGTACTACAACGAAGAGAACAGTGCCGACGTCCAGCTCCTTGGCTGGAACAAGGCGGACCAGACCGGTTCCTTCGTCGGCAACTTCACCGACACCGGTGCCGGCAAGACCACCACCGAGAACTTCCTGAACGAAGGCGCGGACATCATCATGCCCGTTGCCGGTCCGGTGGGCTCCGGCACGCTGGATGCCGTCGTCGAAGCCAACGCCAACGGCGGCAGCAACAAGGTCGTCTGGGTTGACTCCGACGGCTTCGAAACGAACGATGTGGGCACCGAGTTCATCCTGACCTCGGTCATGAAGCTCATGGGCGAGGCAGTGGAAGAAGTCATCGCCTCCGACGTCGAAGGTAACTTCGACGCCACCCCGTACGTCGGCACCCTGGAGAACGGCGGCGTCGCACTGGCTCCGTACCATGACCAGGAAAGCGCCGTTCCTGACGATGTGAAGACGGCCGTCGACGAGATCAAGGCTCAGATCATCGCCGGCGACATCACAGTGGAATCCGCCGCCAGCCCCAAATAGTCTGGGGTAAGGCAGCTTTCCTGAACCGCCGTTCGTCCGGCTGCGTTGCAGCGGGCGGACGGCGGTTCCTTTTGTTCCGGGTAGCCTTCCTTAGGAGGCGCCCAACACTCAGACACGAACAGATTGGTTGGGGTTGTGAAACTCGAACTCAAGGGCATCACCAAGCGCTTCGGCGCCTTGGTTGCCAACGACCACATAGACCTGGTGATCGAACCGGGCCAGGTGCACAGCCTTCTCGGCGAAAACGGGGCGGGCAAGTCAACGCTGATGAACGTCCTTTACGGCCTCTACGAACCGTCAGAGGGACAAATCCTGGTCAACGACAAACCGGTTGCCTTCTCCGGCCCCGGTGATGCCATGGCCGCCGGAATCGGGATGGTCCACCAGCACTTCATGCTGGTGCCGGTCTTCACCGTCGCGGAGAACGTGGCACTGGGCCATGAAACCACCAAGTTCGCGGGTGCGCTGAACCTGGAAACCACGCGGGAGCGCATCCGGAAGATCTCCGACCAGTACGGGTTCGACGTTGACCCCGACGCCGTCGTCGAAGACCTCCCCGTGGGTGTGCAGCAGCGGGTCGAAATCATCAAGGCACTGATCCGGGATGCCGAAGTGCTGATCCTGGATGAGCCCACTGCCGTGCTCACGCCCCGGGAAACGGATGAGCTGCTGGCCATCATGCGCCAGCTCACCGCGGACGGAAAATCAGTAGTCTTCATCTCGCACAAGCTGCGCGAGGTCAAAGCCGTCTCCGACGTCATCACAGTGATCCGGCGCGGCAAGGTTGTGGGCGACGCCGCCCCGGGAGCCTCCACCACCGAACTGGCTTCCCTGATGGTTGGCCGCTCCGTGAACCTGACGCTCAACAAGGCTCCGGCGGAACCCGGCGACGTCACCTTCTCCGTCCGGGACCTCGTCGTGCTTTCCGACACCGGCCAGCCCGTCGTCGACCACCTGAGCTTTGGCATCGCCAAGGGGGAGATCCTCGCCGTCGCCGGCGTGCAGGGCAACGGCCAGACGGAACTCACCGAGGCCATCATGGGGCTGCAGGACCATGTCACCGGCTCCATCAACCTCGACGGACAGGAACTCGTCGGCCGCCGCGTGGACCAGGTCATCGACGCCGGCGTGGGCTTCGTGCCCGAGGACCGCAGCGTCGACGGACTCGTCGGCCCTTTCACGGTTGCGGAAAACCTGATCCTCAACCGGTACAACAAGCCCCCGTTCGCCAAGGGCCTGTCCATGCGTCCAGCCGTCGTGGCAGCCAACGCCGCCGAGAAAATCGACGAGTTCGACATTCGGACCCAGTCCGCCCAAGCGGCCGCCGGGACACTGTCCGGAGGAAACCAGCAGAAAGTGGTGATGGCCCGTGAGCTGTCCCGCCCCCTTTCGCTGTTCATCGCCTCCCAGCCCACCCGCGGCGTCGACGTCGGTTCGATCGAGTTCCTGCACAAGCGGATCGTGGCCGAGCGCGACGGCGGGACGCCGGTGCTGATTGTCTCCACCGAACTGGACGAGGTCCTGGAGCTGGCAGACCGCATCGCGGTGCTGTACGGCGGCAGGCTCATGGGCATTGTCCCGGGCACCACCTCGCGCGACGTCCTTGGCCTGATGATGGCCGGGATGCCCGCCGAAGAAGCACTTGCGCACGACCGCAACATTCAGCACGACGGCGACATTGAGGGAGGGGCGCAGTGAGCCCGGAGAAAGACAACAGGCAGCAGGGCGAACCCGCCCACCGGAAAGAGGAGGCAGCAGCCGAAGACACCCGGTTGCTGAACGCTGCCGAAACCGCGGGCGGAGCTCTGCCGCCGCCCGCCGTTCCCGTCCCCGACTCCGAGCTCCACCCGGAAAGCGGGAACGACTCGGTGCTCCACCGCATCGTTTCCTCCAACGCGCTGGTTTCGGTGCTCTCAGTCGTGATGGCGCTGATCGTCGGCGGGCTGCTGATAGCACTCACCAACGAGGACGTCGCCAGTGCCGCGTCCTACTTCTTCAGCCGCCCGTCGGATCTTTTCGCCGCAGCCTGGTCAGCGGCGTCGGGCGCCTACATCGCCCTTTTCCAGGGATCGGTTTTCAACTTCGAAGCCCAGAGCTTCTCCCGGATGATCTATCCGCTGACGCAGACGCTGACAGTGGCGACGCCGCTGATCTGCGCCGGCCTCGGCGTCGCCCTGGCATTCCGTGCCGGCCTGTTCAACATTGGTGCGCAGGGCCAGATCCTGATCGGTGCCACCATGGCCGCCTGGGTTGGCTTCAGCTGGCACCTGCCGGCGGGGCTGCACCTGCTGGTCGTGGTGATCGCGGGGGCGCTCGGCGGTGCCCTCTGGGGCGGCATTGCCGGTCTCCTCAAGGCCCGGACCGGCGCGCACGAAGTCATCGTCACCATCATGCTCAACTACATCGCCATCCAGCTGGTGCTCTTCCTGCTCACCACCCCGGGCTTCCAGCGTCCGGGATCCACCAACCCGATCAGCCCGCAGCTGGATGAAACCGCCATGTTCCCGCCTCTGCTGGGATCCGGGTTCCGCCTGCACTGGGGCTTCGTGATGGCCGTTGCCGCCACGGTGTTCATCTGGTGGCTGCTGAACCGTTCCACCGTGGGCTTTGAGCTGCGGGCAGTCGGCGCCAACCCGGCCGCTGCGCGGAACGCCGGCATCAGCACCACCAAGGGCTACGTGATCGTCATGCTCATCGCCGGTGCCCTCGCCGGACTCGCCGGCGTTGCGCAGGTCTCCGGCACCGAGAAGGTGCTGACCTCCGGCGTGGCAGCCAGCTTCGGCTTCGATGCCATCACGGTTGCCCTGCTCGGCCGCTCCTCCCCGTGGGGAACGTTTGCCGCGGGCATCCTCTTCGGCGCCTTCCGCGCCGGCGGCGTCACCATGCAGACCAGCACCGGAACCAACATCGACATTGTCCTGGTGGTCCAGTCACTGATCGTCCTGTTCATCGCGGCACCCCCGCTGGTCCGCTCCATCTTCAGGATTCCGCCGCCGGGAGCGTTCAAGACGTCCGGCAAGCGCACGACCAAGAACGCCAAGGCAGCCGGAGGAACAGCATGAGCACCGCAACCATCCCCGCCTCCGCCGGCAGGCATGCCGCAGCGCAGGCCATCCGCAGCTGGAAGATCCCGATCATCCTGGGCGCCCTGGCCATTCTCGGCTTCATCCTCTTCGGCCTCGGGTCGCCTTCCGCGGAGGTGACGTTCCGCCTCACCGAGGAGAACGCCGCCATCCAGCTTCCCAACATCGTGGTCTCGGCCCCGGTGCTGGGCTGGATCTCCTCCGTGGTCCTGCTGGCCTCGGCCGCCTGGTCCGCCGTCCTGGTCAGCCGGTTCCAGCACGTGCCGGTTTGGCTCATCGCCATGTTCGCGGTCTTCTTTATCGCCGCGTTCCTCACCTGGTCGGTGGGCAGCGCCCGCAGCCCCAGCGTCGCCGTCTACGGACTGCTGGCGGGGTCGTTCACCCTGGCCTTCCCGCTGATCTTCGGCGCGCTCTCCGGCGTGCTGTGTGAACGCTCCGGCGTCGTGAACATCGCGATCGAGGGCCAGCTGCTCTTCGGCGCATTTGCCGCCGCCGTCGCCGGAACGCTCTCCGGCAACGCCTTCGTGGGACTCTTCGCCGCCGCAGTTGCCGGTGTGCTGGTCTCGCTGGTGCTGGCCGTGTTCAGCATCAAGTACATCGTGAACCAGGTCATCGTCGGCGTCGTCCTGAACGTCCTGGTCTCCGGGCTGACCGGCTTCCTCTTCTCCACGGTGCTCAGCACCGACCCCGCGAAGTGGAACTCCCCGCCGCGCCTGCCGTCGATTCGGATTCCGTTCCTGGCGGACATTCCGATCATCGGCCCGATCCTGTTCGACCAGTCGGTGATCGGCTACCTGATGTACATCGCCGTGGCGGGCATCTACTTCGGCCTGTTCCACACCCGGTGGGGACTGCGCACCCGTGCCGTGGGCGAACACCCGAAGGCCGCCGACACCCTCGGCGTGAACGTGAACCGCATGCGGTTCCTGAACGTGCTGGCCGCGGGCGCGGTGGCCGGCGTCGGCGGTGCGTTCTTCACCCTCGTTTCGGTCTCCTCCTTCAACCGGGACATGACGTCCGGGCAGGGCTACATCGCCCTGGCGGCCCTCATCCTGGGCCGGTGGAACCCGATCGGCGCGCTCTTCGCCGCCCTGCTGTTCGGTTTCGCATCGAACCTGCAGTCCGTGCTGAGCCTGCTCGGCACGCCGGTGCCGAACCAGTTCCTGGCCATGCTGCCGTACCTCGTGACCATCTTCGTCGTCGCCGGCGTGGTGGGTAAGTCGCGCGGCCCGGCGGCCAGCGGCATACCGTATATCAAGGGCTGAGGAAGGAACCCCCAATGAATGAATCAGCAGGCACCCCGGCAGGTGCTGCGCCGGACATCGACTGGAACCAACTCCTCGATGCTGCCCGTGCCGCCCTGGAACACGCCTACGTCCCGTACTCGAAGTATCCGGTGGGCGCAGCCGCCCTGACCGACGACGGCCGGGTGATCTCCGGCTGCAACGTCGAAAACGCTTCCTACGGGCTGACGCTGTGCGCTGAATGCTCGCTCGTGAGCTCGCTGCGCATGACCGGAGGCGGCCGCCTCACCGCCTTCACCTGCGTGGACGGCGCCGGGGAAATCCTGATGCCGTGCGGACGCTGCCGGCAGCTGCTCTATGAATTTCGGGCACCGGGCATGCAGTTAATGACAGTAAGCGGCATCCGGACCATGGACGAGGTCCTGCCGGATGCCTTTGGACCGCAGCACTTGGAAGGGCAGGACCGCACATGAGCAGCGAAAAGTTTGACGCCGTGGACATCATCGGGATCAAGCGGGACCGGGGAACCCTGTCCCCGGAGCAGATCGACTGGACGATCGACGCCTACACCCGCGGGGCGATAGCCGACGAGCAGATGGCAGCGCTGAACATGGCAATCCTGCTCAACGGCATGAGCCGGCAGGAAATCTCCCGCTGGACCACCGCCATGATCAATTCGGGCGTCCGGATGGACTTCTCCTCGCTGGGGAAAGCCACCACTGACAAGCACTCCACCGGTGGGGTGGGGGACAAGATCACCCTGCCGCTGGCACCCCTGGTCGCCGTGTTCGGCGTCGCCGTGCCGCAGCTCTCCGGCCGCGGCCTCGGCCACACCGGCGGCACCCTGGACAAGCTGGAGGCCATCCCGGGATGGCGGGCCAACCTGTCCACCGAGGAAATCATGGCCCAGCTGGCCGACGTCGGCGCCGTCATCTGCGCCGCCGGCACCGGACTGGCTCCGGCGGACAAGAAGCTGTACGCGCTGCGCGACGTGACCGGAACGGTGGAGGCCATTCCGCTGATCGCCTCCTCCATCATGAGCAAGAAGATCGCCGAGGGCACCGGATCACTGGTGCTCGACGTGAAGGTGGGCTCCGGGGCGTTCATGAAGAATGAAGCCAACGCCCGTGAACTGGCCGAAACCATGGTGGCACTCGGACAGGACGCCGGAGTGAACACCGTGGCGCTGCTGACCAACATGTCCACCCCGCTGGGCCTGACCGCAGGCAATGCCATCGAGGTGGAGGAATCAGTGGAGGTCCTGGCCGGCGGCGGTCCGGCCGACGTCGTCGAACTGACGATCCGGCTGGCCGAGGAAATGCTCGCCGCGGCCGGCATCCCGGATGCCGACCCGGCGGCTGCCCTGCGGGACGGCCGGGCCATGGACGTCTGGCGGCGCATGATTTCCGCCCAGGGCGGGGACCCGGCGGCTGCGCTGCCGCAGGCGCGGGAATCGGAAACCATCCTGGCGCCCGCCGACGGCGTCCTGATGGAGCTGGACGCCCTGTCCGTGGGCGTGGCTGCCTGGCGGCTGGGAGCAGGACGTGCCCGCAAGGAGGATGTGGTGCAGGCCGGCGCCGGCGTCCGCCTGCATGCCAAGCCCGGAGCCACCGTCCGGGCCGGCCAGCCGCTGATGACCCTGCTTACCGATACACCGGAGAAGTTCGACCGGGCCCGCGAGGCGCTGGAAAACGCCGTCGTCATTGCTCCCGAAGGATCCCGCCCCGCGCAGAAGCTGATCATCGACCGCATCGGCTAGGCACCGCCCATCGGCCGTGCTGAACCGCCGGCCGCCGCCCGCCGCCCCGCCCTGCCCCCCCGCCTGCCCGCCCTGCCCTGGCCCGGGCGGGCGGGCGGGCGGCGGCGCGGGGTTGGCGGGCACCAATGAGTTGATGGCATCGTTATAGATACCAGAGACCAATCCGAGGGAGCCGACTGGACGTGCTGAGCGCCGCAGTGGACAGTGTCAACAATTTCATCCTGACCTCCGCCGATGAGCCGTGGGTTTACTTCGCATTATTCGCGTTCTGCCTGATCGACGGCTTCTTTCCGCCGGTTCCCAGCGAATCCCTGGTAGTGGGACTGTCGGCGCTGGTGGCCACCGGAGCCGGCCCCAACCTGTGGCTGGTGGCAGCGGCAGCGGCCGGCGGAGCCTTTCTGGGCGACAACCTGGCCTACCTGATGGGACGGCGGATCGGCACCGAACGGTACCGCTGGATGCGCGGACCGCGGATGCAGCGAGGCTTCGTGTGGGCCCGCAAGGAACTGGACAAGCGGGCCGTGTCGCTGATCCTGATTGCCCGCTTCATTCCGATCGGACGCGTGGTCGTCAACCTGACCGCCGGCGCCACCGGCTTCCCCCGCCGGTTGTTCGTCAGTCTGACCACCATGTCGGCCTTGGTCTGGGCAGCCTACAGCGTTGCCATCGGCGCGCTTGCCGGTTCCTGGTTCGAGGACAACCATCTCCTGGGCGTCGTGGTCGCGATCGCCGTCGCAATGGTCCTCGGGCTGGTCATTGACCGGCTCATCACCAAGCTTCGCGGCCCCACGCCGCTGAAGACCCCCAAAGACGCAGCGCGCCCCGGAGACGCAGAGCTCCCCGCTGAGGAAGCCGCGCAGCGGGTGCCGAACGAAACGCCCTAGGCACGCGCACCAACGAGTGCCGCAGCTCACGTAGAGTTGGCAGCGTGACTGAGCCTATTTTGCTTCCCGCCTCTGACCCGCACCTCGACATCCGCAGCCTGCCCAAGGTCTCGCTGCACGACCACCTCGACGGCGGCCTGCGCCCTGCCACCATCATCGAACTTGCCGCGGAGGTTGGCCACGAGCTTCCCTCCACGGACCCGGTTGCACTCGGTGAGTGGTTCCGCGAGTCCGCGGATTCAGGTTCGCTGCCGCGCTATCTGGAAACCTTTGACCACACCATTGCCGTGATGCAGACCCGCGAAGGCCTGTCCCGGGTGGCACGCGAGTTCGTGGAGGATCTGGCCGACGACGGCGTTGTCTACGCCGAGATCCGCTGGGCACCCGAGCAGCACCTGCAGGGCGGCCTGAGCCTGGACGAAGCCGTGGAAGCCGTCCAGGAGGGCCTGGACGCCGGTGTGGACGCCGTGGAAGCGGGCGGCCGCCTGATCCAGGTGGGGCAGCTCATCACGGCCATGCGCCACGCCGACCGTGCCATGGAAATCGCAGAGCTGGCCGTCCGGCACCGCCACAACGGTGCCTCCGGCTTTGACATCGCCGGCGCGGAAGACGGCTTTCCGGCCTCGCGTTTCAGCGAGGCATTCACCTACTTGGCCGAAAACCAGTTCCCGGTCACCGTGCACGCCGGCGAAGCCGCCGGAGTGGACAGCATCCGGGACGCACTGGTCCACGGCCGGGCGCTGCGCCTGGGTCACGGCGTGCGCATCGCCGAGGACATCAATGTTGAGTTCGACAACGAGGACGCCGAAGACAGTCCGGCCGGTGCCGGGGACGACAGCGCCGTGGGCATGGTGACCATCGGCCAGGTGGCCGGATGGGTCCGGGACCGCGGCATTCCGCTGGAAATCTGCCCCTCGTCCAACCTGCAGACCGGTGCCATCGCCTCCTTCGGCGGGGACATCGAATCCCATCCGATCGACCTGCTCTACCAGACCGGTTTCCAGGTCACGGTGAACACCGACAACCGGCTGATGAGCGGTGTTACGCTCACCGGCGAGTTCGAACTGCTCGCGGACACCTTCAACTATGACCTCGACGACATCCTCGAACTCACCATGAACGCGGTCGACGCCGCGTTCCTGCCACTGGAGGAGCGCGACGCCCTGGCCGCCTACGTCACTGAAGGCTTCAACCAGCTCCGTGGCTGATTCGGCCCCCGGCACTTCCGGCGATGACCTCGGCCAGCGGTTCACCCGGCTGGCCGAGGTCATCGCTGTCCTGCGGGAGCGCTGTCCCTGGACGGCCGCGCTCACCCATGAGTCCCTCCTGGAATATCTCATCGAGGAGGCCTACGAGGTGGCCGAGGCCGTGGAAACCGGCCACACCGGGCCGGAAGACGCGCAGGAGCTGGCGGGGGAGCTCGGCGACGTCCTGTTCCAGGTGCTGCTGCACGCCCGGCTTCAGGAAGAATCCGGCCACTTTGGCATCGGCGACGTGGTGGATTCGCTAACGGCCAAAATGATTCGGCGCAATCCGCATGTCTTCGCCCCCGACGGCTCCGTCCGGGAAAGCACCACCGACGATCCAGCCGAAATCGAACGCGCCTGGGACGACGTGAAGAAGCAGGAAAAACCAGGGAGAACCTCACCCTTCGACGGCATCCCCGCCGGGCTTCCGGCCCTCCTGCTGGCCGCGAAAGCCCAGGACCGGGCCCGCCGCGCCGGGATTCCGGTACCTGCAGCGGACCCGGCGAACCGGCCGCTGCCGCCGTGGCACGGTGAGGAAGAGCTGGGAGATCACCTGTTCGCCGTCGTGCGCCAGGCGCAGGCCCAGGGGCTGGATGCCGAAGCCGCGCTGCGGTCCGCGGTCCGCCGTTTCACCGCCGGCGCCTAGCCGGGCCGGGAGCCCTGCAGGCGGCTGCGGAGCCTACCGCAGGGCCATTATGGCGGTGCAGGGCCTTACTACGGCGCGGGTTTCAACTAGTCTGGAACCAGACAGCGGAGCTTGGCTCATTGCCTGCCGCTGTAGTTACCCCTAGCGTTCCAACGAACAGGAGCATTCCCATGGCAATCATCGATGCCATTCACGCCCGCGAAATCCTGGATTCCCGTGGAAACCCCACCATTGAGGTGGAGGTTCTGCTTGATGATGACACGTTCGGCCGCGCCGCGGTCCCCTCCGGCGCCTCGACCGGCGCCTTCGAAGCCAACGAACGCCGCGACGGCGAAAAGACCCGCTACCAGGGCAAGGGCGTGCTGCAGGCCGTTGAAGCGGTCATCGAGCAGATCCAGCCGGCCCTGCTGGGCTTCGACGCCGCCGACCAGCGTGCCATCGACCAGGCGATGATTGACCTGGACGGAACCGAGAACAAGTCCAACCTGGGCGCCAACGCCATGCTGGGCGTCTCCCTGGCCGTGGCACGCGCCGCCGCCGAATCAGCGGCGCTGCCGCTGTACCGCTACCTCGGCGGACCCAACGCGCACGTCCTGCCGGTCCCGCTGATGAACATCCTCAACGGCGGTTCGCACGCCGACTCCGACGTCGACATCCAGGAGTTCATGATTGTTCCCCTGGGCGCACAGACCTACTCCGAGGGCCTGCGCTGGGGAGTTGAGGTCTACCACAACCTCAAGGCCGTCCTGAAGGAAAAGGGCCTGTCCACCGGACTCGGCGACGAGGGCGGTTTCGCCCCGAACCTGCCGTCCAACCGTGCCGCCCTGGACCTGATCCTCGAGGCCATCACGCGTGCCGGCTACACCCCCGGCGCCGACATCGCCCTCGCCCTGGACGTTGCCGCCTCCGAGTTCTACAAGGACGGCTCCTACCTGTTCGAAGGCACCAACCGCTCCGCTGCGGAAATGTCCGCGTACTACGAGGAACTGGTCCGGGACTACCCGCTGGTTTCCATCGAGGACCCGCTGGATGAGGAAGACTGGGACGGCTGGAAGACGCTGACCGCGTCCATCGGCGACAAGGTGCAGATCGTGGGTGACGACCTGTTCGTCACCAACCCGGTCCGCCTCGAGACCGGCATCAAGAACAACGCCGCGAACTCCCTGCTGGTCAAGGTCAACCAGATCGGCACCCTGTCCGAAACCCTGGATGCCATCACCATGGCCCAGCGCGCCGGCTACACCACCATCACCTCGCACCGCTCCGGCGAAACCGAGGACACCACCATCGCCGACATCTGCGTGGCCACCAACGCCGGCCAGATCAAGACCGGCGCCCCGGCCCGCTCCGAGCGCGTAGCGAAGTACAACCAGCTGCTGCGCATCGAGGAAGAGCTCGACGACGCCGCACGTTACGCAGGACGCAGCGCGTTCCCGCGTTTCACGGCAGAGTAAGCCTGCTGCTGGTGGGTACCCTCGTTAATGAGGGTGCCCACCAGCTGTGTTTAAGCCACTGTGTCGTTTAAGGCACTGTGTCGTCTAACCACTGTGTCGTTTAGACCCCTGTGTTTGAATCACTGTTCGTTTTGAGCGGTGGGTTTAGCTGTTGTTCTTTTGCCGTTCCGCCAGGTTGTTTTGAATCAAGGAGTTCCATGCCCACCCGACGTCCGAAAGTCCCCAAAGCAGGTTCAGCGGGGGACGGCGCCGCGGCCGAGACCGTCTCCGGCTCCGGCGGGAGCCGGCCGGAGCGGCGACGGAGCCCTGCTGCTGATCCGGACACCATCAGTGCCACGAAGCCGGTGGACGGAGCCCGCGGCGCCGGATCGGGTGCCGCGAAACGTGCCCCTGCTCCGGGTGCCCCGGCCAAAGCCGCCGCGGAGAAAACGCCTCGGGCCAAGGCAGCGCCGGCCAAACCTGCTCCCACAAAAGCAGCGGCCGGGAAGCTCTCGGGCACGAAAGCCGACGACGCCGCAGCCAAGGCCACAACCGCGAAGGCGGCCGCTGCCGGCAGGTTCCGGCGGCGGTCCCTGGCACAGGCTCCGGCAGTGTTGTCCGGAGCGGGCGCAGACGAAGTCTCCGATGACCTGCGCCCGGTTCCGGCAAAGGCCTTTTCCGGCCGCCTCCTGGTCCTGGCCATGGTGACCTTGGTCGTAACGGTGCTGCTGGCACCGTCGGTGAGCACTTATCTGCATCAGCGCTCGGAAATTTCCGCGCTGGAGGCGGAAATCGCCAGTGAGAAGGTGACGGCCCGCAACCTGGAAACGCAGCTGGGCCGCTGGGAGGACCCCAACTACATAAAGCAGCAGGCCCGGGAACGCATCTTCCTGGTGATGCCGGGGGAGACCCGCTACCTCGTCAAGGGGGAGCACGGAGTGGAAAACGCCGCGCAGGAGGCGCAGGAGGAAACGGAAGACCTGCAGTGGGTCGACGCCCTCTGGGACTCCGTGAAGCGGTCGGCTGCGGCGCAGTAGGCCCGCTGCCGGCGCGGGGCCGCCGCGGCGGCGGCCCCGGCGTCGTTCTGCGCACAGTAATCTTAGAAACGCAGACATTAATAGCCCGGGCCTCGTCCAGGCCCCCAGGAAGGAACCTCCGGCATGACCCAGCAGCAGCTCACCCCCACCTCCGAAGACTTGGAGACACTGAGCCGTCAGCTCGGCAGGCCGGCGCGCGACGTCGTGGAAATCGGCGCGCGCTGCGTCTGCGGCAACCCCCTCGTGGCCACCACGGCACCGCGCCTCAGCAACGGCATTCCCTTTCCCACCACCTACTATTTGGCGCACCCGGTCATCACTGCCGCAGTCTCCCGGCTCGAAGCCGCCGGCGTCATGAACGAAATGACCGAGCGGCTGGAACAGGACCCCGAGCTCGCCGCCCGTTACCGGGCAGCGCACGAGGCGTACCTTCAGGTGCGGAACGACATCGGTGCCCGCACCGGCGTCGGCCCCGTTCCCGAGATCGACGGCGTCTCCGCCGGCGGGATGCCCACCCGGGTGAAGTGCCTCCACGTCCTCGTGGGCCACTCTCTGGCCGCAGGTCCCGGAGTCAACCCGCTGGGTGATGAAGCCCTGGACCGCATTTCCCCCTGGTGGACCCGCGATCGCTGTTACTGTGAGGGCGCGTGGGACACCGCAAGTGCGGTGCCGAGCCGTGATCTGAGCCGGCACACCAAAACCCAGGGTCTCTCCGCGGAGGAGCTGGACGCCAAGCGCGCCGCCCGCCGCGAGTCCGCCAAAGCCGAGGCCAACACCGCTGACGCGGCCGACACCGACCAGCAGGGGGACGAAGTGCCGGACCAGAGTGAAGTGCAGAACCAGAGTGCTGCTTCAACGGTGCGGGTTGCCGCCGTCGACTGCGGCACCAACTCCATCCGCCTGCTGATTGCCGACGTGGCGCAGGACGGCCCGCCCCGGCTGACCGACGTCGTCCGCCTGATGCGGGTCAACCGGCTCGGACAGGGTGTGGACGCCACCGGCCGCCTGGCCCCCGAGGCCTTGGAACGGACCTTCGAGGCCGCCGACGAGTACGCCGCCCTGATCCGGGAGCACGGAGCCGAGCGGATCCGCTTCGTCGCCACCTCGGCCAGCCGCGACGCCGAAAACCGCGCCGAGTTCGTTGACGGCATCCGGGAGCGGCTGGGCGTTGAGCCCGAAGTCATCAGCGGCGACGAAGAGGCAGCGCTGTCCTTCGCCGGAGCCACCAGCGTCCTGGGCGGAAGCAACGGCTCCAAGACCCTGGTGGTGGACCTCGGCGGCGGCAGCACCGAGTTTGTGCTGGGCACCTCCGAGGGCGTACTGGCGGCCAAGAGCACCGACATGGGCTGCGTCCGGTACACCGAACGGCACCTCACCTCCAATCCGCCAACCGAGGCGCAGATCGCCCTTGCCCGCGGTGACGTCCTGGACATGATCGCGCAGGTTCTGACCACTGTGCCGCTGGCCGAAGCCGACCGCCTGGTGGGCGTGGCCGGGACGATCACCACGGTGACGGCCCACGCCCTGCACCTGCCCGAGTACTCACCCAGTGCCATCCACGGCACCGAGCTCGACACCGCCCGGATAGACCACGCCGCTTCGGAGCTGCTGCACATGGACCGGGATGCCCGTGCGGCACTGCCGTACATGCATCCGGGCCGCGTGGACGTGATCGGCGCCGGTGCGCTGATTTGGCAGACGATCGTGGACCGGGTCGCGGAACTCACCGACGGGGCGGTCTCCTCCGCAGTGACCAGCGAGCACGACATCCTGGACGGCATAGCTCTGAGCGTAGCGCGGTGACGGATCCGTCGGCGGTTCCCGGGCTGCCACGGAGAAGGATCCACGCGGTCCTGCTGGCGGCGCTGCTCGCGCTGACCCTGCTTCCGGCTGCCCCGGCCTCCGCCGACGAATGGCGCGACAAGCAGTACTGGCTCGCTGACTCCGGGTTCGACGAGGCTTGGAAGGTGAGCCAGGGCGCAGGCGTCAAGGTCGCGGTGATCGATACCGGAATCGATCCCACCCATCCGGATCTGGCGGGAGCCGTCACCGGCGGCACCGACGTCTCCGGTGCCGGGGACCCGGCCGGCAGCCGGGGACTGGGCAACAACCCGTCCCACGGCACCCTGGTGGCGACACTGCTGGCAGGGCGCGGCCACGCCCCTGACGTTGCGCCGGACCCGAGCCCGACGAGCAGGACTAAAGAGACGGCCAAGCCCCCGGCGCCCGCCAAATCCGAGGGCATCATCGGCGTGGCACCCAAAGCCGAGCTGCTGGCGGTCTCCGCCTGGATCGGACCCGACAACCCGGCCGGCATCCCCATCGAGGACCAGATACCGGACGCCATCCGGTGGGCCGTGGACAACGGAGCCCAGGTAATCAACATGTCGCTGGGCAGCTCCTCCACATCCTGGCCGGAGAGCTGGGACTCAGCCTTCCTGTACGCCGAGCAGCAGGACGTTGTGGTCGTGGTCGCCGCCGGCAACCGCAGCGTCGGCATGGTGCAAGTGGGAGCCCCGGCCACCATCCCCGGTGTGCTGACCGTGGCCGGTGTCGACCGGAACGGTGAAGCGAGCCGGTATTCCTCCTCCGAAGGAATCAGCATCGGCGTTGCCGCCCCGGCGGAAAACCTGGTGGGGGGCCTGCCCGGCGAGGCGATCCGGTACGCGGACTGGAGCGGAACTTCCGGCGCTGCGCCCCTGGTAGCGGGAACCGCGGCCCTGATCCGATCCGCCTATCCCGACCTCAGCGCCGCAGACGTCATTAACCGGATCATCAGCACCACCCGCGAGGCCGGCGCGCCGGGACAGGACACCCTGTACGGCTACGGCATCCTGGATGCCGGCGCGGCCCTGACCGCCGATGTTCCCTCCGTCGCGGCGAACCCGCTGGGCAACATTGCGGACTGGATCCGGATCCACCGCCGCGATGCCTCCACAGCGCCGGCCTCCGATGCTCCGGTTGCCGTCGAGCCGCAGGAACCGGACCTGCCGGAGCCCACGGTTCCGGTGGCGCTGCCGCCGGACAGGGGGTTCGATCCGCTGCCCGCAGCGCTGGTCCTGGGCTTCGGCGGACTGCTGCTGGGAGTCACCGCCGCAGGCACTGCAGCGGTGGTTCGCGCGCGTCGCCGGACGGGGGACGACACGGGGCAAGATGCTGTTGCCGAGGACACCGAAACCGGTCAGCTGAAACACTCCAATCTCTCGTGAAGGTTTTCACAAACTCGGGTAGGATGAGGGCATGGCATCTACGACACAGTTTTCAGACCGTCCCCGCGTCCTGGTAGTTGGCGGTGGCTACGTAGGTCTCTATGTAGCGAAAAACCTCCAGAAGAAGGTCAAGGATGAGGGCGGGATCGTCACGGTTGTCGATCCGCTGCCCTACATGACGTACCAGCCCTTCCTTCCCGAAGTGGCCGCCGGCACGATCGAGGCCCGCGACGCCGTCGTGTCCCACCGCATGCACCTGAAGAACACCGAGCTGATCACCGGCAAGGTCACTTCCATCAACCACGCTGCCCGCACCGCCACCATTGAGCCGGGCGACGGCGGCGAGCCGTTCGAGCTGCCCTACCAGGATGTTGTCCTGGCCGCCGGCTCGATCACCCGCACCTTCCCGATCCCGGGCCTCGCCGAGGCCGGCATCGGCATGAAGAGCATCGAAGAAGCAATGGCGACCCGCAACCACGTGCTTGAGCGCATCGAATCCGCATCGCTCATGCCCGCTGGCCCGGAGCGCGACCGCGCCCTGACCTTCGTCGTCGTCGGCGGCGGCTTTGCCGGCATCGAAACCCTGACCGAGCTCGAAGACATGGCCCGCGATGCCGTCCGGATCAACGACCGCCTGCGCCGCGAAGACCTCCGCTTCGTCCTGATCGAGGCCATGGGCCGCGTCATGCCCGAGGTCAAGCCGGACCAGGCCGAGTGGGTTGTTGCCAGCATGCGTGAGCGCGGCATCGAAGTCCTGCTGAACACCTCGCTGGCGTCCGCCGAGAACGGCGTGCTCAAGCTGATCAACATGGCTGACAAGTCCCCGGCCGGCGAGTTCGGTGCGGATACCCTGATTTGGACCGCCGGCGTGCAGGCCAACCCGATGGTCCGCGCCACTGACTTCCCGATCGACGAGCGCGGCCGCGTCCGCGCCAACGCCGAACTGCGCATCACCGGCGAGAACGGCCCCCTCGACGGCGCCTGGGCCGCCGGCGACGTCTCCGCCGTTCCCGACCTGTCCGGCGGCGGGGTCGGCGGGTTCTGCGTTCCGAACGCCCAGCACGCCGTCCGCCAGGCGAAGCTGCTGGCCAAGAACCTCCTGGCCGCCCGCTACGGCATCGGCAGCGTTGAGGAATACAACCACAAGAGCCTCGGCGCCGTTGCCGGCCTGGGCCAGTACAAGGGCGTTGCCAACATCATGGGCTTCGGCCTCAAGGGCTTCCCGGCCTGGCTGGCACACCGCGGCTACCACGGCCTGGCCATGCCGATGTTCGAGCGCAAGTTCCGCGTCGTCTCCGGCTGGCTCCTGAACGTGAGCTACGGCCGCGACCTGACCTCCCTGCGCAACCTGAACAACCCGCGCGAGGGGTTCCGGACGGCCGCCACGCCGGCCAAGAAGACCGAAGCTGCCAAGTAGCGCTTCCGGCTTCAGCAGAACACGTACGACGGCGGTTCCTCCCCTTGGGGAGGGGCTGCCGTCGTTGTTTCTGCGGCGGGGCGGGGATCCAGTAGGCTTGAGCAGAAGCTTTTCGCTTCCGCCCCAGTAGCCCAATGGCAGAGGCAGTGGACTTAAAATCCATGTGTTGTCGGTTCGAGTCCGACCTGGGGTACCACTGTTGTCAGCGGGCCGGCTGCTGCGCCGGGTCCGCTCGTCGCTCGTCCGTTCGTTGCGCCGGGTCCACCACTCCGGGTTCATCGGGATGCGCCACCCGCAGGTGCGAGGTGACGAGCCGGACGGCTTCCTCCTCCGTGCCGACGTCGTACTCCCAGCTGCAGGAACAGCAGCGCGCGTGCGGTGTCCCGTCGGCAGCCGCTGAAACTCCCCAGGCTTCCCCGGGAAGCAGATAGAAGCCTCCGTAGGTGCCGGAGAACTCCCTCAGCGGGCTGTCCTCCATCTGACGGTGATGGCTCTGCTCGATCATGGGAGCTATTCGGTGAGCGGGACCAGGGCGGATGGGCCGAAGCGGGCACTTATTTGCCCAAAGGGTTATTGCCGCGGAGCGTGTTCGAGGTACTGCGGGGTTCCGGCGCGCAGAGGCCCGTCAGTAGCATGAATCAATAGCATAAAACGGAACGCGGAACCCTTATCCGGGCGGTGCCGCAGGGATAAGCAGGACAAACGGGAACGCCGCCCCCACTGCGCCGGGAGCGGTCATGAGCGATGCCCTGAGAATCGAAAATCCGTCCGAAGACACCTATCTGCTGCGCAACGTCAGCGGACACGTGCTTGGCCACGTGGTTGTTGACGGATCCAGGGTGGGCGTGAACACCAAGAACCTGCCCGCCGGAATGGACCTGGCCGATGGCGAGGCCGTGGAGTTCCACATGTACCACCGCGGGGGAGTGCCCCTGCCAAAGGACCTGTACATCAAGTGGGACGGCGCCGCGGAGTGGGACGTTATTCCCGTCTAGCCTCCGTCGAAACCCTCCCCGGACGCCCCCTCGCGCCGGCCTGTAACCCAAGGCACGAAGCGTCGTGTTTGACGGCACACATGATCTGCACCATACTTGGAATCGATTCCATGGAATCGATTCCACAACGGTGTAGGGAGCAGAGTGCGGTCAACGACGATCAAGGACGTGGCGAGGCTGGCCGGCGTCTCGGCAGCCACGGCTTCCCGGGTGCTGTCCGGGCATTCCGCCACCTCCGAAGACGCCCGCCAGGCGGTCCGCGATGCCGCCGCTGAGCTCGGCTTCCGCCCCAACGCCCAGGCCCGCTCGCTGCGCAAGACCAGCACCCAGACCATCGGCCTGCTGCTGCCCGACATCCGCAACCCCTTCTTTGCCGACCTGGCCCACGCCGTCGAGCAGCGCGCCCGCGAATTTCAGTACCTCACCCTCTTCGGCAACGCCAACGAAAGCCAGGAGCAGCAGGAGCGCTACCTCGACGTCATGCTCTCCCAGCGCGTGGACGGCCTGATCGCCGCACCCCAGGGCGAAGCCCGGAGCCTGGTGGGCCTCCTGGCCGGCGAGCTGCCCACGGTGTTCGTGGACCGCGTGGTTGACGGCGCCAAGGTTCCCAGCGTCACTGCCGACAACGGAAGCGGAATCGCCGACGCCGTCCGCCACCTCACCGAGCTGGGGCACCGCCGGATCGGCTACATTGCCGGTCCCCAGTCGACGTCCACGGGACGCGAGCGGCTGCAGGCCTACCGCGGCGCCGTCGCCGAAACCGGGGCGGACGACGACGGCGACCTGGTGTTCCTCGGCGACTTCCAGTCCGCCAGCGGTGCGGCCGGGGCACGCCGGCTGCTGGACCTTCCCGTCCCGCCCACGGCGCTGCTCGCCGCGGACAGCCTGATGAGCATCGGCGCTGTCGGCGTCTGCAACGAGCGCGGACTGGCCATCGGAGCCGACCTGGCCTTCGTGGCCTACGACGACATCGAAGCCTTCACGCTGCTCAACCCGGCGCTGACCGTCATAACCCACGACGTCCATGCCATGGGGCGGCTTGCCGTTGACCTGCTGCTCGCTGAAATCGCCGGGGAATCCCCGGCCTCCGTGGTGCTGCCGAGCAGGCTCATCATCCGCGGCTCGACCCCGCCCCTTCCAGGAGGAACCCCAGCATGAAAGAGAATCCCATCCTGAATGAGAATCCCATCCTGACCCTTGAGGGCGTCAGCAAGTCCTTTGGCCCGGTGACGGTGATCGACGGCGTCACCGTCAACGTGCGCCCGGGCAAGGTCCAGGTGCTCCTGGGCGAAAACGGTGCCGGCAAATCCACCCTGATCAAGATGATGTCCGGGGTCTACCAGCCCGACGGCGGCCGGATCCTCGTGGACGGCAAGCCGGTTTCCCTGCCGGACACCAAGGCTGCCGAAGCCCACGGCATCGCCACCATCCACCAGGAACTGAACCTGGTGGGGTCCATGAGCGTGGCCGAGAACATCTGCCTGGGCCGGATGCCGCGCAAATACGGGCTGGTGGACCGCCGCGCCATGAAGGCTCAGGCCCGGGCGGCGCTGGACCTGATCGGCCTCGACGTGGACCTGGACCAGCCGGTGGGGGAGCTGGGCATCGCCCGGCAGCAGTTGGTGGAAATCGCCAAGGCCCTGAGCCTGAACGCCCGGATGCTGATTCTTGACGAGCCGACGGCGGCGCTGACCAACCGCGAAATCGCCTCCCTGTTCTCCGTCGTCGAGGACCTGCGCCGGAAGGGTGTGGGCATGGTGTTCATTTCCCACCACCTGGACGAAATCGCCGCGATCGGGGACTCGGTGTCCGTGCTCCGGGACGGCAAGTTCATCGCCGAGGTCCCCGCCGATACGCACGAAGATGAGCTGGTCCGCCTGATGGTGGGACGGGACATCGACCAGCAGTTCCCCCGCCGGCGTGAATTCACCGGTCCGGCGCAGACGCTGCTGCAGGTGCAGGGGCTGTCAATGAAGGGCTTGATCCACGACGTGTCGTTCTCGGTTGCGGCCGGGGAAGTCGTCTCCCTGGCCGGGCTGATGGGCGCGGGCCGGACCGAGGTGGTGCGTGCCATCGCCGGCGCGGACTCCTATACCTCCGGAACGGTCACCGTTCGCGGAAAACAGCTGCCCAAGGCCGACATCGGAGCGGCCATCCGCGCCGGCCTCGGCCACGTGCCCGAGGACCGCAAGGTGCAGGGCCTGGTGCTCGGGGCGGCAGTCAACGACAACATCGGCTACGCCACCCTCGCCGCCACGGCAAAGGCCGGCGTGGTGGACTTCGCCGGCCAGCGCAAACGTGCCCAGGAGGTGGCGGACCGGCTGCGGATCCGCATGCACAGCCTGGACCAGGCGGTGGGATCACTCTCCGGCGGCAACCAGCAGAAGGCGGTTTTTGCCCGCTGGATCGTGGCCGGATCAACCGTGCTGCTGCTGGACGAACCGACCCGGGGCGTCGATGTGGGCGCCAAGGTGGAGATCTACGAACTGATCAACGCAATCACCGCAGCCGGCGGCGCCGTCGTCATGGTGTCCAGCGAACTACCGGAGGTGCTGGGCATGAGTGACCGCATCCTGGTGATGAGCGGCGGTCACATAGCCGGTGAACTCGACGCCGGCGAAGCCACACAGGACGCCGTGATGTCGCTGGCGGTGCGCGACATACAGCGTGATTTGGAAGACCAACTGATGAAGGACGGATCATGAACAACGCAGCGGTGCAGACACCGGAAAAGGCCACGCGGAAGCAGGCACCGGACACCGGGGCGCGGGTTAAGAAGTTCCTGGCGGACAACGGGGCGCTGGTGGGCCTCGTGGTCCTGGGCCTGGCGCTCTTTATTGCCACGCCCGACTTCCTGACCGGCCCGAACCTGCTGAACATCGGCATTCAGGCTTCGGTGATTGCCGTCCTGGCCTTCGGCATGACCTTCGTGATCGTGGCCGCCGGCATCGACCTCTCGGTGGGTTCGGTGGCGGCCCTGTCCGCCATGGGTTCGGCGTGGATGTTCACGCAGGGCAACCTCCCCGGCTGGCTGGCGCTGGCCGGCGGACTGCTGATCGGAACCCTGAGCGGCGCCGTCAGCGGCTTCGCCGTTGCCTACGGCCGGCTGCCGTCCTTCATTGCCACCCTGGCCATGCTCAGCGTCGCCCGCGGCCTCACCCTGGTCCTCTCCGACGGCCGGCCCATCGCCACCGCCCCCGAGGTGTCCTTCCTGGGCGGAAATGTGGGTCCCATTCCGATGCCCATCGTGGTCCTGGTGATCGCCGGCATCGCCGCTGCCCTGATCCTGAACTACACGGTGATCGGCCGCTACATGTACGCGGTGGGCGGCAACACCGAAGCGGCCCGCCTTTCCGGCATCCCGGTCCGCCGGGTGCTGGTCACCGTCTTCGCGCTGTCCGGGCTCTTCGCCGCGCTGGCCGGACTCCTGCTCTCCGGACGTCTTGATTCGGCCCAGCCCCAGGCCGCGTCCGGCTATGAGCTGGACGCGATTGCCGCCGTCGTCATTGGCGGGGCCTCGCTGGCCGGCGGCGTCGGGCGCATCAGCGGCACCCTCATCGGCGCCCTCGTCCTTGTGGTGATCCGCAACGGCCTGAACCTGCTGAACGTCTCCTCCTTCTGGCAGCAGGTCGTCATCGGCCTGGTGATCGCCCTCGCCGTCGGCGCGGACGCCCTGCGCCGGAAAAATTCCACCCACTAACCACCCCCACAAAAGGAAAAAACAATGAAGTTCTCCTCCGCCCGTAAGACCGCGGCAGTGACCGTATCCCTGGGACTGCTGCTGGCCACCACCGCCTGCAACCGCGGCGACGACGCCGCAGCGGCAGGGGGCACCGTCACCCTGGCCGTGTCCACCCTGAACAATCCCTTCTTCGTTGAACTGCGCGACGGCGCGCAGTCAGCGGCCGAAGCCGCCGGCCTGGACCTCGAGGTCCTGGACGCCCAGAACGATTCCGCCACCCAGACCAACCAGCTGGCCACCGCAGCCACGTCCGGAACCGAAGGCGTCATCATCAACCCCGTCGATTCCGATGCAGCCGCCGCCTCCGTCAGCCCGCTGCTGAGCGCCGAAACCCCGATTGTGGCCGTGGACCGCACGGTGAACGGCGCGGAGATCCAGTCCCTGGTTTCCAGCGACAACAAGGCCGGCGGACGCCAGGCGGCCGACGAGCTGGCCAAGGCCATGGGCGGCGAGGGCGAAATCATCATCCTCCAGGGAGTGGCCGGAACCTCGGCCAGCCGCGACCGCGGCGCCGGCTTCGCCGAGGGGCTCAAGGCCTACCCCGGCATCAAGGTGGCGGCACAGCAGACGGCGAACTTCGACCGCGCCGAAGCGCTGAACGTGGCCACCAACCTGCTGCAGGCCCATTCCGGCGTCACGGGCATCTTCGCCGAAAACGATGAAATGGCACTGGGCGCCATCCAGGCGCTGGGCAACCGTGCCGGTTCCGACGTCAGCGTGGTCGGCTTTGACGGCACCGAGGGCGGTTTCAAGGCAGTCCAGGACGGCACCATGACCGCCACCATTGCCCAGCAGCCCGCCGAACTGGGCAAGCGGTCCGTGGAGGTCCTGGCCCAGCTGCTGGACGGCGAAACCGTGGAATCCAGCATTCCGGTGCCGGTCACCACAGTGACCACCGAAAACGTGGCTGACTTCGTCTCGTGAAAAAAACCGGCATCCTCAACGCACCCCTGAACGCCGCAATCGGCAGGCTCGGACACGGGCACCTGGTAGTGGTCGCTGACTGCGGCCTGCCGATTCCCGACGGTGTCCCTGCCGTCGACCTGGCCCTGGTCCAGGGCATCCCTTCCTTTTCCGATGTGCTGGGCGCACTGCTGGACGAAATCGAGGTCGAAGGGGCGATCATGGCTGAGGAGGCCGGCGGCACCGCCGTTGACAGCCTGCTGGCTCAGGCCGGGCTTCAGCCCGAAACGGTGACCCATGAGGAGTTCAAGGCGCTGCTCCCGTCCGTGCGGCTGATCGTGCGGACGGGAGAGGCCACGCCCTATGCCAACGTCATGTTGCGCAGCGGAGTGACCTTCTAACCCGCGTCCGTGTCCCGGGCAAGTGGTAAAGCGGCACTATGTGACGAGAGTTACAAGGACGTAACCCTAAACTCTTATGTTTGACTCATTATTCAACTAGCTTTCTTCTCATCAGGAATACCTGAAAACGGCATCAAAGGCCTCCGCCTTTCGATCGGGGAGAAAAATCTATGACTGCACTACGCACCACGAGTCGCCTTGGCCTGGGAGACGGATATAGCCGGGCGGCGAAAATCGCGGCGCTCGGGCTCGGCCTGGCAATGTTCGCAACAGCCTGCGGCGGAGAGAACGCACCCTCTGCCGAGTCCACCGGATCGGAATCCGCAACCGCATCTGCTGCCGCTTCCTCAGCGGTCAGCTGCCCGCCCAATGAAGGCGGCAAGGGCGAAGACCCGGGGACCAAGGGTGACCCCGCGGCAGTGCCCGCTTCCACCGGCACGACGGCGTCGCCGTTGAAGATCGGTTCGCTGCTTCCCACCACGGGTGCCCTGGCGTTCCTCGGCCCGCCCGAGATCGCCGGCGTGAACCTGGCTGTCGAAGAAGTAAACGCGGCCGGCGGTGTCCTGGGCCAGCCGATGGAGGTTGTGCACCGGGATTCCGGCGACACTACCACTGACATTGCCACCCAGTCCGTCACCGATCTGCTGAGCCAGGGTGTCAGCGGCATTGTCGGAGCGGCGTCCTCGGGTGTTTCCAAGACCGTCATCGGACAGATCACCGGAGCCGGCGTCATCCAGTTCTCGCCGGCCAACACCTCCCCGGACTTCACCGACTGGGACGACGACGGCCTGTTCTGGCGGACCGCTCCCTCGGACGTGCTGCAGGGGCGGACCCTCGGCAACTACGTCATGACCTGCGGGGCGCAGACCGTCGGCATGATCGTCCTGAACGATGCCTACGGCACCGGCCTGGCGAGCAACATTCGAGGCTCGGTTGAGGCCGCCGGCGGCCAGATCGTTGCGGAAGAAATGTTCAATGAGGGTGAATCCCAGTTCAGCAGCCAGGTGGACGAGGTTGTGGCTGCCAAGCCCGACGCCATTGTTGTCATCAGCTTCGAACAGGCCAAGAGCATTGTTCCGCTGCTGACCGCCAAGGGCATCGATCCCACCCAGCTGTTCCTCGTGGACGGCAACACCTCCGACTACAGCAAGGACCTCGAAGCGGGCACGCTCGAAGGAGCCCAGGGAACCATCCCGGGCCCGTTTGCCTCGGACAACTTCAAGGAATCACTGCTGAAGCTGGACCCGGCCCTGAAGGACTGGGCCTACGCCGGTGAAAGCTACGACGCCGTGACCATGCTGGCCCTGGCCTCAGAGGCGGCAGGCAGCACCGACGGCAAGGCCATGGCCGCCGAACTGCAGGGTGTTTCGGCAGAGGGCGAGAAGTGCTTTGACTACGCAGGCTGCGTGACCATCCTGCGCGGCGGAGGGGACATCGACTACGACGGTTACTCCGGCCCGGTGACCTTCGACGAGAACGGTGACCCGACGGAGGCTTTCATCGGCATCTACCAGTACGACGCCGACAACAAGCCGGTTCCGAGCCGCTCCGAAGAGGGCAAGCTCTAACCCGCGGCAAAACACCGCACCAACGGAACAGCCCCCGCCGACGGCGGGGGCTGTTCCGTTGGTGCCGGGCGGTGAACGCCTACGCGGTGTCCGCCAGGGTCCCCAGATAGAGCTGGATGACCTTCGGGTCCTTCATCAGGTCACGGCCGGTGCCCGTGTAGGCGTCGCGGCCCTGGTCCAAGACGTAGGCGCGGTCACAGATCTGCAGGCAGCGGCGCGCATTCTGCTCCACCATGATCACGGAAACCCCCGCCCGGTTGATCTCATGGACCCGCAGGAACGCTTCATCCTGCTTCACGGGGGAGAGCCCGGCAGAGGGTTCGTCCAGCAGCAGCACCGCCGGCTCCATCATGAGTGCCCGGCCCATGGCCACCATCTGGCGCTCCCCGCCGGACAGCGACCCCGCACGCTGGGCGCGCCGCGTGCGCAGCTCGGGAAACAGGTCCGCCACAAAGTCGAAACGCTCCTTGAACCGCTTCGGCGCCTGGAACAGGCCCATCTGCAGGTTCTCCTCGATGGTCAGGGACGGGAACACGTTGTTGTTCTGCGGGACGAAGCCCACGCCGCGGCTGACCAGCTTGTTGGCCTTCAGCCCGGTGATGTCCTGTCCGCGGACCACAACGGTCCCGGAGTGCACCTTCACCAGGCCGAACATTGCCTTGAGCAGGGTCGATTTTCCGGCGCCGTTGGGTCCGATAATGCCGATCAGCTCGCCGCGGCGGGCTTCGATGCTGCAGCCGTTGAGGATGTTTACGCCCGGAAGGTATCCGGCCACCAAATCGGTCACTTTGACGACGGAATCGCCCTCGAATGCCTCGGCAGTCATGCCTGTTCCTTCCGTTCATCGATGTGCCTGCCGACCGCGCCGTCAGGTTCGGTGCCCACGGAGGACTCCGGATCGTGCTCCAGCTGGGCCTCGAGCTTTTCAAAACCTTCCGAATCGCCGAGGTCGACGTCGTGATGGGCACCCAGATAGGCGTCGATGACGGCCTGGTCCTTCATGACCTCACTCGGCGGGCCCTCGGCCACCACCTTGCCTTCGGCCATGACAATCACCCAGTCGGCAATGTGCCGGACCATGTGCATGTCGTGTTCCACGAACAGGACGGTCATGCCTTCGGCCTTGAGGTTCTTGATGTGGTCCAGCAGGGACTGCGTCAGTGCCGGGTTGACCCCGGCCATCGGTTCATCCAGCATCACCAGTTTGGGCCGGACCATCAGGGCCCGGGCCATTTCCAGCAGCTTGCGCTGGCCGCCGGAGAGCGACGCCGCATAGTCGCTGCGCTTGGTGTCCAGCTTGAACTTGGCCAGCAGCACGTCGGCCTGCTCGGTGATTTCGCGTTCCCGGCCCCGCCAGAGCGGCGGCAGGAACGCCCGCCAGAGGGACTCGCCCGGTTGGGAGGAAGCGCCGAGCCGCATGTTTTCGATGACGGTGAGCTTGCCCATGACCTTGGTCAGCTGGAACGTGCGGACCATGCCCATCCGGGCCACCTTGTACGCGGATACTCCGGCCAGATCGCGGCCTTCGAACTGCCAGTCACCGGACTGCGGAGTGTCGAAGCCGGTCAGGAGATTGAACAGGGTGGTCTTGCCGGCGCCGTTGGGACCGATCAGGGCCGTGATCTTGTTCCGCGGGATCTCCACGTGCTTGACGTCAACGGCATTGATGCCGCCGTAGGTCCGGGTGACGTTCCTGGCCACCAGGATCGGATCGCGCTTGCGGCAGCCCGGTCCGGCGTCGTCGGCGGCTATGGGCCGGGTGTCGTTCATGTAATCGTCGGGGGCCGCGGCATGCGCGCCCGTCGCGCGGGCGCCCTGCCCGGGTTCGTCTGACTGGGAACTCATGCGAACGCCAGCTCCTTCTTGTTGCCCAGGATGCCCTGGGGCCTGAAGATCATCAGCAGCATCAGTGCCACACCAACAAGGATGTAGCGCACCTGTCCTGCCTGGGAAGTGGTTATGAAAGTGATGTACCCGGCTTCGATGGCGCCGTACAGCAGGCCCTGCGTCACGGAGAGGATGACCCAGAAGATCATGGCGCCGATGACCGGGCCCAGCACGGTGGACATGCCGCCCAGGAGCAGTGCGGTGTAGAGGTAGAAGGTCAGCTCGGTCCCGTAGTTGGCCGGCTGCACCGCATCCCGGGGGAGGGTGAAGATAATGCCGGCCAGGGAGCCGAGCAGGCCACCGATGATCAGGGCCTGCATTTTGTACGCGTACACGTTCTTGCCCAGGGCCCGGACGGCGTTTTCATCCTCGCGGATGCCCTTGACCACGCGCCCCCAGGGGCTGCGGATCAGCATCCACACCAGGAGGCAGGCCACGATGACGAGGGTCCAGGCGACAATCCGAACCCAGACGTCCCGCTCGTTCATGGCGAAGGGGCCCAGGTTGTAGCTGCCCGGAGGAACCGGGTTCAGGCCGTAGAAGTCTCCGGTGAAGGCCGCCAGGCCGTTCGCCGATCCGGTGATCGACGTCATGCCGTTGGTGGTCACGATGTAGCGGATGATCTCCGCTGCGGCAATGGTCACGATGGCCAGGTAGTCGGCCCGGAGCCGCAGTGTCGGGATGCCCAGGATCACCGCGAAAATCGCGGACCCCGCCAGGGCAATCAGCAGTGCCACCGGCAGCGGTGCGTTGAAGGACAGAATCGGGATGGCGAAGCCGTAGGCGCCCATCGCCATGAACCCGGCCTGTCCGAAGTTCAGCAGCCCGGTGTAGCCGAAATGCACGGCCAGCCCGAGGGCGGCAAGTGCGTAGGCCGCCGTGGTGGGGCTGATGATCTCGTTGAGTGCACCGAGAAGAATATTAACGAAGTCCATCTGAGCTAAGCCCCTAACCTATGCGCTCGCGGCGGCCGAGGATCCCCTGCGGCCGGACGAGGAGGACAAGAATCATGATGACCAGTGCACCCACGTATTTGAGGTCCGCCTCCAGCCAGATTGTGGAGATTTCCACGAAAAGACCCACGATGACGGAGCCAATCAGCGCGCCGTACACCGTACCGAGTCCGCCGAGCGTGACGCCGGCAAAGATCAGCAGCAGGATCTGCTGGCCCATGTTGAAGGAGACGCCGGGCCGGTAGTAGGCCCAGAGGATGCCGCCCATGGCCGCGAGGGCCCCGCCGAGGACCCAGACAATCCGAATGACGCGGTCCACATCGATGCCGGAGGCAGCGGCCAGCGCCGGATTATCCGAGACGGCGCGGGTTGCCTTGCCGATGCGGGTCCGCAGCAGCAGCACGGCCACGAGCAGAATGACGGCCAGGCTGACAAACAGGGAAATCAGGGTGTTCCGCGGAATGGACACCGGACCCAGCTCCAGCAGCGGGCTCTGGGCGCCCGGCAGCTGCTGCGTGCCTCCGCCAAAGAAGAACAGGATGATGTAGCGCACGGCAACCGCCAGACCGATGCTCACGATCATCATCGGCACCAGGCCGGTGCCGCGGCGCCGCAGCGGTTTCCAGAGTCCGGCGTCTTGGACGTAGCCGAAGGCGCCGCCTCCGACCACCGCCAGCGGCAGGGCAATCCAGGCCGGCATTCCCATCGCCGCAAAGCCGAAAGCCAGGACGGCGCCGAGGGTGACCATCTCGCCGTGGGCAAAGTTGGTCAGGCCTGTGGTGCCGAAGATGAGGGAGAGCCCGACGGCGCTCAGCGCCAGGAGCAGGCCGAAGCTCAGGCCCGCAATGGTGCGTTCAGTCAGGATCGAGGCGAAGCTCTCCTGCTGCAGGACGATGCCCTCGCCGAGCAGGAACAGCGTGGTGATGTTGGAGGTGCCGGCAAAGGTGACAGTGCGCGGGTTCTCCTGTCCCTCGGCCAGGGCGACACCCTCCGGCAGCGAGGATTCGTCCAGTTCCACTTCGAAGGCGCCCTGTTCGGGAACGCCGATGGACCAGGAACCGTTGGCTCCGGTTACCGTTTCCGCTTCGTAGCCGTTGCCGCTGGCCGTGATCCGGACCCCTTCCACCGGGACGCCCTCGTTCCGCACCACGCCGCTGATGCGGTCGCTGAATTCGGCACCGTCCGCGGCGGGGGCCGATGCACTGCCCGACGGCGGGGCTGAGGGTGTCGCTGTTGTTGCATGAGCGGCAGGGGAAGCGAGCAGCAGGGCAGCGAACATCGCCGCCACCGCTGCCAGCATCCCCAAATACCGGGTCAGCGCCGATGTTCTTAGCAAGTTCCAAAACCTCCACGCCACGGCCGCGGGCACCGAAAAATTCCCAGGCCTTAGGCGGATCTGATTGTGACTGATGTCACCGATTGGGGATTATGCTACCCAGTGAATGTTTCAGGCAGTGACCAATCCCATCCGGCGCATGTCGCGATCGGGTAACGACTTGATCCGCCAGTTCCGCGGGCTCTCGACAGGCGGGCTATGCCAAACTGTTACCGGCAGCGGTGGTTCCCTGGGAATCTCCCGCCCCCGTCCGCCGTTGACATTGGTAGGCTCTAGGTAAACAGCCCCCAGATGGAGGACATTGAATGGCACTCGGCGGTAATCCGGTCTTTAACGGCAAGAATTTCAACTCCCAGGTTCAGGGCAGCAGGATGAACCGAGGTTCCCTGGCGACGCAGGACCAGACTTCGATGACCCCGCAGCAGCTGCAGGAGCTCTACACCGCTCCTTCGGCGGGTCCGGCGCTGACCGGACGCATGACGTACGACGACGTCATCATGAAGACCCTGGCCTGCCTAGCGGTCGTCCTCATCGGCGCAGCTGTCCCGATGATCCTGATCCCCGGCGCCGCGGCGCCGCTGATGATCGTCGGTGCGCTCGGCGGTTTCGTGCTCGGCCTGGTGAACTCGTTCAAGCGCGAGCCCGCTCCGGCCCTGATCCTGGCCTATGCAGCGCTTGAGGGTCTGTTCCTCGGCGGGCTGACCCTGGTGCTGGACAACCTGTACCCGGGCATCGGACTGCAGGCCGTGCTCGGCACGCTGTCCGTCTTCGCCGTGACCCTGGTGCTGTTCCGCAACGGCAAGGTCCGCGCCACTCCCAAGGCCATGCGCTTCTTCATGATCGCGATGATCGGCTACGCCGTATTCTCACTGGTGAACATGGGCCTGATGATCTTCGGCGCCACCGACAGCATGTTCGGTGCCCGCGATTCAATCACGATCATGGGTATTCCGCTGGGCGTCCTGATCGGCCTCCTGGCCGTCGGCCTGGCCGCCTTCTCGCTGATCATGGACTTCACCTCCATTGAGCAGGGTGTGAAGGCCGGCGCTCCCCAGCGCTACTCCTGGACCGCTGCCTTCGGCCTGACCGTGACACTGGTTTGGCTGTACGTGGAAATCATCCGCATCCTCGCCATTCTTCGCGGCGACGACTAGCGCGTTGGGGGCGCCCTGACCAGTGGTCGGGCGTGCCCCGGGAACAGAGGCCGGCAGGAATTTATCCTGCCGGCCTCTTTTCTGTTTAAGCCTCTTTTCCCCCAACCACTCTGTGCCTGCCTTTCCCGGGACCGTAGGATCCGGGACGGGCCGATCCGCCGGGGCTGTTTCCTCCGGGAGCGGCTGGACCGGCAGGTCCCGGGAACGGCGGAAGGGGGCGGACGTGGACGACTCGGCGGATACTGCCGCGTTGCCGCTGCGGCTCCAGGACCTGCTGCTGCAGCATCCGGACTTGGAGGAATTTCTCAGTGCCCTCGCCGTCCTGGTCGCCGGGCACCTGGGCGGCTGGGATGTGGCGGGTACGTCCCTGATGGTCGTGCGGCCGCGGCGGCAACCGGCGCAGGCCGGCAGTGCGGAGCGCTTCGTGGCGCTGCAGGGTGGTTCGCGGGGGGATGACCCGGCCGGCGTCGTCCTGGCGGGCGGAGGTTCGGCAGTGGTCCGCGATCTGGCTACGGAAAACCGGTGGTTTGGCTTCCGGAGCGCGGCCCGGGAACAGGATGTGGCCGCCGTAGCCGCCGTGCCGGTGCCGGGGCTTGAACCGGCGGCCGCCGTGCTGACCTGCTATTCCTCCCGTCCCGGAGCCTTCGGCCCGGAGGCCGTGCGCGGGGTCGAACGTGCGGCGGCCGATCTGGCCGCGCCGCTGGCCCTGGCCCTGCGCCTGGACACGCAGGCGCATCGGGCCCACAACCTGCAGGCCGCCCTGGAATCACGGACCGTAGTGGATCTCGCAGCCGGAATCATCATGGGGCAGAACAACTGCAGCCAGCAGCGGGCCGTGGAGATTCTGCGCAGCGTCTCCAACAGCCGCAACGTCAAGGTCCGTGAGGTGGCGGCCGGAGTGGTTGCCGTGGTCTCCGACCGGGTGAGTACGCACTTCGAGGAGTGAGCGGCTGTAGGCTGGTGCAATGAGCGCTACCGGCACGGATCCGGCGGCTGTCCCCGCCACCGGCACCCAGTTTCAGATCACCCGCAACACCCCCGGCGGCCGCGCGGAAGCACGCATCGCGTCGCTCGCCGGAGCGCTGCGCAGCTACTCGGTGGGCGGCACCGACTTCGTGGAGACCTACCCCGACACGGACCTGCCGCCGTCGGCGTGCGGCATCCTGTTGGCGCCGTGGCCCAACCGGGTGGCCGGCGGGAAATGGCTTTTGGGCGGCCGCATCCAGCAACTGGACATCACCGAGCCCTCGCGGGGCAACGCCAGCCACGGGCTGCTTCGCAATACCGGATACGTTCGGGCCGATCCGGGTGACGCTGCTGCCGGCAGCCACCTGCCCGGCAGCAGCGTCACCCTGAAGGCTGAGATTTTCCCCCAGCACGGATATCCGTTCCACCTGGTTCACCAGGTCACCTACAGCCTGGACGACGACGGCGGTCTGCGCGTGCGGCAGGGCCTGACAAATGTGGGCGGCAGTCGGGCACCGTTTGCCCTCGGCGCGCATCCGTTCCTGCGGATCGGATCGGTGCCGGTGGAGGACCTGACACTGACCGTTTCGGGAAACACCCGGCTGACCGCCGACGAGCGGCTGATCCCGTCGGGCCGGGAACCCGCCGACGGACCGAACGACCTCCGGGCCGGCCGCAGGATTTCCGAGCTCAAGCTGGACGCCGCCTACACCGGGCTGGACCTGCAGGACGGCGAGTTCCGGCACCGCCTCGAGGCGCCCGACGGCAGGCGGGTGCTGCTGTGGAGCGGTCCGGAGTTCGGCTATGTCCACGTTTTCGTGACCGACAAGCTTCCGGGACGCGCCTGCGCTGTCGCCCTGGAGCCGATGACCGCCCCAGCCAATGCCCTCAACTCCGGGGAGGGGCTGCGCTGGCTGGAGCCCGGAACAGCCTTCGCCGCAGAGTGGGGAATCCGCCCGGAAAGGCCGGCCGGCAGCCCGGCCGCCGGCTTCGCGTAAAGGTGGGAACCGCAGCCAGTGAGTGTGGAAAGATGAGCGCATGAGACCTCATGCACGAAGCATCGCCGCGTCCAAAGCGGTGCAGGCTGCGGCTGTCCGCTCCGGCAGGGGGAACGACGACGTGCCGTACGCGCTCCGCGTCAGCGCAGCGTGGGCCTGGCGGCTGGGCGTGGTGCTGGTGGTCGCCGCCGGCCTGGTCTGGATCCTGCGCAACTTTTCCCTGCTGATCATTCCCCTGATGATTGCCGCCCTGCTGGCGGGCCTGCTTTCACCGATCACCACCTGGCTGCGCCGCAACAAGGTGCCGGGCGGGCTGGCGGTGGCCGTCACAATCGTCACCTTCCTCGGCGTGATCGTTGCCGCCCTGACCTTGGTCGGACGGCAGCTGGCTCTCGGGTTCCGGGATCTGTGGGGAGAAACCCTGTCCGGTGTGGGACAGATCCAGGACTGGCTCGCCGACGGTCCGCTGCGCATCACCACCACCCAGATGGACACCCTGCTGCAGGAAGCCACCAATACGCTGCAGCAGAATTCAGCGAACATCGTGTCCGGTGCGCTCTCCGTTGGCACCGGTGCCGGACACTTTGCCGCGGGCGTGCTGCTGACCCTGTTCGCCCTGGTCTTCTTCCTGCTGGACGGCCACCGCATCTGGCGCTTCACCGCCGGCCTGCTGCCGCGCCGTGCCCGCCCCGGCGCCTACGGCGCCGGCATCCACGGCTGGGAGTCCATGGTGAACTACGTCCGGGTGCAGCTGCTCGTGGCGTTCATCGACGCCGTCGGCATCGGCGCAGGCGCGGCAATCATCGGGGTTCCGCTGGCACTGCCGCTCTCGGTCCTCGTCTTCCTGGGCTCCTTCGTCCCGCTGATCGGCGCGTTTGTCACCGGCTTCGTTGCCGTCCTGCTCGCCCTTGTCGCGAATGACTGGGTGAACGCCCTGATCATGCTGGGCATCGTGCTCCTGGTCCAGCAGTTGGAGTCGCACATCCTGCAGCCACTGATCATGGGCCGGGCCGTCGCCCTGCACCCGCTGGCCGTGATCCTGGCCGTCACCGGCGGGACGCTGGCAGCCGGCATTCCCGGCGCTCTCTTCTCCGTTCCACTGCTCGCCATCCTCAACACCGTGGTGCGCTACATCGCCGCCAGGGGATGGGAGGGGGACCCCGCACTGGCCCGCGATCCCGTGTTCGCGGCCGCCGGCGGGCAGCCCCCCAGAACCGATGAAACCGAAAACGCGTTGGAAGACAACGCAGAAGACGAGAAGCGACCGTGACTGACCTGTCCCAACTGCCTGTGACCCTCGACGACATTGAGGAGGCCGCCAAGCTGTTGGACGGTGTGATTGCCCGGACCCCCATCGAGATGTCCCGGGCACTGGGGCGGCTAACCGGCTCGAATGTCTATTTGAAGTGTGAAAACCTGCAGCGGGCCGGATCGTTCAAGGTCCGCGGTGCCTACGTCCGGATGGCCAAGCTCTCCCCGTCGGAACGGGACCGCGGAGTGGTTGCCGCATCAGCGGGCAATCACGCCCAGGGCGTCGCCGTCGCGGCCGCGCGCCTGGGCATCAAGGCCCGGATCTTCATGCCCCTGGGGGTGGCGCTGCCCAAGCTGGCGGCCACGCAGGGCCACGGAGCGGAGGTCGTGCTGCACGGGCACAACGTGGACGAAGCCCTCGCCGAAGCCCAGCGCTACTCCGACGAGACCGGCGCCGTTTTTGTGCATCCGTTCGACAACGTGGACGTGGTGGCCGGGCAGGGCACCATCGGGCTGGAGGTGCTGGAACAGATTCCGGACGTCGACACCGTGCTCATGGGCGTGGGCGGCGGAGGTCTTCTGGCCGGCGTGGCCGTGGCCATCAAGACCCGGGCGAAGGAACTTGGACGCGAAGTCCGCATCATTGGCGTGCAGGCCGAAAACGCCGCCGCCTACCCGCCGTCGTTGGCTGCCGACGCGCTGGTGCCGCTGACCAAGGTATCCACGATCGCCGACGGCATTGCCGTGGGGCGTCCGGGCCAGCTGCCCTTCTCCATCATCAAGGAGCTGGTGGACGACGTCGTGACCGTCAGCGAGGACTCGCTGGCACGGGCCCTGATCTTCCTGCTGGAGCGGTCCAAGATGGTGGTCGAGCCGGCCGGTGCCGTGGGCGTGGCGGCGCTGATGGACGGCAAGATCGAGAACCCGGGAAACACGGCGGTGATCCTTTCCGGAGGCAACATCGACCCGATGCTGATGCTGAAGGTCATCCAGCGCGGCCTCGCAGCCGCAGGCCGGTACCTGGTCGTGCGCATCCTGTTGGATGACCGCCCGGGCTCGCTGGCCACCATCTCCCGGATCATCGCGGAGTCGGACGCCAACGTCACCGGCGTCGACCATACCCGGGTGGGCGGATCAATCAGCATGGGGGACGTCGCCATCACCATCAACATGGAAACCAAGGGCCACGAACACTGCGAACTTGTGCTGAACAACCTGCGCGCGCAGGGGTTCCAGCCGATCGTGCTGCACGGGTAGGGCGTGCTTGCCAACCGGGCCAGGACGGCCCTCTTCGTTTCGCTCGGACTGGCCGCCCTGGTCTGGGGATGCTATCTCCTGGCCCTGTTCGCCGGTCCCGCGGTGCTGCATCAACTCGGCATCCTGCCGCGCCGGGTGGACGGGCTGGACGGAATCCTCTTCGGCCCGCTGCTCCACGCCGGGATCAACCATCTGCTGGGAAACACGCTGCCGCTGGTGGTGTTTTCCTTCCTCACCCTGCTGGAGGGCGTGCGGCGCTACTTGGTGGTGCTGGCCTCGTCCTGGCTCGCGTCGGGGCTGGGGGTGTGGCTCTTTGGGGGCGGGCTGACGGTGGGAATCTCCGGCGTCGTCTTCGGGCTTTTCGCCTATCTGATGGTCCGCGGCATCTACAACCGGGACCTGGTGCAGCTGCTGCTTGGGGGCATCCTGTTCCTGGTGTACGGCTCGCTGCTGTGGGGCGTGCTGCCGGTGTCGATCGGTGTCTCCTGGCAGGCGCATCTCTTCGGTGCCGCCGGGGGAGTGCTGGCGGCGGTGCTGCTCAGCCGGCACCGGCAGCGCGGACGGACAAGCAAAAGCGGGCCCTCCCGATGGAAGGACCCGCTGTAACGCCGAAAATCAGCTGGAGTAGGGCTTGGCGGAAATGATCTCCACCGAGATGCTCTTGCCGTTCGGGGCGGTGTAATTGGCCACGTCTCCGGCCTTCATGCCCTGGATGGCCGCGCCGAGGGGCGACTTCTCGCTGTAGACGTTGATGTCCGAGTCGCCGGCGATTTCGCGGCTGCCCAGCAGGAAGGTCTCCACGTCGCCGGCAATCTTGGCTTCGACGAGCATGCCGGGTTCCACGATGCCGTCGTCGGCCGGGGCCTCACCCACGTGGGCGGTCCGCAGCAGGTGAGTCAGCTGGCGGATGCGGGCCTCGGCCTTGCCCTGCTCTTCCTTGGCTGCGTGGTACCCGCCGTTTTCCTTCAAATCGCCCTCGGACCGGGCCTGCTCAATACGGGCCACGATTTCCGTGCGGCCGGGACCGGACAGGTGATCCAGTTCGGCCTTCAGACGGTCGTAAGACTCCTGAGTGAGCCAAGCGGCGGGTGCGCTGTTGGTGGACACGGGTCTCTCCTTTTAGTGACGACCGGACCAAACGATCTGGTCCGGCAGGTGCGAATACGCTTTGGGGGCCGGAATGGCCTGACAAGCAAAGACCCCGCCGGGCGGTGACCGGTCACTGTGCTGATCACCTGGGCGGGGCATAACGTAGGCTCCATACTAGTTCGCCAAGCGCGTTTACCCAAGAACCCTGCGGGCTTGGTAATCCGCCGGAAACCTGCACCGCATGCGCCGCCGTGCATCGCCGGCCGGGGCTAGGGTTCCTCGGTGATCCAGCAGGCATTGACGCCGCCGGTGACGCCCAGGGAATCCGTGCGGATGGCCACCCGCTGGCCGGTGGTCTCTTCCTCCGCGGGACCGATGGTGATCTGCTTCCATCCCACCACTGCGTACGCGTCGTTCAGGGCCTGGACCGCGCAGGTGGCTGTCACGTCGCGGTCCTTCGTGACCTGGAAATCGATGACGGCACTGCCGCTGTCGGGGATGCTGAAACCCACGTCCTTGAAGGTCACGTCGCCGCCGGGCGAGGGGACAGCGATCCACGCGGCTCCGGCGCACCCCAGCAGCACCGCGGCGCCGCCGATGATGGTCTTGGTCCGGCGGGACAGGCCCGGCTTGGGGGTGCCGTACCGATTGGCTAATCTTGTTGCGGACGGAAAACCATCCGGGGTCTGCTCGGGGGCTGGCTGCTTGACAGGACCTTCCTCAGTGCTCACTTCTCCATTTTATCCGAGTTTGCCGTCCACCTTTCGCCGACCCACCAGGAGCTGCTTCGTGTCGACCGCCTCAAAGAACAATTCCAGCCAGTCAGCACCGCTGCGGCTGCTGGCCGTGCACGCTCATCCCGACGACGAAGCCAGCAAGGGTGCGGCGATGATGGCGTTTTATGCGGCACAGGGTGTCGACGTGATGGTGGCCACCTGCACCGGAGGGGAACTCGGCAGCGTGCTGAATCCGGCCATGGAATCCAGCGCAGCGGCGAAGCGGGACCTCGCCGGACTGCGGCGGCACGAGATGGCCAACGCGCAGCGGGAACTGAGCGTGCAGCACCGCTGGCTGGGCTTCATGGATTCCGGACTGCCCGAGGGTGATCCGCTCCCGGATCTGCCCGCGGGATGCTTCGCCCTGGAACCGCTGCCGACCGCAGCGGCGCCCCTGGTAAAGCTCGTGCGTGAGTTCCGCCCGCACGTCATCATCAGCTACGACGAAAACGGCGGCTATCCGCATCCGGACCACATCATGGCCCACAAGGTGGCTGTCGAGGCGTTCAATGCCGCGGGAGACCCCGACAAGTATCCGGGCACGGGCGCAGCCTGGGAACCGCTGAAGCTCTACTACGACCGCGCCTTCAACCCCGAGCGCTTCCGGGCACTGCATCAGGCGCTAGTGGAGGAAGGCATCGCCTCGCCGTACGCCGAGCGCATCGCGGCCTGGCAGGAAGCCGACACCGAGGGCCACCAGCCTCCGGCACCCACGCATCCCACCACTACGCAAATCCAGTGCGGAGACTTTTTCGAGGCCCGGGACCGGGCTTTGAAGAGCCACCAAACCCAGGTTGATCCGGAGGGGTTCTTCTTTGCCGTTGACTGCGAGACGCAGCGGAAGGTGTGGCCGTGGGAGGACTATTCGCTGATCGAGTCAAGAGTAGAGACTGAACTGCCGGAAACTGACCTGTTCGCTGGCATACGATAGAGGGCAGGGACGGCGTGAAGCCGCCCGCTGCCAAGAGAGAGATACCTAGTGAACTTCCTGTACAGCCTGCCCCTGCTCGTCAATCCAGGCGGAACCGAGGAAGGCGAGCTCAAATCCGGCCTGAGCATCGCGGATGTCACTCCCGGCCTGCTGGGCTTCCTCGCGACCCTGTTCCTGGTGCTGGCAATCGTTTTCCTCATCCGCGACATGGTCAAGCGCGTCCGGCGGGTCCGCTACCGCGAGCAGGCGCGCACCGGCATCAGCTCCGACGTCTTCATCCCCAGCGCTGAGGACCTTGGCCCCGATTCGCAGCGTCCGGCGACCGGGAACGACGGCGGACCGCCGCGTTCCCCCGAACGCGGCTAGGAGCAGGACATGGCCGGCAGACTCCGCGACGAGGCTTCGGCCTACCTGCGCCAGCATGCCGGCAACCCGGTGGACTGGTGGCCCTTCGGGGATGAACCCTTCGCCGAGGCAAGGCGGCGGAACGTGCCGGTCTTCATCTCGGTGGGATACGCCGCCTGCCACTGGTGCCATGTCATGGCGCACGAATCCTTCGAAGACCCGGCGCTCGCCGCCTACCTGAACGAACACTTCGTCTCGATCAAGGTGGACCGCGAGGAACGTCCCGACGTGGACGCCGTCTACATGGCGGCCACGCAGGCCATGACCGGCCAGGGCGGCTGGCCGATGAGCGTTTTCACTCTTCCGGATGGCCGGACGTTTTACGCCGGCACGTATTTTCCGCCGCGCCCCGCCCAGGGACTGCCCTCCTTCCGCGACGTCCTGGAAGCCGTGTCCACGGCCTGGACGGACCGGCCGGAGGAGGTCGAGCGGAGCGCCGCGCAGCTGGCCGCGCATCTGGCCTCCGGCCAGCAGGGAAACCGGCGGCTGCTGGGCCCGATCCAAGCTGATGCGCTGGCTTCGGGTGCGCTGGACGGTGACGACGGTGCCGGCGCGGAGGCGGAAGCCGAGTCGGGCCGCACCCTGTCGGCGGCAGTTGAAGCCCTGGTTACCCTCGAGGACCGGGAATTCGGCGGTTTCGGCGGCGCACCGAAGTTCCCGCCCTCCACCGTGCTGCGGTTCCTGCTGGCCCACGCCGGCAGCGGTGCCTCCACCGCCGCCGACGCCGCGGCGCTGGCGGACCGCACCCTCGGCGCCATGGCACGCAGTGCCCTGTACGACCAGCTCGAGGGCGGCTTCGCCAGATACACCGTTGACCGCCGATGGGCGGTGCCGCACTTCGAAAAAATGCTGTACGACAACGTGCAGCTGCTGGCCCTGTATGCGCAGTGGGCGCGGACCGCCCAGGACGCCGGGGACCGCCGGCTTGCCCTGCGCGTGACCCGCGAAACGGCTGACTGGATGATCACCCGGCTGCAGGTCGCCGACGGCGGCTTCGCCTCCTCCCTGGACGCGGACACCGTGATGAACGGCCACCGGGTGGAAGGCGGCACCTACATTTGGACTGCGGCAGAGCTGACGGAGGTCCTGGGCGACGAAGCCGCTGCGGCCGTCAGCGGCCTGCTGGACCTGGACTCCGGGAACATGGCCGCCCACGGCGGAACACCCGGGCCCGACGGCGGTGCCGGAAGCACTTTGCACTTCGGCCGCCGGTTAAACGCTGCCGAGGAGGAGCTGTGGCTCGGCTGCCGTCCTGCCCTGCTGGCCGCCCGGAACCGGCGTCCGCAGCCGGAACGGGACGACAAGGTGGTGGCCGGGTGGAACGGGCTGGCCGTGGCAGCGCTGGCCCGAGCCGCCGTCGTACTGGCCGATGCGGGGGAGCACGAGGCCGCGCGCCGGATCCGGAGCGCGGCCGAGGACGCAGCGGCCTACCTGCTGCGCGTGCACCGGGTGGGGCCCACGCTGAGGCGCGTCTCCCACGACGGGCGCGCGTCGTCCTTTGAGGGTCAGCTGGAGGACTACGCCGCAGCGGCCGAAGGGCTGTTCGCACTGTTCGCCGCAACCGGCAGCGAGCAGTGGTTCACCGCGGCCGAATTCCTGGTTTCAGCGGCCGAAGACCGGTTCCTGACCCGAGGCCAGCTGCAGGACACCGCCATTCGTCCCAACCAGCTGGTTAATGCCCAGGGGGCGCAAGCAGCCGCAGATCCACTGGACGGCCCCACGCCCAGCGGAGCCGCGCTGTTCGCCGGTGCCCTGCTGACCTATTCCGCCTATTCGGGGTCCCAGCGGCACCGGGCGCTGGCGCAGTCCCTGCTGGCCCATGTGAACGTCGTGGCGCCGCGTGCACCCCAGGCCGTGGGCTGGGCCATGTCGGTGCTGCAGTTCCTGCTTGACGGGCCCCGGGAACTGGCGGTGACGGGCACCGAGGAGCCGGCAGTGGAGGCCCTGCTCCGCGCGGCGCGGGACGCCGGCGGCCCGGGCCTGGTGGTCGCCTGGCGGGTGGTGCCCGGCGCGAAGACGGAGCCCGGCAGCGAATCGGACGGCAGCGGATCGGCCGGCAGCACCGGCGTGCCGTTGCTGGAGGGGCGGGATCCCGGCGCCGAACCGGCAGTTGCCTATCTGTGCCGGGGAATGGTGTGCCGCCGGCCGGTCAGCACGGCCGCAGAGCTGAAGGAACTGCTCGGCGAGGGCTGAGCAGGTGGCGCCGGGACGCGCCGCCCGGGTTGCGCTAGGACGCGCCGACCGACAGCACCGCCATCAGAATGGCGCTGTAGTGGCAGGCGAAGCCGGCCAGCGTGAAGGCGTGGAAAATCTCATGGAAGCCGAACCAGTCCAGCGACGGATTGGGTTTCTTCATCGCGTAGATCACGGCGCCGATGATGTACATGGCGCCGCCCACGCAGACCAGCACGGCCGCGGCCGGAAGCACCGCGAAGAAATCCGGAATGTAGATCAGCGCAGCCAGCCCCAGGGCAATGTAGACCGGGGTGTACAGCCAGCGCGGCGCGTTGAGCCACACCAGCCGGAAAACAACTCCGGCAACGGCGCCGCCCCAGATGAACCAGAGCAGCACCTTGGCTTTTTCGGGCGGAAGCAGGGCCCAGGCCAGCGGCGTGTAGGAGCCGGCAATCACCAGCATGATGTTGGTGTGATCCAGCCGCTTGAGCATCCGCTTCACCTTTGGCGACCAGTTGCCCCGGTGATAAACCGCTGAGACTCCGAAGAGCAGGACACCGGTGACAGCGTAGACCGCGGACGCGATCCGGGTTCCGGATGTCGGGGCCAGGACAACCAGGATGATACCGGCGGCCAGGGCGAACGGGGTGGCGCCGGCATGCAGCCAGCCGCGGAATTTCGGCTTGATCTCCAGGATGTCGGCAACGTGCTCGACGGCGGATTCCACCGGGCCGGGAGTGCTGCGGGAGTTCGGATCCCGCTCGGGCGGGGCTGACGACGATGAAGATGCCATGCTGAAAATCCTAACCTACGGAGCAGTAGGTTAAGGAGCCGTCGGCAGCGTCCGGCCCGCCGCAGCACTCCGTGCCCGGCTGTGTGTCCGGCTGCGGGTTGCGGACCGCAGCGGAGCGCGCCGCTTCACGAGGAAAGTGCGGGCGCCTTTTTGGGAATACACTTTTTAGTGCGCCTCCCACCACCGCGGAGACGTTTTTCCTCCGGCACACAGGACAGGCAGGTGCGGCTCCGCATGAGGTTTCCAGGCGTTGTGTATGCCTATTACGAGCGCAAGCTGCGCCGCAGCCTGGCCGGGGACCGCATCCCCGAGCACATCGGCGTCATGGTGGACGGCAACCGCCGCTGGGCGAAACTGGCAGGCGCTCCGACCAGCGACGGCCATCAGGCAGGGGCCGACAAGATCCTGGAATTCCTGGGCTGGTGCCAGGAGATGGGCGTGCGCCGGGTGACGCTGTACATGCTCTCGACCGACAACCTGAACCGCGACGCCGACGAGCTGGAGCCGCTCCTGGACATCATCGGCAACACGCTGGACCGGCTGGGGGAGAAGGGCGACCTGCGGGTCAACGCCGTCGGAGCCCTGGACATCCTGCCGGCCAACCTGGCCGACAAGCTCAACGCCCTGGGCCGCAGCACCAGCGACGCCGACGGACTGCACGTCAATGTCGCCATCGGCTACGGCGGCCGGCGGGAAATCGTCGACGCGGTCAAGGAACTCCTGAACGACGCCGCTGCGCACGGCAAGACGATAGCCGAGATCACCGAAGAGCTGTGCGACACCCAGATTGCCGAGTATCTCTACACCCGCGGCCAGCCGGACCCGGAGCTGGTGATCCGCACCTCGGGCGAGCAGCGGCTCTCCGGATTCCTGATGTGGCAAAGCGCGTACAGCGAATTCTATTTCTGCGAGGCACTCTGGCCGGACTTCCGCCGCGTGGACTTCCTGCGTGCCCTCCGCGACTACGCCAGCAGGCAGCGCCGCTTCGGTTCCTGAAATCCGCGGGTGAACGGCAGGTAAACCCGCCGCGAAGACGCAGGAACAGGACCGTGTCCTGCTGCGGCGCCGGGCACGTCCGGCGTACCTTGGTGCTAATGATCAGCAACCCGCTGATCTCTCCGCCCAGCGATCCGGGGCAGCGCCCCTGACTGGAGTTTCCCGTGGCCATATCCTCCTCCCCGCGAACCTCTTCCTCTGCCGCTCCGGCGGCAGCCGCAGCACCCGGCGCCGGCGGCGACCCGGCAGGCTACGTGCTGGACACCTCGGTGCTGCTCTCGGACCCGAAGGCAATCCTGCGGTTTGCCGAGCACGAGGTCATCCTGCCGCTGGTGGTCATCACCGAATTGGAAAAGAAACGCCATGATCCGGAACTGGGATATTTTGCCCGGGCGGCCCTGCGCCTGCTGGATGACCTGCGGATTGAGCACGGCGGGCTGAGCGCCCCCATCCCCCTGGGGGAATCCGGCGGAACCCTGCGGGTGGAACTGAACCATGTGTCGGTGGACGTGCTGCCGGCCGGCATCCGGGGCACCGACAACGACAGCCGGATCCTCGCCGTCGCACGGAACCTGGCGGATGAAGGACGGAACATCACCGTTGTTTCCAAGGATCTGCCGATGCGGGTCAAGGCATCGGCCGTGGGCCTGAACGCCGATGAATACCGCAGCGACCTGGTCCGGGACAGCGGCTGGACCGGCGTCGTCGAACTGGCCGTGGCGGAAGCCGACGTCGATGGCCTGTACGAGCACCATCCGGTGTTCATTCCGGCGGCCGCCGAGCAGCCGGTGAACACCGGCGTCGTCCTGCTCTCCAGCCGGGGATCGGCCCTCGGCCGGGTGGGAGCGGACAAGCAGGTGCGGCTGGTGCGCGGCGACCGCGACGTGTTCGGCCTGCACGGACGCTCGGCGGAGCAGCGGCTGGCCATCGACCTGCTGATGGACTCGGAGGTCGGCATCGTCTCGCTGGGCGGCCGGGCGGGCACCGGCAAGTCCGCGCTGGCCCTCTGCGCCGGACTGGAAGCGGTGCTGGAGCGCCGCGAACACCGCAAGGTGGTGGTCTTCCGTCCGCTCTACGCCGTCGGCGGCCAGGAGTTGGGCTACCTGCCGGGCACCGAGGCCGAAAAAATGGGGCCGTGGGGGCAGGCGGTCTTCGACACGCTCGAGGCCCTGGTCTCCAAGGAAGTGCTCGAGGAGGTCCTGGACCGGGGCATGCTGGAGGTCCTGCCGCTGACCCACATCCGGGGCCGGTCCCTGCACGACTCCTTTGTGATCGTGGATGAGGCGCAGTCACTCGAGAAGAATGTGCTGCTGACCGTGCTGTCCCGGATCGGCCAGAACTCACGAGTGGTCCTCACCCACGACGTCGCCCAGCGCGACAATCTGCGGGTGGGGCGCCACGACGGGGTGGCCGCCGTCGTCGAAACGCTCAAGGGGCATCCGCTGTTCGGGCACATCACCCTGACCCGCTCCGAACGCTCGCCCATAGCCGCGCTCGTGACGGAGCTGCTGGAAGACGGGCAGATCGGCTGAGGCTGGCCTCCGGGCCGGGCCGGTTTGTCCACAGGGCGGCGCCGGCCCGGCTCCCGGGCCGCGGTTATGACGTACCGTGGTCCCATGGTGGGGATCCTGGGGGAGTACCGGTCACTGGGCGGGGCGGCCTTTTGGATGCTGTGCGCGGCCACCGCGTACTTCCTGGTGCTGGCCGTGCGGCTCGCCGCCGTGGACGCGGCGACGCACCGCCTGCCGAACCGGATCGTGCTGCCCGCCTATCCGGTGTCGGCGCTGCTGCTGGGCACGGCCGCCCTCGCGGCAGGCGATGCAGCCCGCATTGCCGCGATGGTGCTGGCCGGCGTCGTGCTCTTCAGCGCCTACTTCCTGCTGCGCTTCAGCAATCCCTCGGGATTGGGCTTCGGGGACGTGAAACTGGCCGGAGTCCTGGGGCTGTACCTGGGCTTCGCGGGATGGCCGTACGTGCTCGCCGGCACCGTTGCGGGGTTTGTCCTGGGCGGTTTGTGGGGGGTGTGGCTGATCCTCTCGCGCCGCGGAACGGCCAAGACGGCAATTGCCTTCGGGCCGTTCATGCTGGCCGGCGCCGCCCTGGCCATGGCGCTGCCTGGCCTACAGTAGAGCCATGCCCACCCCTGATTTTGTCCTGTCCCTGCGGAAGAAGATCGGCCATGACCTGCTCTGGCTGCCGGGGATCACCGGGGTCGTTTTCAACGAGGAGCAGCAGGTGCTGCTGGTCAAGCGGGCGGACGACGGCCGGTGGACCCTGATCACGGGAATGCTCGAGCCCGGGGAGGAACCGGCCGCCGGAACGCTGCGCGAGGTGGAGGAGGAAACGGGCATCACCGCCGCCGTTGAGCACCTCATCCATGTCGGCTCCCACGGCCCCATCACGTTCCCCAACGGCGACCAGTGCTCCTTCCTCAACGTGGCCTTCCGCTGCCGCTACGAGGGCGGAACGGCGCGGGTCAACGACGACGAGTCCACCGACGTCGGCTGGTTTGCCCTGGACCAGCTGCCGCCGCTGAGCGAGCGGCACACCCTGCTCCTCCGGCTGGCGCTGGAGACGGACGGCGTCCCCGCCTTTTCCCGCTGACGACGCAGGCCTCCTCCTTCCCGAAGGAAAGAGGAGGCCTGCGCTGCTGCTTTTATTGCGGCTGCGGCTATCCGGCGTCGTTGTTGCGCGCTGCCGGGTTGTTGCGGGCTGCCGGAGCACCGCCGTCGCCGCCGCCGTCGCCGTCGGCGTCCTTAGCTTCTGCCGCGGCTGCCGGGGACGATCCCTTCGCGGTTGCAACGCGCTCGGCCTCGAGGCGGTCGGCCTCCGGGCCGGAGACGGCCTCACCGCGGGCCACCATGCCGGCGACGTCTGAGAGCGGAATCTGCTTCAGGAACACGGCCAGCACGAGAGCAATTACGAGGAACGGAATCAGGTACCAGAAGACCGGTGCCAGGGAATCCGCATAGGCGGTCACAATGCCGTCCTGGACCGGTTCGGGCAGCTGGTCCATCACTGAGGGCTGCAGCGTGGCGGTGGCCTCGCCGGCGGCCGATGGATCGAAGCCGGCCTTGGTGAAGACCTCATGCAGGTTGTCGGAGAGGCGCGAGGTGAACATGGCACCGAAGATGGCCACGCCCAGGGAGGCGCCCACCTCGCGGAAGTAGTTGTTGGACGAGGTTGCGGTGCCGATCTGGTCCACGGGCACGGAGTTCTGCACCACGAGCACCACCACCTGCATGATGTACCCGAGGCCGGCGCCGAACACGAACAGCTGGGCGCAGATGACCCAGACCGGGGTGTCGGCGGAGAGCGTGGTCATCCACAGCATGGCGAGGATCACCAGGGCGGCACCCATGATCGGGTACTTCTTGTAGGTGCCGTGCTTGGTGATGGCCAGGCCGGAGTAGATCGAGGTGCCCATCATGCCCACCATCATCGGCAGCATCAGCAGACCGGACACGGCGGCGGAGGTGCCGGTGGACATCTGCAGGAACGTCGGCACGAAGGCCAGGGCGGCGAACATGCCCATGCCCAGGGTGAAGCCGATGGCGGTGCTGTTGACGAAGATCGGGTTCTTGAACAGGCTCATCGGGATGATCGGGTCCGCCACGCGGTTTTCCACCATCACGAAAAGCGCCGCCGCAACCAGCATGCCCGCGCCCCAGAGCAGGGTCATCTGGTGCGTCCAGCCGTAGTCGTCGCGGCCGCCGAAGTCGGTGAAGAAAATCAGGCAGGTGGTGGCGATGGACAGCAGTACGACACCGCCGATGTCGATGCGCTTGGTGGCCTTTTTGCTCGGCAGGGTCAGCGTGAAGAAAGCGATCAGGAACGCGATGATGCCGATCGGAATGTTGATGTAGAACGCCCACTGCCACGTCATGTGATCCACGAAGAAGCCGCCCAGCAGGGGACCGGCGACGGCGGAGAGGCCGAAGATGCCGCCCAGCGGGCCGAGGTACTTGCCGCGTTCGTTGGCCGGAACGATGTCGGCAATGATGGCCTGCGACAGGATCATCAGGCCGCCGCCGCCGAGGCCCTGGATGGCGCGGAAAATGACAAAGCCCCAGAAATCGGTGGCGAAGGCGCAGCCGACCGAGGCCAGGGTGAACAGGGCAATCGCGAACAGGAACAGGTTCCGCCGGCCCAGTACGTCGCCGAACTTGCCGTAGATCGGCATCACGATGGTGGTGGCGAGCAGGTAAGCGGTGGTGATCCAGGTCTGGTGCTCGACGCCGCCCAGCTCGCCCACGATGGTGGGCATGGCGGTGGACACGATGGTCTGGTCGAGGCTGGCGAGCAGCATGCCTGAGATCAGCGCGGAAAAGATGATCCAGATGCGTTTCTGGGTCAGCAGCAGCGGCCCGGTAGCAGGCGCGGCGGTGGTGGTCATGGCAGGTCCTTGGAAGAGGTGGAAGGGGTGGGTGCAAGTGCGGGAGGGGAAACGCCTGGAAGCGGTGCGGCCGCGGCGAACAGCTGCTGCAGGGCGGTGACGGTTTCGGTGAGGATCGTCCGGTAGGCGCGGGCGTTCTCCCGTTCGAAGAAGGCCGGCCCGGCCCGCTCGGTGAGGCAGCCGAACAGGGTCAGTGTGGCCTGGATGCGGGGATCCTCGGCCGGCAGTCCCTCCCGGGCCGTGAGCAGGGCCGCCATGGCTGCGGCCGCCTCGCGGGAGCCGTGCAGGACCTTTTCGAGCAGCCGGGGTTCGGCGGCAACGGCTTCCTTCAGTGCGGTCATTTCTTCGCGGGAGATCGCCATGCGGTCCATCAGGGCGACGGCGAAGTCCACAAAATCGGCCAGCAGCGAGGGGGAGAGGCTCCCGGGATCGGACTTTGTGCCGCCGGCAATGAACCGTTCGGCCAAATCCGCCGGGATTTCGTCGGCGGGGGAGCCCAGGATGGCGTCTTCCTTGGCGGCGAAGTAGTTGAAGAAGGTGCGCCGGGAAATGCCCACCCGCTCGCAGAGCTCCTCGACGGTGAACCCGTTGACACCGCGGGCGGCGGTCAGGGAACGCGCGGCGGTGATAATCCCAAGCTTGGTTGCGATGCGTTTCCGCTCGCGGAGGCCGCAGTTCTCCTCGGATGCACTATTCGTCACGGAGTGAATATTTACACTTCTGACCATGTAGTGCAAATTCACGCGTCCTTCTCAGGGCTGAGAGACGCAGTTTCTGCCAGTTCGCGGGGATGTCAGGAACTGGCGGGGATGTCAGGAACGGACGGGAACACGGAAGGGGGGGGGGGGGCGGGGCCGGGGGCCCCGGCCCGGGCGGGGGGAGCTGAGCGCGGGGGGGGGGGGTCTGGTCGGTTGTGGGGGGGGGGGGGGGGGGGGGGGGGGGGGGGGGGGGGGGCCCCCCCCCCCCCCCCCCCCACGGCGGCAGACCTGTCAGCACTGGCAGCTGCCGATACCGTGCGGGGCCTGCGGGCGGGGGACCCGTGTGCGGTGGCGGGGGAAGTGGCGGCGCGGAACGGCGCCGCACTGGGCGGATGCGCCGTCAGCGCCGGAGATCAGAGCGTGCAGGTGAACACCGAGGTCGGAGTCCGCCTGCTGCCGTGGCCGGCTACCGGGCACGCCCGGGCGGGCCCGCCCCCGTGAAAGCCGCGCCGGCGGCGGCCGGATCGGCGTCCCGGCCGCGGGCTGAATCCAGCAGCACCTGCAGCAGGGTCACGGCCCCGGCCTTGGAAAGCGGATTGTTCTTGTTGCCGCACTTGGGGGACTGCACGCAGGACGGGCAGCCGCGCTCGCATTCACAGGACCGGATCGCGTCCCGGGTGGCGGTCAGCCACAGCTCGGCAGCCTCGTAGGCCCGCTCCGCGAAGCCGGCGCCGCCGGGATGCCCGTCGTAAACGAAGATGGTGGGCTTCTCCGTGTCGGCGTGCAGCGCCGTGGAGACGCCGCCGATGTCCCAGCGGTCGGAGGTGGCGATCAGCGGCAGCATGCCGATGGAGGCGTGTTCGGCGGCGTGCAGGGCACCGGGGAAGTCGGCCGGAATCATGCCGGCGTTGGTGAGCAGGTGCTCGTCGATGATGAACCAGACGGCCTTGGTGAACAGCTCCTTGGCCTCGAGCTCCAGCGGTTCCTCACCCAGGATCTCGTTGGAGATCAGGGCCTTGCGCTGGAAGGACACCACCTGCGTGGTGACCTTCACGGTTCCGAAGCAGACCCGGATTTCGCCCCACTGCGAGGTCCGCTCAGTCTCCATCACCTCAATCTGGGTGACGTCCCGGGCCTGCGTGTAGAACTCGGGGTTGCCGCGGGTCACCATGGCGCAGTGATCCGCCTCGTTCAGCTCATCAACTATGAAGGTTTGGCCCTGGTGCACGTAGACCGCGCCGGTGTGGGCCTGATACTGGCTCTGCGGCGAGTCCATGGTGCCCAGCAGCATGCCGGTGTCGGACTCCACGATGTTGATCGGCCCGCCGCCGTCGGCGCGCAGATTCACCATGGCGGCGGCGCTTTCGGAATGGGTCCAGAACCATCCCGAGGGCCGGCGGCGCAGATAGCCCTGCTCCACCAGCTGATCGAGCAGGCCGGCGGCGGTGGGACCGAACAGCTCCCGCTCGTCCGGGGTCAGCGGAATCTCCGCCGCGGCGGCGCAGAGGTGCGGGCCCAGGACATAAGGGTTGGAGGGGTCGAAGACTGTGGCTTCCACGGAGATGTCGAAGATCGCCTCCGGATGGTGCACCAGATACGTGTCCAGGGGGTCGTCGCTGGCGACAAAGGCGGCCAGAGCATCCTGTCCGGAACGGCCCGCGCGCCCGATCTGCTGGAACAGGGACGCCCGGGTGCCCGGCCAGCCGGCCACCAGCACGGCGTCGAGCCCGGAAATATCAATGCCCAGCTCCAATGCGGAGGTGCTGGAAATGCCCAGCAGTTCGCCGCTGCGCAGCCGGCGTTCCAGCTCGCGCCGTTCCTCGGGCAGGTACCCGGAGCGGTACGCCGCCACCCGGTCCGGCAGCGAGGGATGCACCTCGTCCAGCAGCCGCCGGGTGATGGTGGCGATGGTTTCGGCGCCGCGCCGGGATTTGATGAAGGCAATGGTGCGGACCTGCGCGGCCACGAGGTTGGCCAGCAGATCCGCGGTTTCGGCAATCACCGTCCGGCGGGAACGAACACCGTTTTCACCCTTGAGGTCGGTCAGCTGCGGCTCCCAGAGCGCCACAGTGGTGGCTCCGTGCGGAGAAGCGTCCCGGGTCACCGCGGTGACCTCGCCGCCGATCAGCCGGCCGAAGGAGGAAGCCGGATCCGCGGACGTGGCGGACGCACCGATGAACACCGGGTTGGCGCCGTAGTACCGGCAAATCCGCCGCAGCCGGCGCATCAGGTTGGCCACGTTGGAACCGAACACGCCGCGGTAGCTGTGCGCCTCGTCGATGATGACGTACTTGAGCCGGCGGAAGAACCGGGCCCACCAGGCGTGGTTGGGCAGCACGCCGAAATGCAGCATGTCCGGATTGGCCAGCACCAGGTTGGCGTGGTCGCGGATCCAGCGCCGGGCGCCCGGGTCGGTGTCGCCGTCGTACGTGTCCGCGCGCACGGTGGGCAGCTGCAGTGCGTTCACGGCGGAGAGCTGGTCAGCGGCGAGGGCCTTGGTGGGTGCCAGGTAGAGGGCCACGGATCCGGTGGGCTCCAGCGTGACCCGGTCATCCAGCGCGGTGCGGTGGATTTCGTCGAGCACCGGCAGCAGGTAGGCCAGGGATTTGCCTGACGCGGTGCCGGTGGAAATGATCGTGTGTTCGCCGGCGTGCGCCGCCTGCGCGGCTTCGATCTGGTGCCGCCACGGTTCGTGGACGCCCACCCGGGAGTACGCGGCGACGACGTCGGGGTGCGCCCAGTCCGGCCACGGCACCGGAACAGCCTTCCGGGCCGGAATTTCGTGGACATGGACCAGCTGTTCCGGGTCGGCGCCGGAGCCGAGCAGAGGGATCAGGGAATCATGTAGGGCCACTGTGCAATTCTCCCACCGGCCGGCGGAACAACTGCAGTTCAACGCGGCTGCTCAGCCGCAGGCTGAACTGCGCGGAACGGTTACAGCTTCGGCTCGAACATCACCACGCTGGCGAGGTTCTCCCAGCCCAAATACCTGTAGAGCTCCAGGCCTTCCGGCGTGGTCACCAGCAGGCCGGCGTCGACGTCGTGTTCCAGCGCCACTGCGGTGAGGGCACGCATGACGTAGCTGCCCAGCCCGCGGCGGCGGAACTGCGGCTCGGTGATGATTCGGTCGTAGACAGCCAGGTCATCCACCACGGCAACGCTGCCGCGCGCCGCCGGCTCGCCGTCGGCCGTGACAATCACGGTCCCCAGCTTCTGGCCGCGCACGGTTTCGGTCTCGAAGCCGTCCAACGGAACCGGGTCTTCGATGTCCTGCCCGGCCATCTCCAGGAACATGAAGACTTCGTCCGCGGAGCGCACGCTCAGGCCGTGCACCAGGGCGGCGCCGTGGATCTCGTTCATGCTGCTGGTCACGATGGTGAAGAGCCGGCCCGGGCTCTTCCGGGCGGAGGACGCGAGTGCGGCGAACTCATCGTGGGAGGGCTCCAGCGCGAAGTACTCCCAGTCATTGGTCCTGTCGTGCAGGAAGGCGGACAGAAAGCGGCCCTCCCGGCGGGTCTGGTAACCGCGGGCCTGCGCCCAGCCGGTGACCCAGGTCTCGAGCAAATCGTCGTTCAGCACTCTCATGGATGAACACTAACGGTGCCGGCAGGCGAAAGGTACGGGTGCTGATGAAATAGCGGGTCTTGGCGCGGTCTACCCTTGATGAGTGGCTTTGAATCGAATTGCACTGTACTACGCCTTCACGCCCCTCCCGGATCCGGAGGCCGTGCGCCTCTGGCAGCGCACCCTCTGCGAGAAACTGGGACTGCGCGGGCGCATCCTCATCTCACCCGACGGAATCAACGGAACCGTGGGCGGGAGCCTCGACGCCGTGAAGGCGTATGTAAAGGCCACCCGCGAGTACCCGGCCTTCAAAAAGATGGACATCAAATACTCCGAGGGCGGAGCCGAGGACTTCCCGCGCCTGAGCGTCAAGGTGCGGAAGGAAATCGTCAGCTTCGGCGCTCCCGGCGAGCTCAAGGTGGACCAGGACGGCGTGGTGGGCGGTGGCACGCACCTGCGGCCGGAGCAGCTGCACGAACTGGTCGAGGAAAAGAAGGCCGACGGCGAGGAAGTGGTCTTCTTTGACGGGCGGAACGCCTTCGAGGCGCAGATCGGCCGCTTCAAGGGGGCTGTGGTTCCCGACGTGGCCACCACCCACGACTTCATCGCCGAACTGGATTCGGGCAAGTATGACGACCTCAAGGACAAGCCGGTGGTCACCTACTGCACCGGCGGCATCCGCTGCGAGGTGCTGTCCTCGCTGATGGTCAACCGCGGCTTCAAGGAGGTTTACCAGATGCAGGGCGGCATTGTCCGCTACGGCGAGGCCTACGGCGACAAGGGATTGTGGGAAGGCTCCCTGTACGTGTTCGACAAGCGGATGCACACGGAGTTCACCGAGGACGCCGTCACAATCGGCCAGTGCGTGCGCTGCGAGGCGCCCACGAGCAAGTTCGAGAACTGCTCCAACCCCTCCTGCCGGAAACTCACCCTGTACTGCGCGGACTGCGCCGCGGACCCGCAGACGCTGCGCTGCCCGGACGGCTGCACCGAGTAACGTCCCCGCGAGATGGCAGAAGGTGCGTCTCTGAAGGCTGAGAAGAGCACTTAGTGCCATCTCGCGGGGCTGGTGGGAGGAGTGCTAGGCCGTTGCTGCTTCGGCCAGCTGCGTGTCCCGGGGTGTGTCAGCGTCGCGCCGCACAAAGGTGCCGCGGTCCAGGACCACGGTGTCTCCGACGCGGGTCTGGAAGACGGCGCCCGCATCGGTCTTCCAGATGCTGGTGGTCAGTTCGTCGCCGGGAATCACCGGTGCCGCAAACCGGACGTTGAGGGAGCCGAAGGCATCGGCGTCGGAATCGGCCACGCCTTCCAGCACTGCGCGTCCGGCGAAGCCCATGGTGCACAGACCGTGCAGGATCGGCTTCTCGAAGCCGACCATCGCTGCGAGGGCCGGATCCGAATGAAGCGGGTTGCGGTCCCCGTTGAGACGGTAAAGCAACGCCTGGTCGGGTGTGGTTTTTTGGATGTCCACAAGGTCGGCGGGCCGGTCCGGCAGCTCCCATCCGTCGGAGGGGGCCGGTGCTGAACCGAAGCCGCCCTCGCCGCGGATGATCATGGTGGTGACGGAGGCCGCCACGGTCTCGCGGGTCTCGGCGTCGAGCAGATCAGTGGTGAGCTCGATAACGGCGTTCTTGCCCTTGTCGTAAACGGCGCTCATGAAGCTGCGCGGAATCACGGTGCCGCTGGTGGCCAGCGTGCGGTACACGGAAATGGCCTGGCCGCCGTGCAGGATGGAGGACAGCTTGAAATCGCCGAGCTCGTCCATGGATCCGCCGGATCCGCCCAGCAGCACCGCGAAGGTCGGCAGCACGCTCTGTTCAATGCCGCGGGAGTTTTCCGTGGTGAAGGCGAGGTTGGCGGTCTGGTCCCGGGCGCCAGCCCCCACGCTCAGTGCGTAGAGGAGTGCGTCCTTGGAGTCCCAACTGACCGGAGCACCCTCGGAGACCTTCCCGATGTTCTGCGTATGGATCGCCATAACGTTCCCTCTTTCAGGAGTCTCACGGGCCGATGTCCCGTGCGGTTTGCCGGCACAAAATGTGTCGCCGGTTACTAAAAATTACTATAACGAAGTTCTAAATTCCGGTCGTTGCGGCATCCGGAGGCGGTCAGGCCGAGGCGGAGACCACGCCCTCCGGATCCGCTGCGGTGCCGCGGCGGAGGTCGCGCTCGCCGACCGTTTCCGGTATCCACTGCGCGGGCGTGCGGCGCAGCATCAGTGCCACCACCACTGACAGCGCGGCAAAAACAAACACGAAGATAAAGGCGGCACTGATGCCGTCCTGTGCCACGGCCGTGGTCGCCGGATCCGTGTGCCTGGCCAGGATGAAGGCGCCGATGGCGACGGCGGCGGACTGGCCGACGTTGCGGATCAGGGTGTTGGTTCCGGCTATTTCCGAGGTGTGGGATTCCGGCACCACCTCGATGAGCAGGTTGGGCAGCGCTCCGTAGGCGAGCGAGATGCCGATGCCGTTGAAGACCATCGCGACGGCGAACATCACCACGTTGCCGTAGGTCAGCAGAATGACCGGAACGACCAGGGCCACCAGTGCCAGACCCGCGATAAACACCGTGCGGGCGCCGTACCGGAAGGCGAGTTTTCCGCCCAGCGGCGAGAAGAAGTATCCCACCAGCAGGGTGGTGCTGATCAGGACACCGGCTGCGGTGGGCGAGAAGCCCAGCCCATAGCCCAGCGACGGCGGCGACTGCATGATGAGTTGCGCGGGAACGTTGCCGCCGCCGAGGGGGCCGACGGCGGCGAGCACGGTCGCGGTCATGGCCAGGGCTATCTGGCGGTTCTTGAACATCCGCAGGTTCACGATTGGCGACTCCACCCGCAGCTCCCACCAGGCCCAGACAGCGGCAGCGGCGATGCCGATGCCGATCAGGCCGATGAACTGCATCGAAGCGAAGCCGGTCTTCGAGCTGCCGGAGAACCCGAGCAAAATGGCGCTTACCGCGATGGGGAGCAGGACGGCGCCGAGAAAGTCCGGTTTGTCCTGGCTGGGAATGATGGTGTCGCGCGGAATGACCAGCTGGACGCTGGCCGCGGCCAGAATCGACACCACGGCTGCAAAAACGAAGATTCCGTGCCAGGAGAAGGCGTCAATCATGAATCCGGCGATGAGTGCGCCGCCGGCGCCGGCGATGAGCGCCGAGGCGCCGACCATCGAAATGCCGACCGGAACCCGCTCTTCGTCGAGGTGTTCGCGGGCCAGTCCGAAGGCCAGGCCCAGCACAGCGCCGGTGACGCCCTGGATCGCGCGTCCCAGGATGATCATTTCCAGTGAGCCGCCGAGCAGCGAAACGATGGAGCCGATGGCGGCGATGGCCAGAGCGATGACCATGACCTTGCGCCGGCCGTACAGATCGCCGAAGCGTCCGCCCAAGACTCCGGCGGAGGCCGAAACCAGCAGGAATGCGGTGACCACCCAGGCGACGGTATTGGCATCAACCTGGAAGTCCCGCATGAGGGTCGGCAACGTTACGTACATCATGGACAGTTCAAAGGCCGAGACGATCTCGGCCAGAACCAGGACAAGGACAATCGGGGCGAATCCGGGGCGTTTGAGCGCCCGCGTGGTGGAGGACATCGGCGTCCCGCCTTTCGTGGAAGGGATAAACCAAACCGCTGGCATGCACCGCGTCGGGGACGTGATGCATGCCAGCGGCTGGCTCTGGTCCGGCAGAGTCGGCGCTCTGCCGGACCAGGGGTGCAGGGGTTAGGCCGAAGCGGAAACGATGTCTTCCGGATCGGCGGTGGTGGTGCCGCGGCGGATGTCGCGTTCTCCCACTGTCTCGGGGACCCACGGCTTGGGATTGCGGCTCAGCATCAGTGCCATGACCACTGCCAGCACTCCGAAGACCAGGACAAGGATCAGCGCGCCGCTGATGCCCTCCTGCGAAATGGCCTTGGTGGTCGGGTCCGTGTTGCTGGCGAGGATGAAGGCGCCGATTGCGATGGCGGCGGACTGGCCGACATTGCGGATCATCGTGTTGGTTCCCGCTGTTTCCGAGGTGTGGGATTCCGGCACGACCTCGATGAGCAGGTTCGGCAGCGCACCGTAGGTGAGGGAGATGCCGACGCCGTTCATGGTCATGGCAAGCAGGTAGACGATCGTGTTGCCGTAGGTGAGCAGGATGACGGGAATGGCCAGGGCCATCAGCACCAGCCCGGCGATGAAGACAATCCGGGCGCCGTACCGGAAGGCAAGTTTTCCGCCCAGGGGCGAGAGAGCGAAGCCAACGAGTGCGGTGAGGCAGATGAGGACGCCGGCCGAGGTCGGTGTGAGGCCCAGGCCGTAGCCCAGCACTGAGGGGGACTGCATGATCATCTGCGAGGGAACGGACACTCCGCCCAGGGGGCCGATCGCGGCGAACACCGTGGCGGTCATGGCCAGGGCAATCTGCCGGTTCTTGAACATCCGCAGGTTCACGATCGGGGACTCCACCCGCAGCTCCCACCACGCCCAGATGGCGGCAGCGGCGAGGCCGAGGCCGATCAGACCGAGGAACTCCACCGACATGAAACCGGTCTTTGAGCTGTTGGAAAGACCCAGCAGGAGAGCGCTGACCGCGATGGGCAGCAGGATGGCGCCGATGTAGTCGGGCTTGTCGCTGGTGGCCGCGTTGGTGTCACGCGGAATAACCAGCTGGATGGCCAGCGCGGCAATGACCGCGAGGACGGCAGCGAAGACGAAGATTCCGTGCCAGGAGAAGAGATCGATCATGAAGCCTGCGATCATCGAGCCGCCGGCGCCGGCGATGAGGGCGGAGGCACCGACCATCGAAATGCCGACCGGGACCCGCTTCTCGTCGAGGTGCTCGCGGGCCAGTCCGAAGGCCAGGCCCAGAACCGCACCTGCCACACCCTGAATGGCGCGGCCGAAGATGATCATGCCCAGGGATCCGCCGAGCAGCGAGATGAGTGAACCGATGGCGGCGACGACCAGGACAATGACCATCACCTTCCGCCGGCCGTACATGTCGCCGAAGCGTCCGCCCAGCACTGCGGCGGAGGCGGAAACCAGCAGATAAGCCGTGACAACCCAGGCGACGGTGTTGGCGTCCACCTGGAAATCCCGGATCAGGGTCGGCAGCATGACGTACATCATGGACAGTTCAAAGGCTGAAATGATTTCGGCCAGAACCAGGACTATGACAACTGGTGCGAAGCCTGGACGCTTGAGCGCCCGTGTGGTGGAGGACATCGGTGTCCTGCCTTTCGTATGAGGTCAAAGAATGCGACGCCGGCCGACGGATATCGGGCTGCGGTGGAGCAGACGATCTTTGGAAAGGTGGTGCGATGCTGCGGTGTTGTGTTGCGTGGTGGGGTTTGGGGGTTAGCCGTTGCCGTAGGCCACTGATTTGGTCCAGAAGAACTCCTCGAGTCCCTCCAAGCCGCCTTCGTTGCCGGTGCCGGAGTGGCCGATGCCGCCGAAGGGGCGTTCGGCCACGGCATTCATGGCACCGTTGACGGTTACCTCACCGGTTTCCAGGGCTTCCGTGACGCGGATGGCGCGGCGAGCATCGCCGGTCCAGATGTAGCCCGAGAGCCCGTAATCGGTGCCGTTGGCCAGGGCGATTGCCTCGGCCTCGTCACTGAAGCGGGTGATGGCCAGCACCGGTCCGAAGACTTCCTTCTGGGCCAGCTCGCTGGACGGAGCCACGTCGGCCAGGACGGTCGGCGGATAGAAGAACCCGTCGGCCAGATCGCCGGCGAGCCGCTGCCCGCCGGTGACCAAACGCGCGCCCTCTTCCTGGGCCCGTCCCACCATCGAGTGGATCCGCTCGATGGCGGCCTCGTTGATGACCGGCCCGCAGACCGTGCCGATGTCCTGGGGATCGCCGACGGGGAACGAGGCGGCGATCTGGCCGATCGTCGCCACAAACGCATCGTAGATCGAGTCCTGGACCAGCAGCCGGGTGGGAAGCGCGCAGGCCTGGCCGCTCATGATGCCGAAGGCCATGAACGTCGAGTGCATGGCTGCCGCCTCGAGGTCAGCGTCGGCGAAGACGAGGTTGGCGGATTTTCCGCCCAGCTCCAGCACCACCGGCTTGAAGGTCTTCGCGCAGGCAGCGCTGATTTTGCGTGCCGTGTCCGGGCCGCCGGTGAAGGTCACCTTCTTGACCAGCTTGTGCTCCACCAGGGCCGCTCCCGCCTCGGGGCCGCCGGGAATGACGTTGAACACGCCGTCCGGGATGCCGGCCTCGGTGACCAGATCGGCGAAGAGCATGGCGCTGAAGGGCGTCAGTTCGCTGGGCTTGACCACCACTGTGTTGCCTGCGGCAAGAGCCGCGGGAACCTTCATGGCCAGGGACATCAGCGGAGCGTTCCACGTGATGATCGCACCAATCACGCCGTAGGGCTGGCGCAGCGTGTGCCCGAAGGACCCACCGGCGCCGACCACCGAGGTGATCCGGCCCAGCGGAAGCTTGTCGGCCCAGCCGGCGTAGTACCGGATCCAGTCCGTGGCTGCGGTAACCGTGGGATACGCGTTGGACCGGGCAATGCCGTTGTCCGCGATCGCCAGCTCCACGAAGTCCTCGGTGTGTTCCTCCACGAGCTGCGCCAGCTTCAGGAGCGCCTTGGACCGGGCTCCGGCGGGCGTGGCCCGCCACACGGCGAAGGCCTGATGCGCGGCGTTGACGGCGTCGTCGACGTCGGACACACCGGCCAGGGGAACCGGTGCACCGGCCTTGCCGGTGGCGGGATTGATGTGGGTGTGGACGCCGGCGCCGGTGGTGCGCGCCTCGCCGCCGATACGGAGGGTAACGGGCGGCAGGACAAAATCGGTGGTGGTTGTCATGTTCAGATCTCCGGTTCGTAGCGCAGCATGGTTATTCCTGCTTCGGGGTAATCACAGAACACGGGCTTTACCCGCATGCCCACCTTGATGTCATCGTGGGACACGTTGACCAGTTCGGTGGAGAATTTCGGACCCTCGTCCCACTGCACGACCGCGAGGACGAGGGTGCCCTCGTTGGCGAAGTGCGGGGCCACCGGGCGGGTGGAGATGGTGTACGTGTAGAGGGTTCCGGCTCCGGGAATCTCCCGCCACTCCAAGTCATCGGCCAGGGTTCCCGGGGCCAGCGGCCGGGGGTAGAAGATGTACTCGCCCAGCGAGGGGGAGTACTGGATACGGACCCGGTGCTCGGCCAGCGCGTCCCAGAACGGCTTGGTCAGCGGGGTCGGAACCGGCATCGGTCGCTGCAGGACCGGCGGGGTGTATGCGGTGCTCATGGTGTGTAGTCCTATTCGCCTTCGAGGATCAGTGCCGTTTGTTCGCTCATGATGCCGCCGTTGCCGGTGACAAAGGCGCGGTTGCACTCAGCAACCTGTGCCTCGCCGGCGCGGCCCATGATCTGGCGCACGCCGTCGATGACGTGGTGCATGCCGCCGGCGATGCCCGCCTGGCCGAAGGAGAGCTGCCCGCCGGCGGTGTTCATCGGGAAGTCGCCGCGGAAGGTCAGATCGTGTTCGCTCACGAACTGCATGCCCTTGCCCTTCTCGGTGAAGCCTGCGTCCTCCAGGCTCATCAGCACCGTGATGGAGTAGCAGTCGTAGATCGAGACCATGTCCACGTCGCTGCGTTGGATGCCGGCCATGGTGAAGGCCTGCTCCGCCGCGTGAATCATCGGCGAATGCATCAGGTCCTTTGCATAGGTCGGAGTCTTGTAGGGGACGCGCTCGCCGAAGCCCTTGACCCAGACCGGGCGGTTCTTGGACTTGGCGGCCATCTCCGCGTTGCCGATGACAATCGCCGCACCGCCCTGGCACGGCATGACGATTTCGAGCATGTGCAGCGGGTCGGCGACCATGGGCGAGGCCAGCACGTCGTCGATGGTGATCGGCTTGCCGTGGAAGATGGCCCCCGGGGTGGCGCAGGCATTGGTGCGCTGGTCCACGGCGATCTTGGCCATGGCCCGCTCGTCGTAGCCGAATTCGTGCCCGTAGCGCTTGGCGATCTGGCCGTAGGGTCCGTTCTGCCCCAGATTGCCGTACGGAATTTCGAACTCGGCCTGCGGGGAGCCGTAGGCGTTGGAGGAGGCACCGAAGTACATCTTGTCGTCCATCACGTAGGGCTTGCGTGCGTCGGTTGGCACGTCGTGGGTTCCGGGGAAGGTGACCAGCACGGCGTCGCACAGTCCGAGTTCCACGGCGGCGGCGGCCCGCCAGACCGCTGCGGCGGAACCTGCCCCGCCGAGGTCGACGATTTCAGCGAAATTCGCGTTGATGCCCAGGTACTCGGTGATGGTGGAGGGCACAAACATGTCCGCTTCCCCGATCAGGGGTGTCACGATGCCGTTGACGTCCGTGGCGTCCAGGCCGGCGTCGTCCAGGGCGGCCTTGGAGAGCCGGGCCCACTGTTCCAGGTTGAAGGTTTTTTCACGGGCGAGTTTGCGTTCTGGCGGCAATTCGTAATAGCCAAGGATTGCGGCTTCTCCACGAAGTCCCATAGGTCTGTTCTCCTCATTGGTGGTGTGCAAAGGCGGACGGCGTGGTGCCGGTGCCTTGGAGTTTTCGGATGCTTTGACGGGCCTGGTTATCCGGAATGTGCCGGAGCCGGAAGCCGCAGGGACGAAATCCGAATTCCGAGCTCCGGATGGAATGTTCCTGCCCCGAGTGCTTCGAGCAGGCCGGCGTGTTCGGGCCCGTGCCAGGGTTCGTCCGCCGCCACGAAGCCCAGGGCCCGAAGGCCCGAGACGCCGGTGGAGTCAGTGGTTTCCTGCAGGACGAGGTCCGCACCCTGGGACCACCGGAACCCGCCGGCCGCCGGTTCGCCGGCGCGCAGGGGCAGTGAAAAGGCGACGGCGCCCAGGACATCCCGGAGCACGTACTCCGCCCGCTGCAGATTGGTAACCAGGCCGAAGACCACGGGCACCCGGGCCTGCGGGGATTCGGTTTCCACCCAGGGGCAGGCAGTGTTGAACTCGTTGTCCTCGGTGATTTCCTCCAGGGACTGGGACGTCTGAACCATCTGGGTCAGGAATCCAAGACCCGTATCGCGGGGATGCAGGAACGCTTCCTGCCACTGCGGGTATTCGGTGTTGACGAGGATCGGGTTTATGCCTGCCGCCCGCGCCCCCGCGATGGCAGCGGAAATGTTCCGGACCTTGAAGGTGATGTGGTGCGGTGCCGCTTGCCCGCCGTTCTCGGAGAGGAAGCGTTCAACGAAGGACTCGGGTGAGCTGCCCGGTTCCAGCAACTCCAGCCGCATGTCCTCCGCCAGGGCAACCTGGCAGGGGCTGAAGGCCGGCAGGCTGAAGCCGCTGGCGAAACGCGCCCCGAGCTCCCGATGCAGCAACTCTCCGGCGGCGCCCCACGCGGGAACGGCGAAGGCGACGTGGTCGAGCTCATGGGCGCTCATGGGAACGCCCGTCGGGAAGCAGGGGCTAGCGTCGTTCGGCTTCGGCCTGTTCGAGCCTGAGCCCGATCATTGCCACAAAGCGGTCCAAAACCCGGGTGGCTTCGGGAACGGTCTTGTTGCCTGCCAACACGCGGGAGACCAGATCCATGAGGACGGCCCACACCATGGCGGTGACATCCGCAGCCTCGTCCGGCGACAGGGTCGAGAAGTCGGCATGAAACGGTTCCTCGAGGACCAGCACCAGCTGCTCCATCAGATCGCGCACTTCCGGATCGGAGGAGGTGCGCAGCATGAGGATCGCCTTGTAAAAGTTCGGCTGCCGCTCGAAGGCAGCCAAAGCCTGCTTCAGGCGCCGGGCAACCCGCTCCGTTGTGCGCAGGCCTTGCGCCCAGCCCTGGTCCGCGGAATTGAACGGCACGCCCCAGTCGTAGACGACGTTCGCGTACAGGTGCTCCTTGGACGAAAAGTACCGGTACAGCGTTCCCAGCGCCACGTTCGCCGTGGACGCCACGTCGCGGATCTGGATCGAGTCGTAGTCGCTGACGCGGAGCAGTTTCTTCGCGGCGTCCAGAATCCGTTGCCTGCGTTCCACCTGGTAGGCGGGAAGCTCGGTGGTTTCGCGTGTGAGTTGCCGAACCATCAATTGCCTCCTGCTGGGGAATCCGGTGGACACCCAAAACTACCACCGCCGTTTGGCGTCCCGAGATCCCGCACACCGCGTTACCGGTCCTTCCAGCGGATCAATGCATCCAGCGCCTCAATCTGGTTTCCGGCCACCCGCAGCGGGTTGATTTCGAGTTCCTCGAGCTCATCGCCGAGCCCCACGGCAACCTGCGAAATCTCAAAGATCACCGCCGCCAGCTCATCCAGATCGGTGGGCTCGCCGCCGCGGAACCCGGTGAGCAGCTCAATTCCCTTCAGCGATTCAAGCATCCGGCGAATTTCCGCCGGTCCCACCGGGAGCAGACGCACAGCGGAATCCTTGAGCAGCTCCACCATGACGCCGCCAAATCCAACCGCGAGCACCAGGCCCCACCGCGGATCCCGGACAACTCCCACCAGCAGCTCGGTGCCGGCCGGCCGCATCGGCGAGACGGCCACGCCCTGGATCCGGGCCTCCGGCGCCAGCTTGGCCACGGACGCCTGGATGAACTGGTAGGCCTCGGTCACCGCTTCAGCATCCTGCAGCATGAGCCGGACGCCGCCGACCTCGGTCTTGTGGGCGATATCTTCGGAAGCGATTTTCAGCACCACCGGGTAGCCCATGGATTCGGCGGCGGCCACCGCGTCTTCTGCAGAGGCGGCAATGGCGGCGGGAATGTACGGCACCCCGTGGCTGCGCAGGAATTCTCCGCTCTGCACCTCGGTCCACTGCTCAGCGCCTTCCGGCTTGGTGATGGCCGGCGCCGCGGGCAGCTCGCCGTCCGAGGCCAGCTCGGCGGCGCGCTGTCCCCACCAGGCGCTGCGGGCCGCGGCCGGGATGCCGCGGTCAAAGGAATCCGAGGCGTGCGGGTAGCCGTGCTCGGCGGCAAAGGCGCGGCCGAACTCCGTAACCTCGGTGGGCAGGAAGCTCATCGCGATGACCGGCTTGGGAGAGGACGTGAGCTGGCGCAGCATTTCATCCTGCGTGGGCCGGCCCATGTCCGCCATTGCCTGGTTTGCCGGCCACGATCCGTTGACCACCACGAAGTCGTAGTTGGGGTCGTCGATGAAGCACTGGGCGGCCTTGGTGAGGATGGTCGGGTCAACGGAGACGTAACCGGTGGTGTCCATCGGGTTGTTCACGGTGGAGAAGGTGGGCAGTCCGGCATCGTGCAGGCCCTGCACCGTGTCCTGGTGCGGGGCAGGCAGCTCCAGCCCGGCGGCGTCGGCCTTGTCCGCCACCAGGGCGCACATGGCGCCGGAGCCGGTGATCACTGCCATCCGGGGCCCGGGAAGGGCGCCGTAGGCTTCGATCAGGCCTGCCGTGGCGACCAGGTCCTCGATGTTCTCGACCCGGATGACGCCGTACTGCTTGCAGGCGGCGTCGATGACGGTGTCGTCGCCCACCAGCGAGCCCGTGTGGGCTGCCGCCACCCGGGCTGAGGCCTCACTGCGGCCGGCTTTGAAGATGACGATCGGTTTGCCGGCGGCCCGGGCGCGGTCCGCGACGTTGAGGAACTGCGCCGGATCCGAAATCTGTTCCAGGTAGGCGGCAATGACCTTGGTGTTGGGATCGTCGACGAGCACGCTCATGACATCGATGGCGGAGATCATCGCCTCGTTGCCGACGGTCACCGCAGTGGAGCAGCCCACGCCCCGTGATGCCATGTAGGGCAGCAAGTAGATCGCCAAGGCACCCGACTGGCTGGCGATGCCCACACCGCCGCTGATCATGGGCATTTGGGTCATGTGGCTGAAGGCCGCGACCTTGGCGTGGGAGTTGATGAAACCAAGGTTGTTCGGCCCCAGGATCAGCTGGTCGGCAGCACGTGCCTTCTGCACCAGACGCGCCTGCAGGGCGGCGCCCTCGGCACCGGCTTCTCCCAATCCGGCGGCCAGCAGGATCAGGTTGCGGATGCCCTTGACCCGGGCCTCCTCCAAAATGTCTTCGAGCGAATTCGTTCCCGTGAGCACGATCGCCAGGTCCGGGGTTTCCGGCAGATCGGCCAGCGAGGCAAAGCTGGTTTGGCCGTGGCAGTCTTCGCCGCGGCGGTTCACCAGGTAGAGCTCTCCCTCGAACCCGCCGGAGACCAGGTTGCTGTACGTGAAGTGGGACCAAGTGGACCTGGTGTTGGCCCCCACTATGACGATGGACTTCGGCTCAAGAAGTTCCCGCAGCCGGGTGGAATCGAGGTTCTGGGTACTGCCGGTTTCGCTCGTCAACGTTGTCATGCGAAACGCTCCTTTCGGTGAAACATGGATGTGGTTTCCCGGCGCGGGCCGGTAGGGAAGGATCCGGAGGGCTAGCCCCGGGGAAGGCCCAGGATGCGTTCGGCAATGACGTTGAGCTGGATTTCGACTGTTCCGCCGCCGATCAGGACCTGCGGAACGGCGAGCTGGCCGGTCACTGCATCGCCCGGTGCCGAGGCGAAGAGCGCACCCGGCCCGGCCAGCGCCAGGACGTGGGACGCGGCCTCGCGCGTCAGCCGGGCATGGGCGACCTTGGCCAGCGAGGATCCCGCTCCGGGTTGCATGCCGTTGACCTGGCGCAGGGTCTCCCGCAGGTTCAGGGCTCCGATGGCCGAGCTGACGGCGGCAATGCGGCCGAGCGAGGTGAAGGCAGCGTCCTCACTGCCGGAGTAGCTGCCCTGGCTGATCATGGTGCGCAGCGCCTCTTCGGTTCCCACCGAAACGCCGGAGGAAATCTGGGTCCGTTCGTTCTGCAGCGTGGTGGCGGTGATGCGCCAACCCTGCCCGGGTTCTCCGAGCAGATAGGCATCGGGAACGAAGACCGAATCAAGGAAGACCTCGTTGAATTCCGCGTCGCCGGTTGACTGCTTCAGGGGACGGACTTCCACGCCGGCGCTTCGCATGTCGATGAGGAAGTAGCTCAGGCCCTTGTGCTTGGGCACGTCCTTGTCGGTGCGGGCCAGGCAGATGCCCCAGTCGGCCTCATGGGCGCCGGACGTCCAGACTTTTTGCCCCTTCAGCTCCCAGCCGCCCTCCACCTTGACGGCGCGGGTGGCCAGGCCGGCCAGGTCGGAGCCTGCGCCGGGTTCGGAGAAGAGCTGGCACCAGATCAGCTCGCCGCGCAGGGTCGGCAGCGCGAACTGCTCCTTAACAGCGTCGCTGCCGTACGCCAGGATGGTCGGCATCGCCCATTCACCGATCACGGAGGAGGGCGGCGTCAGCCCGCGGCGTGCGTACTCCTGGGAAATGACCACCTGCTGCGCCGGCGTGGCACCCAGTCCGTAGGGTGCCGACCAGTGCGGGGCGGCGAGCCCCTCCTCGGCCAGGAAGGTCCGCTGCGACCCGCGGGAGTACCAGCGGCCGCCGTCGTGCTCATTTGTCAGGGTTTGCGCGCGGTCCAGCAGCTGGCCGATGCATGCGCGGAATGCCGGGTCTTCATCCGGCAGCTCGATGTCGATGCGGCGGTCCAGCTGGAGGGCCGTCTTGCCCGTGGCGACAAGGCATTCGCTCAGGGACCCCACCTGCGCCCCCAGGGTCATTGCGCGCCGCCAGAACAGGTGGGCGTCGTGCTCCCAGGTGAAGCCAATGCCGCCGAAGATTGTCACGGCTTCGGTGACGGCCTCCACCGAGGGGACGATGGCGGCCGAAATCGCGGCGCCGGCCGCCAGCTTCTGCTGGTCCTCGTCCTGGTCGAGCGAGACCAGGGCGGACCACGCAGCGGCGGCGGCGAGCTCCGCGGCTATCAGGAGGTTGGCGCACTTGTGCTTGATGGCTTGGAAGGAACCGATCGGGGCGCCGAACTGTTCCCGCATTTTGGCGTACGCCGTGGATGCCTCGACAGCCCAGCGCATGATGCCGGAAGCTTCGGCGGCAAGGAGCCCGGCCTGCAGGGTTTCCACGTGGACGACACTCAGGCCTTCCAGAATTTCCTCGCTGCCGACGAGCAGGCCGGTGAGTTCGAGCGTGCCGGCGTCGCGGGTGAGGTCGGTGCAGGGAACGGCCGTGCGGCTGACCCCGGCGCTCCGGACATCGACCAGCGCAAACCGGGTATCCCCGCCGGCGGCGAATCCGATGACGAGGAAGTCGGCCGAAAGCAGCGAGAGCACCGGTGCCGTGCCCCGCAGTTCCCAGCCGCCGTCGGCCGCTGCTGCGCTGACCGTGCCGGCGGGAAGCACAAGGGCACCCCGTGCCCCCTCCGCGAATTCGGCCAGCCCGCGCGTCGCGGCCTTGCAGTCGCCGGCTGCCGCCACGGCAGCGCTGGCAAGAACTGTGGAGACATAGGGGCCGGGCACCAGGCGGCGGGCGAACTCCTCCACCACAATCGCGGTGTCGGCCACCGTTCCACCCTGTCCGCCGTGTTCTTCACTGATGTGCAGGGAGTGCAGGCCGTTCTTTACCAGCTCATCCCAGTACGGCGCCGGTTCGCCTGCCCCGTACGCCGGAAGCTGTTCGCGTGTCGCCAGCGTGTCGGCGAAGCGGGAGGCAAAATCGGAGGCCGCGGCACACAGGTCCGTGTGCTCTTCGGTAAGGGCTAGCGCCATGTAATGACTCCAATGTCATGAACTCGCCGGTCCGGTTTTGGCACACGGACGGCGTCTGTCGGGGATCACAAACTGAATCTGGACTCTAGTTCACAAATGTGACCTAGGCAACACTCTGCTTGGTTGGTGTTGCAGGAACGGCACGTAGCCGGGGATTTGGGCCGGCGGAACAGGGCCGAAGGGACATCGGGGCCGGGAACCCGGGAACCGCCGGACGCGGCAACTTGGAGCCTGACGGGAACGCTGCGGTCGGTCTGCATAAAAAACCCGTTCCGGGAAAAACCGGCCGTTTGGGGCGTTTCCTACCACCGCGGACCGGCTGGATTCGCCCGAAATGGCAGGGGAATCCCGAAGCAGCGGGGGACGCCCGAAATGGTGGGCAAATCCCGGACCGGCGGGGGACGCCCCAAATGGCAGGGGAATCCCGAACCGGCGAAGCCTGCGAGCCGCTCCGAAGGCCGGTGCTTCAGGCGTTTGCGACTGCCCGTGCGGGCCGTTTGGCGGGCATGTAGCATGCGGCCTACTTCCGGCATCGATGTCCGGGGGAAAGCAGCCACAGGGGACAGACATGACGCAGGAGTACGCAGACAGCACCGAGCACATCAACCGCACCGAAAACACCCAACCAACCGCCGACACGGATGTCTTTGACGAGTGGGACCGCATTGTCGACGTCCTGGTGGTCGGCACCGGCGCAGCGGCCCTGACGGCGGCGATCACGGCCGCGGAGGAGGAACAGGACGTCCTGGTGGTGGAAAGCACCGACGTCTGGGGCGGCACCACTTCCGTCTCCGGCGGCGGCTTGTGGATGCCGAACAATCCGCTCATGGCCAAGGCCGGGGTGCCGGACAGCACCGAGAAGGCCCTGACCTACATGGAGACGGTGATCGCCGACGTCGGGCCGGTCTCCTCCCGCGAGCGCAAGCTCGCGTTCCTGACCTCAATTCCCGACGTCGTCACCCTTCTCTCGTCGCTGGGCGTGCGGTGGATGCGGTCCAAGGACTATCCGGACTACTACCCCGACAAGCCCGGCGGCATGATCGGCCGGTCGCTGGAGGTCAAAGCCTTCGACACCAAGGCGCTGGGCACGTGGTTTAAATCCTCCCGCGCCGCGAAGTCGGGCATTCCGGTGCCGCTGGCGACCGACGACGTCTGGGAACTGTCCCGCGCCTGGTCCACGCCCAGCGGCTTCATCCGCGGCGCCCGCTTTGTCTTCCGCACCCTCGGCGGACTGGCCCGCGGCAAGCGGCTGTACGGGCTGGGCGGTGCCCTCTCCTCCTCGCTCATGCACGTTGTGAGGCAGCAGCAGACGCCGGTCTGGCTGTCTTCCCCGCTGCTTGACCTGATCCAGGACGACGACGGCGCCGTGGTGGGCGCCGTCGTCACCCACCGCGGGCGCCCGGTCCGGATCCGCACCCGGAAGGGTGTGGTGCTGGGGGCCGGCGGATTTGCCCGGAACGCCGAGTGGCGCAAAAAGTACCACGGGCTGGACCAGGAATATTCGTCGGCTCCGGAAGGAGACCAGGGGGACGTGATCGACTTGGTGGCGCAGCGAGGAGGAGCGCTCGCGCTGATGGACGATGCCTGGTGGGGGCCGTCCACCGTCGCCCCCGGCGGCGGCGTCGCCTTCTCGCTGGCGGAGCGGTCCATGCCGCATTCGCTGGTCGTGGACTCCTCGGGCGTGCGGTACCTCAACGAGTCCGAGTCCTACGTGGACTTCGGGCACCACATGCTTGAACGCAACGCCACGGTGCCCGCCAATCCGTCCTGGCTGGTGATGGAAGCCCGGCACACCCGGCGCTACCTGTTCTCCGCGATCATGGTCGGGCGGAAGAAGTGGGCTGCCGAAGGGCTGCTCCTGAAGGATGACACCCTGGCCGGGCTCGCCCGGCAGATGGGGGTTCCCGAGGCGAACCTGGTCTCCACGGTGCAGCGGTTCAACGGATTTGCCCGCACCGGCGTGGACGAGGACTTCGGCCGGGGCAACACCGCGTACGACAACTACTACGGGGATCCGAGCGTGAAGCCGAACCCCAATCTGGGTGCCCTGGAGAACGGCCCGTTCACCGCGGTCCGGCTCTACCCCGGGGACCTGGGCACCAAGGGCGGCCTGGTGACGGATCCGGATGCCCGGGTGCTGCGGGAGGACGGTTCGGTGATTGAGGGCCTCTACGCCGCGGGCAACACCACCGCCTCGGTCATGGGACGCACCTATCCCGGCGCCGGAGCCACCATTGCCCCGGCCGTGGTGTTCGGATATCGGGGCGCACTGCACGCAGCGGGCCGTACCACCGCGGCCGGAAAGAGGGCCGTCGCAGTGGAAGCGCTGCAGGGCGCCTAGCCGGCCGCCGGAAGAGGGCCGCCGGGAGAGGGGCACCGCAGGGGAGCACCGGCACCGGGGCTGCCGCGGCCGGCCATAAACTGGAGCGGTGACTGATTTCGCCGGTGTTCCCGATGCGCCCCAGAGTTTCAACCTTCCGCTGCTCGAGGCTCTCGCCTCGGACCTGGCGGAGGCCCGCTACACAGTTGACGGGGTGGCGGACTTCCTGGGGGAGTCCGCCGCCGCCGCGCTCGGCCGTGACCAGCTGGTGCCGGCGGTCCTTCGCTGCCGGGAAGAGGCGCAACGACAGGATCCGGCGCCGGTGCACGCGATGATCCTGCTCTGGCTGGCCGGAGAGGACCTGGGCCGGGCGCTGCTGGACCGCGCTTTTCCCCGGACCCGGACCGAGGGGCTGCTGGCGCTGGGACTGCTGGAGCCCTCGCCGGCCGACGACGGCGGGGCCTTCCGCGCCGCCGTCGACCTGCGGCCGTACGGCATCAGCGACGCTGGCCCCGCCGACTCCGCGGACGCTGACACGACCGCCGAGCCCGACACTGATGCACCGGACGCCGGACCCGTCGCCGACGGCGGCAACCTTTGGGTGGCCAGTGACCTCGGCGCCCACCAGCGCCCGGGCGTGCTGCGCCACGACCACGTGCTGGGCATCGGGCAGGCTTCGCTCAGCCTGGCCCAGCTGACCGTCCGCCGGCCCGTGGACCGGGCGCTGGACCTGGGCACCGGCTGCGGCATCCAAGCGTTCCACCTGCTCCGACATGCCCGCCACGTCACGGCAACGGACATTTCGCCGCGCGCGCTCGCCTTCACCCGCTTCAACCTGCTGCTGAACGCCCGTGCCCTGGAGGTGGATCCGCAGCAGCTCCACGACCGGGTTTCCCTGCGGCTGGGCAGCCTGCTGGAACCGGTGGCCGGAGAGCGGTTTGACCTGGTGGTGTCCAACCCGCCGTTCGTCATCACCCCGCGGGGCGCCGGGGAGGATCCGGAGGGCCGCTTCACCTACCGTGACGGCGGCCTGGCCGGCGACGAAATCGTGGCAACGCTGGTGCGGACCCTGCACCGGGTGCTCGTTCCGGGCGGCACGGCGCAGATGCTGGGCAACTGGGAGATCCGGGCGAGTGATTTTGCCGACATCCCGGCAATCGAAACCGGCGCCGCCGGACCCGCTCCGTGGTCAGCTCGCATCGAGGCGTGGCTGCCGCCGGACACCGATGCCTGGGTAATCCAGCGCGAGGTGCTGGAACCGGCCGAATACGCCGAGATGTGGCTGCGGGACGCCGCCGAGAACCGGGACCGCAGCGAGTACCTGGCGTCCTATGCCGCGTATCTGGCGGATTTCGCCTCCCGGGAAGTGGCCGCCGTCGGCTTCGGCTCCCTCTTCCTGCGCCGCCGGGCCGACCCGGCCTCCGCGCCGCTGCGCCGGTTCGAGGAGATTACCCACGCCCTCGAACAGCCCGTGGGGCCGCACCTGGGCGCCGCCGTCGCGCGGTTTGACTGGCTGGCCGCGCACCCCTCGCTGGCAAATGAACACCTGGAAGTGGCCGACGACGTGACGGAGGAGCGCCACGCCCGTCCCGGCGCGGAGCACCCGGGAGTGATCCTGCTGCGCCAGGGTGCGGGCCTGCGCCGGACCAACCTGATGAGCACCGAGCTGACCGGGTTCGTTTCCGCCTGCGACGGCGAACTGTCGACGGGGCAGATCATCGGTGCCCTCGCGGCGCTGCTGGGGCGTCCGGACCCGGACTTTGCCCGCGGCCTGGAAGCCGAGGTCCGCAACCTGGTGCTGGACGGATTCTTGGTTCCCGCGGCTCCCTGACACCCGCCGGCCCGGCCGCGGTGTTTTGGGAGGCAAGTCAGCAACTCCCATTCAATGCAGTTACCCTAGGTCTGGGGCATCCCGCATACTGTCTGAGGATGAACCGGGCCAGGCATCAGAGCTCGGGCGCGGCCCCTTACCCTTTGAACCACCTTTGTTACGTAGGAGAACAGTGCCAGTTAAGGCGAGCGACAAGAAGACCGGCAAGAAGTTAGTCATTGTCGAGTCTCCCGCCAAGGGCAAGACCATTGCCGGCTATTTGGGCGAGGGCTTCGAGGTGACGGCCTCCATGGGCCACATCCGCGACCTCCCGCAGCCGTCGGACTTGCCGGCCGAGCTGAAGAAGACCGGCGTCGGCAAGTTCGCCGTCGACCTGGACAACGACTTCGAGCCGTATTACGTGGTCTCCGCCGACAAGAAGAAGAAGGTCGCCGAGCTCAAGGCCGCCCTCAAGGACGCCGACGAGCTCTACCTCGCAACTGACGGTGACCGCGAAGGCGAAGCCATTGCCTGGCACCTGCTGCAGGTGCTCAAGCCCAAGGTTCCGGTGCACCGCCTGACCTTCCCCGAAATCACCAAGGAAGCCATTCAGCGCGCCCTGCTGGAGATGCGCGACGTCGATGTCGCCATGGTTGACGCGCAGGAAACCCGCCGCATCCTGGACCGCCTGTACGGGTACGAGATTTCTCCGGTGCTCTGGCGCAAGGTGGCCCGCGGCCTGTCCGCCGGCCGCGTGCAGTCCGTGGCCACCCGTTTGGTGGTGGAGCGCGAACGCGAGCGCATGGCGTTCCGTCCCGCCTCCTACTGGGACCTGCTGGGCACCTTCGCCACCGATGCCGCCGAGTCCTTCAAGGCCAAGCTGGTCTCCGTGGACGGCGCACGCGTTGCCACCGGCAAGGACTTCAGCGACCTCGGCCAGCTCAAGGCCAAGTCCGTGGCCCACCTGGACGAAGCGGCAGCCACCTCGCTGGCCGCCAACCTGGCGTCGGCGTCGTTCTCCGTCCGCTCCGTGGACACCAAGCCGTACACCCGCCGTCCGGCCGCACCGTTCACCACCTCCACCCTGCAGCAGGAGGCCGGCCGCAAGCTGCGCTACTCCTCCAAGGTGACCATGCAGGTGGCGCAGCGGCTGTACGAAAACGGTTACATCACCTACATGCGTACCGATTCCCCGGCGCTGTCGGACCAGGCCATCAACGCCGCCCGCCGGCAGGCCTCTGAACTCTACGGCCCGGAATACGTGCCCGAGGCCCGCCGCGTCTACAAGGGCAAGTCCAAGAACGCGCAGGAAGCCCATGAGGCCATCCGCCCCGCCGGTGACTCGTTCCGCACCCCGGCGCAGGTCGCCTCCTCGCTGCGCGGCGACGAGTTCAAGCTCTACGAACTGATCTGGAAGCGCACCGTCGCCTCGCAGATGGCCGACGCCAAGGGCTCGACGGCGTCCGTCCGCCTGGGCGCCGTTGCTTCCGACGGCCGGGACGCCGAGTTCTCGGCCTCCGGCACCGTCATCACGTTCCGCGGCTTCATGGCCGCCTACGAGGAGGGCCGCGACGCCGCCCGCGACGACGACGCCGAAGGCACCGAGGGTGCCCGCCTGCCGGTTTTGAAGGCCGACGACGCGCTCACCGCAGCGGACCTCAACGCCGTCGGGCACGAGACCTCCCCGCCGCCGCGCTACACGGAAGCGTCGCTGGTGAAGGTGCTCGAAGAGCTCGGCATCGGCCGCCCGTCCACCTACGCCGCAACCATCTCCACCATCATGGACCGCGGCTATGTCACCAACCGCGGCCAGGCCCTGGTGCCCAGCTGGATCGCATTCTCCGTGGTGCGGCTGCTGGAGGAGCACTTCACCAACTACGTGGACTACGACTTCACGGCCGAACTCGAAGAGGACCTGGACCGCATTGCCCGCGGCGAGGCCGGCCGCGTGGAGTGGCTGAACCAGTTCTACTACGGTGACCGCGTGGACACCGGGCTGCACACGATCGTGAACGACCTGGGCGAAATCGACGCCAAGGCGATCAACTCGATCGAGATCGCGCCGGGCATCACCCTGCGCGTGGGCAAGTTCGGCCCGTACCTGGAACGCCCGCTGCCCGCCGACGCCCCGGAAGGCACCGAGCCCGAGCGCGCCAACGTTCCCGAGGACCTGGCCCCCGATGAGCTGACCGCCGAAAAGGCGATCGAGCTGATGGAAACCGCCGGACCGGAGGAACGCGTGCTCGGCGAGGATCCGGAAACCGGGCGCACCATCGTGGCCCGCAACGGCCGCTACGGCCCGTACGTCATCGAGCTGATCCCCGAGGTCACCGCCGAGGAGCTGGCGAACCAGCCGGTGGAGTACTACAAGAACGGCAAGCCCAAGCCGCCGAAGAAGCCGGTCAAGGCCAAGCCGCGCACCGGCTCGCTGTTCAAAACCATGAGCGTGGAAACCGTCACGCTCGAGGAAGCGCTGAAGCTGATGAAGCTCCCGCGCGTCCTGGGCACCGACGCCGAGGGCAACGAGATCACCGTGCAGAACGGCCGCTTCGGCCCGTACCTGAAGAAGGGCACTGACTCCCGTTCCATCGGTTCCGAAGAGGAAATCTTCACCATCACGCTGGAACAGGCGCTGGAAATCTACGCCCAGCCCAAGCAGCGCGGCGGCCGGCAGGCAGCGGCTCCGCTGGCGGAGTTCGGCACGGATCCGGTGTCGGAGAAGCCCATTGTGGTCAAGGACGGCCGCTTCGGTCCGTACATCACCGACGGCATCACCAACATCACGGTGCCCCGGTCCACGGCCATTGAAGAGCTGACCCGCGAGCAGGCCATCGAGCTGCTGGCGGAGAAGCGCGAAAAGGGTCCGGCCAAGAAGCCGGCCGCCCGCAAGCCGGCGGCCCGCAAGCGCGCACCGGCCAAGAAGTAGGCCGCTGACGGGATCCGGCCGCCGTTCCCATGTTTGCCGAAGGGCAGCTGCCGTGTACGGGAGCTGCCCTTCGGCGCGGGATAATGGTGTCATGCGCTTAGGAGTCCTCGACATCGGGTCCAACACCGTCCACCTGCTGCTGGTGGACGCGCATCCGGGTGCCCGGCCGGTGCCGTTTGCCTCCCACAAGCGGCCGCTGTCGCTGATCGCCTACCTCGACGACGACGGCGCCATCACCGAAGCGGGGCAGCGCGAGTTGATCGGCTTCGTGGCGGAAGCCGGGGAGTTTGCCCGCCGCCACCGCGCCCAGGACCTGCTCTCCTTCTGCACCTCGGCGATCCGGGAAGCACCCAACGGTGCGGCCGTGCTCGCCCGGGTGGAGGCCGAAACCACTGTCCGGCTGAAGGAACTGAGCGGCGCCGACGAGGCGTCGCTGACCTTCCTGGCCGTCCGCCGCTGGTACGGCTGGGGCGCCGGCACCCTGCTGGACCTGGACATCGGCGGGGGATCCTTCGAAATGGCGCAGGGCGCCGACGAACTTCCCGAGACCGCGCTGTCCCTGCCGCTGGGTGCCGGACGGCTGACCCGCGACTGGCTTCCGGGCGATCCGCCCACGGCCAAGAGCATCAAGAAGCTGCGCAAGCACATCCGGGCAGCGGTGCAGGAAGCCGCGGCGGAGTTTGCTGCCTGCGGCCGTCCGAACCTCGCCGTCGGCACGTCCAAGACCTTCCGCTCGCTGGCCCGCATCACCGGTGCCGCCCCGTCCGCTGCCGGGCCCTACGTGCGCCGCCAGCTGCAGCGCACCGACCTCGGACTGTGGACCAAGCGCCTGGAAACCATGAGCATCAGCGACCGCAGCAACCTCGACGGCGTGTCCCCGATCCGCGCGTCGCAGGTGCTCGCCGGTGCCATGACGGCCCACGCGGCCATGGAAGCCTTCGATCTTCCGGTGCTCGAGATCTGCCCCTGGGCGCTGCGCGAGGGGCTGATCCTGCAGCGCTTCGACACCCTGCGCTTCGAATCAGACGGCCCGCTGCCGGACAGCCCCCTGCCGGACAGCCGCCTCCCGGAACGGGTGCCGGAGATGGCGCCCCTGACAGCCACTTCTACGGAAAGTCCAGCTGAATGACCACGTCACCAGAGATTTCCCTGACGGAAGAGGACACCGCCCCGTTCATCCCGGTGGCCCTGTCCAGCGCCTCCGTCTATCCGCTGAGCGTGCACGACACCTTCGCCGTCGCCCACGACCTGGGCTACGACGGCGTGGAGATCATGGTTACCGGCAGCAACGACAGCCAAAACCCGCAGATCCTGAGCGCACTCAGCGAGCGCTACTCACAGCCCATCATGGCCATTCACGCGCCCACCCTGCTGCTGACCCAGCAGGTCTGGGGCAAGGCCTGGACCAAGATTGAGCTGTCCGCCGCGATGGCCGCCGAGGTGGGGGCCAAGACAGTGGTGGCGCATCCGCCGTTCCGCTGGCAGTCCGGCTACGCGGAGAACTTCGCCGAGGGCGTGCGGCACATCGCCGAGCAGTACGGCGTAACCATTGCCGTGGAGAACATGTACCCGTGGCGGGTCCGCGGCCGCGAAGCCAAGGCCTACCTGCCGCACTGGAATCCGGTGACGGAACCCTACGAGCATGTCACCTGGGACTTCTCCCATGCCGCGATCGCCGGGATGGATTCCTATGAGGAACTGCGCAAGCTCGGCTCCCGCCTGCGTCACGTGCACCTGACCGACGGCACGCCCAACGGGCGCGACGAGCACATGCTGCCCGGTGAAGGCACCCAGCGCTGCGCCGAAGCCCTGCAGTACCTGAGCGAAACGGGGTACACCGGCGTGGTGGCCATTGAAGTGAGTACCCGCAAGGTCAAGGGCGCCGGCGAGCGGGAGGACCAGCTAAAGCAGACCCTGGACTTCGCCCGCATGAACCTGGGCCAGATCTCGGAGTAGCCCGATACGGAGCCCCGCGGGGTGCCGTGACAGAATCGGGGGCATGGATACCGGACATACCCACCTGACCTTTTTGGGCTGCGGCTCAATGAACGAAGCCATTCTTGGCGGAATCCTCGCCGGCGGGATGCCGCCCGCACAGGTGAGCGCCACCGTGCGGCGCCCCGAACGGGCAGCCGAACTGCGCGGACGCTACGCCGGCCTCACCGTGCTGGCCAGCAACGATGACCCGGAAGCCAACCGCACCGCGGCAGCGGGCGCCGACGTCGTCGTCGTCGGCGTGAAGCCGGTGGGCGTCGCGGCGCTCTTGGCGGAAATCGCCCCAGCCCTGCGTCCGGGCACCGTGGTGATCAGCGTGGCCGCGGCTGTCTCCCTGGAGCTGTTGGAAGCGGGGCTTCCCGCCGGCCAGCCCGTCATCCGCTCCATGCCCAACACGCCGTCCCGGCTGGGCCGCGGCGTCGTGTCCATCTCCGCCGGCACCAACGCCACCGAGGCCACCATGGCGCTGGCCGCCGAGCTCTTGTCCGCCACCGGCCGTGTGGTCCAGGTGCCGGAAGAGCAGGTCGACGCCGTGTCCGCCGTGAGCGGCTCCGGTCCGGCCTACGCCTTTTACCTGGCCGAAGCCATGGCCCGCGCCGGCGTGGAGCTGGGCCTGGATCCCGAGCTCTCGGCGGTCCTCGCCCGCGACACCGTCGCCGGTGCCGGCTACATGCTCGCCGAGCCGGGCGCCGATGCCGGTGTGCTGCGCCGCGCCGTGACCAGCCCCAACGGCACCACCGAGGCCGCCATCCGCAGCTTCGACGAGCAGGGACTGCCCGATGTCGTGGCCCGCGGGGCCCGTGCCGCCGCCGAGCGGGCAGCGGAGATCACCGCGGAGCTCTCGGCCGCGCAGAAGTAGCGGCGTCGGCCGGGTCCGCGTGGAAGCCGCCATAGCTGCGCTTTCGGTGCGCCGCGATGGCGCCGCCCAGCGTGGAAGTCGCCATAGCTGCGCTCTCGGTGCGGGAACGTCCGCAGGATGGAAAGAACCCCGCGGGACGGACGCGCAGAAAGCTAGGGGCGGGCGGCGAACCGCTCGAGCAGGTCCACGTGTCCGGAGACAATCAGCATGTCGCGGGACGACACCCTGGTGTCTGCCCGCGCGTAGGTGAAGTCCTCACCGGGTGACTTCACGCCCACCACGGTGACCCCGTACTTGGAGCGCACGTTGGACTCGCCCAGCGTGAAGCCCTGGGTTTCCCGGGGCGGATACATCTTCACGATGGCGAAGTCGTCGTCGAACTCGATGAAGTCCAGCATGCGGCCGCCGACCAGGTGCGCCGCGCGCCGGCCGGCGTCGGCCTCCGGATAAATCACGTGGTTGGCGCCGATCCGGGTCAGGATCTTGCCGTGCGCGGAAGTGATCGCCTTGACCCAGAGGTGCTCGATGCCCAGATCCACCAGGTTCACGGTGATCAGCACACTGGATTCGATGGAGGTGCCGACGCCGACGACGGCGGAGGAAAAGTCCTGCGCGCCCAGCTGCTTGAGGGCATCGATGTTGGTGGCGTCGGCCTGCACCACGTGGGTCAGGAGGCTTGACGCCTTCTGGACCAGGCTCGGATCGCGCTCGATGGCGAGGACTTCGCGGCCCTGCTTAACCAGCTGTTCAGCGGTGGCGGAGCCAAAGCGTCCCAATCCGATGACGAGGACGGGAGCGTTGTGAGCTGGTCTGTCAGCCAATGATTGGCCTTTCTTCGGGGTAGTGGTACAGCGTGTTGCGCTGCCGGGTTGCCAGGGCCGCGGCCAGGGTAATGGTACCCACGCGGCCGGCGAACATGAGGGCGGCGAGCAGGTATTTGCCGGCCGGCGGCAACGCTTCGCTCAGTCCCGTGCTCAGCCCAACCGTGGCAAAGGCGGAAATCACCTCGAACAGGACCGGCTCCAGCGTCTCAGCGGTGATGGCCAGCAGCGCCACCGTGGCCACGGCCACCAGGGTGGCGCCGAGGACGACCACCGAGATGGCCACCCGCATTGCGCTGTACGCAATGGTCCTGCCGAAGGCCCGCACATCGGAGTCACCGCGGGCTTCGGCCACGATCGCCAGGAAGATGACGGCCAGGGTGGTGACCTTGATGCCGCCGGCGGTGGAGGCAGAGCCGCCGCCGGCGAACATGAGCATGTCGGTGATGACCAGCGTGCTGGAATCCAGGTCGGACATGTCCACCAGGTTGAAGCCGCCGGACCGGGTCATCACGGAGGCGAACACCGAATGCAGGATCCGGTCCGCCACGTTCATGTCGCCGATGGTGGCGGTGTTGAACCATTCGAAGGCGCCCCAAAGGACGCTGCCGCCGACCAGCAGAATGGTAGTGACAAGCAGTGTGAGCTTGGTGTGCAGATTCCATTGCTTGACGTGGAATTTGCTCTGCAGCAGGACCATGATCACCGGGAAGCCGAGGCTGCCCAGGAAAACCCCCGCCATCAGCGGCCCGAGGATCCACAGATCTTCGTCGTACGGCACCAGCCCGTCCGAGTGCGGGGTGAAGCCGGCGTTGTTGAACGCGGAGATTGAATAGAACACGGCATGCCAGATTGCCTGGCCGGGGGACTCTCCCAGAATCATGAACCGGGGGGCCATGATCAAGGCCAGCACCAGCTCGATCGCCACGGTGGTGGTGACCACGATGCGCAGCAGCGAACCGACTTCCCCCAGGCGGCCGGTGTTCATGCCTTCCTGGGCAATCAGCTTTCCGCGCACGCCCAGCCGCCGGTTCACGGCCAGGGCCAGCAGCGATGCCATGGTCAGGATGCCCAGCCCGCCCACCTGGATGGCGATCAGGATCAGCACCTGCCCGAAGCCGGACCAGTGCGTGGCGGTGGACACCACGGTCAGCCCGGTGACGCAGACAGCCGACACTGCGGTGAAGAGGGCGTCGTGCAGGGGAGTGACGTCACCGCTGCTCGACGAGGCAGGCAGCGACAGCAGGGCGGTGAACAGCAGGATCACCAGGGCGAAGACAATCAGGGCCAGCCGGGCGGGGGAACTGGCAGCCAGGGCATCCACGAAGTCGCGCAGCGCGGAGAACGCCCGCAAGGGGTTTAGCTGCCGCAGCTGCAGCCGGGGCTGCCGGATGGGTGCCATATTCGTGCTTGTTTCCTTGGTTCCAGATGGGGTGCGGTGCTCCGCGCAGTAGTAAACCACCGATGCGGCTGCCGGCAGCGTCCGGCGGCGTGCCGCGGTGTCAGTCTCCTAGTATTGCGCACATCGCGTAGCCTGTTCAGCATGATCAACCGCGGACTCAGTCTTCCGGTCATGCCGACCCGCATCATCTGGCACGAGGCCATGCTGGACTACAACTTTGGGCTTGGCCATCCCATGAGTCCGCTGCGCCTGGACCTCACCGCCAGGCTGGCAAGGGACCTGGGGATCTTTGACCTGCCGGGCGTGTCCCTGGGCGAGCCGTTCGTGGCCAGTGACCAGGAGCTCGGGACGGTGCACGGCAGCGAGTACATTGCCGGGGTCCGCAGCGTCAGCGCGGATCCGGGGTCCACCAATGAAAAGTATGGGCTCGGCACCGAGGACAATCCGGCTTTCGCCGGCATGCATGACGCCAGTGCGCGGCTCGTGGGCGGTTCGCTGGCCGCGGCCGACGCCGTCCTCTCCGGCGATGTGCTGCACGCCGTGAACTTCGGCGGCGGCATGCATCACGCGGCCGCCGAGCACGCCTCTGGTTTCTGCATCTACAACGACGCCGCGGCCGCCGTCGCCCGGCTGCTCGCCGGCGGTGCCAACAAGGTCCTCTACATCGACGTCGACGCCCACCACGGCGACGGCACCCAGAGCATCTTCTGGAACGACCCCCGGGTCATGACGATTTCCCTGCATGAAAGCGGGCTGACGCTCTTCCCGGGCACCGGCTTCGCCAATGAGACCGGCGGCCCCGGCGCGGAAGGAACGGCAGTCAACGTTGCGCTGCCGGCCAGGACGGGCGACAGCGGTTGGCTGCGGGCCTTCCATGCAGTGGTTCCGCAACTGGCTGAGGCTTTTGCCCCGGACGTGATCGTGAGTCAGCATGGCTGCGACAGCCACACCGATGATCCGCTGACCAACCTCCGGCTCAGCGTGGACACCCAGCGGCAGGCGGCCCTGACGATCGCCGACCTTGCATCCACCCTCTGCGGCGGACGGTGGATCGCCACGGGCGGCGGGGGATACAACGTGGTTTCCGTGGTGCCGCGGTCCTGGAGCCTGCTGATGTCAGTGGCGGCCAACGGCCGCATCCGGTGCAACACCCCGGTCCCCGAACCGTGGCGGGAGTACGTCAAGGAGCGGTACGGGGAGGATTCCCCGCCGCTGATGGGCGACGGGATTGAGCTGTGGTGGCGGTCCTGGGAAGTCGGCTACGACCCCAACGACGAGATCGACCGCACGGTGATGGCCACCCGCAAGGAAGTCTTTCCGCTGCATGGCCTTGATCCCTGGTTCGACTAGGCAAACCGGTCCGCGGCGGCGCAGCTGCGGACCGGCCCGGCAGCGAAACCGGCCTTTGGCCGGGGAACGGATAAAGTGGGTGTCATGGTCATCGATGATGTTTTTGCCGTCATTGCGGAAGGCACCCGCCGTGAGCTGCTGGGGGCGCTGCGCAGCGGAGATAAATCCGTGGGCGCCCTCGTGGAAGAGCTGGAAGTCAGCCAGCCCACCGTCTCGAAGCACCTGAAGGTCCTCCGGGAGGCCGGCCTGGTCAGCATGCGGGCCGAAGGACAGAAACGCTACTACTCGCTGCAGACCGCTCCGCTAGATGAGATCGTGCTGTGGCTCCGGGCCTTCGACCTTCCGTCGCTCCAAGCGGCAAAGACTCCCGACACACGGCTCGCTTCAGTGGCCGCAGTGGCCACCGCGACGGGGATCAGTCCCGCCGGGAACAACTCGGGGACGGCCCGCACCGGACGGCAGCTGTTTGCCGGCCGGCCGTCGTCGGCTGACTCCCGCATGGCCGAGTCCCGCACAGCTGATCCCCGCACGGCAGCGGCGGCCGCGGCAGCCGCACTGGAATCCGGAAGCGCCGAAGCGCAGCCGGTCGGCGGGGATCCGGTCGCCGCGCAGCATCTGGGACGCACCGTGGGCAGGGCGGCCGAACGCGCCGCCGATCTGCTGGGGCAGTTCCCGAAGTTCCGACGTCGTCGCTCCTAGGGCGTCTTCCCCCGTCACACGTCGCAGGCCCGGCACCGGACCGCTAGCGTAGTACGTGGGAAATACTCGAAGGAGCAATAACAACCATGGACTCAACACTCATCAGCGTGCGCGACGACGTTTTCCGGCGCAATCCCGGTGAAACCGAATTCCATCAGGCAGTCGTCGAAGTTTTCGACACTCTGGAACCGGTGCTCCGCAAGCATCCTGAGTTCGGGGAAGCCGCCATTCTGCAGCGCATCTGCGAACCGGAGCGCCAGATCATCTTCCGGGTGCCCTGGGTGGATGACCACGGCCAGGTGCAGATTAACCGCGGCTTCCGCGTCGAGTTCAACTCGGCCCTCGGCCCCTACAAGGGCGGCCTGCGGTTCCATCCCTCCGTGTACCTGGGGATCGTCAAGTTCCTCGGCTTTGAGCAGATCTTCAAGAACGCGCTGACCGGCATGCCGATCGGCGGCGGCAAGGGCGGATCCGACTTCGACCCGCGCGGCAAGTCCGACGCCGAAGTGATGCGTTTCTGCCAGTCCTTCATGACCGAGCTCTACCGCCACATCGGTGAATACACCGACGTCCCGGCCGGCGACATCGGCGTGGGCGGCCGCGAGATCGGCTATCTGTTCGGCCAGTACAAGCGGATCACCAACCGCTACGAATCCGGCGTGCTGACCGGCAAGGGCGTCAGCTGGGGCGGTTCCCTCGTTCGTCCCGAGGCCACCGGTTACGGCGTTGTGCTCTTTGTGGAGGAAATGCTCAAGACCCGGAACCTGAGCCTGGAGGGGCAGCGGGTCATCGTCTCCGGCTCGGGCAACGTGGCGATCAATGCGATCGCCAAGGCCCAGTCGCTCGGCGCCAATGTGGTGGCCTGCTCGGACTCGCAGGGCTACGTGGTGGACGAGACGGGCATCGATGTTGCGCTGCTGCGGGAGGTCAAGGAGGTCGAGCGCGGACGCATGACCGACTACGCCAAGCGCCGCGGCAGCTCAGCGACCTACGTGCCCGGCGGCTCCATCTGGGACGCCGGCGCGGCGGTGGCGCTTCCGTGCGCCACCCAGAACGAGCTCGACGACGGCGACGCCCGCTCCCTGATCAAGTCCGGGGTTGTCGCGGTTGCCGAAGGGGCCAACATGCCCTGCACGCCGAAGGCCATTGAAGCCTTCCAGGAAGCCAATGTGCTCTTCGGGCCCGGGAAGGCTGCGAACGCGGGCGGAGTGGCTACTTCGGCGCTGGAAATGCAGCAGAATGCCAGCCGCGATTCGTGGAGCTTTGAACACACCGAGCGCCGGCTGACGGAAATCATGGTCAACATCCATGACAACTGCGCCCGAACGGCCGAGGAATACGGTTCTCCCGGCAACTACGTGGTGGGGGCGAACATCAACGGCTTCGTGCGGGTGGCCGACGCCATGCTCGCCCAAGGCGTAATCTAACCCGCCGCACCCCGGCGGAAGCGGTCGGTCGACGGCTGAAGATGGCGGGTGAACTTCCACTATGGTGACCTCAGACACTAGAGTGGAAGACCGGACGGTTAAACCCAGTGGCAGTCCCCAGCAGGCACCCGCGTCTTCGGATTGACGCTGCATTGCAGCCGGTTGTTGCACATCAGCAAAGGAACTCAAGGCAAATGGCAGACGAGGGCAATTTCTCGGACGTACGGTTTCTGACCGTGTCAGAGGTCGCGGATGTCATGCGTGTGTCCAAGATGACCGTGTACCGGCTGGTGCATTCGGGCGAGCTGCCCGCTGTCCGTTTCGGGCGCTCCTACCGCGTGCCCGAATCAGCGGTCCAGCAGGTGCTGAAAAACGCCGTGATTGACCGTCGCTCGGACACTGCGTAGCGCTGTCACTGGATACCGCGGCGAGGCGGTACCCTGTTAAAGAACGTTTTACATCGTGGCAACTATCTGCCGGTGTCGACGCGCGGGTGCCAACGGTGCCGAAGCGTTGGAGCCGGCGTCTGACTATTTCAAGTTTGTGAGGACTCTGTGGGTTCAGTAATCAAGAAGCGCCGCAAGCGTATGGCCAAGAAGAAGCATCGTAAGCTGCTTCGCAAGACCCGCCACCAGCGTCGCAACAAGAAGTAACCAGGATCTTTCCTGGACAAACCCGCCGTGCACTTCGGAGCCGGCGGGTTTGTTGTTTAAACGCGCGGGCGCCTTCCCGGCGCTAGCGGGACCTGACCCAGGAGAAGCCCCGCCACAGCCCGTAGGCGCCCCCGGCCACGGTGGCGCTCTTCAAGCCCAGGGTGGCGGCCCGGCGTCCCGAGCGGAAGTCATAGATGGGCCAATTGCGGTCCCGCGCATGCCGGCGCAGCCGGGAGTCCGGGTTGATGGCCACCGGGTGCCCGACAATGCTGAGCAGGGGCACGTCGTTGTAGGAATCGCTGTAGGCCCAGCAGCGGCCCAGGTCGAGGCCTTCTTTTTCCGCCAGGACCTTGACGCCTTCGGCCTTGGCCGGGCCGTGCAGGAATTCGCCCACCAAACGGCCCGTGTAAAGCCCGTCGTCGATTTCGCTCACAGTTCCCAGGGCGCCCGTCAGGTGCAGCCGGTCCGCGATCACTGAAGCCACCTCAACGGGCGTGCCGGTGACCAGCCAGACGGGACGGCCGGATTTCATGTGCTGCTCGGTCAGCGCCCGGGTTCCCGGCCAGATCTTGGATTCGATCATCTCGTCGTAGACTTCTTCGCCGAGGACCCTGATATCTGCCGCGGCGAGGCCCGTGGCCAAAGTCAGGGCGGCGTCGCGCACCGAGTGCACGTCCTTGAGGTTCTCGCCCTGCAGCATGAACCGTGCCTGCTTGCGGGCGAAGCCAAACGCCTCCCGAAGCGTGAAAACCTTGCGCTGGTACATCTTGCGGCCCACATGGAACAGGCTGGCTCCCCGCATCAGGGTGTTGTCCACATCAAAGAACGCAGCCTCGCCAGGTTTGACCGCCGCTGCTGGAGGCTCGGCGGCTCGTACTGCGGTGGTTCGGGGCATACCCCTGAGTCTACGCATTAAGTCGCCGGGGTCACGGTCGCCCGTTCGGCGGAACGCAGGTACTGGACCGGGCGGCTATTTTAGAAGTATGACCTCCTCGGACACGTCCCCAGATCTCCTCCTGCTCACCCGGCCGGGCTGCCACCTGTGCGAAGCGGCCCGTGCGGTTCTGGAACGGATTCGTGCTGACCTCGCCATCAGCTGGCGCGAACAGTCCATTGAAGGCGATGCGGAACTGACGTCCCGGTTTGGGGAGGAGATACCGGTGCTCCTGATCGACGGGGTCCAGCGTGATTTCTGGCAGCTTGATGAGGCTCGGATCCGCCGGCTCCTGGGAGCCTAGGATCCGGGGCTTTGTCCCGCCCTGCCTCGGGCTTAGAGTGGGAAAACCGGGTAGACCTGGCGTACCGGGCAGCATCAGGTGCGGCACAGGCTCGCGCCCGCCGCGGGAGTACCCAACAAATGATAGGGACATGTGAGCATCTCCGAGGAACCAGGCCGACCGGCCGGTGCAGTTACCGCCCGGCATATTCCGCCTGCGTCGCTGGCCCGCCTGACGATCTACCTGCGGGCGCTGAGCAGCATGCTGGGCGAGGGCATTGAGCGGGTCTCATCGGATGAGCTGGCGGAAGCGGCGGGGGTTAATTCCCCCAAGCTCCGCAAGGACCTTTCCTATCTGGGTTCCTACGGCACCCGCGGCGTGGGCTATGACGTGTCCTACCTCAGCGAGCAGATTGCGGCCGCCCTGGGCCTGACCCGGAACTGGCGGGTGGCGATCGTCGGTGCCGGAAACCTGGGCAGGGCCCTTGCCGGGTATCCGGGATTCGGGTCGCGCGGATTTGAGGTGGTTGCCCTGTTCGACGCCGACCAGCTGGTGATCGGACAGGAAGTCGGCTGGCTGCGCGTCAGTTCCGTCGACGTCATGGAAAGCGTCCTGGACCGTGCCAAGGCCAACATGGCCGTCCTGTCCGTCCCCGCCGACGTGGCCCAGAACCTCTGCGACCGGCTGGTCGCGTGCGGCATCACCAGTATTCTGAGCTTCGCGCCAGTGGTGCTGCAGGTTCCGGACCACGTTCAGGTGCGCAAGGTGGACATGGCCACCGAATTGCAGATTTTGGCCTATCACGCACAGCGGGCCCAAGTCTCGGACATCGCCTCCGAAGCCCGGTCCCGGCTGGCCACCTAGCCTCGCGGTCAGCGCATACTCAAGTACCGGCTGCGCCGGGGTCGAAAGTACCTGTTGCATTCGTCCAGATAGAGCAGCGAGAGTCCCGCGATTGCCACCAGCACGGCAAACACCTGCAACACGGCCGCGGCCTGCATGGTCGCTACCAGTGCCATGGGAGCCAAGACCGAGGCGCCGATGCGCGCCCAGTTCCGGCCCTCCCGTATCAGGACGGCGACCAGCAGATAGAGACCGAAGACCACCAGGGCGGTGGCGAGTGTGACCGTCTGGATGGTGGTTACATATTCTGCGGCGTCGACGCCGAATATCTCGAGCAGGCCGGCATAGGCCGGAGGTTCCGTGACCGGGGCGCGGCTCGCCGCTATGCCTCCGCCGAGACTGATGATGCCGGCCATCACGATGGCGGCAAAAGACAGTCCCACTGCCCGCGGACGTCGGCCCTTCCACTCCCGGTAGGGAATCCGTGCCGGCACCGCCGGCCGTGGAGTGGCTGCGGGCGGTGCGGGCACTGAAACGCCGCCCGCCGTGCGGCCAAACGGGATTCGGCCGGACAGGGGGAGTGCAGCCGCCTCTTCGCCGGGAGGCATCTGCGGGGTTTCAGGTGCTGTGATGGGTGGTGCGTCCGGTGGTGTCCCGGAGCGTGTGGCCGGGTCCGTTTCCGGTTCCGCCGTCAGGGTCGCCACCGCCGTTCGGGGCTCCGGGCCCAGGCCCGGGTCCGACGGCGTTGTCTCGAGGGCCGGCTCTGCCGTCAGGGTCGGCACCGCCGTGGCCGTCGCCGGTTCATCAGCCGTCAGGGGGGTCGTTTCTGGCTCTCGGTCCACCGTCAGGGTTGGCACCGCCGTCTCGGGCTCCGGGTCCGGTTCCGGTTCCGGTTCCGAGACCAGGGTTGGCACCGCCGTCTCGGGCTCCGGTTTCGGGTCCGCCGTCAGGGTTGTTGCCACCGCCGTCCCGGGGTCCGGGTCCGGGTCCGCCGGAGTTTCCTCGATCATCGGTTCGGCTATCAGGATCTCGGCCGTCGTTTCGATCGCCGGTTCTGCCTCCGCCGTTTCAGCTTCCGGTTCCGCCGTCAGGGTTGCCACCGCCGGTTCTGCCTCCGCCGTTTCAGCTTCCGGTTCCGCCGTCAGGGTTGCCACCGCCCTTTCAGCCTCCGCCGATTCTGCCCCTTCCGGTTCCGCTGTCAGGGTCGTCACCGGTTCCACCCTTGGCGGGATCACGGCCACTGTCGGCCAAGTGGTTGCGCGCCGCCGCCGACGGAGGGACCGAATACGGGAGCCGAGGGCTCCGCGGGCCTTTTTGCCGAGCACCTGCACACGGCGCCGCAGTGGATTTGGGGAAGCGTGAAGTGGACTCATCCTCGGTGCCGCCTTCGGGAAAAGGGATACGCTCCGCGCCGGGTTTGAGCTGCCATCCCAGCGGGTGATCAAACGCTACAGCGCTTCCCCTGCGGTGTGACCAGAAGAGGACGGTTGAAGCCTGCGCAGGTGACAAAAAGGGCCGGCCCGTTTTCCGGACCGACCCTTTCGCCGTTGAACCGTGCCGTTGATCGGCAGCTGAGGCGTACCGCTTAGTAGGGACCGAACCGCGGCCGCGACTGGAAGTACGGCTGCGCCTGCGGGCGGTAGAGCATGACGATCCCGGCGATGCCGGCAAGCGAACCGAGCAACGAGATCAGCTCGATGGGGGAGGAGAACGCCAGACCGGTCACCAGGGAGAGCAGCACGCCGACGACGGACAACGCGGCAAAGACCGTTCCGATGATCCGCGCCCAGTTCTTGCCGCTGCGGATCAGGAAAGCGATCAGGACGTAGATGCCCAGGACGATCAGGGACATGACGATCCCGGTGGTGGCGGCAAAACTCCGCACCGTCTCTTCCGTCATGCCGGCGTCTTCAAACATCTGCCGGTCCTCGGGGGACACCGTGCTGAAAATATCTGCCGCCGAGATGGAAAGCGATGAGGCGATCATGTAGATGAGGGTCAGGATCCCGGCGGCCAGGATCAGCCAGAATCCGGTCATGACCTCGCGGGGCGGTGCCCCTTTGCTGCCCGGGGCCTGCCCGGGGCCCGGATACCCATACCCGGAGGGCTGCGCCGACTGATAGCCGTACGGGCTCTGCGGCTGCCCGTAGGGGTTCTGTCCATACGGCTGCTGTCCGTAAGGCTGCCCGGAGGACGGAGTCTGCTGCCCGGCGGCATTCGGCATCCCCGGCTGCCCGTACGGGGTGTAGGGCTGGTCGTTCTGGCCGGGCTGGTTCTGGCCGTACTGTCCCTGGCCGTGCCCCGGCTGCCCCGGCTGGGGAGTCTGGGGGAGCCGCTGGCCGTACTTCGGCTCGTCGGCGGCAGTGTTGGAATCTCGGGGACGGTTCGGGTCTCGGGGGTCCGGACTATTCGGAGGTGTGCTCATTGCCGCCTACTTGCTAGTTGGTGCAGACGCTGCTTCGGTCGGATGTGAGGGTCCTTCCGTTCCAGCGGTGTCTGGGTCCTGGGTGTCGGGTGCGGTCAGGCACCGCGAGATTCCGGTCGGCCGAAGCCCCGGATCTCGGCCGGGAACCACAACCGGATTTCTCCAGCCTATCGCGGCGTGCGCCGTCCGTCGCCGGGGCTCGGCCGATCGCGGACACGCGGTTTGGGGAAACGGCAAAGGACACCCCGGCCGGTGGCCGGAATGTCCTTTGAGGTGGCCTGTTCAGGCCGTGCGCGGAGGCAGGCTCAGGCTGCCGCCACAAACGCCGCGTCGACGCTGATGGTCACCTTGTCGCCGACCAGGACGCCGCCGGTTTCCAGTGCGGCATTCCAGGTCAGGCCAAAGTCCTTGCGGCTGATGACGGTGGTGCCGGAGAATCCGGCGCGGGTGGCGCCGAAGGGGTCCACAGCCACGCCGTTGAACTCCGTGTCCAGGATGACCGGAAGGGTGGTGCCCTTGATCGTCAGGTCCCCGGCAACCTTGTAGGTTTCACCGGAGCCTTCGACGCCGGTGACGGCGAACGTCAGTTCGGGGAACTGCTCGACGTCGAAGAAGTCGGCGCCCTTGACGTGGGCATCGCGGTTGGCGTCATTCGAGTTGAACGACGCGGCGTCGATGACGGCGTTGATGGTCGACTCTTCGATGGAGGAACCGATTTCCATCACGGCCGTGACCTTGTCAAAGCTTCCGCGCACCTTGCTGATGCCGGCGTGACGGACGGTGAAACCGATCTCGCTGTGCGAGGCATCGAGGTTCCACGTACCGGTGGTGAGCCCGTTGGGGGTCATGCTGTTCTCCTGTTGCTGGTGGGTGCCGGGGCGGAACCCCGGTGCATGTTCATGCATTTGCATCTACTGTTGCACGGATTCGTTCAAGCTTCAAGTATTTAGCAGATTTAGTTCAGCGCGCTCTCTCTGCGAAACTTAACGACATGTCCCGAGCCTCGATCCACCTTGTCCGCCATGGAGAAGTTTTCAATCCGGACGGAGTCCTCTACGGGCGCCTGCCCGAGTTCCACCTGTCCGACCTGGGGGAGCAGATGGCCCGCCGGGTGGCCGGCCACTTTGAAAGCCGGAAGAACGACGGCGCGAAGCTGGTGCATCTGGTCGCGTCACCGCTGACCCGGGCCCAGGAGACGGCGGCGCCGATCGCGGCCGCCCTCGGGCTGGAAATCACCACCGACGAGCGCATCTTGGAAGCGACCAACCGCTTCGAAGGCCTTTCCGGCGTCACCAGCCGGCTGCGGAACCCGCGGTACTGGCCTCTGATGTACAACCCCTTCAAGCCGTCCTGGGGTGAACCGTACGCAGTCCAGGTGGAACGCGTGATGACCGCCGTCAATGATGCCCGGATGCAGGCCGCTGTACTGGGCGGGGACGGAGCCGAGGCCGTGCTGGTCAGCCACCAGCTGCCCATCTGGGTCACGCGGCTTGCCGCCGAGGGTCGCAAGCTCTGGCACGATCCCCGCCAGCGCCAGTGCACGCTGACCTCGGTCACTACGCTGGAGTTCGACGGCGACAAGCTGATCGGGGTCCGGTATGCGGAGCCCTCCGCCGACCTTCTGCCCGGTGCTGCGAATATTCCGGGCGCATAATAGACTTACTACGCGTTGTAGAAGTGGCCGCCCCGCCGCGATGAAAGCTGGAAATAGTTGAAAAACCCTCAGAGCACTCCCCAGCCGGATGCCATGCGCCGCCGCTCCTTCCTGAAGCTCGGCGCCGGCCTGGCTCTTGGCGTGCCCTTGGTGACAGCAGCAGCGGGCTGCGCCGTCGAGGATCCGCTGGCTGCCCAGGCCAAGGCCGGCGACAACAAGAACTACATCGCCGGGGACGGATCGGTCACCGAGTATGCCGCAGACCAGCGCGGTGAAGCGGTGCGGCTTGAGGGCACCCTCTTTGACGGCACCGCCGTCTCATCCGCCGAATTCGCCGGCGACGTGGTGGTTCTGAACTTCTGGTATGCGGCCTGCGCCCCGTGCCGGAAGGAAGCTCCGGACCTGGTGGAACTGCACGGAATGTTCGAGCCCGAGGGGGCACGCTTCTACGGCGTGAACATCCGCGACGAGCGCAGCACGGCTGAAGCCTTTGAACGCTCCTTCGGCATTCCCTATCCCAGCTTCCAGGACAAGGACGGCGGAATCCTGCTGGCCATGACGCAGTTCGTGCCGCCGTCGGCCGTTCCCACCACCCTGGTGCTGGACCGCGAAGGCCGCGTTGCCGCCCGCATCCTCGGGCTGGCGGACAAGAGCACCCTGAAGGCCCTGATCTCCGACGCGCTGGCAGCCTAGCCGGTATGGTGCCCTCCGCCGTAACCGCCGCCGTTCCCGCGGCAGCCCTGCCCGCAGCCAATGTCTTCGCCGAGACCATCCTCAACGGGTCCATGCTGCTGGCCATTCCCGTTGCCGCCCTGGCCGGGCTGGTGTCGTTCCTGTCACCGTGCGTGCTGCCGCTGGTCCCGGGCTACCTGGGCTACGTCACCGGGCTGACCGGCGTCGATCTGCAGAAGCAGCGCCGCGGGCGGATGCTGGCCGGGATCGGTCTGTTCGTGCTGGGATTCTCCGCCGTCTTCGTCATCATCGGTGCCGGCGTCGGGCAGCTCGGCGGCTGGCTGCGCGGTTCCGACCAGGCCTGGATTCCGCAGGTCCTGGGAGCGGCCATCATCCTGCTCGGCATTGTCTTCATGGGCGGACTGAGCTGGTTCCAGCGGGACCGCAAAATCGCCGCCCGCCCGCCGGCGGGGCTCTGGGGCGCGCCGCTGCTGGGCATCACCTTCGGGCTGGGCTGGGCGCCGTGCCTGGGCCCGACCCTGTCCGCCGTCCAGCTGCTCTCCTTCTCCGGTGATGACGCCACGGCCGCCAAGGGCGCCTTCCTGACCTTCATCTACTGCCTCGGCCTGGGGCTTCCCTTCCTGCTCATCGCGCTGGGATTCCGGCGGGGGATGGGTGCGCTCGGCGTCTTCCGCCGGCACCGGCTCGCCCTCCAGCGGTTCGGCGGCGGCATGCTCATTGTCCTGGGCGTCCTGATGCTCACAGGTGTCTGGAACATCTGGATCAACAATCTCCAAGGTTGGTTGGATAGTGTGACCCTGCCGATTTGATGAACCTTGAACCGCAGTCTGGCAAAGCTCCTGCCCAGCATGAACCCTTCAAAGAACTATGAGAACCAGTTGAACCGTGAACCGGATGTTTTGACCGAAGCCGAGAAAAACGGCGGCAGTGCTGCCGGCGCGTCCGGAAAGGGCGGCAAAGGCGGCAAGGGCGGCAAAGGCGGCCGCAAGGGCGGCGCCGGCGATGTCCAGCTGCCCTCCCTCGGACCGCTGGGCCTGCTGCGCTGGGCCTGGACCCAGCTGACCAGCATGCGCACGGCGCTGTTCCTGCTCCTGCTGCTGGCAGTGGCGGCGGTGCCGGGATCGCTGTTTCCGCAGCGGCCGGCCAACCCCGCCGTCGTCACCCAGTACCTGAAGGACAACCCGGACACCGGCCCGTGGCTGGACCGGTTCCAGCTCTTTGACGTCTACTCCTCCGTCTGGTTCTCCGCGATCTACCTGCTGCTGTTCGTTTCGCTGATCGGCTGCGTCATTCCGCGGGCGAAAGCCCATTACCGGGCCATGCGGTCCAAGCCTCCCCGCACGCCCCAGCGCCTGTCCCGGCTGCCGGAATACGGCACGCTGGTGATCCCGGCGTCGTCGGGCCTGACCGCCGGCTCCGCCGTCGAACAGGCGGCCCAGCTGCTGCGCAAGCGCGGCTACCGGGTGGACGTCCGCGACCTCGACGGCGCCCGGCCGTCCGTGGGCGCGGAACGCGGCTTCGCCAAGGAGGTGGGGAACCTGGTGTTCCACACCGCCCTGATCGGCGTGCTGGTGTCAATCGCCGTCGGCGGGCTGTTCGGCTACAACGGCCAGAAGATCGTGGTGGAGGGGGAGTCGTTCGTCAACACCCTGGTCGGCTACGACTCGTTCACTCCCGGCACCAGTTTCACCGAGGAGCAGCTGGAGCCCTACTCGCTGAAGCTCGACGAGTTCAACGTCCAGTTCGACCGGGAATCCCAGACCCACTACGGCCAGCCCCTCGACTTTGAGGCCAAGATGACCGTGAAGGAGAGCCCGGACGCCGCCGAGCACGCTGAAACGCTGAAGGTCAACGCGCCGCTGACCGTGGGCGGCAGCCGCGTCTACCTGGTGGGCAACGGGTACGCGCCCGTCGTCACGGTGCGCGACGGCGAAGGCAACGTTGCGCTGCAGGGTCCGGTTGTCACGGTCCCCAGCGACGGAATGTACACCTCCCTGATGGTGATCAAGGCTCCGGACGCCAAGCCGGACCAGCTGGGCTTTGTGGGCTTCTTCCTGCCCACGGCCATGCTGGATGAGCAGGGCGTCTCCTATTCCGGCGATCCGGATCCGTTCAACCCCCAGCTGAACCTGAACGCCTACTACGGTGACCTCGGCCTGGACGAAGGAGTGCCGAGCAACGTCTACGTGCTCGACACCGAGAACCTGACCGAGCTCAACAGTCGCACCCTGGACGCCGGCGGCATCGTCCTCGGCGCCAACCAGACGTACGACCTGCCCGAGGGCAAGGGATCCATCACGTTCGAGGGCATCAAGCGCTACGCCGCCCTGGACATCCACTATGACCCGGCCAAGATGTGGGTCCTCGGTTTTGCCACGCTCTCGCTCGCCGGCCTGGCCGCTTCCCTGTTCCTGGCGCGGCGCCGGGTCTGGATCCGCACCGGCACCCATGAAGACGGGCGCATCATGGTCGAATACGGCCTGCTGGCACGCGGCGAAGACCAGCGCCTCACCAGCGAGGCAGCCGCCGTCCGGACCCTGCTGGAGAAGCAGTGGTTGGCGGGCAGCGGAGCGGTGGAGGACAATGGCGCGGGGGATACATCCGCTCCGGATACCGGAGCACACAGCACAGGCCGGGACTCAGCGCCCGGAGCATCAGCGGCGGACAGCAAAGCCGCTCAGGAGAAGGAAACAGGTAAGGACTCGTAATGCCCTCCATTGACTACACCCTCGCTGAGTACAGCGAGCTGTTCATGCTGTTGGCGGCGTTCGCCTATACGGTGGCGTTCCTGGCCTTCACCTGGGACCTCGCGCAGAGCAGCAAGGCCATCAAGGCAGTGGAGTCCAAGCTGACGCAGCAGAGCTCCGCAGCGGTTCCGGCCGGGGCGGTGTCCGGTTCGCGCTCCACGGGTTCCGGCCGCTCCGGAACCTCCGGCGACGACAGCTATCTGGCTGACGGCAACGTCCGCGGCTGGGACGCCGACGGCTCACCGGTGGCACAGACCGCCGACGCCTCCATGGGCTACGTCGGGGCCCGCCGCAACAGCGCTCGCGTCGCCGTCGCCCTCACGGTCCTGGGCGCAGTGATCCACACTGCCGCCGTCGTCGCCCGCGGCCTCGCGGCTCACCGCGTGCCCTGGGGCAACATGTACGAGTTCTGCACCACCGGCGCCCTGGTGGTGGCCGTGGTGTTCCTCCTGGTCCTGCTCCGGCGCGACCTGCGCTTCCTGGGAACCCTGGTGCTGGCCCTGGTCCTGATCATGATGATGGTGGCCACGATTGGCTTCCCGACGCCGGTGGCCCACCTGATTCCGGCGCTGCAGAGCTACTGGCTCGTCATCCACGTTTCGGTGGCCGTCATTGCGTCGGCGCTGTTCACGCTGACCTTCGCCATGTCCGTGCTGCAGCTGCTGCAGGCCGACCGCGAGTCCAAGATCCGCGCCGGCGGAGCGTCCAAGCTGGCGTTCCTGCGGATCGTGCCCTCCGCGCAGAGCCTTGAGAACTTCGCCTACCGGATCAACGCCGTCGCCTTCGTGCTGTGGACCTTCACCGTGATGGCCGGTTCGATCTGGGCCGAGCAGGCTTGGGGCCGGTACTGGGGCTGGGACACCAAGGAAGTCTGGAGCTTCGTGATCTGGGTCGTGTATGCCGGTTACCTGCACGCCCGTGCCACGCGCGGCTGGACCGGCACCCGTGCCGCCTGGCTGTCGATCGTCGGCTACCTGTGCATCATCTTCAACTTCACGATCGTGAACGTGTACTTCGCCGGTCTGCACAGCTACTCCGGCGTCTGACCCGTTCGATTTCCCGCGGGCCCGGTGCCCGCAGCTCCAAACCCGCCTCCCGGTTCGCCGGCAGGCGGGTTTTTTGCTGTCTCGTGTTGTTGCCGGCGCGGGGCGGTCGCCGGGTCGCTGGGTCGCTGCGCGTCCGGGGCGGCGCCGGGGCGGGGCGGCGTGTGGTCCGGGGGCCGGCGGGAGCCCGGGGTGTGGTCCGGGGTGCACGGGTTCCCAGTCTTTGAGGCTGGTGTGACTGGTGTGACCACATCAGCCCCACGGGTCAACAAGCGGTGGGAACCAGTGCGGAAACCGGCCCCGCCAACCGGAAGCCCGGCCCCGCACCAACAAAAAACCCGCCCCCGGATTGGCCGGAAGGCGGGTTTCGCTGGAGTCGAGCTAAGGCAGGCTTCTAGGCGCTGGGCTTTTCGTCGTCGTTCTTCTTGTGCCCGGACTGCTTCTCGCGCGCCCGCAGCTCGGCTTCACGTCGCTTCAGCTCTGCTTCCTTCGCCTGCTGGCGGCGCCGGATCTCGAGGTTGCGCAGGAAATCGGGGTCGTCGTCCGGGGCGGTGGGATGGCGGGGTGCCCGGTTCTTGGGCGCCGGACCGCTTCTCGGGCGGCCCAAGAGGAACCACAGGAGGGCGCCGAGCACCGGCAGCAGCACGATAGTGAAGAGCCAGGCGACCTTGGAGATGCTGCGCACCTCCTGGGCCCGGGACATGACACAGTCGATGATGGCGTAGATGATTACGGCGGCGACGATGATGACACCGAAAAGCACGAGGCGAGGCATGAACCAATTGTAGTGGAGCAGGGCACAGCTGTGTCTTCCCGGTTCGGACCGGGCGGGTCGGTTATGGCCCGGAGGCCGAAGCGACGACATCCCAAAGCTGAAGAGGAACTAGAATGGCCCTGTGGCTTTCTGGAAATTTACCGCTCTCCGCCTTGGTTTGGTGGCCATCTTCTTCGCAGCATGCGTCTGGCTGGGCCTGGGCCTGGTGCTCTCGGCGATCGTCGGAGCAGTCCTCGCTTGGTGCGTCACGTACCTGTTCTTCCGCGACATGCGCGACGCCGCAGCCCGCAACGTGCAAAAGCGCTTCCACGGTGACGCGCCCCCGACCCGCAACCGCGGCGAGCTCGAGGACGCCGGCGCCGAAGACAGCATGCTCGATGCCCACCCCGACATCAAGATCGACAACGACCGCAAGCCCCGCGACAACTAACCGCCGCGAAACGTCAGCCGGAAGCTAGGCGAGCACCCGGGTCAGTACCAGTCCGAGGCTGTACAGCAGGGCGAAGCCCAGGTTGATCAGCCCGGTCTGCTGCAGCACAGGGATGAGGCTCCGGCGCTTCTTGCCCTTGAGCATGAGCCAGCTCGGCATCAGGCAGGCCGGGATGAGCAGCAGCACCAGCAGCACCCAGGGATAGTCAGCCGCGAGGAACAGCGGCAGCAGGATGGCCAGCGCCAGCATCATGACGTAGCTGATCCGGGCGGCCTCGTCGCCGAGCCGCACAGCCAGGGTCCGCTTGCCGGCTTCCCGGTCGGTGGGGATGTCCCGCACGTTGTTGGCCATCAGCAGGGCCATGGCAATCAGTCCGGTGCCCACGGCGCCGATCAGCGCCGGAACGCTGACCTGCCCGGCCTGCGTGTAGGTGGTGCCCAGGGTTGCCACCAGGCCGAAGAAAACAAACACGAAGATGTCGCCCAGGCCCATGTAGCCGTAGGGGTTCCGGCCGCCGGTGTAGCCCCAGGCCGCAGCGACGCAGCCCACGCCCACCAGGATCAGGAACCAGGTGGAGGACAGGATGATCAGGGCCAGCCCGGCAACCATGGCCACGCCGAAGCAGGCGAAGGCCGCGTACTTGACCTGCTTGGCGGGCGCCGCGCCGGAACCGGTCAGCCGCAGCGGGCCCACCCGGTTGTCGTCAGTGCCGCGGATGCCGTCGGAATAGTCGTTGGCGTAGTTCACGCCCACCTGCAGCAGCATCGCCACCAGCGCCGCCAGGACGGCGTGCAGGGGCTTGAAGGAACCCAGATCGTACGCCGCGGCCGTACCGATGATGACTGGCGCCACCGCCATCGGCAGGGTGCGGGGGCGGGCTCCTTCTAACCACTGCGCGGCTGTAGCCACAATCAAAGTCCTTTAACTCGAGTAATGGTTGTTCACGTTCTATTCTTCCGCAGCCGTGCGGCGCGAAAGACCCGGGCGCTGCGGCTCAGGGGTGCGTGTGTCCGGCGGCGGCCAGCAGGCGGCGAAGCCCCAGCCGGTCCGTCTTGCCGTTGGGCAGCAGCGGCAGGGCCTCCAGCAGGAGCACCACCTTGGGCACCGCGGGCTTTCCAAGGGTTGAGCGGACTGCGTCCTTGACCTTTTCGGGATCCACGGAGCCGACGACGGCGGCGCCCACCAGACTGCCCCACTCCGGACTGTCCAGGCCCAAAACCACCGCCTGGGAGACTTCGGGCAGCTGTTCGATGGCAGCTGAGACGGCGGCCGCGGAAATCTTGATGCCGCCGCTGACAATCACGTCGTCCAGCCGGCCGGACACGGTGACTCGTCCGTTCTCCACGCTGCCGGCGTCATCGGTGCGGTACCAGCGTCTTCCTGAATTGAAGCGGAACCGCTCGGCGGTCAGCTCCGGCTGGCCCATGTAGCCCTCGGCCAGGATGTCCCCGGCAATCCAGAGCGAGCCGGATTCGACGACGACGTCGACCCCGGGCAGGGGAACGCCGTCGTACACGCAGCCGCCGCAGGTTTCGCTCATGCCGTAGGTGGTGACGACGTTCAGGCCCAGGGCCGCGGCGTCGGCCAGCAGCCCCGCACCGGCGGGCGCCCCGCCGAGCAGGATGGCGTTGAAGCGGCGCAGCACGCGCAGGGTCTCGGGTTCGGGGTTGCTCAGCAGCCGGTGCAGCTGGGTGGGAACCAGGGAGGTGAAACGGTTCCGGTCCGTCATCTCGGCCGCCGCGGAGGTGAAGCGCGCGGCGCTGAAGGACCCGGAGGTGTCCATGAAGACGGGCTGCGTTCCGGCGTACAGGGACCGGATCAGCACCTGGATTCCGGCAATGTAGTGCGCCGGCAACGCCATCAGCCATTGGCCGTCGGCCTCCAGTGCCATCGCCGTGGCCATGGAGGAAGCCGCGAGGGCATCGGTGGTGAGCATGGTCTGTTTGGGTGTGCCCGTGGACCCGGAGGTGCTGATGACCAGGGCAATGTCATCGTTGGGCAGCTCACCGGAGAAGGTCTGGTGCGGGTTGGCGTGCGGGGCCACCGCGGGGCCTTCGCCGGCGAGGGCTTCGGCCAGCGGGGCCAGCAGCGTTTCGGCATTGAAGCCGGCGGGAGTATGGACGGTCAGCAGTTCCATGTAGCGGCGGCCTAGAAGTAGTAGGGGAAGGAGGACCAGTCGGGGTCCCGTTTTTCGAGGAAGGCTTCCTTGCCCTCCACTGCCTCGTCGGTCATGTAGGCCAGCCGGGTGGCCTCGCCGGCGAAGACCTGCTGTCCGGCCAGGCCGTCGTCGGCCAGGTTGAAGGCGAACTTCAGCATGCGGATGGCCTGCGGGGACTGCCGGGCGATGTCGGCGGCGTATTCCAGGGCCACCTTCTCCAGGTTCTCGTGGTCCACGGCCTCGTTCACGGCGCCCATGGCCACCATGTCCTCGGCGGAGTATTCACGGGCCAGGAAGAAAATTTCGCGGGCCTTCTTCTGGCCGATCTGCCGGGCCAGCAGCGCGGAGCCGTAGCCGGCGTCGAAGCTGCCCACGGTGGCGTCCGTCTGCTTGAACTTGCCGTGCTGACGGGACGCAATGGTCAAATCCGAGACGACGTGCAGGCTGTGCCCGCCGCCGGCGGCCCAGCCGTTGACGACGGCGATAACCACCTTGGGCATGGTGCGCATCAGGCGCTGCACCTCCAGGATGTGCAGCCGTCCGGCGCGGGCCGGATCGATGGTTTCCCTGGTCTCGCCTTCGGCATACTTGTACCCGTCACGGCCGCGGATCCGCTGGTCGCCGCCGGAGCAGAAGGAGTGGCCGCCATCCTTGGGGGAGGGGCCGTTTCCGGTCAGCAGGACGGTGGCGACGTCGGGCGTCATCCGGGCGTGGTCCATGGCACGGTAGAGCTCGTCGACGGTCCCCGGGCGGAAGGCGTTGCGGACTTCCGGACGGTTGAACGCGATGCGCACCGTCGGCAGGTCGCGCACGATGCCGCCGTCGGCCGTGCGCTCCACCTGGCGGTGGTAGGTCATGTCCTTCAGGTCCTCGAACCCGGAGACAAGACGCCACTGCTGCGGGTCGAAAATATCGGACACCTGTTCTGGAAGTTCTGTGCTCACAGTTCCGAGTTTATCGTTCCGCCCCAAACCGGCGGTTGCGCACGTTCCCGAGGCCGGTTTGCCGATAGTTTCCGCTGTGTCATCCCGTATTCCGCCCGGGTCCCTGTCACCGGGTGCAGCGCTGCCCTACCTTTGCACCATGGCTGGCTCCGCTCCGGGGATTGATGGCCCCGCATCCGACGCAATGCTCAAGCTCGGCAGGTTCTTCACCCGCTGGGACGAGACCGCTGACGGGAGGGCCGTGTTCCGGGAAGGCGGCCGGAAGGGGGACGCCTTCTACCGAAACCGGTGGAGCCACGACAAGGTGGTCCGGTCCACTCACGGGGTGAACTGCACCGGATCCTGCTCCTGGAAGGTCTACGTCAAAGACGGGATCATCACCTGGGAGGCGCAGGAAACGGATTACCCCACGGTGGGCCCGGACAGGCCCGAATACGAGCCGCGCGGCTGCCCCCGCGGCGCAGCATTCTCCTGGTACACCTATTCGCCCACCCGGGTCCGCTATCCGTACATCCGCGGCGTGCTGCTGGAAATGTACCGGGCGGCCAAACGCGAGACCGGCGACCCGGTGCTGGCCTGGGAGCAGATCATCAACAACCCCGACCGCCGCCGGACCTACCAGCAGGCCCGGGGCAAGGGCGGACTGGTGCGCTCCAGCTGGGCCGAAGCCCTCGAAATGACTGCCGCCGCCCACGTCTCCACGATTCGGAACTACGGACCCGACCGCTGCACCGGTTTCTCCCCGATCCCGGCGATGTCCATGGTCTCGCACGCCGCCGGTGCCCGGTTCATCAACCTGATCGGCGGGGTGATGAACAGCTTTTACGACTGGTACGCGGACCTGCCCGTGGCCAGCCCGCAGGTTTTCGGCGACCAGACCGACGTGCCCGAATCCGGTGACTGGTGGGACGCGACGTACCTGATGATGTGGGGGTCAAACATCCCCGTGACCCGCACCCCCGATGCGCACTGGATGGTGGAGGGCCGGTACCGCGGCACCAAGGTGGTTTCGGTCAGCCCGGACTACGCCGACAACACCAAGTTCGCCGACGAATGGCTGCCCGCGCAGGCCGGCTCGGACGGCGCCCTGGCCATGGCCATGGGGCACGTCATCCTGAAGGAGAACTTCGTGGACCGGCGGGTGCCGTTCTTCGAGGACTATGTCTGCCAGTTCACTGACCTGCCGTTCCTGGTCACGCTGGACACGCGCGACGACGGCAGTGTGGTGCCCGGGAAGTTCCTCACCGCCGCCGATCTGGGCCGCCGAGAGGCAAAAGCCTCCGACGCCGCGTTCAAGACGGTGCTCCTGGACCGCGACGCCGGCACCCCGGTGGTGCCCAACGGCTCGGTGGGCTTCCGGTACAACGAGGCCGACGCCGGCAAATGGAACCTTGATCTGCAGGGCGTGGTCCCGGCCTTGTCCATCGCTGACGCCGCTTCGTGGCCCGGGCACACCAGCCGGGTGGAGCTGCCGGCGTTCACCGACCCCGGCGGATCCGGCTCCGTCCTGCACCGCGGCGTCCCGGTGACGAGCATCGCCGGCCGCACCGTCACGACCGTCTTTGACCTGATGCTCGCGCAATACGGCGTGGCGCGGCCCGGGCTCGGAGGGGAGAGCCTGCCGGGGGAGTGGGCCGCGGGATACGACGACGCCGGCACCCCCTACACCCCCGCCTGGCAGCAGGAAATCACCAACGTCGCACCCGAAGCGGTGCTCCGGACCGCCCGGGAATTCGCGGCCAACGCGGAAAAGTCCAAGGGCCGCTCGATGATCATCCTCGGCGCCGGCATCTGCCAGTGGTACCACGGGGACGTCACCTACCGGGCGATCCTGGCTCTGCTGATGCTGACCGGGTGCGAGGGCCGCAACGGCGGCGGCTGGGCGCACTACGTGGGCCAGGAGAAGTGCCGGCCCATCACCGGCTGGGCCGCGATGGCCTCGGCCGGCGATTGGAACCGGCCGCCCCGGTTCATGATCGGCACCGCCTTTTGGTACATGCACACCGACCAGTTCCGCTCCGACGGCTATTCCTCGGACTCCCTGCAGTCCCCGCTGGCGCAGGGGCACCTGCGCGGTCTGCACACCGCCGACGTCATCGCGAAGTCCACCCGGATGGGCTGGATGCCGTTCTTTCCGCAATTCGACGCGAAAAACTCTTTGGACGTGGCGGACGAGGCCGCGGCCGGGGTGGCCCGCGGCGAGGCGGCTGACGAAGCGTCCTGGGTCGCCAAACAGCTCAAGGACGGGCGGCTGCGCTTCGCCGTCGAGGACGTGGACGCTCCGGAAAACTGGCCGCGGACGCTGATCCTGTGGCGTTCGAACCTGCTGGGCTCCTCCGCCAAGGGAGAGGAGTATTTTCAGAAGCACCTGCTCGGCACCCTGAACAACGTGATGGGCAAGGACCACGGCGAATCCCGGCCCGCCGACGTCGTCTGGCACGAGAACGCGCCGCAGGGAAAGCTGGATCTGCTGGTGTCGGCGGACTTCCGGATGACCAGCTCCACCCTGCTCTCCGACGTCGTGTTCCCGGCGGCGACCTGGTACGAGAAGTACGACCTGTCCTCCACCGACATGCATCCCTACGTGCATGCGTTCACCCCGGCGATCGCCCCGCCCTGGGAGGCGAAGACCGACTACGACCTGTTCCGGCTGCTGGCCGAGGAGTTCTCCCGGCAGGCCGCCACCCATTTGGGGGTGCGCAGGGACCTGGTGGCGACCGCGCTGACCCATGACACGCCCGGTGAAATCGCGCAGCCCGGCGGGCACGGCCCGGACTGGAAGGGAACGGACATCCCGGCGATTCCGGGCAAGAACCTGCCGTCCCTGGCCGTGGTGGAACGGGACTACGCGGCGATCGGCGAGAAGTTCGCCGCCGTCGGTCCGCTGGCGGACAAGCTGGGGTTCACCACCAAGTACGTGAAGTACGACGTGTCCAAGCCGCTGGCCCAGCTGGCCCGCAAGCACGGGGTCTTTGACCGCGGCGCCGCCGCCGGCCGCCCGGCCGTTGACACCGACGCCCGGATGGCCGAGGCCATCCTGCTGCTCTCCGGCACCACCAACGGGGAACTGGCGGTGCAGGGGTTCCGGACCCTGGAGAAACGGACCGGCACGCCGCTGGCGGACCTGGCCGAGGGCGCGGAGGACAAGCAGATCACCTTCCGCGACACCCAGGACCGGCCGACGCCGGTGATCACGTCCCCGGAATGGTCCGGCTCCGAGACCGGCGGCCGGCGCTACGCCCCCTTCACCATCAACATTGAGCGGCTGAAGCCCTTCCACACGCTGACCGGCCGGATGCACTTCTTCCTGGACCATGACTGGATGCAGGACATGGGTGAGGCGCTGCCGATCTATCGGCCGCCGCTGGACATGCACCGGCTGTTCGGCGAGCCGCAGCTGGGAACCCGCGGTGAATTGTCAGTGGCGGTGCGCTACCTGACCCCGCACAACAAGTGGTCCATCCACTCCGAGTACCAGGACAACCTGCTGATGCTCTCGCTCTCCCGCGGCGGTACGGCGGTATGGATGAGCACCTCCGACGCCGCGCTGATCGAAGTGGAGGACAACGACTGGGTGGAATGCGTGTCCACCAACGGGGTGCTGGTGGGCCGGGCGATTGTGAGCAGCCGGATGCCGGCCGGCGTCGTCTACGTGCACCACGCGCAGGAACGCATCATCGACACGCCGAAATCCGAGGCCACCGGCCGCCGCGGCGGGATCCACAACTCGGTGACCCGGATCCTGGTCAAGCCCACGCACATGATCGGCGGCTACGCGCAGCAGTCTTGGGCCTTCAACTACCTTGGCCCCACCGGCAACCAGCGCGACATCGTGACGGTCGTGCGCAAACGTTCCCAGGAGGTGCGGTACTGATGCGAATCATGGCGCAGACGGCAATGGTGATGGCACTGGACAAGTGCATCGGCTGCCACACCTGTTCGGTGACCTGCAAGCAGGCCTGGACCAACCGGGCGGGCACCGAGTACGTCTGGTTCAACAACGTGGAGACCCGTCCCGGGCAGGGCTATCCGCGCCGTTACGAGGACCAGGAGAAGTGGAAGGGCGGCTGGGAACTGAACAGCCGCGGCAAGCTGAAGCTGAAGGCCGGCGGACGGCTCGCCAAGCTGTTCGGCATCTTCGCCAGCCCCGTGCAGCCGGAACTGAACGACTATTACGAGCCCTGGACCTACGACTACGAAAACCTGATCAATGCTCCGGCCGGCAACGATTTCCCGGTGGCGAAGCCCAAATCCCTGATTACCGGCGAGGACATGAAGATCACCTGGTCCGCCAACTGGGATGACAGCCTCGGCGGATCGGGCCGCACGGAGCTCCGGGATCCGGTGCTGGAGAAGATGCGCCGGGAGGCGGAGGAGAAGGTGAAGCTGGAATACGATTCCACCTTCATGTTCTACCTGCCCCGGATTTGCGAGCACTGCCTGAATCCCTCCTGCATGGCCTCCTGTCCCTCCGGAGCCATCTACAAGCGGGAGGAGGACGGCATTGTGCTGGTGGACCAGGACCGCTGCCGCGGGTGGCGGCAGTGCGTCACGGGCTGCCCGTACAAGAAGATGTACTTCAACCACCGCTCCGGCAAGGCGGAGAAGTGCACCTTCTGCTATCCGCGCATCGAGGTGGGGCTGCCCACCGTCTGCGCCGAAACCTGTGTGGGCCGGCTGCGCTACATCGGCATCTTCCTGTACGACGCCGACCGCGTCACCGCCGCGGCGTCCGTTCCGAACGAGCAGGACCTGTACGAGGCCCAGCTGGATCTGATGATGGACCCGAATGACCCGGACGTCATCGCCGCCGCCCGGGCCGAGGGAATCCCGGAGGACTGGCTGGACGCGGCCCGGCGCTCGCCGGTGTACGCCCTGGCCAAGGAGCTGCGGGTGGCCCTGCCGCTGCACCCGGAGTATCGGACCATGCCCATGGTTTGGTACGTGCCGCCCCTCTCACCCATCGTGGACGTGCTCAAGGATCAGGGGCACGACGGCGAGAGCGCCGACAACCTCTTCGGCGCCATCGAGGCACTGCGGATCCCGGTGGAATATCTGGCGGAGCTGTTTACCGCCGGCGACACGGACCTGGTCACTGGCGTGCTGCGGAAGCTCGCCGCCATGCGGGCCTACATGCGCAGCATCACCCTCGGCGACCTTCCGGACGAAAAGATTGCTTCCGACGTCGGGATGACCGGCGAGCAAATCGTGGCGATGTACCGGCTGATGGCCGTCGCCAAATACGAGGAACGCTACGTGATTCCCAGCGCCCATCTGGAGGACGCCCACAACCTGGAGGAAATTGGCTGCTCCCTGGACGTGGAGGGCGGGCCCGGAATGGGGCAGACCGGAGTCTTCGGCGAAGCATCCGGGCGGCCCGTGCCCGTGGCAGTAGAGAATTTTGCTGCCCTGCAGGCACGCCAGCGCGGCGAAGACCCCACCGGCAACGGGGACCTGGGCGGGCGGGTGAACCTGCTTAACTGGGACGGCCGAGGTTCACCCAAGGGCCTGTTCCCGGCGGGCAACAACCGCGGAGCCCCGGATACGGCGGCCGGCGGCACCGGCGGTTCGACCGGCGACGGCAAGGGTGCAGTATACGACCAAGCAGAGGGTGACGGGCCGCAGTCCGACCGCGGACGCGGTGCCGGGCCGGCCGGCGGAGGGGGCGCGGAATGAGCCTGTTGGAGAAACTGCTGGGCAAGGCAGGCAAGGGGACTTTCGACCCGGAGCCGTACAGGGACGCCCGCCCGCGGCGCAGCGCCGTCGTCCGGCAGGCCGCGGGCCTGCTGCTGGAATATCCCGATGAGGCGCTGGTGGACCTGGTCCCGGCACTCCGGGAGGCGCTCGGGGAATCCGGAGCCGACACGGGGCCCGTGGAGGAGCTCTTCGCCTCACTGACGGACCGTCCCCTGCACGAGGTGCAGTCGGAGTATGTCCAGGAATTCGACCTCTCCAAACGGCACAGCCTGCACCTGACCTACTGGACCGACGGCGACACCCGCCGCCGCGGCGAGGCCCTGGCGGCCTTCAAGGAGGTTTACCGGGCGCACGGGGCGCTGCCCGAGGGAACGGAGCTGCCCGACTACCTGCCGCTGGTGCTGGAGTTCGCAGCGAAGGTGTCCCCGGCGGACGGCTACGAACTGCTGCAACGCTACCGCCCGTCGCTGGAACTGCTGCGGCTGGCCCTTCGCGACGACGGACTGCCCCATTCCGGGGCACTGGCCCTGGTCTGTTCCACGCTGCCCGGCGTATCGCCCGAGGACCGGCAGACCGTCATGCACACCGCAGGATACGGCCCGCCCACGGAGAGTGTTGGCCTTGAACCCTACAGTTCACGGCTGCTGCCGGTTTCTGAAAGGAACTCCCCATGAGGCCTGCGGACCTGCCGCCGGATGTTCCGATGGATGTCCCGCTGGATGTTCCCCTGGATGTTCCCCCACCGGCCAATGTGGAGGTGGGGCTCGGCGATGTGATGCTGTGGGGCGTGCTGCCCTACGTGGTGTTGGCTGTGCTGGTCCTGGGCTCGATCTGGCGGTACCGCTATGACCAGTTCGGCTGGACCACGCGTTCGTCCCAGCTGTATGAGTCCCGGCTGCTGCGCATCGCCTCCCCGCTGTTCCACTTTGGGATCCTGGCGGTGATCGTGGGGCACTTCATGGGGCTGGTGCTCCCTAAAACCTGGATGGATGACATTGGCATCAACGAGGACAGATACCACTTCTTTGCCCTCTCGGTGGGGTCGATTGCCGGGCTCGCCACGCTGGCGGGGATCGTGCTGCTCATTTACCGCAGGCGCACCACCGGGCCGGTGTTCATGGCCACCACCCGCAACGACAAGGCAATGTACCTCTTCCTGCTCGCCGCAATCCTGACGGGCCTGGCCACGACGGTCTTCTCGGTTTTCGACTCCGGAATCGTGAACTACCGGGATACGGTGGGGCCCTGGTTCCGGTCAATTTTCATCTTCCAGCCGGACATCACCGCGATGACCGCGGCCTCCCTGTCGTTCAAGATCCACACGCTGTGGGGCCTGGCATTGTTTGCTCTCTGGCCGTTCACCCGGCTGGTGCATGCCTTCACTGCGCCGCTGCAGTACCTGTTCCGGCCCTACATCGTGTACCGCTCACGGGGGAAGCGCCCCGCGTCAGGAGCCGCCACGCCCCGCGGCAGCTGGGCGCCGGTGGGCACCCCGGACCGCGACCGAAAAGGCACTCCCCGCCCCTGACCGGCAGTAAGGACCGACGCCATGTCATCAGCAGAGACCCCGGCATCCGCCGCAAACCTGAAATCCGGCCAGCTCCGGAACCTGATCGTCGCTACCGTCGCCTCCACCGTGGGGTTCTGGGCCTGGACCATCATCGGCCCGCTCTCCAGCCGGTATGCCTCCGGCATGGACCTGGGGCCGGGGCAAACCTCCATCCTGGTGGCCATGCCGATCCTGGTCGGCTCGGTGGCGCGCATCCCGGTGGGTGCGCTGACCGACCGCTTCGGCGGCCGCGTCATGTTCACCGTCATCCTGGGCGTCACGGCACCGTTGGTGCTGCTCACCGGAATCGTCGGGCAGCTGGAGAACTTTCCGTTTCTGGTGGTCATTGCGTTTTTCCTCGGCATTGCCGGCACTGTGTTCGCGATCGGCATCCCGTTCTGCTCCGCCTGGTACGAGCGCAACCGCAAAGGCTTCGCCACCGGCGTCTTCGGCGCCGGCATGGTGGGCACGGCTGTCTCGGCGTTCTTCACGCCCCGCCTGGTCACCGCCGTCGGCTACATGGGCACACACATCATCATCGCCGTCGTCGTTGCAGCTATGGCGCTGCTGAGCTGGCTGATCCTGCGGAATTCCCCGGCGTGGAGCGCTCCCACGCAACCGGTGCTGCCAAAGATCACGCACGCGTTCACCCTGCGGGCCACCTGGCAGCTGTGCTTCCTGTACGGGGTGGTGTTCGGCGCGTTTGTGGCGTTTTCGAACTACCTGCCCACGTATCTCGGCAACGTCTACGACTACGACGCGACGGCCGCCGGCACCCGAACTGCAGGTTTCGCCGTCGCAGCCGTGATCGCCCGGCCAATCGGCGGCTCGATCGCTGACAGGGTGGGGCCCAAACTGGTCACCCTCGCGTCCCTGGCCGGCACCGTGGTGCTGGCCGTCGTCGTCGCGCTGCGTCCCGAGGAGGAACGGGTTTACGGCACCGCCTTCATCCTGATGGCGTTGTTCCTGGGCCTGGGCACCGGTGGCGTGTTCGCCTGGGTGGGACGCGCTGCTCCGCTGCAGGACGTGGGAACGGTGGGCGGCATTATTGCCGCCGCCGGTGGCCTGGGCGGCTACTTTCCGCCGCTGGTCATGGGCGCAACCTATGATCCCGCAAACCGCAGTTATTTCGTGGGACTGATGCTGCTGGCGGCCTTCGCCGCGGTTGCCCTGCTGCTGACCTTCACTGTGCGCAACGGCGGCAAGGTGGACGAGCGCACCCGTACCTGAGCGGGCAAATCAGCGCCGTCACCGCCCGTCCTGCACCCCGTGCGGCGGGTCGGGGGTGCACCGGAAACCCGGGGGTGTTGGTATTGTTCTCCATGAATTATCAATGGGGGAGTGTTGTGGGGAAACGGACGAAGGTCACTGCTGCCGGGACTGCCTTGGAACGCCTGAAACACGCGCGGATCCCGGCATCTGACGCGCACCGGGAAGCCACTGGGCAGTTGGAGTACTTGGACGGGCAGATTGAGCATCTCACGGGCCTTGCCGCCCGGTTCGCACGCCGCAGGAACCACCTGCTCGCCGCCGCCGAAGCGCAGCCGCAGGATGCCGGCTCTGCCGCGGACCTGGCAAGCACCGCGGAGCGGCTGCAGGCCGACGTTGAGCAGGTCAAGGCCGGAGTCATTGAAGCCCGCGCCGCCGCAGCGGAACGGCAGCAGAGCACCTCGGAAATGCTGGCCAAAATCGATGCCGCCGCCGACCGGCTTTCCGAGGCCATGCTGGAACAGGCCAACACGGCCAAGCTCCGCGAGCTGAAGCGCGGATACAGGGACCGGCTGCGGACCGTGGGTGCGCATCTGCCCGGCCATGCGCCCGCCGTGTTGCCGCCCATTCCGGCCTCCGTGACCTGGGAGCTGGAGGGCAGAGTGCGTGACGCCACCCGGCTGACCTACGAGGCGGAAGCCCTGACCGCCCTGCAGCGGGAGCCGGTGCAGTGAAAACTCTCCACTTCCCGTTCATTACCAGTACCGGCACCTACAGCTGGGTACGCCTGATCCTTCGGGCAACAGCAGTGGCAGCCTTGGTGATTGCCGGCATATGGCCGGGGAGCCTTTTGTCCTGGCTGGTCGTCCTGATGCTCCTGCGCGAAGTGTTGAGGGTGGTGATCAGCTTCTTCGCCTGCCGGTACGACACTAAGTCCTTCGTCTTCAAGCTCAAGGAGCAGTTTCCCGGCACGCCCGCCGTCACGGCCAAGGACTTCAAGCACCTGGTGCGAACCGGACACCTGGCAGTGGACTGCGGCGCCGGATCCTGGCTCTTCCTGTCCCTCAGCGAGGGGGTTCCCCTGAGAGGCCTGAAATCCGGTTACAAGGTGACGGGCCGGAACCGGCACGGCGACTTCGGGCTGGCGGAGTTCGACGCCATCATGGATTCCCTCGTCTTCAGCGCTCCGGTGGCCGCCGCACTGAAGGCGGTCAAATCCGAAGAGCGGAAAATTCCTCCGGCGCCGCCCGGGCCTCGCCTCCCCGGCTCCCCGCGCGAGCCCCAACCGAAGACCTTCAACAAGAAGTTGGCAATCGCCAGCGGCCTGTGGCACGGATTATTCGGCAGCGACAAGTGGGACGAACGCCTCACCGCCAACGGGTAGCAGGAAGGGCCGCGCGGAGATGGTCAGGAAAACGCCGCCCGGACGCAGGCCCCGGCAGCGGCAACGACAACGGCAACGGCCTGCAGAGTAGAGTCGGAGAATGGGTGCAACTGAACTGATCCTCATCCGGCACGGTGAAAGCGCGGGCAACCTTGCCGCCACCGCAGCGATGCGCTCCGGCGCTGAAGTCATCGACATCGACCTGCGCGACGCCGACGTTCCGCTCAGCGACGACGGCGTCCTCCAGGGGGAGGCACTGGGCCGCCTCTTCGACGGCCTGCCGCGAGCTGAACGCCCCGACTCCGTGTGGTGCTCGCCCTATCTGCGGGCCCGGCAGACGGCCGAACTGGCCGGACTGCAGGACCTGCGCGTTGACGAACGGCTGCGCGACCGCGAGCTGGGCATCCTGGATCTGCTGACCTCGGCGGGCGTGACCGCCCGGTTCCCGGATGAGGCGCAGCGCCGGAACTGGCTGGGCAAGTTCTCCTACCGTCCGCCGGGAGGGGAATCCTGGGCCGATGTGGCGCTGCGGCTGCGGTCGGTCCTGCGCGACCTCGACGAGGACGAGGACGGCGGGCGGGTCGCCGTCGTCTGCCACGATGCGGTGATCATGCTGATCCGCTACATCTGCGAACGCCTCAGCGAGCAGGAGCTGCTGGAGATCGCGGCAAGCACCAGCGTCCGCAACGCCTCCGTCACGCGGCTGGTTCGGCCCTCCGGGCACGGCCGCTGGACCCTGAAGAGCTTCAACGCCGTGGACCATCTGGAGTCCGGCGGCGCCCCCGTCACCGAGCATGCAGGAGATGAAGAGCATGTCCAGCCCCGCTGAAGTCGTAACACCGGCACTGCTGAAGAACTGGCAGGTCAACCGGGACGCGGCCGACAAGTCTGACCGCGGCACCGTCCTGGTGGTTGGCGGGGCACGGTTTTCGCCGGGCGCCGCGATGCTGGCCGGGCGGGCGGCGCTGCGGGTCGGCGCCGGCCGGCTGACGCTGGCCGTGGCGGAGTCCGCCGCGGTGGCCGTCGCGGTGGCGGTGCCGGAATCGGGCGCCGTGGGACTGCCGGAGGACGACGGCGTCATCTCCGGCGAGCGGGCGGCGAAGGCTCTGGCCGTTGCCTTGGAAAGCGCCGACGTCGTGGTGATCGGACCCGGCCTCGACGACGCCGAGCAAGCCGCCGAGCTGCTCCGGGGGATCGGTCCGCTGCTGAACGATTCCGCCGCCGTCGTCCTGGATGCCTTCGCCCTCGGCGTGCTGCCCGGGCTGCCGGAAGTCTACGAACCCTGGGCCGGGCGCCTGGTCCTGACGCCGAACAAGAACGAAGCCGCGCGCCTGCTGGACGCGGATCCGGAGGCCGACCTCGAGATGGAGCAGGCCGCCGGCGACATCGCTGCCAGGTACCAGGCAGTGGTGGCCCTGCACGGGCTCATCGCCGCCCCGGACGGGCGCCGCTGGGAAATTCCGGCCGGAAATCCCGGGCTGGGCACCTCCGGCAGCGGCGACGTCCTGGCCGGCGCGGTCGGCGGATTCCTCGCCCGCCAAGCGTCCCCGGAGCAGGCCGCCTGCTGGGGCACCTACCTGCATTCCACGGCCGGCGACCGGCTTTCCGCAGCCCAGGGGCCGTTGAGCTTCCTCGCCGGAGAGCTGCTCGAAGCGATGCCCCGCGTGATGGCGGAGCTGACCGTCTAGCGGTGCCGAGAATGAACCGGCCGGCGATCCTGCCCCTGCCCTACACCTTCACGCCCCGGGACGGGTTTGCCGCCGGGTTCTATGTCCTGTTCCTCCTGATCTTCAGCTTTGCCCCGGGCCTCGGCGTTCCCGGTCTGATGCAGCTGATCCCTGATCCGCTGCTGGCCGGCTACGCCGTGAACCTGGCGTTCTACCTGTCCGCAGGCGCGCTGGCGGCCTGGGCGTCGTGGCGCTATGCGGTGCGGGAAACCCGGATCCTGGCCACCCGCCCGTGGCTGACCCTGGCGATCATTCCCGGCGGCGTTTTCGCGATGCTGCTGCTCACCGCCGTCGTCGTCCTGATTTCCGGCCCGCCGGAAACCGCGGTGAACCAGGAAGCGGTTGAGGGGCTGGTCGTCTCCCTGCCTCCGCTGCTGATCATTCCCCTGCTGGTGGTGATTGCGCCGTTTGTCGAGGAGTACATCTTCCGCCACCTGCTGATCGGCAAGCTCAGCAAATACCTCAACATCTGGGTCTGCTGCCTGATCTCGCTGCTGCTGTTCGCCGGGATCCACATCGCGGGGAAGGAATCGCTGACGTTGCCGGTGCTGCTGCCGTACCTGGCCATGGGCGCGGTTCTGGTGGGCATCTACGTCTGGGCGGGGAACAACTTCATCCTGTCCTACGCGGTCCACGCCGCGAAAAACCTGCTCGCCGTCCTGCTGACCTACGCGATCCCGGCAGAGCTGCTGGGATAACTGTTGACGGTGCGGCATTGGATCCGCCGGTCGGGGGACTAGGCGATGCAGAATTCGTTGCCCTCGGGGTCGGCCATCGTGTACCAGGAGGACGGACCCTGCTCGGCTGCGTAAAGGAACGTGGCACCCCGAGCCTCCAGCGCGGCGCGCATCGCGTCCTTGTCTCCGCCGTCGAGGTGGATGTCCAGATGGATGCGGTCCTTCACCGTCTTCGGTTCGGGCACGGGCTGGAACAGGATTCGCAGGCGTCCCGGGGAACCCACCTCGCTTTCCCGGCAGATTGCGGCGCCGTCGCGCCACCTGCGCTGTCCGTTGTGCTCGATCAGCAGGTCCGGGCTTACGGCGCCCTGTTCCAGCGAGGAATCGATCAGGGCCTGGTCGAGGGGCTCCGGGACCCAGCCCAGGGTTTCGGCCCACCAATCGGCCTGGGCGTGGGGGTCGGCGCAGTCAACACATATCTGGATATTGAACGTCATGGGCAGGAGCCTAGCCAGCGGCAGGCTCCCGCCCGGAAGGATTGCGGACAGTTACTGTCCGCAGACGCCGGCGGCCCGGAAGCGATCGCCGGGGGTCAGCCCCGCAGCTCTTGAGCGGCAGCGCCGGCGCCTGCGGCGATCCGTTTACAGGGATGCACCCTTTCCGGCGTGGCCAAGTAGAAAAAAGAGCGCCGGGCCGGGCTGTCGAAGCCGCCGGGCACCAACAGCGACGAGTAGCGTGCGCACCACTGCGCCTCTCCGCCGGAATGCGCCAGGGCCAGTGCCAGGGCGGGGATATCGTGGAACCACATCAGCTGCTGCTCACCGTCCACAATCAGCTGGATCAGGTCCAGCTCAACATCGGCATAGGCCCGGGCATCCACCCAGTCATCAAAACCGGCCAGCTTCTTGCCGTGGATGAGGTGGACGTTGTGGCCGGGGGTGAAGCTGACGCAACGGGTGTCACTGGAAACGCTCACAGCGTGGTCCTTTACAGAGTGTCCTTGCCCGCGCCGGGCGGCAGCGGGCCGCTTCGTCATCCGAACCACCCGCCGAACAATGGGGTTGGTGTGAGGCCAGTCGGAGCTTTTCCGGCCGGACGAATCCGGGCCGGTGGCCACCTCTCGTGAAGCTGAGACCACCCTAGCGCACGACGCCGACACTGGGAACCGCCGTGGTCCGCCGTGATGTGCGTGGCCCGTTCATCCGCCGGAAACAGCCTCGAAACTCCGTTTGGCTAGCTTGATGGCACGAGCTATTGGAGGACACGATGAACCGAATGCTGATTGGACGCGAGGCCGCAGCGGTACTCACCAAGGGCCTGGGCCGCCGGGGATTCCTCGGAGCCGCGGCGGGTCTTGGCATGTTGGCGGTGGGGTCGGGATGCAGTGCGAAACCGGTGCAGGATTCTTCCGCGGCAGCTGCGGACGCCGGTGCTGCCGGGTCGCCCGGGTCGGCCGGCCCGAGGTCGGGGGCCATCCTGCAGCCGCACTCCGGAGACATGCCCGGGGACCTCTATCTTGCCTCCACCCCGGAGGAAGTGCTCTGGGGTTACGTGCCGGCCGTGCATGCCACGCCGGTGGCCCGGATGAAATCCGGGCAGACCGTCACCATCGACGCCCTCTCGCATGAGGGGATCCTGGAGGACCAGGGCCGGGATCCGCTGTCCTTCTTCGGCGGCCACGGCGTCGCGGCGGACGGGGTGCTGCAGGACGCCGTGGACATCGCCGCCGGCTACAACCGCACGCCGCGGAACTTCGACACGGACGGGCCGCACATCGTCACCGGTCCCGTTGCCGTGGAAGGCGCCGAGCCCGGCGACGTCCTGAAGATCGAAACCCTCGCGGCCGTGCCCCGGGTCCCCTACGGCGTCGTCTCCAGCCGCCACGGCAAGGGCGCGCTCGCGCTGCAGAACGGCCCGGCCGCACCGGAGGGCATCACCCTGGAGGAAGTCATGCCGCCGGCGGCCGCGGACAACCGGTCCTCGGGCGTCCCGACGGACTACGGCAACGTCTCGGTCTTCACCGCAATCGAGGACGGCAAGGGCGTGATGACCAGCGGCGACATGAAAATCCGCTTTCCGCTGCGCCCGTTCATGGGCATGATGGGCGTGGCCTTCTCCGAGAACGAGGGCCTGACCGGCCCCGAGGCCAACTCAGTGCCGCCCACGCTCGGCGGCGGCAACATCGACATCCGCCATCTGGGCCCCGGGTCCACCTTTTACCTGCCGGTCAAGGCCGACGGCGCCCTGTTCTACGTGGGCGATCCGCACATGGGCATGGGCGACGGCGAAGTGGCGCTGACCGCCATGGAAGGTTCCCTGCGCGGCACCTTCCGGCTGACCGTCTGCAAACCCGGTTCGGGGGACGCGCCGGCCCTGGCCCACCGGTATCCGTTCGGCGAAACCGCAGATGCCTGGATTCCCATCGGCCTCTCCGACCCCGACGGCCTGGGCGCCGGTGGGGTGAGCAGTGACCTGAACGTGGCCATGCGGCGGGCCGTGGTCAATGCCCTGGACTTCCTCGAGCAGGAAAAAGGCATGGACCGCGCCGTCGCCTACGCCTACCTGTCCGCCGCCGCCGACTTCGCCGTGTCCCAGGTCGTGGACCGGACCGTGGGCGTGCACGGGCTGATCCGCAAGGCCGACTTCGGCTGATGCCTCAGCCGAAGGGGTCGGCGCCGAATGTTCAGCGCCAGCCGGCCGCCGGAGCGACATGCTTGAGGATGCTCTCCAGCAGCTGCACGTTGTAGTCAACGCCCAGCTGGTTCGGCACCGTGATCAGGACCGTGTCCGCGGCCTGCACCGCGGCGTCGCCGGCCAGCTGGGCCGCAATCACCTCCGGTTCACCGATGTAGCTCTTGCCGAACCGGGCCAGTCCGCCGTCGAGCCGGCCCACCTGGTCCCTGGTGTCGGCCTGGGCACGCAACCCGAAATACCGGCGGTCCTCCTCGGTAACCAGGGGAATGACGCTGCGGCTGACGGATACGCGCGGCGTTCCCTCGTGCCCGGACTCCGCCCAGGCGGCGCGGAACACCTCAATCTGCTCGGCCTGGAGCTGGTCAAAGGGCACGCCTGTGTCCTCGGTCAGGAGGGTCGAGCTCATCAGGTTCATGCCCTGCTGGCCCGTCCACTTCGCCGTGGCCCGCGTTCCCGAACCCCACCAGATCCGGTTGCTCAGCCCGGGGGACTGCGGTTCCACCGGCAGTGTTCCGGAGGCACCGGTCATGACCGGATCGGAGGCCGCCAGACCGGCGCCGGCGATCGCGGCGCGGAACACCAGGGTGTGCTTGCGGGCTTCATCGGCGTCGGTGCTGCCGTCGGCCGGCACATAGCCGAAGGCCTCGTAGCCGCGCAGCGCGGGCTCGGGGGATCCCCGGCTGAGGCCCAGCTGCAGCCGTCCGCCGCTGATCAGATCCGCCGCCGCGGCTTCCTCGGCCATGTACAGCGGATTCTCGTACCGCATGTCGATCACCGCGGTGCCCAGTTCCAGCCGGCTGGTCCGGGCGGCCAGAGCGGACAGCAGCGGGAACGGTGCGGCGAACTGCGGCGCGAAATGGTGGACCCGGAGGTAGGCGCCGTCGATGCCCAGCTCCTCGGCCGCCACCGCCACATCAATCGTCTGCAGCAGCGCGTCCCGGGCGGTGCGGACAAAAGATCCCTGCACATCCCGGTAATGTCCAAAGGACAGGAAACCGATCTTTTTCATGTTCAGCACAGCGCCGGTTTCCCAAGAGATATTCCCCCGGATGCTCCGGAGTCCCGAGCGTCCGGCGCACCGGAAGCGAGGAAGAAACATGCATCTGACCATGGTCCCCGGCATCGGCGGCTCCAACGAAGCACACTGGCAGAGCCTGTGGCAGGACGGTGAGCCGGACGTGTCCCGGATTTCGCCGTCGTCGTGGGACGACCCGGAGCTGGAAAACTGGATGGAAGCGCTCGACGCCGCCGCCGGGCCCCGCCGCGGCGACACCATCCTGGTGGCCCACAGCCTGGGCTGCCTGGCCGCCGCGGAATGGCTGCTGCGCCATCCCGGCGGAGCCCGCGGCGTGCTGCTGGTCGCTCCGCCGGATCCGGCCGAGCCGGAGTTTCCGGACAGCGCGGCGTCGTTCCGGAACCCGCGGCTGCAGCCGCTGCCGGTGCCCGCGCTGCTGGTCGCCAGCGAAAACGATCCGTACTGCCCGCTGCCGGCCGCGCGCGTTCTGGCCCTCGGCTGGGATGTTCCGCTGATCGACGCCGGCCCGTTTACCCACCTCAACGACGAAAGCGGCATCGGCGACTGGCCGCAGGGCCGGCACCTGCTCACCGCCTTCGCCGCCGGGCTGGGCGCCAGCGTGTTCTCCGGGTAAGAATGGGCCCATGAAACTTCCGGTACTGCCGCCCGTGGCCCCGATGCTGGCCAAAGCCGTGAGCACCCTGCCCGAGGGGGACTACTCCTACGAGCCCAAGTGGGACGGCTTCCGCTCGATCATCTTCCGCGACGGTGAGGAGCTGGAGATCGGCAGCCGCAATGAAAAGCCGATGACCCGGTACTTTCCCGAGCTGGTGGAGGCGCTGAAGGCCAATCTGCCGGAGCGCTGCGTGGTGGACGGCGAGATCATCCTGGTCAGTGCTTCCGGGAAACGGCTGGACTTTGAGGTGCTGCAGCAGCGCATCCATCCGGCCGCCATTCGGGTGAAGCTGCTCGCCGAGCAGACGCCGGCGGCATTCGCGGCCTTTGATCTGCTGGCGCTGGAGGACACCAGCTACTTGGACCGTCCCTATGCCGAACGCCGCAGCGCCCTGGAACAGGCGCTGGCCGGCGCCGCGGCTCCGGTGTACCTGACCAACCGCACCACCGATCCGGCCACGGCGCGGCGCTGGTTCGGGGAGTTCGAGGGGGCCGGACTGGACGGCATCATCGCCAAGCCGCTGGGGGACGTTTATTCGCCCGGCAAGCGAGCCATGGCCAAGTTCAAGCACGAACGCACCGCTGACTGCGTCCTGGCCGGCTACCGGGTGCACAAGAGCGGGCCCGACGCGGTGGGTTCCCTGCTGCTGGGCCTCTACAACGACGACGGCGCCCTCACCAATGTGGGCGTCGCCGGAGCCTTCACCATGGCTCGGCGGCGTGAACTGTTCTCCGAACTGCAGCCGCTGATTTCCGACTCCGCCGAGCATCCCTGGACGGCGGAGAAGCAGGAAACCGGGACCCGTACGCCGCGCAACTCCGAGGGCAGCCGCTGGAGCGGAGACAAGGACCTGTCCTTCGTGCCGCTGCGGCCCGAGCGGGTGGTGGAGGTCAAGTACGACCACATGGAGGGCGAACGCTTCCGCCACACCGCCCAGTTCCTGCGCTGGCGTCCGGACCGCGCGCCGGAGTCCTGCACCTATGACCAGTTGGAGGAGCCGGTGAAGTTTGACCTGGCCGAGGTGCTGATCAGCTAGCGGCGGTGCTGATCAGCTGGCGGCCGGAACCCGGCCTTTCCTAACCGCGTCCGCGGCAGCCCCGGCCGTGCCCGTCCCTGTCGAACAGCTCCACTGTCTCCGTGATGGCTGCCAGATAACCCTCGCGGTAGCCGGCGGCAGTGGGATGCAGGCCAAACGGTTCAGTCGCAGGGACGATCCAGGAATCCGCGGAGCCGATTCCGTGACCGGTGAAGACCTCCGTGACATCCACGAACGTTCCGTCACCAACCTGCCCGGCGACCAGCGCATTCAATATGTCGGTGCCGGCGTTGAACAGGTTCTGCGCTTCAATGCTCAGTACGCCGGGGGTGGTGCCCTCGAACAGGTGCGGATAGCCGGCCACCACGAGTTCAGCCCGCGGCGCGGCCGCTTCGATGGCGGCGAAGCTCGCCTGCAGCTGGGGAACGACGGCGGTCTCCGCGTACTCCTGTGCCGCGGCAATTGCCGGGGCACAGGCGGCCGGCAGCACCGGCCCGGCGCACGCCGCCGCCACCGGGCCGAACAGCACATCGTTGCCGCTGATCGTGACCGTCACCAGATCGGTCCGGTGGTTCAGCAGATCCGCGGAAACGGCGGCGGAAATTTGCTCCGGCAGATCCACCGGACCGGCGGGCGGTGCCGGCGGCGTGGTCAGGGCGGTGGCACCGGTACAGGACTGGTTGCTGTCCAGCTCCACGCGCGGCAGGGCATCCAGCAGGGCCGGATATCCCTCGGCGGTGCGGCCGCAGGCGTCCAGGGCCGGCCCGCCGCCGACGCCCGCGGCGAAGGAGTCGCCAAACGCCACGTAGTCGACGGTCCGGTCCCTGCCGTGGCCCTTGCCGCCGTGGTCGCCGTGGCCGTGGCCCTTCCCGCCGTGGCCGTGGCCGTGGCCCTTGCCGTCGCCTCCGCCGGCCCAGCCGCCGCCGCGTCCGTCGGGCTGTGCCTGCTGTCCCGAGCCGCCCGCCGGGGCCGACTCTGCCGCAGTTGCCGGCGCTGCCGCGGCGCCCGGCAACAACCCGGTGAGGCTCAGTACCAGCGCGCCGATGAATCCTGCCCGGCGCAACCCGGGTGGCGGCGTGGGCGTGGGATGAAGGCTGGTCGTGGCGCTCTGGTCCAAATCGCGCATGGCAGTTCCTTTGCTGGTCCGGATGTGCGACACCAAACTAGTCCGGCGGAGGGCCCGGGCAGGAGTCCCGGAGCGCAGAAGCGGGTAAATTCCCCGTTGTTGCCGTGCTGCTTTGGCGAGCTTGCAGGGCGTGCGGCGCCAAGTGTCTCCTGCCCTGTCTTCCTTCCCATGCCTGCCCTCCTGCCCTGTCTGCCTGCCAAGGGCGCGGGGGTTGCGGGGCGCCGTCGTACTTGCGGCGCTGTCATCAGCCCGCTCCAGCGCACGGGTTCCCACTGTATGAGCACTCGTGGGGCTGGTGGGGGCCCAGGAGGCAACACCTGCCACAGAGAGTGGGAACCAGTGCGTGCCGGGTGCGGCAGCTCAGACCCGGGCAGGGTTATTGCCCGCGGTCGTCGTTTCGGTTCCCGACCCCGGTCGTGCAAGGCCGCCGTCGCCATCGCCGTCGCCGTCGCTCCGCCGTCGCCGTCGCTCCGCCGTCGCCGTCGCTCCGCCGTCGCCGTCGCTCCGCCGTCGCCGTCGCTCCGCCGTCGCTCCGCCGTCGCTCCGCCGTATCGACCGCGGTGCTGTCGTTGGCCCGCTCGCGCGCACGGGTTCCCACTGTTTGAGCACTCGCGGGGCTGGTGGGGCCCCAGAAGGCAACACCTGCCACAGGGAGTGGGAACCTGTGCGCCACGCACGAATTGACGGGGAGCAGTGGTTAATGCGCGGGTTTGTGCAGCGGCGGGACAGCGCACACCGCAGTGCCGTAGGTTGAAGGCGTGACTGCGTGTGAGGCTGGGGCCAACGGCGGGAAAATGACTCTGATGCACCGGGAGCCACGTGCCTGACTGGCTGGATCCACAGGTGTTCCTGGCGGATCCGGCGCTGGGGCCGTGGGTTGTCCTGCTGGTGTGCGCCATCGTGTTTGCCGAAACCGGACTGCTGGTCGGTTTTTTCCTGCCCGGCGATACCCTGCTGTTCACTGCCGGGCTGCTGGTGTCCACCGGAACGGTTGACGCCAGTGTGTGGGTGCTCGGGCTGCTTATTTCAGCGTCCGCGTTCGCCGGCGACCAGCTGGGCTATTGGATTGGCAGGACGGCCGGTCCCACGGTGTTCTCCCGGCCGGAGTCGCGCATTTTCCGGCGCGAGAACGTGGACCGGGCCGAGCAGTTTTTCGCCCGTCACGGCGGCAAGGCGGTGACCCTTGCCCGGTTCGTGGGAATCGTGCGGACCTTCACTCCGGTGGTGGCCGGGGTGGCGAGGATGCGCTACCCCGTGTATGTGGCATTCGACGCCGCCGGTGCCCTGCTCTGGGGGATGGGGCTGACGCTGCTGGGCTACCTTCTGGGGAACCGGTTCCCCTTTATCCGTGACCATCTGGACCTGCTCATCGTGGGAGTCGTCCTGCTCACCACAGCGACCATTGCGCTCACGCTGCTGCAGCAGCGCCGGTCCGGTGCCTCCGCCCCGGCCCGGTCCCGGGCCCCGAAGCCGGCCCCGAACAAGCCGGTCCGGAACAAGCCGGTCCGGCCCCGGGCACGGAACAAGCCGGCGCCGGAGCCGGGCGACTGAATCGCCCCGCTCCGGCGCGGTTATCAGTTCCGGCTGTCCGCGCTGATCGGCTCGGTGGCGCCGAGGGCGTCCAGCACAAACGCGTAGTCCCAGGCCCGGTCCTTCCACGCCTCGTACCGTCCGGACGCGCCGCCGTGGCCGCCGTCCATTTCGATCTTCATCACGATCGGCTCGGATCCGGTGGTCACCTCGCGCAGCTTGGCGACCCACTTGGCCGGCTCCACGTACAGCACCCGGGTGTCGTTGAAGGACGTCACCGCGGCAATGCGCGGATAGTCAACGGCCCGGATGTTCTCGTACGGGGTGTATTCCTTCATGTACCGGTAAACCTCGGGATCGGTGATGGGATTGCCCCACTCCTCCCACTCCAGCGCCGACAGCGGCAGCTCCGGATCCAGGATGGTGGTCAGGGCATCCACGAAGGGCACCTGCGCCACGATGGCCTTGTACTTCTCCGGCGCCAGGTTCGCCACGGCGCCCATCAGCAGGCCGCCGGCCGAACCGCCCATGGCCGCGATCCGGGAGGGATCCGCCCAGCCCGAGGACGCAATGTAGTCGGTCGCCGCCACGAAGTCGGTGAAGGTGTTTTTCTTCTGCAGCTTCTTGCCCTGGTCGTACCAGGTGCGGCCCATCTCGCCGCCGCCGCGGATGTGCGCGACGACGAACAGGACGCCGCGGTCCAGCAGCGACAGCCGGGCGACGCTGAAGGCCGGATCCATGCTGATCTCGTAGCTGCCGTAGGCGTAGACCAGGGCCGGATTGCTGCCGTCCTGCTTCAGTTCCGCGCGGCGCAGCACTGACAGCGGTACCCGGGTGCCGTCGTCGGCCGTGGCCCACGCGCGCTCCGCCACGTACTCGGCGGCGTTGTAGCCGCCCTTGACCGGCGTTTCCTTGCGCAGCTCCAGCTCGCCCGTGGCCAGCACGTAGTCGTAGACGCGCGGCGGCGTCAGGTAGGAGGTGTAGCTGAGTCTGATGATCGGGGAATCAAACTCGGCGTTGGCCAGGTTCGCGGTGTAGAGCTCCTCGTCGAAGGCCGGCTCCACCGGATCGCCCTGCATCTCGGTGCCCAGGCCCTCCAGCGGCAGGACCTGCACCCGCTCGGTGGTGTCCTTGCGGACCGAGACGATGACGTGGGTCCTGGTGACGGCCGCGCCGTTGACGCGGACGGCGTCGTCGTGCGCCACCACCGTGTTCCAGTGCTGTTCGGCCAGCGGCAGCGCGAAGTCAGCTTCGGCCACCAGCGAGAGCATGGAGTTCAGCGCATCCTTGTTGTGCGTGATCAGGTAGTGGCGCTCGCCGGCCAGGGTGACGGGCTCGGCCTCGTACAGGATGCGCTCGCTGCGCGGGATCAGGGTGCGGACCTCGCCGGCGGGATCCTCGAAGTCCAGGACGCGGTACTCGGAGTATTCGGAGTTGCTGATGCCGATCAGCAGCTGCCGGCGGTCCGCGGAGAGGTCGAAGCCGGTCCACATGGCGACGTCGTCCTCCTGGTAGATGACGACGTCGTCCTCCACCGGGGTGCCCAGCGTGTGCGCCTTGATCTGGTAGGGGCGCCAGGAATCGTCGACGACGGTGTAGAACACGCGGGTGCCGTCGGGGGAGAAGGCGAGGGAGTAAAAGACGTTGGCCACCGTGTCCGGCAGCAGCTCGCCGGTGCGCAAATCCTTGATCCGCAGGGTGAAGCGCTCGTCGCCGGCGTTGTCCTCGGAGTAGGCCAGCAGGTTCCCGTCCTCGGTCACGGCCAGCCCGCCGAGCGAGAAGAACGGCTTGCCCTCCGCCTCGGCGTTGCCGTCGATCAGCAGCTGCTCGCCGGGCACCGGAACGCCGGGCTCGACGACGGGCGGGGTCCAGTCCGCGTCCAGGTTCCCGGTGTCCTGCGCGGCCGTGCGGCAGTGGATGGAGTACTGCTTGCCCTCTTCGGTGCGGGTGTAGTACCACCAGCCCTTTTTGCGGGCGGGCACCGAGAGGTCGGTTTCCTCGGTGCGGTTCTTGATCTCGTCGAAGATTTCCTGCCGCAGCTTTTCCTGGTGCGCCGTGATCTCCTCCATGTAGGCGTTTTCGGCCTTCAGATGAGCCACGACGTCGGGGTTTTCCTTCTCCCGCAGCCACTCGTAGTCGTCAACGAAGGTGTCGCCGTGATGGACGCGTTCGGTGGGGACCTTTGGAGCAACGGGAGGATGGGAGGAAGTAGTCATGCCCCGAATATATCGACCCCTGTCCGGGGGACGAAGGGTCCCGCGCTGTTTATGCTGGGGGCTTACCGACGCGACCGGCAGGGGAGAACGCCATGGCAGCAGGGGAAGCGGGCAACACCGGCAGGGCTTTGGTGCTGGGCGGCGGAGGGCTGAGCGGGATCGGCTGGGAGATTGGCCTGCTGCTGGGGCTCGCGGAGCGCGGCGTGGACCTGACGGCGGCCGACGTCGTGATCGGCACCTCAGCGGGGTCGGTGGTGGGAGCCCGGCTGCGCAGCGGAGTGGCGCTGGAGGATGCCTACCGCCGGCAGCTGGAGCCGCCCGGCAGCGAAATTCCGGCGGTACTGAACCTGCGCAGCATTGTGCTGCTGGTGGGTCCGAAGCTGCTGGGCGGATCCGATGCCGCCGTCGGTCGGCGGATCGGACGGTCGGCGCTGCGGTCGCGGACCGTGGACCCGGACGTGCGCCGGGCGGTGATCGAAAAGCGGATCGGCAGCGGGGGCTGGCCGGAGCGGCCGTTGCTGATCACCGCGATTGATGCCGTCAGCGGGGAACGCCGGGTGTGGAACCGGAGCAGCGGAGTGAGCCTTGTGGACGCCGTTTCCGCCAGCTGCGCGGTGCCCACCGTGTGGCCGGCCATTCCGATCGCCGGACGGAAGTACATCGACGGCGGATCGGTGTCCTCGACCAACGCCGATCTGGCCGCCGGCGCCGCCGCTGTCGTCGCGGTGGCGCCCGTTGCGCAGGCGGTGCGCAGGCGCTGGGGCATCCATGCCGAACTGGCTGCCCTGGGTTCCGGAACCCGACGCGTGGCGCTCACCCCGGACCGCGCCGCAGCCGCAACCATGGGCCGGCACTCCCTGGATCCGGCCTGGCGGGCGGCTGCGGCCCGTGCCGGTTACGCTGCGGCGGCAGCCGAGGCCGGGCGAATCCGCGAAGTCTGGGCCTGACGCTGCGGTCAGGCTGAGATTTTCAGCGCAGCAGGAACCAGGCTGACACGGCGGCAGCGTTGAGGAACAGCAGCCAGTTGCCGAGCACGCCCAGCAGCGTATGGCCGAAGGACGAACGCGGACGGCCGGACACCGGCTCCACCACCGGGTCGTCCGCTGACTGCTTGCTGAACTGTCCCCAGAGGGAGGTGGCCAGCAGGACGGCGCCGCCGACCAGTGCCGTCGGGGCGGCCGGCAGCACAAAGAGCACCACGTCGCCGGCCAGCAGCAAGATCGCGACCTGCAGGCCGAAAACGGCAGCGCCGGCCAGACCCGCCCGCCAGAGCGGACCGCGGAGCAGGAACCCCATGTACAGCGGCGCGCAGGCAAGCAGAAGCAGTGCGGTCAGCACGATCAGGAATCCGGGCACGGTGACGTGGACGCTGGCTTCAGCGGAACTGACTGCTGCGGCCACCGCGAAGAAGCCGAGCAGGCCGAGGCAGGTGGGAACCATCAGGGCGGCCCAGGCGGAGCGCGACATGCGGCGGCGGGGCAGGTCCAGGCTCTCGGCGTAGGACCGAGGATCACCGAAAACCTCTGCGGGCGTGCCGCCGGCGTCGGCCAGGAATTCCTGAGCCGAGGCCACCGCATCGCCGATGGCATCGCCGGGCACGTCCAGAAGCCGCAGCTCCACCATGAAGTCGTCGAACCAGCGGCGCGTGGCCTTCACCGGCGTCGCGTTGTCTCGGTTGTCACGGATTTCCATCAGTGCCCCCTTCCGGGATCCGGGTATGGTGTCCGGGCTGGTTCAGATAGCCGTCCACGGTGGCGGCGAACCGGGCCCACAGCTCGCGCTGCTCGGCCAGTTCCCGGCGTCCGGGGGCGGTGAGGGAGAAGTACTTGCGGCCCGGACCGCCGTCGCCGGCGCGCCACTGCGTGGTGACCCAGCCGGCGGCTTCGAACCGGGTCAGCAGCGGATACAGAGTGCCGCCCTTGACGGTTCCGAAACCCTGCTCCTCAAGCTCAGCGGCGATGGCGTAGCCGTAGGTGGCACCGCCGTCGAGCGCCTTCAGGACGCTCAGGCCGAGCGTTGCCCGCATCCAGTCGCTGGGCCAGGAAGTGTTCTGCATGGCTAGATACTGACATGTACTAGTTCGGCTGTCTACCTAGTTGCAACTTGTGCGGCCGGCCCCTGCGGGCCGCCCACGAACGGCGTCCATCCGGCCGGCGCGGCGGGTGATGTGCCGCGTGCCGGCGCCGGGAGTGCTGCGGCACTTGCCGCGCAAAAGTTGTCAGCGGCACAGTGGAGAGGGACGAAAACTGCGCCGGCCCGCCAGCCGGGACGCCACCGTGGATTGCGACGCTGAGGAAACTCCATGATCGACCTGAACGTCAAGGATGGCATTGCCGAAATAGTCCTGAACGCACCCCGCAAACTGAATGCCCTGAACGAGGCGGACCTGACGCAGCTGTCGCAGGCGTACGACCACGCTGCCTTTCCCGGAGTGCGCGCGCTCCTGCTGCGCGGGGAGGGCCGGGTCTTTTGCGCCGGGCGGGACATTTCCGGCGTCGACCCCGCCAACGATGACGCCTACGCGTATCTGGGGGAGCGGTTGACTCCGCTGATGCAGAAAATGGCGGGGTTCCCGGCGCCCACCTTCGCCGCAGCGCACGGCGCCTGCCTCGGAGCCGGGCTCGGCCTGCTGGTCGCCACCGACGTGGTGTACGTGGCCGGGAATGCCAAGATCGGATCCCCGTTCGCCAATCTGGGCGCCACCCTGGATTCCGGCGGCCACTGGCTGTTCACCGAACGGCTCGGCGCCCACCGGGCGCTGGACCTGATCTACACCGGCGACCTGATGAGCGGGGCCGAAGCCGTGGCCGCCGGTCTGTTCAGCCGCACCTTTCCGGCCGATGCCCTGTTGAAGCAGACCCGCGAGATCGTGGCCCGGGTGGCCCTCGGGTCCATCGGGGCCATGCGGGTTTCAAAAGCGCTGGTGGCCGAGATCCGTGACTCCCGGATCGGACTGTGGACGGCCATGGAGGAAGAAAGCCGGGCGCAGGGCGTCCTCAGCGGCACCAGGGACTATGCCGAGGGTTTCTCCGCCTTCATTGAGAAACGCAAACCCCTCTTTCAGGGCTGACCACTTGGAGAGGGTGCGGCGGCGTGGATGCCGGCGCACTGCCACGGCGCAGCGCCTCGCGCCTCGCGCCTCGCGCCTCGCCGTCACCGTATTCGACAACCTGTAGAAATGCGGGAAGAATGTTCTGCAGCCGGAGCAGGACATTGTGTCCGCCCGGCCCAAGTCATATCCGGGAGGGATCATGAGCACGCGCGCCGCACGCCTGATGCGCGGCTGGGCCGCAGCACTCGTGGCCACCGCCGTTGCGGCAACCTCCCATGTCCTGGCCGGCGGCACCATTCCGCACCCCTCCATCGTGCTGCTCTGCTTGGCGCTCTCCGCGATGGTCTCCTGCGCGCTGGCAGGCCGGTCGGTGTCACTGCCGGGCACCGCCGGGGCGGTTCTGGCCAGCCAGGGGATCTTCCATCTGTTCTTCACCGTCGGCGGTGCGGGAATCCCCTCCGGCTCCCTTCCTTCCGCTGCCGCGAACCAGTCCGGTCACGCGGCCCACGCGGATCCAGGCGCCCTGGCGCAGTTGGCAGAGGCCGGACAAGCCGGGGCCGGGATGGCTGCTGCCGGACATTCCTCGGCGCCGATGTGGATCGGCCACCTGCTCGCCGCAGCCGCTACCGTGGCAGCCATCCGCAACGGCGAGGCCGCCCTGCGGCGCATTCTGGAAGCCATGCGGCTGCGGATCACCGCCATCCTCCCGATTCTCCTTCCGCTGCCCCTTGGCCCGCGGATCCCCAAGCTTTCCACCCTGGTTCCGGTTGCTCCCCTCGGGAATCTCGGCGTCCCTCTGCTGGCGATGCGACATCGGGGACCGCCGGCTGCTGCCGCCTCCCTCTAGGCCCGCGCAGATCCGCACGCGCCTTCCCTCTCCAGCAGTCGCCGGCACCACGCCGGCGCAGGAAGCAGCCATGTCTTCGTACCACCCGCTCAACCCGTTCCAGTCTTTGTCCCCGCAAACCCGCGGCTCCTCCGGCTCTTTGCATCCGGTGATGGTCCGCGCCCTTGTGCTCGCCGCCCTGCTGTTTGCCGGACTCAGCGCGGTGTTGGCCTCGGCCCCGCCCGCACACGCCCATGACGAGCTGGTCGGCACGGTACCCGCCGCAGGAGAGCGCCTCGACGCGGCTCCGGCGGAACTGGAACTCGCCTTCAGCTCCCCGCTGATGGATCTGGGCAACCAGATCCTGGTGCTGGACGCTGACGGTCGGAACTGGGCGGAAAGCGCCCCCGTCCTGACCCGCGAAACCCTCGTTCAGCCGCTGCCGGCCAACATGCCCAACGGAGAATACTCGGTGCGCTGGCGTGCCGTCTCCTCTGACGGGCACCCGATCACCGGAAGCTACGAGTTCCTCGTCGGCGCCGACGCCGTTGCCGGCTCCGCCGCCACTGCGCTGCGGGCCGAATCCGGCGCCGCAGCACCGGACGACGGTGCCTCGGACGGCGCCTCGGAGGGCGCGGAAACCGCTGAGACCGCCGACAGCACCGAGGCATCCGACGACGGCGGACTTCCCGCCTGGCTGGTTCCCGGAATCCTTGGCGGAGTGACCGGCCTGGTCATTCTGGCCGTGTACTCAGTCGTGTCCCGCAGGCGGGCGCGGAACGGGAACGAGTAACCGCCAGCGGCCGGGCCCGGAGCCGGGCCCGGGGCCGGCGGGAAATCCGGGGTTGTCTCACCGGCCGGCCCGGACTAGGTTGGAAGCTGATGATCAGCATGCTGATGATTCGCCGCCAGGTTCCGTTGGCGGCGGTCGGCACGGATAGATGGAGGCAGACATGGCGGACAGCTATGATCCGAACAATGACCCGGCCAATCCCGACAAGCCCAAGGACGCCGGGAAAAACCTGCAGGACAACGCCCGGGAAGGCTCCGGCAACGCCGCGTCCAGCACCGAAAAGGGCGAGCATGCCAATCCTGATCCCGCGGCCGGCAACATCACCGGCCTCGAGCCCGGCGGCGGCGTTCCTCCGGGGGAGACTCCTCCCGCGGAAGACCAGATGAGCATGGACCAGGGGCACGACGAAGACTGACAGTCCCCGGCACGACGACGGCGGCGCCCCGCGCCCGGAATCATTCCGGTGCGGGGCGCCGCTTTTTTGTGTTCGCCGACCTTTGACCGGCCGGTTCCGCAACATTGCGTTCCGGCATGCTCCGCCGGCGTGGCCGCGATAGGTTGGAGGAAACAGCAGCTCACGGACCCAAAGGACGAACCAATGACCGACGCAACCGGGCAGAAAACCGCAACGTGGCGGGAGGTGGCTCCGCGGGTACTCGTGCGCACCAACCCCGGGTTCGGCATGAACACCGGCCTGGTCATCGGCGACGAGCGCGCCCTGATCATCGACACCGGCGCCGGCCCGCGGCAGGGAGCGGCCATTCTGGAGGCCGTCCGGGAACACACCGATCTTCCGTTGACGGTTGTGAACACACACGCTCACTTCGATCACTGCTTCGGCAACGCCATCCTTGCGGCCAGCGGCGTCGAGGACATTTGGGCCACCAGCAGCTGCGCCGCCGCCATCAGCGAGCACGGTGACTCCCAGCGCTCCGCCGTCGCCGCCCTGGAACCGGAGATGGCCGCCGGCAGCGGTGCCCACACCGCCATCCTGGCGCCCAACCGGCTGGTGGACGGCGCTCCGGTGGACCTGGACCTTGGCGGCATATCCGTCACGCTGTTCCATCTGGGCCGCGGCCACACAGACCATGACCTGCTGGTGGGCGCCGGAGACGTCCTGTTCACCGGAGACCTGGTGGAAGAGGGCGCCGACCCGTCCTTTGAAGATTCCTTTCCCAAGGAATGGATCCGCACGCTGGGCAAAATGGCTGCCCTCGACGATCTGTACAGCCTGTTCGTGCCCGGCCACGGCGCTCCGGTGACCGTGGACTTTGTGACGACGCAGATGAACAAGATGCGTGCCGCCGTCACCGTCACCCGCAGCGCCATGGAGCAGGCCTCCACCGACATGACCAAGGCCATCCCCATCCTGCCGTACGGCCCGGAACAGTCCCGATCCCTGCTGATGCGGTTGCGGACCCTGGCCCGCTGGAAATGGCTCAAGTGATCGGAAACTGCAACCAGCCGGAAATTCCTCAAAGAGTAAGGGCGATACGCTGAATCGGTGCCTGCCGATTCCTTCAGCCTCAAGACCATAGCCGTCCCGGCATTCGGGCCCACCCTGCTGTATGGCCTGGCCACCGGTGCCATTCTGCCGGTCATCGCGCTGACCGCGCGGGACCTGGGCGCCACTGTGGCGCTGGCCGCACTGGTGATTACGCTGACCGGCATCGGATCCCTGCTGACCAACGTTCCGGCCACGGTGCTCACCACCCGGTTCGGGGAGAAGTGGGCGCTGGTCATCGCGGCGCTGTGGTGCGCCGCTGCCATGGCCACCGCAGCCCTGGCCCCGGTGCTCTGGCTCTTTGCCCTGGCCGTGTTCATGGTGGGCATGGCCGGGTCGGTGTTCGGCCTGGCGCGGCAGAGCTATCTGACCGAGGCCGTTCCGATCCACTACCGGGCCCGGGCGCTGTCCACGCTGGGCGGGGTGAACCGGATCGGCGTTTTCGCCGGGCCCTTCGCCGCCGCCGGCGCCATCCACATCGCCGGAACGCCCGGCGCCTACTGGGTGGGCGCCGCGGCGGCACTGCTGGCGGCCATCATCAGCCTGCAGGTCCCCGAACTCCGCGTCCCGGCAGACAGGATGCGGCACACCGCCGGCGGGAACCCTGCGGTGCCGGCGCCGCAGGCGCCGACGGTTCGCTCCGTCCTTGCCAGCCATGGCCGGGTGTTCCGGACCCTGGGTCTCGGCATCCTGCTGATCGCAGCGGTGCGGGCCTCGCGGCAGGCAGTGATTCCGCTCTGGGCCCAGCACATTGGCCTGGATCCCACGCAGACCGCTCTCATCTACGGGCTGTCCGGCGCGATCGACATGCTGATCTTCTATCCGGCGGGCAAGGTCATGGACCTGAAGGGCCGGCGCTGGGTGGCTGTGCCCTGCATGCTGACCATGGCGGCCGGACTGGCGCTGATGCCGCTGACGAGCGACGGCACGGGTTTGCTGCTGGTGTCCCTGATCCTGGGCTTCGGCAACGGAATCGGGTCCGGCATCGTGATGACGCTGGGCGCTGACTTCTCCCCGTCGCCGGGGCGCCCGCAGTTCCTGGGCATCTGGCGGCTGCTCGCCGACAGCGGCACCATGGCCGGGCCGGCGCTGCTCTCCGCGGTGACCGCCCTGGTCTCCCTCTCGGCCGGCATCGGTGCCACAGCGGTGCTGGGCGTGCTGGGTGCGGCGGCGCTGTGGCGGTGGGTGCCCAAGGGGCGGCCGGGCTACGGGCCGGTCAGCGGGCCCGAGGGTAAACCCGCCGGGCCGGTCAGCGGGTCCGATCTCCCGCCTGCATAGAGAACAGCCAGCAGGCCAGTGCGCTGAGCACGTACCCCACCCCGATGATCAGGCTCAACCCGGACCAGAAGTACAGCAGCATGGACTCGCTGCTGCCCAGCACCGTTGCTCCGCTGGTGGCATACAGGTAGGAGCCGACGGCAACCAGCAGCGCGAGCAGCCCCGGAATCGAGCAGAGCGCGGCGAACACCGGAACGCTGCCCCGGCCCTTCCCTCCGGCGGGCCAGTAGTTCCAGTCAGGCGTGGTCCGCAGCAGCACCAGCCCGCCGATCAGCGTCCAGGTGCCCACCACCAGGAAGGAGGCGACGACGTCGGCCGGGCGGTGCCACAGGTTGATGAACGTCGCCGCTCCGGCGAGCACCGCGTAGCTGCCGCCGAATGCCGCCACCGCCGGACGCCAGCGCGGAGATGCGAGCAGGAACACCACAGCGGCAGCGGAGGCCGCCAGGGTGGTGTGGCCCGAGGGCAGCGAATTGAAGTCCAGGGTGATGACGCCGCGGTCCGGGCGGTCGAAAAAGAACCGTTTGAGCAGTTGGCTGCTGATGTTGGCCGCAGCGAACGTGCTCAGCGCGACCACCGCAGGGGCCAGCCGCCGTCGGCGCACCGTGGTCACCAGCACGACCGCGCCGGCAATGAACACCGACAGCAGCGGCAGGCTGTCGAGGAATTCCAGGACCGGAACCCGGCTGCCGGGCATCACCAGCTCGGCTTCGCGCCAGGCTGATTCATCCGCGAGCTGGCCGGTGGTGGTGCGGACAAACGCCCAGTAGGTCACCGCGACAGCGGCCGCGCACAGCAGGGCACCGAACAGGAACACAGCAGCGTTGTGGGCAGGGCGGCGCTGGATCGGAGCACGGCTGTTCAGGAGATTGCGGGTATTCATCGCCTACTAGTCTGCCATTGGATCTTGGCACTTGGCTGAACGACCGCCGCGACCGGCCTTATGCGGCGGCGTGCACTGGCCGGGACTAGGCTGGCTGGGTGGCTATCCCTGATATTCCCCCGGTGACCGGGTTCCGTCCGGATCTCTCCGTCCTGCTCTCCGAGGCCCGCGTCGTCTCGGTGCCCATGCGGGTGAAGTTCCGCGGCATCCTGCACCGCGAGGCCCTGCTGCTGCCCGGCCCGGCCGGCTGGGGCGAGTTCTCCCCGTTCCCCGAGTACGACGACGCCGAGGCCGCGCCCTGGCTTGCCGCCGCCCTGGAGGCGGCGGGGGAGGGGTACCCCGAGCCCGTCCGCACCACGGTGCCGGTCAACGGCACCGTGCCCGCCGTCGGCGTGGCCCAGGTCGAAGGCATCCTTTCCCGCTTCGGCGCGGTGTCAGCCGTGAAGGTGAAAGTGGCCGAGCGCGGCCAGACCGTCGCCGAGGACCTGGCCCGGGTGGCTGAGGTCCGCCGGTTGCTGCCCGACGCCGGGATCCGCGTGGATGCCAACGGCGGCTGGGACGTGCCCACCGCCGTCGCCGCCCTGGAAGCCCTGGCCGAGGCGGGGCTGGAATACGCCGAGCAGCCGGTGCCGGACATCGCCGGGCTGCGCGCGGTCCGGGAAGAACTCGCCCGCCGCGGCATTCCGGTCCTGATTGCCGCCGATGAGAGCGTGCGCAAGGAAACCGACCCGCTGCGGGTGGCGCGCGAGGACGCCGCGGATTTGATCGTGGTCAAGGTGGCGCCGCTGGGCGGAGTGCGCCGGGCCCTGGCCATCGTGGCCGCGGCCGGCCTGCCCGCCGTTGTCAGCTCGGCGCTGGATACCTCGGTGGGGATCCGTGCCGGCGTGGCGCTGGCCGCGTCGCTGCCCGAGCTGCCGTACGCCTGCGGGCTGGGCACGCTGTCGCTGATGACCGGCGACGTGACGGAGGAATCGCTGCTGCCCGACGGCGGAGCGCTGGCGGTGCGCGATGTGCCGGTGTCCGGGGAGCTGCTGGAGCGCTATGCCGCCGATGAAGACGTGACCCGATGGTGGCTGGACCGGCTGGCGCGGGTGTACGCGCAGCTGCCGGCGGTTCCGGGGGCTTCTGGCCTTCCCGGCGCCGCGCAGCAGTAGTTCGCCGCGGTTTCCCTGCCACTTTGGGATTCTGCTGCCGTTTTGGGATTCTGCTGCCACTGCGCAGTGGCAGCAGAATCCCAAAACGGTCGATTTTTCCCAGAAGGGAGGATTTCGGCTCGTCAGGTAGCGCGTTTGGTAGCCTCGCACCTACGAGAGCAGGTCCACGGCCGATCACGGGGGCGCAGAACCATGCAGGTGTTGCAGCTAAGTGTCATCGTTCTTATCGGGCTGAGCCTGGGCGTTGCGAGCAGCCCGGCGCGCATCCCGGACATGAAATGGATTCCCTGGCTGGGCTCTGCCGTCCTGACAGCCTGGAGCTATGCGGCCCTTCTGATTCTCTGGGAGATTTCCCTGATCGAAGCCCTTCTCTTTCTGGTCGCCGTCTTTGGGGGATCGGTCCTTTGCGGAGGCAGGCTGTGGCAGCAACTTGGCCTGGAACCCGGACTTTCATACTGGGAATGGGTGAAGCGCGACTTCGTCCACACGCGGTACCTGCGCCGCCTATACCGGACCTCCAACGCGGGTCGTTAGCACGAGTTGGACGCGCGGCGGCCGGGCAGCGTTTCGCCCCTTTCGTTTTGACACAAAAGTACCGCGGCGCAACGATGGGGATTTCCACACAGGGAGGCAAATCGTGAAATATGCACTTTCCTTGGCGCTTTTGTTCCTTGCCGCCGGTGGCCTGGCCGCTTGGATCGTTGCGGACAATCTTCTGCTGGGTCTGGGAATGACGGCGCTGGCGCTGGTGCTGTGGGCCGGCGCGCCCAGCGTCTTGGGACGGGTGGGATCCGAAGCCGCCTCAGCCGCAGGAATCGATCCGCGGCAAGTTCGGGAATACCGTTCCAGCCATCCCGGCGCAACGATCGCTGACGGCATCCGCGCTACCGATCCGAGCCGCTGACAAGCTCAAGCGGCAGGACTGCTCAGAAGGCCCGCTCGGCGACGTTCACCCGGGTCGCGGAATCCAGGGCAGCCTTGACCCGGTCGGCCGGTGTCGGAGCGGGAACGGAGGACATCAGCTCCTGGTCGGGGGTGCTCTGATCCGCGAGATAGATGCGTGTGTAGCCTGCGGACTCAGGCTCAAACTTCCAGGAGTCGGCAAGCGTTCCGGCGTCCAGCGTGTCAAAGCCCAGCAGGTCAATGAGCGCGGCGGCTTCGGCCTTCAGGCGGGCATCGTCGGAGGCGATGGGCAGGGTGGTGCGATCCGGAGCACCGCTGGGGCGGGCCAGGAGGGGAATGTGGTGCGCGAGGATATTGCCGAACGCCTTGACGTAGCGTGCGCCGCCGAGCAGTTCCTGCACCAGTTCGCTCGTCGTCTTGCTTCCGTTGTCGAGCTCCGCGATGCGGCCGTCGCGGGAGGGGTAATAGTTGCTGGTATCCAGGACAATCTTACCCTGCAGCAGTCCGGCCGGCAGATCCTCGACGGCGGCCAGCGGAATCGAAAGCACCACCGCATCACCAAGGCTGGCTGCCTCTTCGACAGTGCCGGCCTTCGCCAGCGGTCCGAGTTCGGCAACGAGCCCCTGCAGCGAGTCGACGCCGCGCGAGTTCGCGATGACCACGTTCATCCCCGCTGCAACGGCGAGCCGGGCAATTGCCGATCCAATGTTTCCGCTTCCGATGATTCCAAGCGTTGGCATTTCTGTTCCCTTCAACAAATGTTCAATGGTCCGGGCGGTGCGCCGTGCCGGCGCGCGGCTCCCTTGGGTCAAACCTCCCGTTCCCCTGCAGAATTCCCGGCGGGGGAGCGTTGCCGGAACGGGCCTCTGCCTGACATGTTCATCCGGCGTTCAACAATCATCCTTCTGTACGTCGCCTGGCACTGCGAGCGTGGGCAGCGACACAACCGCCGGAGGAAGGCCCGAACCCTTGTCGAACCTGTTGAACCCCGAACCCGCTGCCGCGCCGAATGCCGCACAACACCCCGCCCCAAACCCCGCACCGGCCAGCCCCGCCCCGCGGAAAAGGCTGCTGCCGATGCTGGGACACACCCGCGGCAAGCGCAGCGCGGTCACCTGCGCCCTGAAATGCGACAACGCCTGCAGCAAAGCCGTGTGCAACACCTCCGCCAACAGCTACTTCCGGGACATCGTGTCGGCGGAGTTCTCCCGGCGCACCGCTTTGGGCGCCGGTGCGGCCGGGGTGCTGGGCGCGGCCGTGCTGGCCCTGAGCGGTCCGACGCCGACGGCGGCAGCGGCAGCGCCGTCGTCGGGCCGCGGAGCCAAGACCGCACGCCTGGGTTTTACGCCCATCGCTCCGGTGGACGCCGCGGTGGACAGCTTCGACGTCCCCGCGGGCTATGACTGGGAACCGCTGCTCCGCTGGGGTGATCCGCTGTTTGCGGATTCGCCGGAGTTCAGTTTCGGCGCGCAGAACGCCGCCGCGCAGGCCCGCCAGTTCGGCTACAACAATGACTATCTGGAAATCCTGCGCCAGCCGAACGGCAAAAAGGGCCTGCTCGTCTGCAACCACGAGTACGTGAACCCGGAAATCATGTTTCCGGCGGCTCCGGCCTCGGCCGCGGAGGAAGCGGAGCGGCGCAACATCTTCCGCAGCGCCGTCGGCATGTCAGTGGTGGAACTGGAACGCGGCTCGCGTGGCACGCCCTGGTCCTACGTCCGCGGCGCCCGGCTGAACCGCCGCATCACCCTGGACACCGTCTTCGAACTCACCGGACCGGCGGCCGGCTCCGACCTGCTGAAAACCGCAGCCGATCCGCAGGGCCGGTACGTGTCCGGCACGCTGGGCAACTGCGCCGGCGGCAGCACCCCGTGGGGCACGGTGCTCTCCGGCGAGGAAAACTTTAACGGCTTCTTCCGCACCGAGGGCAGCAGCGCGGAGGACAAGCGGTACGGGCTGGGCAGCCAGCCCACGGCGATGGGCTGGGAAAAGGAAGACCCGCGGTTTGACGCCCGCAGCCCGGAAACCCGGAACGAGCCCAACCGGTTCGGCTACATCGTGGAACTGGACCCGGAGGACCCGGCGTCGGTGCCGCGCAAGCACACCAGCCTGGGCCGGTTCAAGCACGAGGGCGCCAACGTCATCATCGCCCGCAACGGCAAGGCCGTGGCATACTCCGGCGACGACGAGCGCTTCGACTACCTCTACAAGTTCGTCTCCAAGAACAAGTACCGGAAGAACGACAAGCGCCACAACATGACGCTGCTGAGCGAAGGCGACCTGTATGTTGCCCGGTTCGCCGGCAACTCGCCGGCGGCCGAAATCGACGGCACGGGAGCCGTTCCGTCCGACGGCGGATTCGACGGGCGAGGCACCTGGCTGCCCCTTGTGGTGCGCGGCAAGTCGACGGTTGCCGGCATGAGCGTGGAGGAAGTGCTCGTCTACACCCGGCTGGCCGCTGACAAGGCCGGTGCCACCAAGATGGACCGCTGTGAAGACGTGGAGCCCAATCCCGCCACCGGCCGCGTCTATGTGGCCTGCACCAACAACTCCAACCGCGGTGTGGACGCGACGGCGCCCGCCGACGAGGCCAACCCACGGCGGGAAAACCGCGACGGACACATCGTGGAAATCATGGAGGCCCGCGACGACGCAACGGCCACCGACTTCCGCTGGAACCTGCTGATGCTCTGCGGGGATCCGGCCCAGGGCGGCGCCACCTATTTCAGCGGCTATCCCCGGGACAAGGTCAGCCCCATTTCCTGCCCGGACAACCTGGCCTTCGATTCCGCCGGCAACCTCTGGATCTCCACCGACGGGGCGCCGTCGGGCATCGGCTACAACGACGGACTGTTCAAGGTCGGGCTTGCGGGGCGGGAACGCGGGAAGGTGGAACAGTTCCTGTCGGTCCCGCGCGACGGCGAAACCTGCGGGCCGGTGATCCACGATGAGGAATCCATGGTGTTCGTGGCCGTGCAGCACCCCGGGGAGGACGGCAGCTACGGCGCGCACACCTCCTACTTTCCGGATTACGTGCCCGACGGCGGGGCGCCGGCCCGCGGCGAAGTCCGGGCTCCGCGCCCGGCGGTGGTGCAGGTCTTCAGCCAGGACACCAATCCGGGCCGGCCGGGTCACAAGGGACGCGGCGGAAAGGGGCGCGGCGGAAAGGGCCGCGGTTAGGCCCGGCGCCGGACAAACCCGGAACGCCGGAGGGGCGGTGTGCCTTCGTCCCTCCGGCGCATAGGGTGTGGAGATGATTCCTCCTCCTACGGCCCGGCTCCGGTTCCGTGAAATGACCGCAGCGGACCTCGGGAACATGGCAGCGCTCCTTGGCGATCCCGCCGTCATGACCTACTACCCGGCGCCCAAGACCCGGGACGAAGCCCTGGGATGGATCGCCTGGAACGAGAAGAACTACACGGACCACGGCCACGGCCTGTGGATCGTGGAGAGCCTCGACGGAACCTTCCTGGGTGACTGCGGCCTGACCTGGCAGGATGTCAACGGCCGGACGGAACTGGAGGTTGGCTACCATATGCGCGTCGACGTTCAGGGGCGGGGCTACGCCACGGAAGCGGCTGCGGCGTGCCGGGACCATGCCCGAGACGAGCTGCGGGTCCAAGAGCTGGTTGCCATCATTCATCCCGATAGCGCCGCCTCCCGGCGCGTTGCCGAAAAAATCGGCCTCCGGGACGTGGAAGACGCGCTCCGCGCCGACGGCCTGCGGAAGGTGCTGGGAATCAGCTTCGGATAGGTTTCTCCCATGCCCACCTTTGACGCAGTGATCTTCGACTGGAGCGGCACGCTGGTGCACGATCCGCCGCTTCGTGAACGGGTCGCCGTCGCCGGCGCCAGGCTGGGCCGCCCGGAGTCGCCGGTCGAGAACCTGGTCCGGGGATAAGCCATGACCCCCGGCAACTACTACGCCACTCCCGAACTCGCGGCCGCCTACGACACCGACAGCGAGGGCCGCCGCGACCTGGACTTCTACCTGGACCTGGCCGCCGGGCTGGGCGCAGCACGGATTGCCGACATCGGGGCCGGAACGGGTCTGCTGTGCAGCCTGCTGGCCGGCGAGGGGCACGAGGTAATCGGCGTCGAGCCGGAACGCACCATGCTCTCCGTGGCGGAACGCCAGGGACATGGCGCCTCCGTTTCGTGGCTGCACGGAACGGCCGAAAAGCTGCCGGCAGATTGGGCGGACCTTGTCCTGATGACGGGGCACGTTGCCCAGTACTTCCTGGACGACGGGGCGTGGGCAACAGGGGCGGCCCAGGCCGCGCGGGCCCTGCGGCCCGGCGGCCGCCTGGCTTTTGAAGTGCGCAATCCCGCGGCGGAAGCCTGGCGGAACTGGCAGACGGCGGGCAGCCGCCGCACCGCCCGGGGGACGGTCCGCACGGAAGTCCACCGCGACGGCGACCTGATAACCCACGTCGATTGCTGGGCCCAGGGCGCCCGCACCTGGACCACAACGGAAACCCTGAGGTTCCCCTCCCGGAAAGACATTCTGAGGGGGCTGGACTCGGCAGGGCTGACGGTGGACCGCACTTGGGGCGATTGGGACCACAGCCCGGTAAACCCGAAGTCGCCGGAATGGATCTTCCTGACCCACCCGGTCTAGCCGCACCCCGCCGGTCTACACTGGGCACCCTCACCGTGACCCGCCGAGCCCGAGGAGCGCCCCATGCCCGACTACGGCCGCACACTGCTCTTCGGCGCCTTCCTCACCCCGGCCGCCGCGCCGCCGCACCGGGCCGTGGAGCTGACCGTAGCGGCCGAGGCTGCGGGACTGGACCTGGCCAGCTTCCAGGACCACCCGTACCAGCCGCGGTTCCTGGACACCTGGACCCTGCTCTCCTATGCCGCGGCCCGCACCGAGCGGATCATGCTGGCCACCAACGTGCTGAACCTGCCGCTCCGCCAGCCGGTGCTCGTGGCCCGCAGTGCGGCCAGCCTGGATCTGCTCAGCGGCGGCCGGTTCGAGCTCGGACTCGGCGCCGGAGCGTTCTGGGACGCGATCGAGGCGGTCGGCGGGCAGCGGCTGGAACCGGGCGAAGCGGTCACCGGGTTGGCGGAGGCGATCCGGATCATCCGCGGCGTCTGGGAGGCGTCGGACCGCAGTCCGCTGCGGGTGGACGGGCGTGTGCATCACGTCAACGGCGCCAAGCGCGGTCCGGCTCCGGCGCACGACGTCGGCATCTGGCTCGGTGCCTACAAGCCGCGCATGCTCCGGCTCACCGGGGAAACGGCTGACGGGTGGGTGCCCACGCTGGGATATCTGCCCGGCGGGCCGGCCGATCTGGCAGCGCTAAACGCCCGGATCGACGACGCCGCCACCGCAGCGGGCCGCGATCCCGCCGTCGTGCGCCGGCTGCTGAACTTCAGCGGCAGCTTCTCCGCTGCCGGCGGCGGACTGCTGCGGGGACCGCCGGGCCAGTGGGCGCGGGAGCTGGCGCAGATCGCCCTGGAGCACGGCATTTCCGGCTTTCTTCTCGCCACCGACAGCGCCGAGGACCTGGACCGCTTCGGGCAGGAGGTGGCGCCGGAGGTTCGGGAGCTGGTCGCCGCTGCGCGGGGCGGGCTCCGAGTCGGAAAGTGAGCAGTCCAGTCAGGGGCCGACGTACTCTCCCGTGTAGGAATCAACCGTTCCTGCCTGGATGCCTTCGCACTGGGAAACCCCGCCGGGTGTCACGGGCACGTAGTTGAGGCAAAAAGCCTCGTAATAGGGCATTCCCTGCTGCCACGCGTTGTAGGCCTCGGCATGGGTGGCGAAGCGGAATCTGGTGGGACTTTCCTGCCAGGCGTTGCCGTAATCCATCGGCACGTCGGGATAGTCCGGCGGCATGTAGGTTTGGGGATTCTTGTAGAAGTAACACATCTGCGTGTCCCCGGAGGTGAAGAATGTGTCCCGGTCGCAGTACTCATCCATGGAAATTTTCCCGTTGAGGACCGCGTACATGGCCTCTTCCGGCGTCATCTCCAGAGCCGACTTGGAGCGTTCGGAGGTGGGAGCCGGTGGGGTGCTTGGAGGTGGCGCAGTACTAGGGGCGGGGCTGGGCGCATCGGTTGAGGTTGGGCCCGGCGCCGATGAAGCCGTTGAATCAGGTGCTTCGGCTGTCCCATTGGGGTTGGTGGTACAGGCCGCCAGGCTGATACAGACAGCGGCTGCGGCGGCAGTCAATTTTGCGGTGGGTTTCATGACGATTCCTTCGTCAGAGGATAAGCCGGTACCCGTTTAAGGCTCGCCCTGTGTCACCTCCGGAAACAAGGCCTCGCCGAAACCCGTGCATCCGTGCCGACCGACCTGCCGTCGCGGCACCGCCAGCGGAAGCCTTCCCGCTCAGGCGAGCGAGAGGAAGAGCTTCTCCAGGTCCTTTTTGTCCATGCTGCCGTCCTTCTGGGTGAGGCACTGCTCCAGGCCCGTGGCGATGATGGCGAAACCGGCCCGGTCGAGCGCCTTCGAGACGGCGGCCAACTGCGTGACGATGTCCTTGCAGTCCTTGCCCTCCTCCAGCATCCGGGTGACAGCGGTCAGCTGGCCCTGCGCGCGCTTGAGCCGGTTGATCACCGGGGTGAGTTCGGTGGGATCGAGTTGCACGGACGTCTCCAAACGTAGGGTTCTTGCTCCCAAGGCTATACCCCACCCGGTGTTTTGACTACCCCCGGGGGTATCCGACATACTCGGTGGGGTATCCACCCAACGCCTTGTCCCGAGAGGACTCCCATGACTTCCGCTTTCCCCTCAGCTTCCGCACCGGCCGTTTCTCCGATCGATCCGCAGACCCTGCGCGACTGGCAGCAGGAGCCCGGCGACGTCGTCGTCCTCGATGTCCGCTCAGCCGCCGAGTTTGAATCCCTGCACATTGCAGGCTCCTACAACGTGCCGCTGCCGCTGCTCTCGGAGGACACGGCGGACTTCGCCGCACGACTCAGCGGCCGCATCGTGTTGGCCTGCCAGTCCGGCGTCCGCGCCGAGCAGGCCCGGCAGCGCCTGGCCGCCGCAGGCATCAGCACCGCCACCGTCCTTGCCGGGGGAGTGCCCGGATTCGCGGCAGCCGGCGGCGACGTCGTCCGCGGCAAGGCACGCTGGGACATGGAACGCCAGGTCCGGCTCGCTGCCGGCTCCCTCGTGCTCGTGGGCGTGCTCGGCGGCCGGTTCGTCACGCCCAAGCTCCGGCTGCTCGCCGGCGGCATCGGCACCGGCCTGACCTTCTCGGCCGCCACCAACACCTGCGCCATGGGCAAAGCCCTCTCGGTCATGCCGTGGAACAAGGCCGCCGCCGAGCCGACCCGCGCGGAAGCCGTCGCGCAGCTGCCCCAGTCATGACCTCCACGCTGATCCTGGTGCTCGCCCTGTCGGTCCTGATCGGGTTGTCACTGGGTGTACTCGGCGGCGGCGGGTCGATCCTGACCGTGCCGATCCTGGTCTACGTGGCCGGATTCGACGCCAAGGAGGCGATCGCCGCCTCACTGTTCGTCGTCGGCGTGACATCGGCGGTCAGCGTGGTCAGCCATGCCCGCAGCGGCCGGGTGATGTGGCGCACCGGGCTGCTGTTCGGCGCCGCCGGCATGGTCGGCGCCTTCGTCGGCGGGCTGCTGGGCGGCCGGATTCCCGGCGAGATCCTGATGATCGCCTTCGCGCTGATGATGGTTGCCACCTCGGTGGCCATGCTCCGCGGCCGGAAGAAGAAACCCGCCGCCCGCGGCGGCGACGACGACGGCGGCACCACCCCGGGCGGCGGCGCCGGCCGGCGCGCCGAACTGCCGCTGGGGCGCGTGCTGCTGGACGGCGCGGTCGTCGGCCTGATCACCGGCCTGGTCGGAGCCGGCGGCGGATTCCTCGTGGTTCCCGCCCTGGCCCTGCTCGGCGGACTGCCGATGTCAGTGGCTGTCGGCACCTCGCTGGTGGTCATCAGCATGAAGTCCTTCGCCGGCCTCGCCGGCTATCTCACCACGGTCCAGCTCGACTGGCCACTGATCCTGGCCGTGACGGCAGCGGCCATTGTCGGCTCCCTCATCGGCGCCAAACTCTCCGGCCGGATCCCCGAGGCGGCACTGCGCAAGGCGTTCGGCTGGTTTGTCCTGGCCATGGGCGCCTTCGTGCTCCTGCAGCAGGCGCCGGCGGATTTCCGCTGGATCCTTGCAGCCGCAGTGGCCGCACTGGTGGCCGTCGCAGCAGCGGTTTGCTGGCTGTGCGTCCCGGCATGTCCGCTGCGTCGCAAACTTTTCCATCCTTAAAGGGAGACCCCCATGCTTATTGAACGCATTTATGACGAAGATCTGGCGCAGGCCAGCTACCTGATCGGCTGCCAGCGCAAGGGCGAGGCCATCGTCGTCGACGCCCGCCGCGACATCGCCGGCTACCAGGCGCTGGCCGCCGCCAACGGCATGAAAATCACTGCCGTCACCGAGACTCATATCCACGCCGATTTCCTTTCCGGCACCCGCGAACTGGCTGCGGCCACGGGCGCCGCCATCTATGTCTCCGGAGAGGGCGGCCCGGACTGGCAGTACGACTTCGACGGCCAACGCCTGCACGACGGCGACACCATCACACTGGGCAACATTCGCGTTCAAGCCCTGCACACTCCCGGGCACACCCCGGAGCACCTCTCCTTCCTGGTCACCGACGGGGCGTTCAGCAACGAGGCCGGCTACCTGCTTTCCGGCGACTTTGTCTTCTCCGGCGATCTGGGCCGCCCGGATCTGCTCGACGAGGCAGCCGGCGGCGTCGACACCCGCTTTGAAGGCGCGAAGCAGCTGTTCGCCAGCCTGCGCGACAAGTTCCTGTCCCTGCCCGACTACGTCCAGGTGCACCCCGGGCACGGTGCCGGCAGCGCCTGCGGCAAGGCCCTCGGCGCCATCCCGTCCACCACTGTCGGGTACGAGCGCCGCTTCGCCTGGTGGGGTCCGTATCTGGCGGCCAATGACGAGCAGGGCTTTATTGACGAACTGCTCGACGGCCAGCCCGACGCACACGCCTACTTCGGCCGGATGAAGCGCGAAAACCGCCAGGGCCCGGCAATTCTGGGCGACCGCGCGCCGCTGCGCGAACTGGCGACGGCCGACGTCGTCACCGGGCTGGCCGCCGGAACGCTCACCTTCGTGGACACCCGGTCCCACGCCCAGGTCCACGACGGCACTGTGGCCGGCGCCCTGAACATCCCCGCCGGCAAGTCGGTGGCCAGCTTCGGCGCCTGGGTGGTGAATCCGGAAACGGATTCCAATCCCTTGGTGCTGCTCGCCGCGGACCGGGCCGCCGCGCAGGAGATGGCCGATCATTTGGTCCGCGTCGGCATCGACAAGGTGGCCGGCTACGTCACCGGCATCGAGGGCCTGCCCGCCTTCACCCCGCCGCTGATCCGGCCCGCCGAGCTCGCCGGGTTCAATGCCGCGCTGGTGCTGGATGTCCGCAACCGCACCGAGCACTCCGCCGGGCACATTCCGGGCTCCCGCCAGCTCAGCGGCGGCCGGGTCATGTGGCATTTGGATGAGCTGCCGGAAGCCGGAACCATCGTGACCTACTGCCAGAGCGGACTCCGCAATTCTGTGGCCGCCAGTGCGCTGCGCCGTGCCGGGTACGACGTCGTCGAGCTGGACGGCAGCTACGCCGCCTGGGCTGCCGAAATGGAGGACGCTGCGGCCAGCTAACGCTTCCGCTGCTTCGTCTGCATTCCTCTTATGACGGCTCCGCCGGTGTTCGTCTCCGGGGCGGGGAGTCCTGATCGCGGCCCAGCAAGGCTGACCATGCGTCCGGTGCCCCGCCGGGAAAATAGGTCCGGCCCGTGCTGAACACAGCTGCGAAAACTCGAAAGTCCCCCAACTTTCGCAATGTTCAGCGCGGGCCGGCGTTCCTGCGCTACATGATCGGAACATGTTCCAAACTACACTGGAGTGGGAAGCCGGACAAATTGGGGATTGCCGTGGATGAGCAGGTACGCGAAACAGCGAGTGCGGCGTTCAAGCGTCTTCGATTGCCCGCGCGCATAACTCTCGAGTCTTTGGTGGGGCACGTGGAGAAGATCCGCCGGCGCCGAATCGTGATTATCGAGAGTGAAAAGCTGACCGGGAAGAAAATCTGCGGCCTGTGGATTCCGAGGGAACACGTTGACGTGGTTTATCACGCCGTCACCAATGGAATTCTGCACCGCCAGCAGCTGATCCTCCACGAACTTTCACACATGATTCTGCGCCATGACGAATCCGCCGATGCCACCTGGCAGGGGATCAGGGTCTTTCAGGAGTTGTCGGGCGAGGTGGTGGCCAAGGCCCTGGCACGGGGTGATTTCCGCTCCGAGCTGGAGGCTGCCGCGGAACATCTGGCCGATCTCCTGGCGGCGGCACTCCGGGAATCCGATTCCGAGATTTTTAGGTATGAGGCGTACTTCGAATGATGAACCTTCTCGTCGCGGCCTTCATGTGGCTGCTGGTGCTGACGCTTTCGCTGCGCGCCCGTTCCCGCCCCGACAACACGATGCTCAAGGCCGCTGTGGTTATCGCGGCCTCGTTGACGACCAACATCGACGGCGTCTATCTGTGGGCAGCGGAGCGGTGGCCCTGGCCGAATGCCCTGGACCTGGCTTCCAATGTCCTGCTGATCGTGGGTGTCTACTATTTGTCGCGGGCTATCATCGCCGGGGCCAGGACCCGCGATGCCGACTGGAACAGGGGAGGGCTGCGGGCCTCGGGGGCCGCCCTGGTCACAATCACCGTGATGATCGTGAGCTTTGCGTTCATCGACAATCCCGAGCCCTCGACCAAGTTCATGCTGGACTACGGGGACCAGCCTGCCGCCGGCCTCTACTCGGCGATCCAGTACCTCTACATTTTCGCCGTCATGTCGGCAACGCTCGTTACCTGCGTTCGGAATGTGCCGCAGATGCGGCGGAAGCGCTTCCGGGTGGGCTTCCGAATGATTGGCTGGGGATGCGGCGTCTGTCTGCTTCTTTGCCTGTCCGTCATTGTCATGGACGTGACGCACGTGGCGGGGCAGGAAGGCATCATGCGGGGCGTCGGTGCCGTCTATGACGTGCTGTATCCGCTGACCGTCGTGCTGTTGTCCGCCGGCCTGGCGGTTCCGCCGCTGGGACGGATCCTGAGTGACGCCAGGATCCGGCGGCAAATCGGGGCCGTGGAGCCGCAGGTCACGGCGCTCTGGCTGGCCACGGTCGCCAAAACCCCCGCGGTCAGCCTGGTGGGAACCACCGCCCCGACCCTCAATGCCGGTCCTCAAAACACGCGGGAGGCCACCGACAGCCTTCATCGTCTGGTGATCGAAATCCACGACTGGATCAACGTCAACGGAGACTCCGCTGCGGGGCTTTCCCCGGCTGCGCTGGCCGCGCTGAAGCAGGCGGAAGCTCTGTGCCTGCGGCAGAGAAAGGCGCTCTGATGGCCAGGGTCGGCCCGGCACTCGGCGTCGGCGTCGTCGTCGCTGCCCTGCCGGCGTTGGCCGGTCTGGCGCTCCGTGCCAAGGCAACTGATGCCGGCCGGAGTAAAAGACTGGTGCCGATTCGCGGGCACGGACGGTCCGCGGGGCGGGACTATCTGGAGTTCGATCCTGAGGGCTTCGCCTCCCATCCGGGGCGGTTGAGCATGCGCGCGGCGACCGGAGGCGAGCTGTTGGTTCTGAGCCCGGCCACTGCGGGGGACCCGCTGCGGCGGACCGTCGAGCGGGGCGACGCCGCCCGCGTCATCGCTGAGGGAGAGGGCCAGCTCAGCGGCCATCTGGGTGAGACCCCGGCCGATTTCGGTTTTCGCTACGAGGACGTGACCATCCAGGAGCTGCCGGCCTGGGTGATCCCCGCGCCCGAACCGACCGACGGCCCGCGAGACGCCGGGGACAGCGGAAACGCCGGCACTGGAGACGCCGGAACCGCCGGGGTGTGGGTCATTCACGTTCACGGGCTGGGGAGCTCGCGGAGCCAGTGCCTGCGCGGGGTGGAAGCCTTCGCCGGGTTGGGCTGCACATCGCTGCTGCCGTCCTACCGAACGTCGCTGGATGTCTCACCGGAACCGGGCCGCAGCCATCTCGGCGTCAGCGAGTGGAGGGACATCGAAGCGGCGAGGCGCTACGCACTGGCCCGCGGCGCGCGTCGGATTCTGTTTGTCGGGTGGTCATTGGGAGCCTCCATCGTGCTCCGCACCGTTTCGCACGCGCGGGACGGCAGCACAGCCGGAGTCGTCCTGGTGGCGCCGGCACTGGATTGGCCGGCGATCCTTTCCGCCCAGCTGCACCGCAACGGCGTTCCCAAGGTCCTCGCCAAATGGCTGCCGCACACCGTCAACCTGGTCCGCCGCAAAGGCGACCCCGTGATCCGGTGGAAAGAGATGCCCGGCACATCCATGCAAAATCATCCAGATATCCCTACTATGATTTTTCATGGCACTGATGACAATTCCGTGCCGGTCGAGCTCTCCCGAAGATTTGTGTCCAGGCAGAATCGCCCTGTTCAGTTGGTTGAGTTTGAAGGTGCCCATCACACCTTGGAGTGGAATGCCGCTCCGCAGTTGTGGAACCAGTCTGTTCGCACCTGGTGCCGTCCCCTTGGCCTGAACGCAAGTGAAGACTTTATCGATCACATTTCGGAGGCGAAATAGTCCATGGCCGCTGAAAGCGCTGCCCAGCGCAACCTGAAAGAATCCCAGATCCTCGCCCGCAAGATCGATCTGCTGCTGGACGTGGTGGTGACGACCGAGGGAAAGCCCTACGAGTTTCAGGACATTCAGTCGGCCCTGGCCGAAAAGGGCGTAAAGCTTTCACGCACCCGCTGGCATCATATGAAGACCGGAGACGCGACGGTCCGGCAGCCGCCGGAAGTGGTGATCGCCCTGGCTGAGTTCTTCCAGGTGAATCCGGATTACCTGCTCAACTCCGACGGCGAAGTGCCGGAGCGGATCCAGCACGAGCTGGAACTGCTGGCATCCATGCGCCGGGCGAAGGTCAAGGAATTCGCCACCCGGACGCTGGCCGATGTGGACAACGAAACGCTGGATGCCATCGCCGCCCTCTTGGACGATTCACAGAAGTACTAAGCAGCGGACGACGGTGAATCCTTCATGAGGGTGGCAGGTATTGCTCGGTCCTAGGCGCTCGGCAGGGTGAGGATCTCAGCACCGTCGTCGGTGATGGCGATCGTGTGCTCGCTGTGGGCGGTCCGGCAGCCGGTGGCGCTTCGGAGCGTCCAGCCGTCCGCGTCGGTGATGAGCTCGTCGGTGTCCGCCATGACCCACGGTTCCAGTGCGAGCAGCAGCCCGGGGCGCAGCTTGTAGCCGCGGCCGGGCCGTCCGGTATTGGGGACGTGCGGGTCCTGATGCATCGTTGAGCCGATGCCGTGGCCGCCGAATTCGGTGTTGACCGGATATCCCGCCTCGGTGAGGACCGAGCCGATGGCAGCCGAGATGTCGCCGATCCGGGCGCCGGGCCGGGCAGCGGCGATCCCCGCGGCCAATGCGTGTTCGGTGGACTTGATCATCGCGACGCTCTTCGAAGGTTTCGAGTCTCCAACGATGAAGCTGATCGCGGAATCTGCGGCAACTCCGCCTTTGGCGACGGCCAGGTCGAGGGTCAGCAGGTCGCCGTCGGCCAGCGGATAATTATGCGGCAGTCCGTGGAGGACGGCATCGTTTACGGCAGTGCAGATGTAGTGGCCGAACGGACCGCGTCCGAAGGACGGCGCGTAGTCGACGTAGCAGGACTGCGCTCCCGCCTCGAGGATCATGTCCTTGACCCACCGATCGATGTCCAGAAGGTTTGTACCGACGGTGCTGCGGCTCTTCACCGTCTGCAGAATGTCGGCAACCAAGGTGCCCGTCACCCTCGCCCGGTCTATTTCGGTGGGGCTCATGATCTCGATCATGCGGCGCCTTTCTTTCGGGTAACCAACAAAGTAACCAATAACTATCCCGGCCATTCTCCACCATCGCCGCGATAGCCGATGTCCTCGGCCTCTCCCTCGACGCGGTGTGGGTCGAAATCAACAGGCCCGAGCCAGTGGTGACGCGGGCGGATGCCGGTGGCAGTGCGCGGGAACCGCTCGCGTCCCAGGCGTAACTAGGTCCGCATCCGGGGCGCAAACCCGAGGGCGGCTGCCGCACTCACGCCCGCGGCAATAATGAATGCCGGGCCAAAGCCCAGTGCTTCGATGAGTTCGCCGGTCAGTGTTGACCCCACTGATTGGCCCAGGACGAGGCTGGTGAACAGGACCGAGGTCCCGGCGGCACCGCTGGGCGAAACCAGTGTTGCCCAGATGATGAGCACCGATGTTGCCGCCGTATAGGCAAGGCCGAAAAGCGCCGATGCGCCGAAGCTGAATAGGGCACTCTGCGGCGCCACCGCGAAGGTGCCGGTGGCGGCGGCGAGGGCCAGCACTGTCACCCGCCAGCTGGTTCCAATGGTGCGACGAGCGAGCCAGGGTGCCGTCAGCACTGCAGCGGCTCCGCCAAAACCCAGGGCGATCCACGCCATAGCCGATGTTTCTGAGGACAAGCCGCCCTGCTGTTCAAGAAGTGTCCGGCCATGCACCCAAATGGCGGCGGAGCCCACCCCCACGGCGAAGGCGGCGGCGATTGGGCGCCGGAGCGGCCTCAATCCTCCTTTCGAACGCTGCGGCGCGGAATCACCGTCGGAGCTGCCCGAAACGGCGTCGGCTCCGGAGGTGTCCGCCCGCAGCACAGCGATCATCGCCGCCAGCGTGAGCACGGCGATCAGCCCCCAGGCCAAACGCCAGGAGGTTCCGAAAGCCAGGGCGAGCGTTCCCGCCGCCACCACCCCGAACCCGGTTCCCGAGTTCACCACCGACTGGAACCGCTTCTGGTCCTCCGCCCTGATGTTGCGCTGGACCAGTTCCACGAGGGCGGGCGAGGCGAAGCCGGCTCCCAGGCCCGCAAGCAGAACGGCGACGACGAAGAAGGGCGTGGCATGCGCGGCGGCGATGCCCGCACTGCCTAGGGCCGCCGTCGTGCCGGCCAGCAGTGTCATGAGCCGCGGATGGCCGGGGGAGTACCGGGCGGCGGCGAGCGCTGACACGCAGTACAACACCGAGGTTCCCGAGGCCAGCAGGCCGCCGACGGAGGGCGTCAGGGCAAAGGTCGCCGAAAAGGCGGGAAGGAAGAGTCCGTATCCGAGCCTGGCCAGGCCATAGGTTGCGGCGATGAGGGCGACGGCGCCCACCGCGAACAGCGGGCCCGCTTGCCGTCGCTGAGGCTGTAACGTGCGTTTCATTGAAACGAACGTTATAGCCTTGGGGGATGGATGTACAACTGAGTGCCCGTGAACGCCTTCTGGATGCGGCGGACGATCTTGCCTTCACCGAGGGGGTGGCGGCAACTCCGGTGGATGAAATCCTCAGGCGGGCGAACGTAGCTCCGGCCACTCTGTACTCGCATTTCGGGAACAAGGAAGGGCTTATTGTTCAGGCCCTGCAGCGCCGGCTGGCCCGCTGGGACGAGGCATGGCAGCAGGAGATCAGCGAGGCTCCGACGGCGGAGGGGAAACTTGTCGCGGTGCTTCCGGCCATCAAACGCTACCGGGCAGGCGCCAGCGCCGCACGGTGGTGCGCTTTCCTCGGCGTCGCGGCGGAATCAGCGCATCCGGGCCGTGCACTCCGGGAGACACTGTCCAGTGACACGCAGCTGCTGACCGCCCGGCTGCACGAGCTGGCCATTCCCGTGGTCGGGGACGACCGCGCTGCCGGCCTGGCCGGGCAGCTGGTCCTGATCTTCACCGGGGTGCTCGGCATGATCCTTCGCGGAACGGACACGGAGGCCGCCGTCGACATGGGGCTGCGGACCGCGGCTGCGGCAATCGGGGCTGCGGCCGGCCGGAACGGCTAGGGCAAGTCGCCCCGGCGGTGCGTCCGCCATGACTTTCGTCCGCGGGGAACGGCGAGCGCGAGAATGACGCTCATGACCGCGCCTGTGGCACCGAGCAACAAGGCGTAGCGGAATCCGCCGGAGGTCGGATCTCCGGTGCCCGAGGCGCTGGCCGAGTGGGTAAGCACGCCGGCAACGATCGCCGACGCGGTCGCCGTGCCGAGGGCGCGGACAAGTGTGTTGAGCCCGTTTGCGGCGGCTGTTTCGGTCACTGGGACGGCCTGCATGATGAGTGTCGGCATCGCGGCGTAACCGAGCCCGATGCCGACGCCGACCACCGCCATGACGAGGCCGACTGTCCAGTCCGTGGTCGGTGCGAGCAAGGCGATGAGGTAGGCCGCGGTCAGCACCACGCTCCCGACGACCAGGAGAGGCTGAGGCCCGAGACGGTCGATGATGCCGCCGGCAATCGGCGACATGGCGAGCATGGCGAGTCCGGAGGGCATCAGGATGAGACCGGCCGCGAGCAGCGGGAGTCCGAGACCACCCGAGGCGGCAGGAAGCGTGAGGATCTGCGGAAAAGCGATACTCGGAACGAACATTGCAAAGCCCATTGTCGCGGATGCAATGTTCGTCATGAGAACGGGGCGTTGAAGGCTCACCCGCACATCTACGAGCGGATCGGACCTGCGCCACTGGTGCCAGGTCCAGGCACCCAAGAAGAATGCGGCAGCACCGGCGCAGCCGAGGGCCCACGGAGAGGTCCATCCCCATACGTTGCCCTGCGACAGAAAAAGCAGCAGGGCGGTCAGCCAGGCGGCAAGTCCCGCCGCTCCGACGACGTCCACGCGGCCGCCTTTTCCAGGTTGGCTCTGCGGCAGGAACAGGGCACAGAGAGTAAGGGTCACGGAGCCCAAGGCGGTAGACACGATGAACAGCAGATGCCAGTCGCCCACTGAGGTGATGAAGGCTGCCACGGGCAACCCGACGGCGGATCCCACGCCCATGGTGGCGCTGACCAGTGCGATCGCTGATCCCAGCCGAGCGGCGGGAACGGTGTCGCGCAGGAGGGCAATGCCGATCGGGATCACGCCCATGCCCATGCCCTGAAGCGCCCGCCCCAGGATCATCGGCACGATGCTGAAGGAGAATGCGCACAACAGGGATCCGGCCACGAGCAGGCTGAGCAACGTGAGGATGATTCGGCGCTTACCAAACATGTCACCCAGCCGGCCCGAGATGGGCGTGCAGACGCAAGAGACGAGGATCGTGATTGTAATGACCCAGGCGGTTTCGGCCCGTGACGCTCCCAGCAGTTCGGGCAGCTCCGCTTGAATCGGGATGAGGATCGAGTGCATAAACGCGCCGACCAGGCCGGCCAGGCTCAGGATCCCCACAACCAGACCGGTCGGGGCCTTCCGGGGCAGGAGGGTCGTTGCAGTCCCGTCCTCGCCCCTCGCTCGACGCCCGCGCCAGAGCTCGGCTCGGGAGGGCGCTGTTCGAGTCTGGTTCACGGGACCTTTATATCACGGAACAATAATTTGGTTCATGAAGTTAATGAACCTGGCCCCCGGTGGAGAGAGGCTTCGCGTGGTCTCTTGTGGGCCGCCGTCGGGCTTGTTAGCATCCGCACCCGAACAGACCTTTGTCGCTCGGAACAAAGCTTTGCTCTTAACAGCAAGCCCGGCCTTTCCGGTCGGGCCATTTTGTGTCCCTCAATGGCGAAGGAATTCAAATGAGCACGCTCGATTCCACCGCGGGAGTCCCGATGTCCGGGCCGCGCCGCACCCCAACCGATGGATGGACAAAGAGCATGGTCTTGACGACCTTGCTGCTTGCCCTCACTCTGGAAGCGGTCGCCATTGGCGCGATCATGATCTCGGTCGCCCTGCCGAGCATTCTCCAGGAGTTCCCTACCGACCAGGGCGGCTGGCTGCCTTCGGCCTACTATCTGGCCGGTGCCGTTGCCGCACCGCTGCTCGGAAAGTGCGCCGATCTCTATGGCAAGAAGCGCGTGCTCCTGATCACGATGGCCATCTCGGGCCTCGGCACGGTCATCTGTGTGCTGGCTCCGACGTTCGGCGTTCTCATCCTGGGCCGCGTGTTCCAAGGCGTGATCCTCGCGACGCTGTCGCTGACCTACTCGCTCATCCGCGACATCTTTCCGCCCAAGCCTGCAGCTTTCGCAGCCAGCCTGACGGTCACCGGCATGGGATTCTTCAGTATCCTCACTCCGATCCTCATCGGCTGGCTCATCGCCCAGTTCGGCTGGCGGGGCATGTTCATGTTCGACGTCGTCTGGACGTTCGGCATGCTGCTGCTCGTGGCGCTCTTTGTTCCTGAATCCCAGCTGCGCAAGAACGCGCGCCCCGACGTTATCGGAGCCTTTCTCCTCGCCTTTGGCGTCGCCGGCATGCTCATCTACGTGAGCGTCGGCCGCAGCTACGGCTGGGGATCCTCACTGGCGCTGTCCTTCCTCATCGGGGGTGCGGTCCTGTTCGCCGCTGCGCTTTTCCGCTCACGCCGCGTCGAGGAACCGATCATCAACGTCAGCCTGTTCGCACGTCGGGCAGTCATCTTCGCCGCTGTCCTCGGTGGTGTTGGTTATGCCATGTCGGCCACGATCGGCCAGCTCATCCCGTTGCTCGCGCTCACCCAGCGCGACGACGGCGTCACCTATGGCCTTGGCATCACAACCGTCCAGTACGCACAGATCGAAACCCCCAAGGCGCTCATGGCCGCCCTTGCCGGCCTCGTTCTCGGATGGCTCGTTGCCCGTGGTCGATCGCCCCGCATGTTCATGGTGCTCGGCATCATGCTGTGGGGGTGTGCCGCGATTCTGCTGGCCACGATCAACGACACTCAGGGCCTGCTCACGATCGGTGCCCTCGTTGCCGGCCTGGCCGGCGGTATGGTCAACGCGTCGCTGCCCAACGTCGTCATCCAGGCGTCGCCTGCGGGCGACCAAGCCTCTGTCGCCGGCACCGTGCAACTGGTGCAGACAGGCCTGGGCGCCATCGCCCCGGTCGTCATGTTCACGCTGATGGCGCCGTACATCGGGCAAACCCCGGCGGGCGGCATCGTCTACGGCGAACAGGGATTCCACACCTGGCTGTACGGATCCGCGGGACTCATCGTGATCCTCCTCGTGCTTGCGGGCACCGTGTTGCGTCCGCGCCCCGGTGAGGTGCAGACGCTCGAACAGTAGGCGGCGACAGCGGCAGCGGTGAAGGCTGAATCCGACCAGCGGCTCGTCGGAGACCGCGACTAGGGGACTAGGGCAAGTCGACCCGGCGGTGCGCAAAGTCCAAAACGCAGGTGCCGCGGGCGGCTTCCACCCGAGCCCAGCCTCCGATCGGAAGCGTGAACATCGGGCTGGTGTGTCCAAAGTCGAGGTTCGCCACCACGGGTTTGCCGGCCAGCACCGGGAACTTCGCGATGAGTGCCTCCAGCTGCTCGCGGGTGATCTCCGAAGCCTGCTGAAACCTGCCGATGGCCAGAGCAGCGATCTGCTCGGCGCCGGGCTGCTGCAGCAGGCTGGCCAGCTGGCGTGCGAACTCGTGCACGTCCGCACTGGAGTCTTCCTCCGCGAAGACCACGGAGCCGGCCAGCTCGGGCATCAGCCCGGTGCCGGCCAGCAGGTTGAACGTGCACAGGTTGCCGCCGATCACCACCCCGGCGGCCTCACCCTCCCGGAGCACCCAGGGACCGTCCGCGTCCCGCACCGTCCGTGCGTCCTGGTCCATGAACCACAGGTCGTCGGTATACGTTTCCGAGGGCTCGATGCTCCAGCGCTCGCCGCCGGTGGCCGCGCTGAACCATGAACCCGTGGGCTCGAAATGGTCGCGCATTCCGAAAGAGGACCAGTGCGGGCCAACATAGGTCAACAGTCCGGTCTTGGCGTGGACGGCGTTCGCCAGCACCGTGAAGTCGGAGTAACCGCAGAATACCTTCGGATTCGCCGCGATCAGTTCCCAGTCCAGATAGGGCAACAGCTCGTTGGCGTTGAAGCCGCCGATCACGCTGAGGATGCCGTTCACCTGGGGATCGGCAAAGGCAGCGTGCAGGTCAGCGGCGCGCGATGCGATGGGAGCACTGAGGAAATCGTCGTGCGCCTCGATGTGGGCGCCGAACTCCAGGGCAAAGCCCAACTGCTCCATCCGCTGATTGATCCACGCGGTGTTGTCGTACTCCATCACGAAGGTTCGTGAGCAGCTCGGGGCAATTGCCCGCAGCGTGTCCCCGGCCTTCAGTCGGGCGGGAACGATGGTCTGCCGGGCCGAGGATTCTGTCATGCCCCCAACCTAGCGCCCTTGTACGGCAGACCGTGGAAGCGGGACCGCGCTGGAACGGTGGACCCGTCCCGGCGCGGCACCCTAGGCTGAGCGCCATGACAGCCTTGATCTCCCACACGTCCTTCGACAGCCTCGATGCCTTCGCCCAGTCAGAGTTCTGGGCCGAAGTGCTCGGTTTCCGCGAGGACCCTGAGGACCCGAACGCGCCCGACGACGACGAGTGCATGATCTCCTCCCCGGACGGCACCAAGCGGCTGCTGTTTATTAACGTTCCGGACGCCAAGCAGGTCAAAAACCGTGTGCACCTGGACCTGCAGCCGGCCGAGGGCACCAGGGACCAGGAACTTCAGCGGCTGCTGCGGCTGGGGGCGCGCGAAGTGGACGACAGGCGCCTCCCGGACGGGACGGGCTGGGTGGTGCTCGCCGATCCTGAGGGCAACGAATTCTGCATCCTGCGCAGTGCTGCCGAGCGTCAGGCCTCAGCAGCAGAGGGTTAGGACGTTGATCGCGCCCCAGGCTCCGGCCGGCCGGGACCGTTTCACCGGTTGCTGGCCCGCGGCGCCCCGATGCCGGGATCGATCTGGAACGGCCCGGACGCGGAGGGCCGCACGTCGAAGTCGAAGATCGCCGTCGGAAGATAGACCGTGGAGCAGGAGTTCGGTATGTCCACCACCCCGGAGAGCCGGCCCTCGATCGGTGCGGCGCCGAGCAGCAGGTAGGCCTGCTCCGGGCTGTAGCCGAACTTCGTGAGGTAGTCGATGGCGTGCAGGCACGCCCGCTGATAGGACAGGTGCGAGTCAAGGTAGCGCTGCTCGCCGTCGAGCGTCACGGAGGTGCCGGAGAACGCAATCCACTCGCTGAACTGCGGATCCGTGGTTCCGGGCATGAAGACCGCGTTTTCCTGCACCCCGTAGGTGTCCATGCCGCCCTTGATGATGTCCATCCGCAGGTCGATGAAGCCGCCCATCTCGATGGCGCCGCAAAAGGTGATTTCGCCGTCGCCCTGGGAAAAGTGCAGGTCGCCGACGGAGAGGTTCGCGCCGTCCACAAACACCGGATAGAAAATCCGGCTGCCCTTGGAGAGGTTTTTGATGTCCTGGTTGCCGCCGTTTTCCCGCGGGGGAGCGGTGCGGGCGGCTTCGGCGCCGACCCGTCCCCACTCGTCGGGCGGCAGGCCGCCGAGCACTGCGTGTTCCGCCTCGGGCGGCAGCGCCAGCGGGGGCACCCGGTGTGGGTCGGTGGCGATCAGGTCGCCCTCGCGCTTGTTCCACTTCGCGAGCAGAGCGGCCGACGGCGCGGTCCCCATCAGGCCTGGATGGATCAGCCCGGTGAAGGAGACACCCGGTACGTGCCGGGAGGTGGCTCTCTGGCCCGTGAAGTCCCAGATGGCCTTGTATGCGTCGGGGAACTGCTCGGTCAGGAAACCGCCGCCGTTCTCGCGCGCAAAGATTCCGGTGTAGCCCCAGCCCTGGCCCGCCAGCGGGCCGGTGTCCTCCTGTGGAATGGGCCCGACGTCGAGGATGTCCACCACCAGCAGGTCGCCGGGCCGGGCGCCCTCCACCGCGAACGGGCCGCTGAGCTTATGCACGGTCAGCAGCGGAGCGTTGAGGATGTCCTCGGCCGAGTCGTCGTTGACGATGGCGCCGTCGAACCATTCCCTGCAGTCCACCCGGAAGGACTCACCGGGCTTGAGCACCGCCACCGGCGGAATCTCCGGATGCCACCGGTTGTGGCCCAGCTGTTCCTGGTCTTCGAACTTCTTCGACGAATCAAGGGGAAAGACGACCTTGGGCATGGCAACTCCTTAGCTGGGGGCGGATTCTGGCGGGTTAGTCGGGGCGGGGCAGCTTCCGGTGGAGCGGGTTGGTGGTGATATTGCCGCGGCGGCCGCCGGGGCGCGGTCCTGCTGGACGGGGCCCGTCGGCGGGGGAACGGACGACGGCGGGCTCTGCCGCCGAGCGCTGCGTGCTCTCGATCAGCCGGTAGGCGCTGGAAGAGGCGCGGGAAAGATGAGGTGCCGTGAACCGCCGCGGCGCTGGTGCTCCGCAGACGGGGCAGGGGAGGGAGCCGGGTGCTTCGCCCATGGCCAGGGAGGCCTCGAAGTCTGAACCGGCTGGGTGGTCGGAGCAGTCCGGGCAGCGGTACGCGTAGAGCGGCATGGCGTTCCCTTTCGGCAGCGGCGGGAGAGCGCGAATCGGAATCTGCGGTGCTGCTCCGGCTTGCCGTCAGCCTAGGGAGGGGTTTGTTGCGAGTCAACGGTGGGCTTCAGGATGACAGGAAGGGCGATAAGTCACAGTGCCGCGGTCGCCATAAGCCGCTGCAGAAGTTCATCACCTTGCCGGTGCGGTTATTTCGACATCCAGAGGGCATGCCTTTCGGGAAGTCCAAATTGTCGAAGATTGGTGACTGAAAGCACATCAAGAATGCCCTGGGGTAAAGTCAGCTGCATTGTCGAGTGGAATCTCCGTCGTGATATTTGCCGGCCGGCACGCGGGGTTGCAGCGCCGGCGGGATTGGGGGGATCCGGGCTGGAAGCATGGGCTGCTGCGCTGCATGACGGTTCGGTGTGGAGTGCGGCCGGTGCCAAGAAACAGATAAAAGCCACGAATTATATCATGCTAATAGAGGCAGAAAGCAGGGTGCACATCCCATTGTCGTGATAGCAGCCGTTTATGTCTTTTGGGCTAAGGTTGGACGTTATGAATTCTGACCCTTTACGTCCCAGCCAAGCGGCAGGCAGCACCGACGGGGCAACCGTTTCCGGCTCTCCGGAGAGCAGACACCCCGGGCGCCCCGTTGAACGTGTGAAAAAAGCGCTGCGCACTGCTGCTTCCGCCCCAGCGCTCAGCCTCCATCCCGGGCTGGTCCCGGGCATCAGCGTTGAGGACACCGGGGTCAACTATCCGACCCGGCGGGGCGTGTTCATTTTTGCCATGGCCATCTCTCTCGCCGTTCTGGCGTGGGCGATTTTTGCGCCCAGCAACCTCAGTTCCGTGGGCACCGGCATACAGGGCTGGGTGGTTGTGCATTTCGGCTGGCTGTTTAACGCCACCATGGTTGCCGCCGCGATCTTCATGCTGGTGGTAGGCTTCGGGCCGACCGGCAAGATCCGGCTGGGGGCCGACGACAGCACGCCGGAGTACTCCACCACGTCCTGGGTCTCCATGCTGTTCGCAGCTGGTCTGGGCATCGCGCTGATCTTCTACGGGCCGATGGAACCGCTCAGCCATTTCCTTTCCCCGCCGCCCTCGACCGATGCCGAGGCTGGCAGCTCCGCCGCCATCCTGCCGGCCATGTCGACCACCTTCCTGCACCAGGCCAGTCTCGCCTGGATCATCTACGCCCTGGTGGGCGGCGCCCTGGCCTACGCCTCTTTCCGGCGCGGCCGGCTGCCGCTGATTTCGTCGCTGTTCGAACCGGTCTTCCCCGACGGCAACAACCGGGTGCTGGGAAAGATCATTGACGTTTCCGCCGTGCTGGTGACACTTTTCGGCACCGCGACCTCGCTGGGCATCGGCGCGCTCCAGATCCGCACCGGAGTCTCGATCATCACGGGCCAGGAGCTGGGCAACGGCTTCGTCGTCGTCGCCATCAGCCTCCTGACGGTTGTCTTCACCATCTCCGCCGTCGCCGGCATCAAGAAGGGCATCCGGCTGCTCTCCAACCTCAACATGACCCTGGTCATTCTGCTGACGCTCTTTGTCCTTCTGACCGGGCCGACGTTCTTCCTGCTCGATCTGCTGCCGGCCTCGCTCATCGCGTTTGTCGGCAACATGCCGGACATGCTGACCGTCTTCGCCGGCCAGGGTGCCGAGCAGGAGGACTTCCTGACCGGCTGGACCACCCTGTATTGGGCCTGGTGGATCTCCTGGTCGCCGTTTGTGGGAATGTTCATCGCCAAGATCTCCAAGGGCCGCACCCTGCGCCAGTTCGTCACCGTCGTCGTCTTCGTTCCCTCGGCAATCTCCATCGCCTGGTACACGGTCTTCGGCGGCACCGCCATCTGGATGAACCAGAACGGGGTGGACCTGACCGTGAAGGACAACGGCGAGAACGTCATGTTCGATCTGCTGGCCAACCTGCCGCTCAGCTCCCTGACGCCCATCGTGTGCATGCTCGCGATTATGGTCTTCTTCGTCACCGCCGCGGACTCGGCCGCCAACGTCATGGGCTCGATGTCCCAGTCGGGCCGGCCCGTGCCCTCGAAATCGGTGACCATCATCTGGTCGGTGGCACTCGGGCTGATCGCCATGTTCCTGCTGCTGGCGGGGGGCCACAACGCCCTCTCGGGACTCCAGGCCATCATGGTGACCTGTGCCCTGCCGTTCACCATCATCCTCGTCGGCGTGATGGTGTCCTGGGCCAAGGACCTGCGCAACGACCCACTGATGATCCGCCGCCGGTACGCGATGGAGGCCATCAGCGGCGGCGTGCGCCGCGGCATCGACGAGCACGGTGACGACTTCGTGTTCGGCACCTCGCACGTGCCGGAGGCCGAAGGCGCCGGCGCCGACTTTGAGAGCGACGACCCCGCCCTCACCGACTGGTACACGGACAACGTCCAGGACCCGGACGTCGTGGAGGGTCCGGAGGAGGAGCATTCGGACAAGGCGAAGGTCGGCGCCGTCGACTAGCGCTCTTTCCTAACTGAAAGCGGAAGCGGGAACCCTCGGGTTCCCGCTTTCGCTGTTTAAGCAGCCGTGCGCCGGTCAGGGAATACCTCTCCTGCGTCTGAAATACTCGCCGGATGGGTGCATGGGGACACGGAATTTTTGCCAACGATACTGCTGCTGACATTCGCGGGGAATACCGCGAACTTCTTGAGGACCAGGTTCCGGATGCGGAAGCGACCCGTCGTGTCATCGAGTCGTTTGCCTACCTCCGGGAGGACAGTCCGGCGGAGCTGTGGATAGCGCTGGCCGCGGCGCAGTACCAGGTGGGCCGGCCGGACGACGCGGTGAAGGCTTCAGCGCTTGCTGCGATCGACCAACGAGCCGGGCTCGAGGAGTGGGTGGAGGCGGGACCTGCCGACCTCGCCCTACGCGTCGCGGCGCTCCAGGAACTGCGTGATCAGCTCACCGGCCCGCAACCCGCGCGGAAAACGCTCCGCCGGCCGTGACAGGACGCCCCGGGGTACCCGTCGGTGGCTGCCACTACTAACCTGTAGCGGTGGAAAGGAGCCACGATGCAGAGGACCTATCCCGAGGGCGTGCCGAGTTGGATCGACACCGAGCAGCCCGACGTCGACGCAGCCGCTGACTTCTACGGCGAACTCTTCGGCTGGGAATTCGAGGACGCCATGCCGCCGGATGCGCAGGGCCGTTACCTGATAGCCAAGCTCGATGGCGCGGATGTCGGCGGGCTGGCCGGCAGCGATGAACCTGCCGCCGTGTGGAACACCTATGTTGCCGTCGACGACGCCGATGCCGCAGCGGGGCGGCTGGAGTCCGCGGGCGCCACGGTGAGATCCGGGCCGGCCGATGCGGGGGAGGGCGGCCGTGCCGCCGCGCTGGCGGATCCGGAGGGCGCCGAGTTCCGCCTCTGGCAGGCCCGACGCCGGTTGGGGGCCCAAGCGGTGAACGTGCCCGGGGCGTGGAATTTCAGCGATCTGCATACTGCCGACATCGGTGCGGCCAGTGGGTTTTACCGGGAAGCGTTCGACTGGCAGGCCGACGACCTCGGTTACGGATGGCTGATCCGCCGGTCCGGCTACGGCGACCATCTTGAGGCGACGGTCGATCCCGGCATCCGGGCGCGGCAAGCGGAGATCTTTGTCCCTCCCGGATTTGAGGACGCGATCGCCTGGTACGTGGATGCCGCCCCCAACGACCAGCCGCACTGGCATGTCACCTTCGCCGTGGCGGACCGCGACCAGACGGCTGCTCTCGCGGAGCGGATCGGCGCCAGCGTCCTGCGCCAGAGCGATGAGCAGTGGTCACGGACCGCATTGATCCGCGACCCGCAGGGTGCGGAGTTCACGGCCAGCCAGTTCACGCCGTCGGGCTGAGCCGGCCCCCCATGGCGGAGCCACTGCAGCGCGCGGATTACCCGTTGAGCGACCAAACGGCACACCGCGGCAAATGAGAAAGGACATGCCTTCAGGAGCCTTTTGTTCGCAATCGACCACAAATGCACACGATAAAGTGCGCCACTTTTTGTCAGGGTGTTCTAACTGGAGACCGGATAACAAAATGTTGGCACCAGGTCTCTTCGTCAGCTGATCGCAGGTCGCGGTTTCGGGCGCATATGTTCACCGGAGGGCAGGTCGCCTGCAAGTGGAGAAGCTCAGAGGCTGATCGAAAGCCGTTACTTACAAAGCACCAGTTTGGATTTCGTCCTCCGGATCGATCGCCAGCGCCGCCGGCAACGGCAACCCATATTTGTCGCACAGGAATCTGGTCTGGCAATACCGTTGGGCGTCGGAAGCCACGTTGCCGAGGATCGCAGAATTCATACCAGCGCCGATGAGGACGCCTACGAGCGGGACAACTTTGGCGACGTTCTGAACTGGCACTCTGGCACCGGCCGGCCCCAGCTGCTGTATTAACTTCTCGAGGGCGGCCAAAAGACGGTGGTCCTGGCGGAGTTTCTGCGACCATTTGACGCGTCCCTTGACCGCGTCTGCAGCCCGTGCAGCATGACGCAGCGGCTCGGCTTTAGCCGCCTGCGCCATGAAGGATCGGTTTACCAGGCGCTGAATGAAGATCTGCTCAGCAGGGTCCTTCGCGTCGTAGCCGTAGGAGTACGCGATGCGCGATGCGATCGACGAGCTCAGAACCTGGATGACGAGGATGTCCGCCGTCATCGCCACGGGTATCCCGGCGACTGGGACCATAGCGAGCAGGCCCATGATGCCGCCCTCGAACGCGCCAGCGGTTCGCCACCTAAGGGCGTTCAAGGTCAGCAGTCGATCGCAAACCTTGAGGTCTTGCTGTTGCAGTTCGCTGAATATCCCGATGTTGAGGCCCCGCTTGCGAGCGAGCTTCTCGACGCTCTTCGGGTCGTTAAGCTCAAGGGCCCAGTCGTTCACCAGTTCCAGAAGCGCTGTAGCCCCTTCAACCGCCGGTCGCACGGACTTGATGGCGACGGCTTCGCCTGCGCGACGGATAGGGTTCATGACTGCCTCTGGCACGGCGTCCGAAACTCGGTTCGCGGCGTTGCCCGCTATCTCACCGCTGCGGTTGAGAGCGGTGCTCGCCCAGTTTGGCAGGCCGCGGCGGTTGTTGCGACGCTGCCAGTGCTTGTTGAGTGCCTCCCACACCTGTCCCTCGTACGTGCTCATCAGGGCTGGCCCGTCGAGAAGCGGGGCGGTGTAAATGCTCATTCAAGCTCCGTTTTCACTTTTTGGCTGGTGAACCATGACGCTACCAGCCCGTCTACTGGATAACGCCAAGGCTGTTAGCAGGGTGTTCTAGTGCCGACGCCTACGACGTGGGAAGGACCGTGTTTCCCATTCTGCAAACATGGCTAGGGGGTGGCAGCCGGCAGACTCAGTCCCGTTTGCTCCTCACACCGCATCTTCGCAGTGAGATAGGTCGTCAGGTCCTCCTGGGTTTTGCCTTTGGCGAGGGAAATCTTCGTTGTCAATAATTCAATTTCTGTAACGTTGCGCATTACTGCCGCTTGGAGAGCCTCCTGGGTTATAGGTCCTTCCGCGTCGTAGCTAAGGAATGCCTCTTCGGCAGCGAGGTAAGCGTTCTGGCAGGGTGCGGGCATCGCCTGAACGGTTTCGGTAACTGTGCGCGTCACAATCTCAGGTTCAGGCGTGCCACCGTAGCCGATTGCCGCGCCTGCCACCAACGCAACAAGTGCGACGGCTCCGAATTTAGCGGCAGCTGTCCTTTTACCGGATTTGCGCGGAACCTCCGGCTGAGTCATCGTCAATTCCTGCGGGGGCGCTGGAGGGGAGTTGTCCGTGTAATTCAATGAAGCTTCCTTGCGGTCAAGTCGGAACGGGCTGAGAAGGCTGCTGCCCGTTTGTTGCTTAATCATTATCCGCTGAGAGTTTGCCAACTTAATTCGGTATGTTTCCGTGAGAGGCGCCCTGACCGAGGCATTTCACCGCAGCTTTGCGATCAACCGGATGGGTGAACCGTCCGACATCGCCAAGGCGGTGGTCTTTCAGGCCTCCGATTACGCCGGCTGGATTACCTGCACCGATCTCCTGGTCGACGGCGGGACCCACCTGCGGGGGATGCCGGACTATGCCGGCCATCTCCGCGGCGGGACGGGCTAATTCCGGGCGGGACGTTGACGGCTGGCCGTGGCGAGACCACAATCGCACTGTCCAATCGGACGGGTTCCTGACGATAAAGGGAGATCGCCGATCATGGCCGTGAAGAAAATCGAGCACCCTACCGTGGAGGAACGGGTTGCAAAGGGCAGGGGAAGCCGGGAAAAGACGCCCCGCTCCAGCCACGCCGGTTGGAAGCCCGCCCCCGACCGGCCCGATCCGGTCGCGCTCCTGGAGGAACAGAACCTCACCCGGGATCAGGATCTCGTGCCGGTGCGGCACGGCCGGATGCTGGCCTCCCCGTTCACGTTCTACCGGGGCGCGGCAAAGATTATGGCCGCAGACCTGAAGGACACGCCGCGGGCGGGGCTGCGCGTCCAGTTGTGCGGAGACGCCCACCTGTCCAACTTCGGACTGTTTGCCTCGCCGGAGCGAAACCTGCTGTTCGGCCTGAACGATTTCGACGAAACCCTTCCGGGGCCGTTCGAGTATGACGTCAAGCGGATGTCGGCAAGCTTCACGATCGCGGCCCGGAACAACGAGTTCACCGAAAAGGAAACGCGGGAGGCGACTCTCACGGCGGTTAGGGCCTACCGCGAAGCGATGACCGAATTCTCGCAGATGCGCACCCTGGACATCTGGTACGCCCGGCTGTCCGAGGAGTTGCTGGAAACTCTGCAGACGGGCATGTCCTCCCAGAAGGGCAAGGACTCGAAGGAATCCCGGAGCATTGAAAAGGCGGTGCGGAAGGCTGCCGCTAAGGCCCGCACCCGGGACAGCCTGCAGGCACTCTCCAAGCTCGCCGAGCGGGTGGACGGGAAATACCGGATCGTCAGCCAGCCGCCTATCGTCATTCCCCTCCGGGATCTGGAAGACGCGTACGGCATGTCCGGTGATGAGGTTCAGCAAGCGCTTCGTGAGCAGTTCCGGTCCTACCGGGCCACATTGCAGGCTGATCGGCGTGACCTGCTCGAGCGCTTCGAAGTCATCGACGCCGCCCGCAAGGTCGTGGGTGTCGGCAGCGTCGGAACCCGGGCGTTCATCGTGTTGCTCCAGGGCCGCGATCAACAAGATCCCCTGTTCCTCCAGATCAAGGAGGCCAGGAGGTCAGTGCTCGAGGATCACTTGCCCAAGAGCAGGTGCAGGCAGCCAGGCGAGCGCGTTGTGCAGGGGCAGCGGATGATGCAGGCGGCAAGCGACATCTTCCTGGGGTGGACCAAGGGCGTGCAGGACAACCGGTTCCTGTACTGGCGTCAGCTGCGGGACATGAAGGGGTCCCCCGTTGTGGAAGCGATGCGTCCGGCCGGCCTGACGTTTTATGCCCAGGCCTGCGGCTGGACCCTGGCGCGGGCGCACGCCCGATCGGGCGACCCGGTTGCGATTGCCGCCTACCTCGGCAAGAGCGACAAGTTCGACCTTTCAATCACCGATTTCTCCGAGCGCTATGCCGATCAGAACGACCGGGACTACCAGGATTTCGCCGCTGCCGTCGGATCGGGCCGCTTGGAAGCAACCGAGGGCGTTTAGCGCGCGGACTCGGCCGTCGTAACACTTCCCAAGTGCGGGTATTATGATCCCACCTCAGGACCAAGCAAGCGCTTCGCTGGGGGATTCAGACCAGTCGTTGACAGCATGACGGCTAAAAACCGATGTATCCGAGCAACGAAAGTGAATTGATGACAACGACGTCAGGGCTGCCTCAGGCATCCTCCATTTCCCGCGTGCCAGCTCCCTCCACGGCGGGAGCAACCGATGCCCCGGCAACAAAGTCGGCGGGCCACGTGATTGTCGATTCGCTGGCCGCCCATGGGGTGGAGCGGACCTATGTGGTGCCCGGCGAGAGCTTCCTGGACGTGCTGGACGGCCTGGCCGACTCGCCGATTGAAACCATCGTGTGCCGGCACGAGGGCGGGGCCGCCTACATGGCAGAGGCCGCCGGCAAGATGCAGCAGCTGCCGGGGATCGCCATGGTCACCCGTGGACCGGGCGCCGCCAATGCCCACGTTGGCCTGCACACGGCCTGGCAGGACTCCACACCGATGGTGCTCTTTGTCGGACTGATTCCGTTTGAGCACCGGGACCGCGAGGCGTTCCAGGAGTTCGACATCAAGGCCTGGTTCGATACCGGAGCCAAGCGCGTGATGGTGCTGGACCACCCCGAGCGGGCGTCCGAAATTGTGGCCGAAGCGATCTTCGCCGCGATGAGCGGCCGGCCGGGCCCCGTCGTCGTCGGCCTTCCCGAGGACATCATCCGGCAGGAAATCAGCGCCGTCCTGCATCCGCCGATTCCCGTCGCCCCCGGCGGCATGACCGTGACGGACTGGAAGGCGCTGAAGGCAGCGCTGAAGGACGCGGAGAAGCCGCTGTTCGTGACCGGCGGCAATGACTGGACGCAGGAAGGGGCGGATGCCCTGACCCGGTGGCTGGAGGAACACCACCTGCCCGCCGCCGCGGAGTGGCGCTGCGAGGGCACCGTGCCCTTCGACTCGCCCTCCTACGTCGGGCCAATCGGCTACGGCCGGCCGAAGCCCACCTACGACCTGCTCGAGGAGACCGATCTGCTGGTCTTTGTCGGCACCGTGCCCGGCGACGTGCTTACCGACGGCTTTGTGGTCCGGCAGGACTGGGCGAAGAAGAACTTCCTGGTCTCGATCGATCCCTCGCTGCGCGGCCGGTCCGGCCCCGTCTCCTATCAGATCGTCGCCAAGCCGGACGTCTTTATCCGTGACCTGGTGCTGATGGACCTGCCGGTCAAGGAGGAGTGGAAGGCCTGGACCGCCCGCATGCGCGGCGAACAGGAGGCCTTCGCCGCCCTGCCGCCGGCCGCCCCCGGCACCGGACAGGCGCGGATGGACACGCTGATGGCGCACCTGGTGCCCACCCTGCCAGACGACGCCGTGGTCACTCTGGGCGCGGGCGAGCACACCAACTGGGCCCACCGGTACTTCCCGACCAAGCGGTACGCCTCCATGCTCAGCGCCCGCAACGGGTCAATGGGCTACTCCGTGCCGTCGGCGGTCGCGGCCTCCCTGACCTATCCGGGCCGGCGCGTGGTGACGATTGCCGGCGACGGCGAGTTCCTGATGAACGGCCAGGAGCTGGCCACCGCCGCCCAGTACGGGGCCACCCCGCTGGTGATCGTGATGGACAACCAGGAATACGGCACCATCCGCACCCACCAGGAACGCCACTATCCGGACCGGGTCTCCGGCACCCAGCTGAAAAACCCCGAGTTCGCACTGATGGCCCAGGCCTTTGGCGGCTTCGGCATCAAGGTGGAGCGCGACGCGGACGTGCCCGCCGCTGTTGAAGCTGCGCTCCGGGCCATCGATGAGGACAAGACCTTCGCGCTCATCCACCTTGTTGTGGAGCAGCGGGTTCGGGCCTACTGAGGAAGGGGACCGCGGACTCTATTCAAAACGGCAGGTAATCGTTCCCAGCTTTCCGTAGTCGGCGAAGATGGTGTCTCCCTGATATACCCAGAGCGGGCGGGTGAAGGAGCCGGCGAGAACGATCTCGCCGGCCTTGAGGCCGTCTCCGTGGGCGGCCAGTTTATTGGCGAGCCAATACACGCCAGCGGCGGGGTGGTTCAGGACTCCGGCGGCGACGCCGGTCTCCTCCACAGTCTGGTTCCGGTAGAGGATCGCTGAAATCCAGCGCAGGTCCACATCCTGGGGCCGGACGGGGTTTCCACCGACGACCATGGCACCCATCGCGGCATTGTCACTGATGGTGTCCACAATGGTGCGGCCTTCCATCTCAATCCTCGAGTCCAGGATCTCCAGGGCAGGAACAACGTACTCGGTGGCCCTCAGTACGTCGAAGATCGTGGCGCCCGGACCTGTGATGTCCTCGTTCAACATAAACGCGAGCTCGACCTCCACACGCGGGTGGGTGTACTGGTCCCACCGAATGATGCTGCCGTTCTCCAGGACCATGTCCTCAAAGATGATCCCGTAATCCGGTTCGGTAATTCCGGTGGCAGCCTGCATTGCCTTGGACGTCAGACCAATTTTGTGGCCGGCCAGGCGCCGCCCGCTGGCCTCGGATCGCTGGCGCCAGAGGTTCTGGACACGGTAGGAGTCCTCGATGGTCATCTCCGGGTGCCGGGCGGTGAGCCGCTTTACCGGGACGCGCGTCCGACCTGCCACAACCAGTTCGTCGGCAATTGATTCAATCTCACGTTCATTCATGGGGTCCTGGCTCCTTGGCATGAATCTGCCGGCATGTGACACGGGCCGATTTATGCACTCGTTGGGTTTGCTGACTTGAGGTGATCCATGTCACCATGCTTACACACTCGTACGATATACGAAATCGTTGTACGCAATGCGTACAACGATTAAGCAGAGAATGGAGGGCCATGAGCACGCTGACCGCCCCGCGTCCTCGTCCAGTCATCCGACCCGCAGCGGCGGTCGGCATGATCATCAAGACCATCAGCCTCCTCGTCTTCACGTGGCTGTTCGTCTGGCCGTTGGGGATGCTGGTGTACGGGGCGTTCAATTCTTCGCCCTTGTCCGGGAATCAAACCTGGACGCTCGCGGGCTTCCAAAGGGTCCTGACCGACCCGGACACCTTTGGCTCCCTCGGGGCAACGATGGTCTATTCGATAGTCATCACGGTCTTGTCGATGGCGGTGGCCATCTTTTTCGCCACTGTCACCACGCGCATGGACGTGCCGTTCCGTCGCCTGATTACGCCCGTCATGGTCATTCTGGTAGCCATGCCGACGGTGCTGTACTCGCTGAGCTGGGCAATGCTGGGAGCCGGGCCGGCCGGAATGATCAACAAATTCCTGGATGCGATAAGTCTGGACTCCCTTGCCGCGGCCTTCACCACCCGAAGCTGGTTTGGCCTGGTGCTGGTGACCGTCCTTAAAGCCAGCGCGTTGGCCTACATGATCATCCTGGGTGCCTTCCGGAACCAGAACTCAGCACTGGAAGAAGCGGCGCGGATCAGCGGGGCCGGCAGGATGCGGTCTTTCATCGGAATCGAGCTCCCCGCACTGCTCCCTGCGCTCGGCGCGGCCAGCCTGTTTATCTTCGTCAAGGGTCTCGAGGCTTTTGAGACGCCAGCTGTGCTGGGGCAGCCCGCGGGCATAGAGGTTTATGCCACGCACATTTACGACTACCTGCGAGGCGGCTACGAGGCGGACTATTCCGCTGCCTCGGCCTCCTCTCTCGTGATCGTCCTGATCCTGGCGGTCCTGGTCCTCGCGCAGCTGAAGCTGACCGGCGGCGGCAGAACCTACACCTCCGTCGGAGGGCGGTCAAAAGGGGCTGCCCTTCGGAAACCGGGAAGGTGGACGGTACTTGTTGTCGCGATGACGCTGTTCTACTTCTTCATTGCGCTCGTCCTTCCGATCATTCAGGTCGTGCTCAGTGCCTTTCAGCCCTACCTCGGTTCTCAGGAGCTGACGACGCAGAACTTTGAGAGGCTCCTCGAGACTCCCAACGTGATGCGCGCGTTGCGGACCACAATCATCGTTTCCACCGTCGGCGGCCTCCTGACCGTGGTGCTGGCATTGGTGGTGAGCTTCGCGTTTGTTCGCATGCGGGGAAGGCTCGGCCGGTTCATCCAGCTGGCTTCCTGGGTTCCCGCCGCCATGCCCGGTCTCGTTCTCGGCCTCGCGTTCCTTTGGTCCGTCCTGATGACGCCGGGAACCCGGCCGCTCTATGGAACCGTCTGGATCCTCGTCATCGGACTTGCAGTGGCAACCGTTCCCTTGGCCACCCGAACCCTGGAAGGTGCACTGGCCCAGATCAGTGTCGACATGGAGGAGGCGTCACGCATCGCCGGTGACAGTTTTCTCCGCGCCGTGACAACCGTCACCGTTCGCCTCATGGGACCCAGCCTCATTTCCGCCTGGTTCCTCGTGGCCATCACCATGTCCGGCATCTTGGACGTGCCCATCCTGCTGGGCAGCGCCAGCACCGAAATGATCTCCACCATCAGCTTCGGCTTCTACAACAGCGGCGAGACCGTCCTCGCCTCAGCCCTCTACGTCATCTTCACCTGCGCCATGGCCGGACTGGCAGGGATCGCCTTCCTCGCATGGTTCATTGTCCGCACGCTCGTCAGCCGCTCAGTCACCCGGCCGCGAGCGGAAGAACTAGGAGTCACCTCATGACCAGCATCAGCATCAAAAACCTGCACAAATCGTTCGGCGCCAAGACTGTCTTGGACCACGTTAGTCTCGAGGTCCATGACGGCGAGTTTGTGTGCCTCCTGGGTCCATCCGGCTGCGGCAAGAGCACACTCCTCCGAGCGATAGCCGGATTGGAAAGCCCTGAGGGCGGTACCGTCTACCTCGGCGACGACGCCGTGTTCGACGGCGAGAACGGCATCAACAAGGCCCCCGAACAGCGCAAGCTCGGCATGGTGTTCCAGAGCTTTGCCCTCTGGCCGCATAAAACCGTCTTTGAGAACGTCGCGTATCCGCTGAAGCGCTCGAAAACGCCGAAGGCTGAAGTCCTCGAGCGGGTCCGTGAAACGCTCGTCATGGTGGACCTCTGGGAACATCGCGACTCCTACCCCGGAACCCTGTCCGGCGGCCAGCAGCAGCGCGTTGCCTTGGCAAGGGCCGTCGTGCCTCGGCCGCGGCTCCTGCTCCTGGACGAACCGCTGTCCAGCCTCGACACGAACCTGCGTGCCCAGATGCGCCGGGAAATCCGCCGAATTCAGCAGCACCTCGGTGCGACCGCCGTCTACGTCACCCACGACAAGGAAGACGCCGGGGGCCTCGCCGACCGGGTCCTGGTGCTGCAGGACGGAAAGATTGTTCAGCAGGGAGCCCCCCGCGATGTCTTCGTGGCTCCAAAAACGGCCTTCGTCGCCGAGTTTGTCGGCTTTGACAACTTCTTTGAAGCGACAGTTGTCGGCCCGGACGGCGACGGTACGGCGGTGGAAATCGGAAACGGCAACCGCATGCACGCTGTCGGCCTCTCGGCCCCCGTACCCGGAAGCAAAGTCACGGTGGCTATCCGTTCACGGCTCGTACGGGTATCTCCCCACGACGGAACAGGCACACCTAACGCCTTCGTGGGAACAGTCATCTCCAAAGCGCATCTGGGGGACGACGTCGAGATTGTCGTCAGCGACGGCGTCGCTGAAATCGTTGCCCGGGTTCGGCCCGGGTACGCCCGCGACATAGAGGTCGGCCAGCAAGCCGCGGCCCAGCCGCCGGAGGGGACCTGCGTCATCGTCGACGGCGTGCGCAAGGGCGCCACGAGCACACCTACTTCCATCGCCGTCCCTGCGCACGCCTAAGAAAGGCCAAGAATATGAAGCATCCGAAGAAGCTCGTTACCTTCGCGGCAGCCGCAATGATGCTGCTCACTGCGTGCGGCGGTGATGCTGCGGCCCCCGAAGCCGTGACTGCAACTACCGTCGCGGAGCTCTATGAGGCAGCTAAATCAGAGGGGCAGGTTACCATCTATGGTCCCACGGAGGATCTTTATGGTGCCGTGTATGCGGACTTCAAGAAGGAATATCCCGGTATTGAGCTCGTCACCTCGGACATCTTCGGCCAGGAGCTCGACTCCCGGTTGGAGGGCGAGCAGGTGGCCGGCGGATTCGAAGCCGACCTGGTCCATATTGGTGTCTCTGATGTCGAACGCTATAACGACAAGGGCTATCTGGCCGCCTACAAACCCATGGAAGCAGACGCACTGGACGCGGCCTTTGTCGGTCCTGACGACAGGTGGAGCGTCCCCTCTCAGCACCTGTACGCCACCGCGTACAACACTGACGTCCTCTCGGCAGAAGAGATGCCCGCAACCTGGGATGAGCTCGGAGGTTCCGCGTTGTCCGGGCAGATTGCCACTTCGAATCCCAAGCAGAGCGGTGTCGTTCCGCAGATGATTTCCGCCGCGATGTCTGCAGGAACCATCGATGAAGATTGGATCGACGGCTTCAAAACCGACGCCAGCCCGAAAATCTACCCGTCAGTGGCCAACGCGCTCCAGGCAACGGTCACCGGGGAAACCGCGGTTTCGTTCGTGGCCGGCTATGGCAGCTACATGCGCCAAGTCGCACAAGGTGCTCCCCTGGAATTCGTTGCCATGGAGGACGGCGCTTTCTTTTCGGACGTAGCCTACGGGGTCCTTGACGGCGCACCGCATCCGAATGCCTCCCGCCTTCTCGTGAGCTGGATGTTCAGCGAGGCCGGTCAGGCGTCGGTCGCCGAGCACGTCTTCGAGTTTGGGACCATGCCCAACGCACCGAAACCCGAGGGTGCCGAGGAACTTGGCGACCCGGTACGCCTCTCGTATCCCGGCGGCGAAAAGTACCGCTCCGCCCTTGAGCTGCTGAACACCAAGTTCTAAACGGCCTGTCCGGGGACGCCTCCAGCCTTCCTCCCCTTATCTAGGAGATTCACCAGTGAACACCGAAGTACTTATCGTCGGAGCCGGTCCCTGCGGCATCACGATCGCCAACCTTCTCGGCGTCTACGGCATTCAAACCACAGTGATCGACAAGGCCGAAGCCGTGGTCGACTATCCCCGCGGCGTCGGCGTCGATGACGAGTCGCTCCGGGTCTTCCAGGCCTGCGGGCTGGGGACGGAAGTGCATTCTGACATGATCCAGAACCAGTCCCTGATCTGGTTCGATTCCAACCTCACCAAGCTGGCCGAGATCGCACCCTCGGGGCAGCCGTTCGGCTGGCCGCGGCGGAACTCCTTCCTGCAGCCAATGCTGGAAAGGAAACTCAGAACGGGCCTTGACCGCTTCGGGCACGTTGAACTCCTGCTCGAACGGGAACTGGTCAACCTTGAGCAGACCCAGGATCAGGTTCTGGCCACGATTCGCACCAAGGACGGCATGGAGGAGACCATCAGCGCCCGGTATGTGGTCGGCGCCGACGGCGGACGAAGCCTGGTCAGGAAGTTGATCGGTGCAACCTTGGAGGGTAAGACGCTCGGCGCACGTTGGCTGGTTGTCGACATCCGCAACTCGACCTATCACGCCCCGTTCTCCGGCAACTACATCAGCAGTGACCGCCCCTTCGTGTCGATCGACCTGCCGTACGGCTACCGAAGGTTCGAATTCAGGCTCAACGACAACGAAACGGACGAGCAGATGGTCCGACCGGAAGAGGTGGAGAAACTCATCCGGGCCCACTTCAACTGGACCGGTCCGATGCCGGGCCTTGAACGCGCCCGCGTCTACTCGCACCATTCCAGGGTGGCGAACCGATTCCAGGTTGGACGCGCCTTCCTCGCCGGCGATGCGGCCCACCTGCAGCCGCCATGGTTCGGGCAGGGCATGAACTCCGGCATCCGCGACGCAGCAAATTTGGGTTGGAAACTCGCAGCCGTCGTGCGCCACGGCATCTCCGCGGAGGTCTTGGAGACCTACGGCCAGGAGCGGCGCGGCCACGCCCGCGCCCTGGTCGAACTGGCAACAACATTGGGAAAGGTTTACGGGCCCAAAACGAAACTGGGCGAAAAAGCGCGGAGCTATGGCCTGCGTGCGATGCAGCGCATCCCGGCGTCGCGCGATTACCTCCTCCAAATGAAATTCAAGCCCATGCCGTTCTATGCGGAGGGCGTTGTGCTGGACCCGTCCGCGAAGGATCCCGTAGGCAGGATGTTCATCCAGCCCGATGTCGAGTCGGCCGACGGGGCGCGGGCGAAACTGGACGAGGCTGCCGGAGACTGGTTCGCAGTCATCGGCATCAACATCGATCCTCTCGATCACCTCGACGATGAGCACGCCGACTACTGGCGGAAGATCGGGGCCAGGTTCCTTCGGGTGAACCGCTCACGGGCCGGCCAGCATCTGCTGCAGACCGGTACGGAGACAGTGCTGCTCGATGACCTGCAGGGCGGTTTTCGAGATTGGGGCCGCGGGCGCGAAAACTGGGAAATTCTGGTGCTCCGGCCGGACCGCTATCTCGCAGCAACATGTTCGCGGGCGGATGCCAACGACATGACTGAACGTTTCAGCGCTGTATTGCCGCTGAAAGCCAAAACGCCCCAAACCACCAACCGCTAAAGAGGAGTCCACCACGATGGCACAAATCATCGGCTACGTCGCCATGTCTCATTCGCCCTTCTGGGACGAGTCCTTTGACATCACAGGACCGGGATCAAAGTTTGCGGCCGGTGCCGCGTTGATCAAGGAAAAGGTCCAGGACCTCAATCCCGACCTGATCGTGATTTTCGGACCGGACCACATGCGCAACTTCTTTTTCGATTTGATGCCGGCATTCTGCATTGGCGCCGGCGAAGTCGTGAGTTTCGGCGACTACGGCGGCCACAAGGGCCATCTTCCGCACATGGGCGGCATAGGTCGCAAAATCGTGGACAGTGTGCGGGGACGCAACTTTGACCCGGCCTTCTCGCTGCGCATGGGCATTGACCACGGCATTGTCCAGCCGTACGAGGTGCTGCTTCCGGAAATGACGACGCCGGTTCTGCCGATCATGGTCGACTGTGGCGCCGAGCCACGGCCGTCCATGCGCCGGGCTCACGAGTTTGGCCGCGCCGTCGGCGAGTCCATCCGGGCGCTGGACGAGGATCTGCGCGTTTTGGTCATCTCCTCCGGCGGGCTGTCGCACTGGGTGAAGGCCGCCTCGCCCTACGACGAATCCATCGATGACCAGACCCGCGAGTTCCTGATCGATGGCCGGGACACGGTCGTCGAATACAACGCCGCCCGTGAAGCGGGTTTGGCCGAACGCATTGCTGCAGGCCACGAAGGGGACATCAACGAAGAATGGGACCGCTGGTTCCTCGACAAGATGACCTCCGGAGATCTCGAGCCGCTGTTGGCGATGGATACCGAGGAAATGGAACGAATCGCGGGCAACGGCGCCCACGAGGTCCGGACCTGGATTGCGGGCCTCGGCGCCTGGAACGGACCCGTCGAAACTGTCGCGTACGAACCGGTGCACCGTTGGGTCACCGGAATGGGCCTTGTGGCCGCGTTCACCGAATCAACCAGGAACGACTGATATGAGTATGCAAGCAGCGCCCGGTTTCAGCACGGACCCCTTCTTCGGGTTGGAAGACCAGTGGCTCCAGACGGCGCCGGGGGAGTTGACCCACTACCACGGCGCAGGCGACGGCGTGCCGGTGGTGTTCCTCCATGGGTCAGGCAGCGGAGTCTCCGCAGCGGCCAACTGGTGGCTCAACCTGCCGGAACTTTCCGAACACTGCCAAACGATCGCCATCGATCTGCTCGGTTTCGGCCAGACGACCGCTGCGGACGGTGCCCTCTACGGGATTAAGGCTTGGGTGGAACATGTGGTCCGCGTCCTCGATGCCCTGGGCATCGAAAAGACCTGGCTGGTCGGCAACTCCCTGGGCGGTTGGGTCGCCTTCCAATTTGCCATTGACCATCCGGAGCGGCTGGCCGGCATCATCTCGATGGGCACGGGAGGTGCCCCGCGCACCAAAGCGTTGACAAGCCACGCACGCCCCACTATGACGCCCGCCGGCATACGCGAAGCCCTTTTGGACTTCGTCGTGGACTCTTCGCTGGTGACTGATGAACTGGTAGACGCACGCTACGCGGCTGCCTCCACTGCGGGTGCGGCCGAACGGTTCCGGGCGGTCATCGCTGCCCGCGACGTCGACCGGGAACAACTACCCCTGGATATTGGCGTCCTCTCCGCTCTGGACATTCCGGTGCTGCTTATCCATGGGCGTCAAGACCGGGTTATTCCTCTCAGTCGCAGTCTGCAGCTGGCCGAGGCTATCCCCCATGCTGATCTCCATGTGTTTTCGCAGTGTGGACACTGGAGCCAGGTGGAACGCGCCCCGGCTTTCAACGCGCTGGTGTCGGCGTATCTGGCAACGCACAGCTAAATTGGACAGTCACGCGAAATTCGTGTGCACAGGCGCCGTCGGCAAATCTCTGATGCGGCGCGGGGAAGGCAACGTGGATCAAAGCAGGTTCGTACATCCGATCTCATCCAGTGATTATGTGCAGTCCCTGGACAAGGGGCTCGCGGTCATCAAGGCGTTCAACAGCGAACGGCGAACCATGACGCTTACGGAAGTGGCAACCGCTACCGGGCTGTCCAAGCCCAGCGCCAGGCGATTTCTGCTGACTCTTCACGCGTTGGGCTATGTCTCCCAGACAGAAAACCGGTTCCGCTTGAGTCCCCGCGTGCTTGACCTCGGCGGATCCTATTTGACGTCCGGCGAACTTCCGGGCATCGTCAACCCGTTTTTGGCGGACCTGAATGCGGAACTGCGGGAGGCCTGCTCGGTCGGAGTGTTCGACGGCGACAACGTTGTGTACATCGCGCGGGCATCGGCACAAAAGCGCATCATGACCTTCAATGTGCAAGTGGGAACACGCATCGATCCGGTGATCACTGCACTCGGCCGGGTCCTGCTCGCGTACCTGCCGGAGCCGGATCTCAAGGCGTACCTCGATCGGAGAGAGCAACTCGCGACGCTGCCCCACTTTGCGGACGACGACGGACTACGCGAGGACCTCGCGCTCATACGCGAACGCGGGTGGTGCCTCATGGATCAGGAAGTTGAAGTCGGCGTCCGCACAATCGCAACTCCTTTGAAAAATGTCGAAGGGGTCGTTATTGCCGGGATCAACGTTGCGGTGCACACCGAACGCGTTTCCATGGAACAACTCGAGCATGAGGTTCTCCCGAAGCTCCTTGAAACACGAACACTCATCAATGAAGCTATGGCGGAATATGGCCCGGGGCTGACAAGCAACTGAACGTAGTTGTACTCTGCGGCTGTCTTGGGATCCGCTCATTGTGGGCAGTGCCGCGAACCTACGTCCAGGCACTTCCGTGGCGTTGATCAATGGCTGACAGCCCCACATTGCCCAGAGCAACACCGTCGATCGTGATTGCCCAGTTGCGCCTCGACACTGTCAATGGAAGTTGGGAGCTGATGTAGTCACGGGCCTGAGCGATGGTGGCCGGGTGGGCATTGCCAAATTGCGTCTCAAAGTCCGGGCTCTGCCGGATGCAGCGCACAGCGCGTGTGCGTCTCCAAGAGTCCAGGGGCGAAGTTCGACGGTCATAGCTCTTATCGTGCCCGACGAGTAGCGGCCGCCATCAATTTGCCCGTTAGCCGATCGGCATACGGCACGTTCCAGCCGCCTTGCTGCGGGAGAACAGGCCGGAAGAGCCTGCCTAAGGAACATCCGGACGTCACCCGTCGCCCTCAAACCCTAGGATAGAACGGTGACCGGAACCTCGAAGTCCCCCAGCCCGTCCTCCGCCTCCGCCGGATCCGAGCCGACAGCGGGAAGCAACCTCAGCTCGCTGCAGGCCGCCCGCTCCGCGGTGGCCGCACTGACCGCGGCAGGGGTGACCGACGTCGTCATTGCCCCGGGATCGCGCAGCGCCCCGCTGGCCTACGCGCTGGCGGAGGCCGAGGTACAGGGACGGGTGAAGGTGCACGTGCGGATCGACGAACGCGTCGCCGGGTTCACCGCGCTGGGCCTGGCCCGCGGCGGACACCGGCCGGCCGCCGTCGTCACCACCTCCGGCACCGCTGTGGGCGAACTGATGCCCGCCGTAATGGAAGCCCACCACGCCGGCGTGCCGCTGGTGGTGCTCTCCGCCGATCGGCCCGCCGAGCTGCACGGGACCGGCGCCAACCAGACCACCGTCCAGCCGGGGATCTTCGCCGAGTTTCCCGCCTCCACCGCGAATGTCCGTGCCGGAGACGATCCCGCCGGAGCCATCGGCGCCGCCTTCGACGCGGTCAGCGCCGGCAGCCCGGTGGGGCCGATCCACATCAACCTGCAGTTCCGCGACCCGCTGATTCCGCAGGACGGCGACACCGCCGAACTGGCAGTCCCCGACGCCGAAACCCCAGCTGAGCTCCCCGCCGAACCCGCCGCCACCGGCCGCGAGGCAGCGGCCCTGGCCAACCACCCCGGAACTCACCGCGCCGTGGTCATCGCCGGCGACGGCGCCGGCGAGATCGCGGCCCTGTTTGCCCGCCGCGCCGGACTGCCGCTGCTGGCCGAACCGTCCTCGAACGCCCGCTTCGGCCCCAACGCGATCGCCGCCTACCGGCTGCTGCTCGAGGAGCTGGGCCCGGAGATCGAGCGGGTGGTGGTCTTCGGCCGGCCCACGCTGTCCCGTCCGGTCGCCGCGCTGCTGGCCCGCCGCGACGTGGAGAAGGCGATCTATGTGCCGCGCCCGGTCAACTGGTTCACCGCCGGCCGCCGGCCCGAAACCATCATCACCGACCTGGCCGGACTCTTCGACTTCGCCGGCGAAGGCACCCCCGGCTGGCTGGAACGCTGGCAGGCCGCCTCCGCCGCGGCGTCGGCGGCGCTGTCCTCCCTGCTCGAGGGCCGGAGCGAGCTGAACGGCCTGCACGTCGCCGACCTCGTCTGGGACCACACCGACGGCAACCTGGTACTCGGCTCCTCCAACCCGATCCGCGACCTGGACCTGATGGCCGCCCCGGACTGGCATCCGCTGGACGTCTACGCCAACCGCGGGCTGGCCGGCATTGACGGCACCATCGCCACGGCGTCGGGCATCGCGCTGGCCAACGGCATCCCCACCCGGCTGCTGCTGGGCGACCTGACTTTCCTGCACGACGCCGGGGCCCTCCTGCTCGGCACCGGGGAACCGGAGCCGGACCTGCAGATCGTGGTGCTGAACGACGGCGGCGGCGGCATCTTCGCCACCCTGGAGCACGGCGCGCTGGGGGAGGAGCAGACGGAGTACACCGCCGTCGTCGAGCGCTTCTTCGGCACCCCGCACACCGTGGACGTGTCAGCGCTGGCCGCCGCCTACGGCGTGCCGCACCGGCTGGTCCGCAGCATCGACGAGCTCGACGCCGCCCTGGACGCCCCGGTCGCCGGCCGCTCCATCCTGGAGGTGCCGGTGCAGCGGGCCTCGCTGCGGGAGCTGCACGCGAAGGTCAAGCGTGCGGTGCAGGAAGTGCTCGCCTAAGCCAGATGAGTATGAGGGCAATCCAACCAGGTGATGCCACTCAAAAGACGGGTATTTGGAGGGGGCGAAAAGGGTCCAGTTTGGGCGGTTTTGGGCTTTTTTCGAAGCGGAAATGTCAGAGGCGGGTGAAAGCCTGAAGGCATGGATCAGCACAGGAGAAATCCCGGCACGGATGCCGGGCCTGAACAGGCTGCGGAACCCCGCAGTCTGGCGGTCTATGAGGCTGAGCTGGTCCCTGGCACTGTCTCCGCCGACGGTTCGTTTCCCTTCGCCGACGGCCCCACGGATGCCGAATCAGCCTCCGCGCCGGTATACCGGGACGGGTTCACCGGGTCGTTGGCCTTGCAGGGTGTCGAGGCCCTGGACGATGAAGCAGCCAGCGCGGTCCTCACACGGCTGGATCATGTGATCCGGTGGGCGCAGGCGCAGCAGGCCAAGGTCCTGCACCGCATCGAAACTGTTTACCGGGAGGACATTCGGTCCGCGACCGGAACCATCGACCCCCAGCTGGCCTTCAGCCTCGCCGCCTCGGAAGCGGCGACCATCCTGCAGTTGCCGTACAACACCGGGAAACGGCTCATGGTCCAAGCTGGAACCCTATGCCAGACCCATACCGCTACCCTGACGAAGCTGCAGGACGGCGGCATCAGCTACGGACATGTCCAGACAGTGCTGGAACAATCGGTCGGTGTGCCGCGCCCGGCAGTGCCGGACTTCGAGGCGAAGCTGCTGGAACTGGCGGACGGACAGACTCAGCCCCAGTTTGGTGTCCGGGCCCGGCGGCTGCGGAAAAAGGAGTACCCCGAGACCATCGTGGAGCGGCAACTCACTGCGTTTGAGCAGCGGAAAGTGTGTCTGGAACCGGCTCAGGACGGCATGTCCTGGCTCTCAGCGTTGCTGCCTGCGGAGAAGACGCAAGTAATCTTCACCCAGCTGTGTCAGGCCGCCCGGGGTGAGCAGGCCGCCGGGGACCCACGGACGGTGGATCAGCTGCGCGCGGACATTCTGCAGGATCTGCTGCTCAACCGCGGCGGCCACACCTGCGGCACTGCGAGCGCAGGGAAAGCCGATAAAGCAGCCGGGTCGAACATTGCCAGCGCCAAGGGTTCCCGCGCCACGAAGGATTCCAGCGCCAACGATTCCAGCACCACCTGCACCGGCGGCGGAGCCAAGGCCCGGGCCGAAATCCTGGTGCTGATCACCGCCGAAACCCTCTGCGGTGCCGACGACCAGCCCGCCGAACTGCACGGGTACGGCCCGATCAGTCCGCAGACCGCACGTCGGATGGCCCGCGAGGCCGCGAAATGGACCCCGGTGGAGCGGGATCCGGACACCGAGGAAATCCTGAGGGTGGGTCGAAGACGGAAAGTCCCCTCAGGGTTGAAGCGTTGGCTGCGGGCGCGGGATGGGACCTGCCGGTTTCCGGGGTGCCGATCGAACGTGGTGATTTCCGAGATCGACCACACCAAACCCTGGGCGCAGGGTGGGGCAACGGATCACGACAACCTCGAGCATCTCTGCCGGCGGCACCACATGTTCAAAACCGAGGGCTTCTGGAAGGCCCGACAACCCGAGCCCGGCATCATCGAGTGGACGTCACCAGCCGGCCGGACCTACCGGACCGAACCGCACTTCTCCCTTGCATCCGATGCCTCCGACGCCGAGAAACCTCCCGGACCTCCACATCGGGCCCAGCCGTATTTCCCGATCCGGAACGTGCCGGAGAGCGATGGCCCGGATGACTACGGCGGAAACACACCGCCGTTCTAGGTGCCTTTCCCTCGTGCATCTCCGCCGCCGTCCCGGCCAAAACAAAAGCAGCCCTCCCGCACGCCATGTGCGGGAGGGCTGCTGCGTCCAGGCGTGAAGTCCTAGAGCACCTTGGAGAGGAACTCGCGGGTGCGGGGGTGCTGCGGGTTATCCAGCACATCGCTCGGACGGCCCTGCTCGACGACGACGCCGCCGTCCATGAAGACCACGCGGTCACCGACCTCGCGGGCGAAGCCGATCTCGTGGGTCACCACCATCATGGTCATGCCTTCCTCGGCCAGATTGCGCATGACCGCGAGCACGTCGCCCACCAGTTCGGGGTCCAGGGCGGAGGTGGGCTCGTCGAAGAGCATCATGTCCGGATCCATGGACAGCGCCCGGGCGATGGCCACGCGCTGCTGCTGGCCGCCGGAGAGCTGGGCGGGGAAGGCGGCGCCGCGGTCGCCCAGGCCCACTTTGTCCAGGTTCTTGCGGGCGATCTCCTCGGCCTCGGCCTTGCCGCGCTTCTTGGCGCGGCGCTGGGCCAGGGTGAGGTTGCGCAGCACGTTCAGGTGCGGGAAAAGGTTGAACTGCTGGAACACGATGCCGATCCGGGTGCGGACCTTGTCCAGGTCCGTCTCGGGATCGGTGATGTCCACGCCCTCCACCAAGATGGTGCCGCTGGTGGGCTCCTCCAGACGGTTGACGCAGCGCAGCAGGGTGGACTTGCCGGAACCCGACGGGCCGATCACGCAGACCACTTCACCCTGGTCCACGTGGAAGTCGATGCCCTTGAGGACCTCGTTGGAGCCGAAGCTCTTGTGCAGGTTCCGCACTTCAATGGCGGGCACCGCGTTGCTGGCGGCGACGGGGGAGCTGAATGCTGCAGTGCTCATGGCAGTCACCGGCCTCTCTGGTTGTGGCGTTCAAGCCTGGCCACCAGCTGCGTGAGCGGCAGCGTGATGATCAGGTACATCAGGGCGGCCAGCACCAGTGGAGTGGCGTTGGCATTCTGCGAGACGGCGTCGCGGGCGAACGTGGTGAGTTCACGGTCCGCCAGCGCCATGCCGGCGATGAACAGCAGCGAGGTGTCCTTGATCAGGATGACCAGCTCGTTGGTCAGCGGCGGCGTGATGATGCGGAAGGCCTGCGGGAGGGTGACCGACACCATGGTCCAGGCCGGGCCCATGCCCAGGGACCGGGCCGCTTCGATCTGGCCCGGCGGAACCGCCTGGATGCCGGCGCGGATGGTCTCGGCGATGTAGGCGGCGGACACGACGATCAGGGCGATCAGGCCGGCCCCGGCGTTGCCGCCCGGCGGACGCCAGGAGAACGCGATCGGCACGGCGAAGGCAAAGGCGAAAATCACCAGCAGGGCCGGCAGGCCGCGGAAGATTTCAATGTAGGCGGTGGCGGCCCAACGGTAGGGGGCCACGGGGGACAGCTTCATCAGGGCCAGGATCAGGCCGAGAATCAGGCCGCCGGTAAACGCGATCGCGGTGTAGATGATGGTGTTTTTGGCGGCCACCGTGATGATGGTCGGGAATGCTTCCTTGGCCACTTCGGGGTCAAAGAAGTTCACCCCGATGGCTTTCCAGTCCGCAAGCAGGACTACGGCCAGGACGACCAGGATAAAGACGGCATACAGGACGCCCCGGAAGAGGCGTCTGCGGGTGGAGGGTTTCAAGGTGGAGCCTTCCGCGGAAGATATGTGTGGCGCCGTCCCGGATTAGATCGCAACCCGGGACGGCGGAACGTTCAGTGCTTGTCAGTGCTTATTCAGCAAAGTACTTATCGTAGATTTCTTGGTACTTGCCGTTGTCCCGAAGCTCGGTCAGCTGGGTGTTGATCTCTTCGATCAGGGCCGTATTTTCCTTCTTGGTGGCGAAACCGTAGGACTCGTCCGTCTCGTACTCTTCAACAATGTCGAAGTCGCCGTCGGCGGTATGCGCCGTGTTCACTGCGATGTCCTGCAGGACCGCGTCGACGCTTTCACCCTGAATGGCCTGGAACAGTTCGCCGTCACCGGGGTACTCGATGATTTCGGCATCCTGGACGTTTTCCTGTGCGTAGGCGGCACCGGTGGTGGACTGCTGCACGCCAACCCGCTTGCCGGCGAGATCCTCAATGCCCTGGATATCCGATCCCTTAGGAACCATCAGGGTCTGCAGGGAGTCGTAGTACGGGTCGCTGAACAGCAGCTTGTCGGCACGCTCGGGCGTGATGGTGACGGCGCTGGCGCTCAGGTCGCACATCCCCGCGGTGACGGCAGTCCCGCCCTGGATGGCTTCAAAGCCCTGCTGCTGGATTTCCATTTCCAGGCCCATCCCGGTGGCGACCTCCCGGATCAGGTCGATATCAAAACCGGTGTATTCCCCGTCCTCCACATACTCGAACGGTACGTAGGGGATCTCGGAGCAAACGGTCAGGGTGCCCTCGGAAACCAGTCCGAGTCCGGAGTTGGCACCGGACTCGCTGGAGGAATCATCTCCACCGCAGGCGGTCAGCGCCAGGGCGCCCAGAGTCACTGCGGCAAGGGCGGTTCTGCGTGCTTTTGTCAGCATGGATCTATAACCTTTTCGTGGACGGAGCCAGTGGCGATTGCCCCTTCAAAAACAGATGAAAGCAATCTAGATTCTACGCAGGTCTGATTTCAGCGGACGCATTGACGGCGGAAATCCGTCCGTCCGTCGGGCAGGCGGTTGGCGCAGATGCGCCTATTCCGTGAAGTACTTGTCGTAAAGCTCGGTGTACTTTCCATTTTCACGCATGGCGGCGAGCTGCTTGTTGACCTCTTCAACCAGCTTCTCACTGCCTTCCTTCTTCATGGCCAGGCCGTACGCCTCACCGGTGGGGTAAGTGGCAACGATCCTGAAGGAATCACCGTCCGTGTGGGCAAGGTTTACGGGCAGATCCTGCAGGACGCCCGCAATGTTGCCTGCCTGCAGCGCCTGGAAGAGTTCGGCGTCAGTCTGGTAGGAGATGATTTCGGTGTCGGAGGGCGCGTTGTCGCGGGCGTAGCTTTCACCGGTGGTGCCCTGCTGGATGCCGATCTTCTTGCCGGCCATGTCCGCCAGGGACTTGGCCGTGGAATCAGCCGGCACCAGCAGCGACTGCAGCGAGTCGTAGTAGGGGTCGGAGAACGCCAGGTTCTTCTCGCGTTCCGGGGTGATGGAGACTGCCGCGGCAATCAGGTCGCACTGGTTGGCGGCGAGGACGGTGCCGCTCTGCAGGCCGTCAAAGCTGGCGTTCTGCACTTCCAGCTCGAGGCCCATGCCGGCGGCGATTTCCCGGGTCAGGTCCATGTCGAAGCCGGTGTATTCGCCGTCGTCGCCCACGTATTCAAAGGGCTGAAACGGAACGTTGGAGCAGACGGTCAGCGCACCCTCGTTGACCAGAGGGATTCCGGACTCCGTTTCCGCCGTATCGCCGCCGCTGCAGGCAGTTGCGGTCAGGGCGCCGAGAGCCAGGACGGCTGCAAGTGCGGTGCGTGCTTTGTTCAGCATGGGAAAACAACCTCAGATCGGAAAAAGACGGGACCAGTTCCGGCGAACCGGAGCACATCAGGCCTGCATAAATATGCAGGCTCCCTCAATTGTACGCACTCCCGGGAGGTCCTTCTACACGTCGTTGGTCACACCGTCAAGGGGCGGATTCCGCTAGGACCCCTGCACCGCACCCACGGCCCGGTCCAGGTCCAGCGCTTCGAGCATGGGCCGAAACTTGCTCCAGGTCTCCGCCAGTTCCGCTGCCGGGTTCGACCCGGCCACAATGCCGCAGCCGGCATACAGGCGCACGGTGCGGGGACCCTCGATGACGGCACCGCGCAGGGCGATGCCCCATTCGCCGTTGCCTTCGGCATCCATCCAGCCGACCGGCCCGGCATACGGCCCGCGGTCCATGTGCTCAAGTTCGCTGATCAGCTCGCCGGCAACGCTGGTCGGAAAACCGCAGACGGCAGCCGTGGGGTGCAGTGCCTCCACCAGTGCCAGCGAGGTGGGAATCCCCCCGTCGGCGCCGGGAGCCAGATCCGCGGCGACGTCGGACGCCAGATGCCACACATTGGGCAGTTCCAGCACGAAGGGCTCGGTGTGCGAAGTCATCGACGAGGTGAACGGTTCCAGCTGGCGGGTCAGCGAATCGATGGCGATCTGGTGCTCGTGCCGCTGCTTGTCCGAGCCGGCCAGCACCCGCTGCGCATATTCCGGATCGTCCGCCGGCGCGGTGGCCCGGTCCAGGGTTCCGGCCAGGACGCGGGCGCGGGCGACACCGTTTTCCACCTTGATCAGCATCTCCGGCGTGGAGCCGATCAGCCCGTCCACCGAGTAGGTCCAGCAGCTGCGGTAGCGCAGGGCCAGCTCGCGCAGCACCTGCGCCGCGGAAACCGGGGATCCCAGCGAGGCCACGATGTCGCGGGCCAGGACGATCTTGCTCAGGTCTCCGGCGTTGATGTGCGCCACCGAGCGGGCGACGGCGTTCTTCCACTCGGCCTCGCTGAGGTTGCCGGGCAGAATTTTGTCTTCGGGATCCGGTTCCCGGGCCACCGGCACCTCGTCCAGGTAATGGGCCAGGGCCGCCTGCGCGGTGGCCAGGCTCAGCTCGGCGTCGGGGTCCGCCGTCGTCTGGGTGATCCAGGCGACGCCGTCGCGGCTGCCGACAATGATCTCCGGAACCACCAGCCGGGATTCAAAGGGGGAGCGCTTGGAAAAGCCGAAGGAGCCGAAAGCGGCCAGTCCGCTGCCGGGAACGACCAGCGGATTCTCGACGTCGGCGTCGGAGGCGAGCTTCAGCCACCACTGCTGAGCGTCGGCGAACCGCTCCGGGCCGCTGGCGGTGAACCGTGCGCTTTCACCGAAGCCCACCAGCCCCTCACCGCTGCGGATCCAAGCAAGCTGGTCATTGAGGACCAGGTACTCCAGGAGCCCGATTGTGGCGGACAGCTCACCAATGGGCACGGTCAGGGAACGCAGGGTGGTCATAATGACTCCAGCCTACTCCCCGCACGGATGTGCAATGGATTACCTGCCTCACCGCCGCGGCTGCCCGCCGCCCCGCCGGTGAGGAACCAGACACAGCCGCCCGGCGTTCGGTCCCGTGCACATTCTTTGAGACAATGATCGAGTGAATCGCGCATCGTTGGATAAACGCCCGGATGAAGTCGCTGCCATGTTTGATGACGTGGCGCCGAACTACGACATTGTGAACGACGTGCTGTCCCTGGGACAGACGCGCCGTTGGCGCCGCATCGTGGTGGACGCCGTGGGCGCCGCTCCCGGCCAGCGGGTCCTGGACCTGGCCGCCGGAACGGGCACCTCCAGCGAGCCCTACGCCGACGCCGGCATCAACGTGGTGGCCTGCGACTTCTCCCTCGGCATGCTCAAGGTCGGCAAGCGCCGCCGCCCGGACATCGACTTTGTGGCCGGCGACGCCACCAACCTGCCGTTCGAGGACAACTCCTTTGACGCATCCACCATCTCCTTCGGCCTGCGCAACGTGAACGAACCGAAAAAGGCGCTCGCCGAGATGCTGCGCGTCACCAAGCCCGGCGGCCGTCTGGTCATCGCCGAGTTCTCCTCGCCCACCCAGCCGGCATGGCGGACCATTTACACCGAATACCTGATGCGTGCGCTGCCGCCCATCGCCCGCGTGGTTGCTTCCAACCCCGACGCCTACGTCTACTTGGCCGAATCCATCCGTGCCTGGCCGAACCAGGACCAGCTGGCCGGCTGGATCACCGAATCCGGCTGGGAAAACGTGGCCTACCGAAACCTCACCGGCGGCATCGTGGCTGTGCACCGCGCTGTAAAGCCGGGGAGGACAGCCATCTAAGTGAACGTCCTCATCGTTGGAGCCGGCCCCGCCGGTTCCACTGCCGCTTACTACCTTGCCCGGGCGGGAGTGGAAGTCACCGTCCTGGAAAAGACCTCCTTCCCGCGGGAGAAGGTCTGCGGCGACGGGCTCACCCCGCGTGCCGTCCGGGAGATCCAACTCCTGGACCTGCCGCATGACGAAGCCGACGGCTGGCGGCGGAACAAGGGACTGCGCCTGATCGCAGCGGGCCGCACCGTGGAACTGCCCTGGCCGGTTCTCTCGGACTTCCCGAACTACGGGCTGATCCGCACCCGGCTGGGCTTTGACGAGGCACTGGCCCGGCACGCGCAGGCGGCGGGCGCCCGCATCCTGGAACGCCACTCGGTCACCTCGGCACTGCGCGACGACGCCGGCCGGGTCACCGGCGTGGTGGCCAACGTGCTCGACGACGACGGCCGGCGCACCGGGGAAACCCGCGAGTTCTTCGCCGACGTCGTGCTGGCCGCCGACGGCAACTCCAGCCGCACCGCGCTGAGCCTGGGCATTGAAAAGCGCGACGACCGGCCGCTCGGCGTGGCCGTGCGCACCTACTTTGAAAGCCCGCGCACCAACGACGACTGGATGGAAGGCTGGCTGGAGCTTCCCGACGCCGCCGGAAAACCCCTGCCCGGCTACGGCTGGATTTTCGGGGTGGGCGACGGCACCTCGAACGTGGGCCTCGGCATCCTGAACACCTCCAAGGAATTCGGCAAGCTGGACTACCGCAAGGTCCTGCGCGACTGGACCGCCGGGATGCCCGCCGAATGGGGTTTCACCCCGGAGAACCAGGTGGGGGAGATCCGCGGTGCGGCCCTGCCGATGGGCTTCAACCGGACCCCGCACTACTCGCCGGGGCTGCTCCTGCTCGGCGACGCCGGCGGCATGGTCTCACCGTTCAACGGCGAGGGCATCTCCTACGCCATGGAGTCCGCCCGGTTCGCCGCAGACTTCATCGTGGCCGCGCAGGCCGAGGCACGCACTCCGGGCCTGCTGTCCGCCTCGGCGGCCTTCGATTCCCGGCTCTCCGGCTATGCCGACCACATCCGGTCCGAATGGGGCAGCCACTTCACGCTTGGCCGGATCTTCGCCGGCCTGATCGGCAAACCAGCCATCATGAAGCTGGCCCTGCGCACCGGCATGCCGATCCCGGTGCTGATGCGGTTTGTGGTCCGGATGCTGGCCAACCTCACTGACCACAGCAGCAAGGGTTTGGAGGATAGAGTTATCGCCGTGCTGGAAGCTCTTGTTCCGGCCGCCTCGAACCAAGATGCAGGCCCCGTCCCGCTGTCCAACCCGCTCCGACGAAAAGTTAGTCTAAAACCGTGACTGAATCCTCGAACACCAGCCCGGATACTGCCGCTGACGATGCCGTGCGCGCGCTGCCGGCCGGATTCGCACTGATCGCCGAAGACCCGCAGCTGGGTCCCTCGATCGCTGCGACCCTGGAGCAGGTCGAAGTCCAGCTTCTGGGCGCGATCTCCCAGTCGGATCCCTTTGCCAACGCCACCTCGCGCCACCTGGCGCAGGCCGGCGGCAAGCGGATCCGTCCGCTGCTGGTACTGCTGGCCTCGCATCTGGGTCCGGAACCGAACAACGCCAAGGTGGTCCAGTCCGCCGTCGTCGTCGAACTGACGCACCTGGCCACCCTCTATCACGACGACGTGATGGACTCCGCGCCGCTGCGCCGCGGCGCCCCCACGGCGCACGAGGTTTGGGGCAACTCGGTGGCGGTACTGACCGGCGACCTGATTTTTGCCCGCGCCTCGTCCCTGGTGTCCGAACTCGGCGGGGAAGCCCTGGGGATCCAGGCCCGGACCTTTGAGCGGCTCTGCCTGGGCCAGCTGCACGAAACCGTCGGCCCGCACGACGGCCAGGACCCGCTGGAGCACTACCTGTCGGTGATTTCCGGCAAGACCGCGTCGCTGATCGCGGCGTCGGGCCAGATGGGTGCGCTGTTCTCCGGTGCCACCCGGCAGGCAATCGACATCATGGTGGAATACGGCGAGAAGGTCGGCACCGCCTTCCAGCTGGCCGACGACGTCATTGACGTCACCGGCCGCGAGGCCAAGTCCGGCAAGACGCCGGGCACCGACCTGCGCGAAGGAGTGCCCACCCTTCCGGTGCTGCTGCTGCGCCGCAAGGCCGCCGCGGGCGATGCCGAGGCCGCAGCCGTGCTGGAACTGGTGGACGGGGACTTGAGCTCGGACGCGGCGCTGGAGGCCGCCGTCGAGGCGCTGCGGGAAAACCCGGCCACCGCCGAAGCTTGGGCAGTGGCCCGGCAGTGGTCCGATGAGGCGGTGGCGGTGCTCGAGCCGCTGCCCGATTCGGTGGTCAAGCAGGCGCTGGCCAGCTTCGCCCGGGCCGTGGTGGAGCGGGACGTCTAGAGCCCGTACTCCGAGACCGTGAGGACCGCCCGCAGCTCGGCGGCCTTCCGGGCGCGGACGGCCGGATCAACGATCGGGCGCTTGGGCGTGAAGTAGAGTCCGTCGTTGTCCCAGCGGGGCAGCACATGCTGGTGGTAGTGCCAGACGTGCTGGCTGCCGGCCGGCTCGTTGTGCTGGCGCGTGGTGACGCCGTCGGGCCGCCAGGCCGTCTTGATGGCCACCGCAATGTCCCGGGTGACGATCATGAGGCGGGCGGCGACGTCGTCGGGCAGTTCATACAGCAGCTCGAAATGCTCGCGCGGGGTCACCAGGACGTGGCCGGGCTCCGGATCGAAGCCGTGCGAGGCGATGAACGCGAGGACCAGGTCATCGGAATAGACCAGGTCCCCGGGCTCGCACAGGTTGCCCGGAAACCGGTACTCCCCGGAAGCCATGTCGCAGAACGGGCACTGGTAATTCTCCGGTGCGTGGCTGGGCCACACCGCGTTCCGCGGTGCGTCGCCAACGGTGCCGGGCTGCTGCATTCAGGGCTCCTTAGTTCGGGTCTTCCTCGAAGACCCACTCGAACATGTCAAAGACGTATTCGCTGAACGTTCCTTCTTCGCTCTGCCAGTCGCCGCGCGCGTTGTTGCGGCGCCAGACGATCGGATCCGGAACGTCGAGCTGGTCCACGCGGAAGCCCCAGGCAAACTTCTCGTCCTCGTCTTCGAGGAAGAGCAGGTAGCCGTCTTCGATCTCCAGCTCATCCGGATCCCAGAAGAAGTGGAACGCCTCCATGAGGTCTTCGCAGTTGCCCAGTGCCAGGTAGAACTCGCGCAGCACCAGGGGAATGCTGAAGTCATGGGCGTCCAGCATCTGGTTGAGGATGTCGGCGGGAATGCCGTCTTCCTCTTCGCGCCAGTCATCCTCCAGATACTTGGGGACCAGGGCTTTGAATTTGTCCAGGAACATTTCACTCAATAGGGGTCTCCAAAATTGCGGGTGGTGTACTTCAATCCTAGCCGGGTGCGGACCGCGCTCAGCGCACGCGAACGGCCAGCCGGGGATAGTCGATCACGGCGCCGTCGGCATCCACTGCCAGCTCGGCGGTGAAGTCGCGGGTGGCTGAACTGTAGAGCACGACGGCGTATCCGCGGTTCGCGTCGTAGGCCGAAACCTGCGAATAGACCTGGCTGCTGGGCAGTACCCGCAGACTGGGCATTTCCACCCACGCCATGGTGAGTTTCGTGTCGTCGTCGGGGGCCGAGCCGGTCAGCAGGTCCAGGCGGAGGATGGGCATCGTGTTGGTCATGGGACACAGGGCCAGGTCCACATCCTGGGCGTTGTCCAGGGCGCGCGGGTCTGTGATTCCCGGGGCGGGCAGTCCGGCGTCGCCGGTCACTTCGGTTTCCGCGCTCCACTTCCCGTCCTGGGACCGGGTGAGCTCGAGGGACCGCGACCAGCTCGGCGCCGCGACCTGGATGCTGAACCGGCGGGTGACCCAGCCGGTGGAGGTGGAGAGGGTCCATGAAGCGGTGTAGTCCTCGGTCACCGAGGTGCCGCCGGCTGCGAGCTCACGGGCTCGGAAGGATACAGCTGCGGTTTCACGGCGTGCAGGGTTGTCCACGCCCTGCCAGCGGAAGATTCGGGCGGGCTGCACGCTGTTATCCATCCCTACACCCTATGGTTCCCGTGCCGCGGGCGGCAACGGCGGATTTCGGGTGCGTCGGTGGGCGTCGAGTGATGTGATCGAGTCCTGCCCGGTCGTCGAGTGTGCAGGTCGTGCCGGTTTCCAGTGCCCCTTGTCGAGCGCCCGTTGTCCGAGCTGACGCCTGTTAAGCGCCCGTTGTCCGAGCTCACGCCGTTTTCAGCGCAGAATTCGTGCGTTTTCTCGCCTCTCGGCGCGGGGGTGCAAGGACTCTTGCGGCCCGGTGGCGGCGCCTCCCCGGGGAAATCTCTCGTGCAGATAATGCGCTCTGCCGGCCTCGACGAGGATCCTTCGTGCAGACAATGCACTCTCAACGGCGGAGTTCGACGGTTAGAGGCCCTGATCTGCACGATAGATTTCCGCTGAGGCCCTTATCTGCACGAAGGATCTTCCCCCCCTCCGCCGAGTGTGCACTTGTGGCGACATCCGGCGGGCACTCTCTCGCCGAGAATGCAGATCTACCGACCAAACGGCAGCGCAACCCGCCAGAGCTGCACTCTCGCGGAAGGGAGCCCGCCAGAGCTGCACTCTCGCGGAAGGGAACCCGCCAGAGCTGCACTCTCGCGGAAGGGAGCCCGCCAGAGCTGCATTCTCGGGGAAGGGAGCCCGCCAGAGCTGCGCTCTCGGGGAAGGGAGCCCGCCAGAGCTGCGCTCTCGCGGCGGGATCGCGGCTGGAATCCCGCCCCCGCGAACCAAACCCCAAGGCCCCCCACCCCCAGACCCTAAGACCTCAGCCCCGGCCGACCCCGAGCCGGCGCACATTCAGTGCCAGAAACAGGTGCACGCGGTCCGCAGTGATGGCCGGATCGTAGCCGGTCAGCTCGGTGATCTGCCCCAGCCGGTAGCGGACGGTGTTCCGGTGCAGGCCGAGCGCATCGGCCACCGCAGCCACCGAACCGTTCAGGCCCAGATACTGCTCCAGCGTGTCCAGCAGGCTCGCATCATGGGCGGCATCGAAGTCCGTCAGGGGATCCAGCGCCTCGGCGGCAAGATCGGCCAGCGGCACATCGGCGCCGGACATCAGCAGCGAGGTGAGGCTCAGCCGCTCGGGTTCGTTGATGTGCTGGCCGCGCTGCAGGGATTCCTTCGCCTCGAAATAGCTCCAGCGCAACCCGGCAGGTTCGGCGTACGAGCCGCCGAATCCGATCCTGGCGGTCAGCCCGCTGCCGTACAGATAAGCGCCGAGGATCCGCGCCAGTACGGGACCGTTGCCCTCGGCCACCACGATGACAAGCCGACCGTCGACGACGGCGGTGCCGGCGCCGTCGAATTCCGCCGGCAGCGGCAGGGTGGGCAGCGCCCGGACCTGCCCGGACGCGACCTCCACCAGGAAGGTCAGCTGCCGCCGGGCGGTGGAAATCCCGGCGCCCAGCAAGCGCAGCGACGCATCGCCGCCGGTCAGGCGCCCGGCCACGACGTCGGTCAGCAGCTGCCCGGTGACGGCGCGGTCGCGGGCACGGCGCCGGGCCTGGTTGCTCAATTCCACGCTGATCAGGCTCTGGGCGTAAGCGACAATGTCCGGACGCCGGTAGGGCTCGGTGATCGCCAGCGTGCAGCGGTCCCGAAGTCCGGTTGCGATGGGAACGCGGTGCCGGGATGCGGCCCCGGAATCCTCCCCGGCCTCGGAGCCCGTGTCGAAAATCCGTGCCCCGTACTGGTGCAGCGCCACATGGTTGCCCAGCAGCCCGGCCAGTTCCTGCAGCAGCCCCGGCAGGCCGTTGCCGCCCAGCAGCGCCCCGGCCAGGGACTGATGGGCGGCCAGCAGGTCCCGCAGCTGGGTGACGTGGTCGGCGGACAGGGCGTCGGCGACCATCTTGCCCAGCGCCACGAACGGCGTGTCATACGGCACCTCGAACACCGGCAGGCCGCGGGCATCCGCAGCTTCGATCAACGCCGCCGGCACCTTTGCGTGGCTCAGGCCGGTGCCGAACCCGATCGCCAGCGCGCCGGCCCGGTGCACGCTCTCCACGAAGCTGCGCTGGACGGCGCCGGTGCGCTGCCGCAGGCCGGTGGTCAGCACCACCTCGCCGCCGCCGAGGAACGGAAAGGGATCCTCAAGCTCAGTGACCGCCACCCACTGCAGCGGGGCCGGGGCAACCGGGGCGGTACCGTGCCGGCGCAGGTCAAGCCCGGGAGCGGCGAGGAGATCGGAAAGGTAGATCGGCATGCAGCAACTATAGGGGCTCCGGTTTGGTCGCCTGCACAGTTGGAGCCGTCACCTCTTGTCGGGTTGCCCCTTTGGAACGCGCGGTGCACCGCTTAGGTTTGGAGGAAAGCCCCGGGCGTCGGCGTTCGGGCATCCTCCCGAAAGGACAGTGCGATGGCCCAGACGCTGCAGAACTACATCAACGGAGATTTTGTCCCGGCCCGGGGAACCGAGCAGCTGGAGATCATCAATCCCGCCAACGGCGAAGTGGTCGCGTCGTCTCCGGTGTCCGTCCAGGCGGACGTCGACGCCGCCATGGGCGCCGCCGCCGCGGCCTTCAAGACCTGGAAGCGGACCACGCCGTCCGAACGCCAGCTGATGCTGCTCAAGCTCGCCGACGCGCTGGAGGCGAACTCCGAGGAGCTGGTCGAGGCCCAGCACCGCAACACCGGGCAGGTCCGCTCGGTCATTGCCGCCGAGGAAGTGGCGGTCGGCGCCGACCAGCTGCGCTTCTTCGCCGGCGCCGCCCGGCTCCTGGAGGGCAAGGCCGCCGGAGAGTACATGGAAGGGCACACCTCCTTCATCCGCCGCGAGCCGATCGGCGTCGTCGCGCAGGTCGCCCCCTGGAACTATCCGCTGCTGATGGCGATCTGGAAGATCGGCCCCGCCCTCGCAGCCGGCAACACAGTGGTGCTCAAGCCCTCCGACACCACGCCCGAATCCACCCTGGTCCTGGCCCGGCTGGCCGGCGAGATCTTCCCGGCCGGCGTCCTGAACGTCATTCTGGGTACCGGCGCGACCGGCGCCGCCATGGTGGAACACCCCGTGCCGGGCCTGGTCTCGATCACCGGCTCCGTCCGCGCCGGCATCGCCGTGGCCTCCGGCGCCGCGAAGACGCTCAAGCGGGCGCACCTTGAGCTTGGCGGCAAGGCGCCGGCAGTGGTCTTCGCCGACGCCGACCTGCAGAAAACCGCCCAGGCTGTCGCCGAGTTCGCCTTCTTCAACGCCGGGCAGGACTGCACCGCCATCACCCGCGTCCTGGTGGAGGACTCCGCCCAGGACGAGTTCGTGGCCGCACTGGTGGAACACACCAAGACGCTGGAGACCGGACACGAGGACGACGAAGCCAACTACTTCGGTCCGCTGAACAACATCAACCACTTCAATGCCGTCAACGCCGTCATCGACTCCCTGCCAGCGCACTGCAGCATTGCCACCGGCGGCAAGCGCGCCGGGACCAAGGGCTTCTTCTTCGAACCCACCGTGATCACCGGGGCCCGGCAGGACGACGACGTCGTGCAGAAGGAGACATTCGGTCCGGTCATCACCGTGCAGTCCTTCAGCACCGAGGACGAGGCAGTGGAAATGGCCAACGACGTCGAGTACGCGCTGGCCTCCAGCGTCTGGACCTCCAACCACGGCCGGGCCATGCGCCTGGCCCGCGACCTGGACTTCGGCGCCGTCTGGATCAACACGCACATCATGCTGACGGCCGAAATGCCGCACGGCGGCTTCAAGAGCTCCGGCTACGGCAAGGACCTCTCGATGTACGGCGTGGAGGACTACACCCGGATCAAGCACGTCATGACCGCTCTGGACGCCTGACACCAGCGCCGGCCGGAGCGGCCGACGCAACATCGGCCGGAACGCCGGACACCACACCCCACCGCAGAAAACGCAGCACCGTTCGAAAGGCATCACCATGAGCACCCAAGCCCTGCAGCCCTCCTACCGGCTGGAACAAAAGCGCAGCATCACCGGCACCTTCCCCGGTCCTAAGTCCGCCGCGCTCAACACCCGCCGGGCAGCCGTGGTGGCCAAGGGCGTGGCCTCCTCCGTTCCGGTGTACGTGGCCGACGCCGACGGCGGCATCGTCCTCGACGTCGACGGCAACTCCTTCATTGATCTTGGCTCGGGCATTGCCGTGACATCGGTCGGCGCCTCCGACCCCGCCGTCGTCGGCGCCGTGCAGGAGCAGGTCGCGCACTTCACCCACACCTGCTTCATGGTCACCCCCTACGAGGGCTACATTGCGCTGGCCGAAAAGCTGCACGAAGTCACCCCCGGGGACCACGAGAAACGCACGGTGCTGTTCAACTCCGGCGCCGAGGCCGTGGAAAACGCGATCAAGATTGCCCGCTCCGCCACCGGCCGCGACGCCGTCGTCGCCTTTGACCACGCCTACCACGGCCGCACCAACCTCACGATGGGCCTGACCGCCAAGGCGATGCCGTACAAGACCGGCTTCGGCCCGTTCGCCTCCGAGATCTACCGGATGCCGATGAGCTACCCGTACCGCGAGGAAAACCCGGAGATCACCGGAACCGAAGCGGCGGACCGGGTCATCCTGGCCATCGAAAAGCAGATCGGCGCGGACCAGACCGCCGCCATCCTGATCGAACCGATCCAGGGCGAGGGCGGCTTCATTGTGCCCGCCGAGGGCTTCCTGCCGCGGCTGGCCGAATGGGCCAAGGACAAGGGCGTCGTGTTCATTGCCGATGAGGTCCAGTCCGGCTTCTGCCGCACCGGCGAGTGGTTCGCCGTGCAGCACGAGGGCGTGGTGCCGGACCTCCTGACCATGGCGAAGGGCATCGCCGGCGGCATGCCGCTTTCCGCGGTCACCGGCCGCGCGGAACTGCTCGACGCCGTCCATCCGGGCGGCCTGGGCGGCACCTACGGCGGCAACCCGGTGGCCTGTGCCGCCGCGCTGGCCGCGATCGGCACCATGGAAACCTCTGATCTGGCCGGCCGCGCCCGCCGGATCGAGGAAATGACCGTTCCCCGCCTGCAGCAGCTGGCGGAGGAGACCGGCGTAATCGGCGAGGTCCGCGGCCGCGGTGCCATGCTGGCGCTGGAATTCGTGAAGCCCGGCACCAAGACGCCGGACGCGGACATCACCAAGGCCATTGCTGCCGCCTGCCTGGCCGAGGGCGTCATCATCCTTACCTGCGGCACCTACGGCAACGTGGTGCGTTTGCTGCCGCCGCTGGTCATCAGCGACGAGCTGCTGGCCGATGCCTTGGACGTGCTGGAAGCAGCTGTCAGGGCGCACGCCTAACCCGGCGCAGGCAACCCGCCCAGCTAAACCCGCTCAGCTAACCGCGTTTTTTGCCCGCAGAGCCGTGGGGCGTGAACTCCACGGCTCTGCGGCGGAGCGGTCGTGGTGCAGCACACGCTGCACCGCGGCCGCTCTTTGCGTCTGTGCTGCAGATTACTGCGTGTCCAATTTGTTATTCCAGTTACTGGTGATATTGGAGGGGTCATTGTCTATTGGAGTGACCTACGGTAAGTTCACATCGTTGCCCCGTGACGCTTTTGCCGGGCACCGCAGTTCTCTGGGGAGACTGTGCATGTGGCTGCGGTGTTATCACTGCGTCTCGAGGCATAAGGATAGACATGCGGTTAAAGAAACTTGTGAGCGTTTTCTCGACGCTCGCCATCGTACTGATGACGGCGGTGATCTCGATTCCGTCCGCCGCGGCAAGTTCCGCGGACGGGCAGTTCGCCAGCCGCCTGTACGTCCTGATCAACGACTACCGGGCGCAGCACGCGCTGCCGGCGCTGCGCTGGAATGCTCAGATGTCCGCAGACTCGCAGTCCTGGACCCAGCAGTCTGCTGACCAGGCCAACATTCACGGCGCCGGGGTCTTTCAGCACAGCCCCGGATCCTACGCATTTCCGGAGAACATCGTCTGGAACATGAGCGCTGACGAGGCCTTCTCCTGGTGGGTCAACTCGCCGCCGCACCGCGAGAACATGCTCCGGGCAGCCGACACCGATATCGGACTCGGTGCCGTCCAGCTGACCGCAGGACCGAACCGCGGCGCCTACCTGGCCACGGCGAGGTTCGGCCAGTACGCCGTGTCTCCGGACGAGGAAGCCGCAGCCCGGGACGAAGCCGCCCGCGCCGCGGCAGAGAAGGCAGCAGCAGAAGCCGCTGCCCGCGCAGCGGCTGAAGAGGCCGCCGCACAGGCCGCTGCCGAGGAGGCCGCCGCCCGCGTAGCGGCTGAAGAGGCCGCCGCTCAGGCCGCCGCTGAGAAGGCAGCCGCCGACGCTGCTGCCAAGGCCGCCGCTGACGCTGCTGCCAAGGCCGCTGCTGATGCCGCCGCGAAGGCTGCTGAGGAAGCCGCCGCCAAGGCGCCCGTGAAGGAAGCTCCCGCTGTGACGCCGGATGACACTCAGGCCGAGCAGGACAAGGCGGCGCAGGAGGCCGCTGAAGCAGCCGCGCAGAAGGCAGCCGAGGAGGCAGCGGCAGCCAAGGCCGCCGAAGCCGCCAAGGTCGAAGCCGAGAAGAAGGCTGCGGCCGAAAAGGCTGCCGCTGAGAAGGTTGCCGCCGAGATTGAAGCCGAGAAGAAGGCTGCGGCCGAAAAGGCTGCCGCCGAGATTGAAGCCGAGAAGAAGGCTGCGGCTGAGAAGGCTGCCGCCGAGATTGAAGCCGAGAAGAAGGCCGCGGCTGAAAAGGCTGCCGCCGAGATTGAAGCCGAGAAGAAGGCTGCGGCTGAAAAGGCTGCCGCCGAGAAGGCCGCGGCTGAGGACGCCGGAGCTTCCGAGCAGGCAGCTGCAGCAAACATCGCTGCCGAGCAGGCGGCCGCCGCCGAACTGGCCGTGGCCACGGAAGCTTCGAACAAGGCTGCCGAGCAGGCCGCAGCAGAGGAAGCCGCCAAGAAGGCTTCCGCTGAGGAGGTCGCGCAGGCCGCGGAGGCCGAGCAGGCCGCCGCTGACCAGGCCGCCGCACGTCAGGCAGCAGAGCGCAAGGCACAAGCGGCCGCCGCAGCGGCCATGGAACAGGTGTCGCTCGGAAACGAAACGCTCCTCACCGCCGCCGCACGGGGAACCGTCACCGCTGCTGCCTCGGGAAGCCAGCTGCGCATCTCCGGCCTGGACGCGGCCGGCACCTATGAAGTGGTCCTTCCCTCCGCCGGAGTGAACCTGGGCGCCATGGATGCCGACGCCAACGGTTCGCTGGCCATTGCCGTTCCCGCCGTCCTTGCGGCCGGTGAGCACAAGGTTGCGCTGTTCAAGGACGGAGTCCTCTCCGGCTGGACAACCTTCACCGTGGAGCAGGCAGTCACGGTCCTGGCCGCGCAGCCCGTTCCCGCAGCTGCCGACGGAACCACCGAACTGGCAGCAACCGGCCTGAACGCCGCGCAGCTTTCAATCGGCGGAATCGGTGCCTTGATGGCACTGACCGGAGCCGTCGCCCTGGTCGCCCTGCAGCGCCAGCGCAGCACCTCGGCGCGCTAACTTCCGCGGATAACTTCACCGGGATTCGAAGAAGCCCCGCCCACCGTTACCGGTGAGCGGGGCTTCTTTGCGTCCAGGCCGCTGCGGCCGCGGGGAGAATGTCTTAGGCCGCTGCGGCGCGGAGAATCCGGTTCCGCCGGGGTCCGCCCATCATGTCCACCGTCAGGATCACCAGCGCGAGCCAGACCAGGCCGAACCCGGCCCAGCGCTCCGGCGGCATGACTTCCTTGAACACGGCCAGAGCGATGATGAACTGCAGCGTGGGAGCCAGATACTGCAGCATTCCCACGGTGGACAGCGGCAGGCGACGGGCAGCGGCACCGAAGAAGATCAGCGGAACGGCCGTCAGAACGCCCGAGGCCGCCAGGAGCCAGAAATGCGCGGGACCGTTGGACAGGATGGTTGCCGTGCCGCTGACCGACATCCATACCAGGACGGCGATGGCCACGGGCGTAAGGACCGCGGTTTCAATGGTGAGGCTGGAGATGGCGTCCACCCTGCCGCCCACGCCCTTCTTGACCAGTCCGTACGTGCCGAAGCTGAAGGCAAGGATGAGGGCGATCCACGGGACGGTGCCGTAGGCCAGGCCCAGGACCAGGACGGCGACAAAGCCGACGCCCATGGCAACCCACTGCAGCGGCCGCAGTTTTTCCTTGAGCACGATGACGCCCAGCAGGACGGACACCAGCGGATTGATGAAGTAGCCCAGCGCCGCTTCCACTGCATGTTCATTCAGCACCGCCCAGGCGTACGTGGTCCAGTTGGCCGCGATCAGGACGGCCGCACCGCCCAGGGTGCCCACCAGCCGGAGGTTCCGCGCCGCGGCCGCCAGCGTCCTCCAGGAGCGCATCACGGTGAGCAGGGCGACGCAGAACACCAGTGAGAACACGATGCGCGCGGCAACTATCTCGATGGCTCCTGCCGGAACCAGCACCATGAAGTAAAGGGGCAGCAGGCCCCACAGCAGGTAGGCGCCGACGCCGAAGAGAAGCCCGGGGGTATTCTCGCCCCGGGTGCCGGGAGCGGCCTTGCCGCCGGCGGGCGTCGTGCCGGAGGTGCCGGCGGATCCGCCGGCCGCCGGCCGGGCGGGAGAATGGATGGACTCGGGGGAGGTGGCGGAGCGCGAAGCGCCTATTCCGTCGGATGCAGACACGTGATGCTCAACATCAACGGGCGTCCGGGTATTCCCGCGGCGCCCGGAAGGGGACCCGCAGCCATCCGCCGTGACTTCCGCACCGAACCGTTTAGACGCCGTCGCGCACCTGCATTTAGAATAGGAAACTGTGCGTTATTCCGCACGAGGTTTCCTCCCCGAGACGAAGGACTATCAGTGTCTAATTCAGCCGCGGACCGGTCGCAGCGCCCCATGCGAGTCGCCATTATCGGCGCTGGCCCCGCCGGTGTGTATGCCGCAGATATCCTTACCAAAGCTGACCGGGACTTCGAGGTCAGCATCGACCTCTTCGACAAGTACCCGGCCCCGTACGGCCTGATCCGGTACGGCGTGGCCCCGGACCACCCGCGGATCAAGGGCATCGTCAACGCCCTGCACAAGGTCATGGACCGCGGTGACATCCGCTTCCTGGGCAACGTGCACTACGGCAAGGACCTGACCCTCACCGACTTCCGGCACTTCTACGACGCCATCATCTTCGCCACCGGCGCCATCAAGGACGCTGACATGAGCATCCCCGGCGTTGAGCTGGAAGGTTCCTTCGGCGGCGCCGACTTCGTGTCCTGGTATGACGGACACCCCGATGTCCCGCGCGAATGGCCGCTGGATGCCAAGGAAGTTGCCGTCATCGGCAACGGCAACGTTGCGCTCGACGTCGCGCGCATCCTCTCCAAGCACGCCGATGACCTGCTGACCACCGAAATTCCGGACAACGTCTACGAGGGCTTGAAGAAGTCGCCGGTCACCGACGTCCACATCTTCGGCCGCCGCGGACCGGCACAGGTGAAGTTCACGCCACTGGAGCTGCGCGAACTTTCGCACTCCCGCGACGTCGACATCGTGCTCTACCCGGAGGACTTCGAATTCGACGAAGGCTCGGACGAGCAGATCCGCAGCAACAACCAGACCAAGACCATGGTCAACACGCTGACCAACTGGCTGGTCGAAGAGCAGGATTCCGGTGCCTCCCGCCGCCTGCACCTGCACTTCCTGCACAGCCCGGTGGAGATCTACGAGGATCCCGCCAACCCCGGCAAGGTTGCGGGCATGAAGTTTGAACGCAATGAACTCGACGGCACCGGCAACGCGCGCGGCACCGGCGAGATTGTCGACTACCCGGTGCAGGCCGTGTACCGGGCCATCGGCTACTTCGGCTCGGAGCTGCCGGAGGTCGGTTTCGACTCCCGCCGCGGCGTCATCCCCAACGAGGGCGGCCGCGTCATCGACGAAACCGGCGCCCCGGTGCCCGGGATCTACACCACCGGCTGGATCAAGCGCGGCCCGGTGGGCCTGATCGGCCACACCAAGGGCGATGCGCTGGAAACCATCGGCTTCCTGCTGGAGGACCGGCTGAACCTGCCGGCCGCCGAGGAGCCCGAGGAGGACTCCATCATCAAGCTGCTCGAAGACCGCGGCGTCGAGTACGTCACTTGGGAAGGCTGGCTGAAGCTGGACGCCTACGAAAAGAGCCTGGGCGCCTCCTACATCCATCCGGATCCGGCCACCGGCGAACTGGTGCGCGAACGCGTGAAGGTAGTGGACCGCGAGGAAATGATCCGCGTCGCCCGCGGGCAGTAGCGCCCTTTCCCCTCCCGGCTTCACGACGCCCCCGCTTCCCCGTGGAAGCGGGGGCGTCGTATGAGTAGACTGTGTCGCACACCACAGCAGGAACCACAAAACACGGTGTCAGCGGTCTCCTTATCAGCGCGGATAGGTCGGGGCAGTGCACAATCAGGACTTTCTTACTCCGCCGCGGCGTTCCGCTGACGGTCTGCAGCGTGATGCCTCCCGGGCGCACGAAGGGCTGGACTCACACGACGGTTACCTGCGCTGGCTCCGGCCCCCGGTCCGGGAATCCTGGCAGCGGTCGCTGGGCCATCACACCGATCCGGACAAGGCCGTTCCGCAGCTGGTGTTTTCCGGTTCGGACCTCGAGGAGTATCGCCGTGCGCATCCCCTGGCCGCCGTGATGCCTGTCATCCGGCAGCTGCTGGTGCGCCCGGGCCTGGACAGCGGGCTCCTGGTGGCCGTGGGCGACGGGCTGGGACGGTTGCTCTGGGTGGAGGGCGACGACGAACTGCGCCGCACCGCGGAGGGCATGCTCTTCGTGCCCGGCACCGACTGGTCCGAACAATCCATTGGAACCAGCGCGCCCGGAACGGCCCTGGCCTCGGGGCGCAGCATCCAGATTGCCGGCGCCGAGCATTTCAGCAGGCAGGTCCATTCCTGGAGCTGCACCGCGGTGCCGGTCCGGGATCCGGACACCGGAGTGGTCCTGGGCGTCGTGGACATCACCGGCCGGGACGAAGCCGTGGCCGAGCACACCCTGGCACTGGTCGAGGCAACCGTCGCTGCGGCCGAAAGCCACCTGCGGGTGGAGCGGCTGCAGAACGCCGCCGGTGCATCGTCCGGAACAGTCCACCGAACAGTCCACCGGACAGCCCACAGGTCTGCCCTGAGGTCTGCCCCGAGATCCGCCGCCAGGCCGGCCCTCCGGCAGGACAGCCTGCACATTCTTGGCCGGGACCTGGCGGTGGTGAACGTCGGGGGCCGGGCCGCATCCCTGAGCATCCGGCATTCCGAGCTCCTCACACTCCTCGCGCTTCATCCCGAAGGGCTGAGCGCCGACCAGCTCTCCGTCATGGTCTATCCGGAAAGCGCATCGGTGAGCACCGTCCGGGCCGAGATGCTGCGGCTGCGCAACCTGCTGGGAAAACACAGCGACGGCGTCCCGGGGCCCGCACTGGTGCCGCAGTCCCGCCCCTACCGGCTGCCGCACGGGCTGGTCATCGATGCCCGGCAGGTGCTCGGCTATCTGGAGCGCGGAGCGTACCGGCTGGCCCTGGGCCTGTACCGCGGGCCGGTGCTGCCGCGGTCCCAGGCTCCGGCCATCACGGCGCTGCGCAGCGAGGTCAGCACCGTCCTGCGTGAGGCGATGCTCTCCGACGCCGGCCCCGAGACGCTGCTCGGATACCTGTCACTCGAGGAGGCCCGGCACGACGTCGAGGCCTGGTCCCTCGCTCTGCGGCTGATGCCGCTGCGCTCACCCCGCCGGGCGGCCGTGGTGGCACATCTGGAACGGCTGGAGCACGAACTGGGCTAACGCGGCGCGGAGGCCGCCGGACCCCAGGCACACATCACTCCGCCGGGGGTTTTTCGGGCTGTTTGACGGGCCGGATCCGAAGGCTCGTCAGGAGACCGATCAGCAGCGCGCCGGCAGCGATCCACCCCGCCAGGGTTACGCCGTCGGTCATTGCGGAACGGGCGGCGTCGGCGATGTACGCGGTTTGCGGATCAGCGCTCAGGGCTCCGATGGTTCCGCCGGAACTGGCGTTCACCGAATCCACCAGCGGCCCCAGCATCGGGTTGGCGGCGACGTCGTCGGAGAGCCGTGATGCGGTGCCCTCCTTCAGTGACGTGAAGAAGGCGGTGCCCAGGACGGCGATGCCCAGTGCGGAACCGGTCTGGCGGGCGGTGCTCTGTGTCGCCGACCCCTGACCGCTGCGGGCCACCGGCACCTCGGCCAGCACCACCGACGTGAGCTGGGCAGTTGCCAGGCCCACGCCCAGGCCGTAGACGAGCAGGATCGGCGAGGTTAGCCAGGCCGTGCTGTCCGGACGGATCAGCAGCGCCAGCGCCCCGATGGCGAGGATCTCCAGGCACAGGCCGACCCGCACCACCAGAATGGGGGAGTACCGGCGGGAGAGGGCTGCCACCGCACCGCTGGCCAGGAAGGACCCGGCGGCCAGCGGCACCAGGGCAAGGCCCGCCTGGAAAGCCGAGTAGCCAAGGACATTCTGGAACCAGAGGGGCAGGGACAGGATCAGGCCGAACTCGCCGAAGCTGACGATCAGCGCGGTTATGTTGCCGTTGGCAAAGGAGGGGATGCGGAACAGCGAAAGATCCAGGATGACGCCCCTGCCAGCCTCGGTCCGCCGGCGTTCCTCCATCACGAAGGCTGTCAGCGCGACGGCGGCAACCGCAAACGCCACCGGCACGGGGGAGAGGCTGCCGAGACGGAAGGGGGCGTCGTCGTCGGCGTACCACCAGCCGTAGCTGCGGCCCTCGATCAAGCCGAACACCAGGGCGCCGAAGCCGAGGATGGACAGCAACGCACCATTGATGTCCAGCCGTTGCCGCGCGCCGGTCAGCGGTTCCGAAGACTCCGCCACGAACAGAAGCAGTCCAACGGCTATCAGTGCGCCGAGGGGAATGTTGATGCCGAAGGCCCACCGCCAGCTGGCGTTCTCAGTGAGCCACCCTCCGAGCAGCGGGCCGACTGCGGCCATGCCGCCGATGGTGGAGCCCCAGACGGCGAAGGCTATGCCGCGCTCGCGTCCCTGGAAGTTGGCGTTAAGCAGGGCCAGGGTGGTGGGCAGGATCATCGACCCGCCCAACCCCTGGAGCGCCCGGCCGGTTATCAGGAAGCCGCCGGACTCCGCCACGGCGCAAAGGAGACTCGCAGCAGCAAAGATTCCGACGCCGATCAGCATGATTCGCCGGCGGCCGGCCCGGTCCGCAATCCGGCCCCACGTCAACAGCAGGGCAGCGAACAGCAGGGTGTAGATTTCCTGGACCCATTGGATTTCGGTGCTGGAGATGCCCAAATCCGCCACGATCGAGGGGATGGAAACGGAAACGATGGTGGCGTCCATGATGATCATTGCCACGCCGAGGCTGATGGCGACCAATCCCCACCAGCGGTAGCGAAGGTATCGGCCGACCGCTGGAGAGCCCGGTTCCTGATGCATATGAATCACTGTGCTCCACGGTGATTCGTTGGGGCAACCATTTCCCCGTGCAACCTTGGTGCAACGTCCGGGTCCGTAGCCTCGGTACGTCAGACACCGACGTCGCCACCTCCAAGGAGCAGACATGACCGTTTATGCGCAGCCCGGCACCGAGGGATCCAAGTTTTCCTTCAAGTCCCGGTATGAGAACTGGATCGGCGGAGAGTGGGTGGCCCCGGTCAAGGGCAACTACTTCGAGAACATCTCCCCGGTCACCGGGAAGGTTTTCTGCGAGATTGCCCGCGGCACCTCCGAAGACATCGACCTCGCCCTGGACGCGGCCCACAAGGCCTCGCCGGCCTGGGGCAAGACCGCCGTGGCGGAGCGGGCCCTGATCCTGAACCGGATCGCCGACCGCATCGAGGAGAACCTCGAACTGCTCGCCGTCGCCGAGGTCTGGGACAACGGCAAGCCCATCCGCGAGGTCCTTGCCGCGGACCTGCCGCTGGCCATCGACCACTTCCGCTACTTCGCCGGAGCCATCCGCGCGCAGGAAGGCACGCTGTCCCAGCTCGATGACAACACCACCGCCTACCACTTCCATGAACCGCTCGGCGTCGTGGGCCAGATCATTCCGTGGAACTTCCCCATCCTGATGGCCGTCTGGAAGCTGGCGCCGGCGCTGGCAGCCGGCAACGCCGTCGTCCTGAAGCCCGCCGAGCAGACCCCGGCCTCGATCATGGTGCTGATGGAAATCATCGCCGACCTGCTGCCCGCCGGCGTGCTGAACGTGGTCAACGGATTCGGTGTGGAGGCCGGCAAGCCGCTGGCGTCCTCGCCCCGGATCCGCAAGATCGCGTTCACCGGTGAAACCACCACCGGGCGCCTGATCATGCAGTACGCCTCGCAGAACCTGATTCCGGTCAGCCTGGAACTGGGCGGCAAGAGCCCGAACATCTTCTTCGCCGACGTGGCGCAGGAAAACGACGCGTTCTACGACAAGGCGCTGGAAGGCTTCAACATGTTCGCGCTGAACCAGGGCGAAGTCTGCACCTGCCCCTCGCGCGCCCTGGTCCAGGACTCCTTCTACGACAGCTTCATGTCCGACGCGCTGGCCCGCACCGCGCAGATCATCCAGGGCAACCCGCTGGACACCACCACCATGGTGGGCGCGCAGGCCTCCAACGACCAGCTGGAGAAGATCCTCTCCTACATGGACATCGCCCACCAGGAAGGCGCCAAGGTCCTCGCCGGCGGCGAGCGGCTGATGCTCGACGGCGATCTGGCCGGCGGCTTCTACGTGAAGCCCACGGTCTTTGAGGGCACCAACAACATGCGGATCTTCCAGGAGGAGATCTTCGGTCCGGTGGTGTCAGTGGCCCGGTTCTCCGACTACGGCGAAGCCATGAGTCTTGCCAATGACACCCTCTACGGCCTCGGTGCCGGGGTCTGGTCCCGGAACGGGAACATCGCCTACCGGGCGGGCCGGGACATCCAGGCCGGGCGGGTCTGGGTGAACAATTACCACGCCTATCCGGCGCACTCGGCGTTCGGCGGCTACAAGTCCTCGGGCATCGGGCGGGAAAACCACGCCATGATGCTGGACCACTACCAGCAGACCAAGAACCTGCTGGTCAGCTACGCCGAAACAAAGCAGGGCTTCTTCTAAGCCTGCCGGCACCCGCCTACGCTGGATTTAACCCCGCTCGTCCAAGGAATCGAGGACAGAATGGCCAGCATGCAAGCAGCAGTGGTGAATGAACTCGGCAGGGGACTTTCCGTCGAGGAAGTGGCAGTGCTCGAGCCCGGTCCGAATCAGGTGCTCGTCAAACTGGTGGCGACCGGCGTGTGCCACACGGACCTGCACGCGGCAGACGGAGACTGGCCCGTAAAGCCAACTCCGCCGTTTATTCCCGGTCATGAGGGCGTCGGCGAGGTGGTGCAGGTCGGTGAGGGCGTCACCGACCTGCAGCCCGGCGACATGGTGGGAAACGCCTGGCTCGCCTATGCCTGCGGTGCGTGCGAGTACTGCAGGACGGGCTGGGAAACCCTCTGCGAGCTGCAGAAGAACAGCGGCTACTCGGTGGACGGGTCCTTTGGCCAGTACATGCTCGTGGATTCCCGCTTCGCGGCGCGTATACCCGAGGGCGCCGACCCGCATGACATCGCTCCCGTCCTGTGCGCCGGGGTCACCGTTTACAAGGGTCTGAAGGTCAGCGAGGCCCGGCCTGGGCAGTGGGTTGTCATATCCGGAATCGGCGGGCTCGGACACATTGCCGTGCAGTATGCCAAGGCCATGGGGCTGCGCGTCGCGGCTGTGGACATCGCCGATGACAAGCTGGAGCTGGCCAGGAAATACGGGGCCGAGGTGTTGGTCAATGCGAATACCGAAGACCCCGTCGAGGCCATCCAGAACAAGGTCGGCGGCGCCCACGGCATCTTGGTTACCGCGGTGCATCCAAAGGCCTTTGGCCAGGCCATCGGCATGGCCCGGCGCGGAGGAACGATTGTCTTCGTCGGGTTGCCGCCCGGAGACTTCCCGACGCCGATCTTCGACGTGGTCCTCAAGGGCCTGACGATTCGGGGGTCGATCGTGGGCACCCGGCAGGATCTGGCGGAAGCCATCGACTTCTACGACCGTGGACTCATCCATCCCAATATCAGCACCCGCAACTTGGAGGAGATCAACAGCGTGATGGACGAGCTTCGTGAGGGCCGGGTCGACGGCCGAGTGGTCATCGGGTTCTGATGGGTGCCCTGTCGGATTCCGGCCTGGACGCTGCCGTGACGATGCCCGGGGAGAGTTTTTCCCGGGTGTCGCTCACCCCGGAGGCGCAGGAGCTGCTGCAGCAGCTCCGCGAGACACACGGCCCGCTGATGTTCCATCAGTCCGGGGGCTGCTGCGACGGATCCTCGCCCATGTGCTTTCCGGCGGGGGACTTCATCACTTCGGAGGCCGACGTGCTCCTGGGAACCTTCGAACTGGTACCGGGGGAGCCCCTGGAATTCTGGATGTCGCTGGAACAGTTCGAATATTGGAAGCACACCCACCTCACCGTGGATGTCGTCGCGGGTCGGGGCAGTGGTTTTTCCGTCGAAGCACCGGAGGGCAAGCGGTTCCTGATCCGTTCCCGCCTGATGGACGTCTGACGCGAGCCCATCGCCGTCCAGCCGTTCAGTGCCGGCCGGAATCCGTAAAAATACGGAGTGCGGGCACAACACGGCCCGAGCATAGTAAGGTTGCTGTTTATTCTTCCGCTTTCGGCGGTAGTGTGCATGTGAACGATATTCGCGATGCCCCTCACCGGGGCAGGAATGAGGACAACAATGGTTAAGAAGTTCGTATTTCTCGCCGGAGTGGGCGTTGGCTATTTGGTCGGCTCCAAGGGTGGCCGCGAAAAGCTGATGGAGCTCTGGAAGGACCCCAAGGTTCAGGAGACGGTTTCCCACGGTACCGAATGGGCGAAGGAGAAGGCCCCGGGCCTGCAGGAGAAGGTGACCGAGGTCGCTTCGACCGCGAAGGACAAGGTCTCGCACTCCAGCACGTCGGGCAAGCCCGCGTCAGAGTCGGGCACCTCCACCGCTCCGTCCGGTTCCTCAACGGGTGCGAGCAGCACGCCCTCGACGGGGTCCACCTCAAACGGTTCCTTCACCTCCGGCGGACAGCACACCATGAAGCCCGCTGAGCCCGAGCCGAAGCCGTAGCGCCGGCCCAACGCTTCAGCATGACAGCAGTCCCGGAGGGGGCGTTCCACGGAACGCCCCCTCCGGCGTTTCTCCCGTTTCCCTTCGCCGGGCGGGGAGGCACCGGTGAATGCCAGGGGCGGATCACCAGGATCACCAGCGCGGGTTCCCACTCTCTGCGAACGCCGCGTCCTGGCGGGAGCTTCTTGCCTGTCGTGCAGGTTTGTCTTAATATTGTGGGCCTAAAAGATGCAGAGCCCCGATTCTTCACTTTTCACAGCCCGGCGCGCAGCCCGCATCCCGCCCCGCAGACCCCGCCCAGACCGCGCCCGGATCCGGCCCGGACCACGCCCGGATTCGGCCCTGCAACCTGACCGGCAACTGGACCGCCCGGGCCCTGTGTACACGCGATGTTCGGCCTGCGGCGAATATGTCCCCAATTTTGCCCTGCGAAGCAGAGGGCATGGCGTGCATCCGTTACGATCGAGGCCGGATCCCGAAGTACTAGCTGAAAATGGAGTGTGAGTTAACGCAGATGGCAACAGATTACGACGCACCGCGCAAGACTGAGGACGATGGAGCTTCCACCGCCTCACTGGAGGAACTGCAGGCCCAGCGCAGTGTGACACCGTCCGCCACGGCAGTGGACGTCGACGAAACCGACGCTGCGGAAAACTTTGAGCTTCCCGGCGCCGACCTCTCCGGCGAAGAACTGCTGGTCCGGGTGGTCCCGGCCCAGGACGACGAATTCACCTGTGCCTCCTGCTTCCTGGTCCGCCACCGCTCCCAGGTGGCCCTGGAAAAGAACGGGCAGAAATACTGCTCGGACTGCGAAGGCTGATCACCTTGCCTTCCCCGGTGGCCGCCGTCGTGCTGGCGGCCGGGGCGGGCACCCGCCTGGGACTGGGAAACAAGGCACTGCTGCCCTTCCGTGGCCGGCCCCTGATCGAAACCATCATTGCCCAACTGCACGACGGCGGCTGCACCCGGCTCATCGTGGTGCTGGGCTTCGAAGCCGAGCAGGTTCTGGCTAAAATCCGGCTCGGTCCGGCCACCGCCGTCACCAATCCAGACTGGGAGTCCGGCATGGGTTCCTCGTTCCGCTGCGGAGTGCAGGCAGCGGCCGCCTACTGCCCTGAAGCGCCGATCCTGGTGGCCCTGGCGGATCAACCCGGCCTCACCGCGGCCGCCGTTGCAGGGCTGATCGCCCAGCACCGGCCTGGCCGGATCACCGCCGCCGGCTACCGGGTGGCCGGATCCGCTCCCGGCGCGGACTCCCTGCGCCGGGCGCATCCGGTCCTTTTCGACGCGGCGCTGGCCCTGGAAGCCGCCCGCGGCGCCGAGGGCGACGCCGGTGCCCGCGCCTTCCTCTCCGCCAACCCGGGCAGAGTCGACGTCGTGGACTGTTCCGACCTGGGCGACGGCCGGGACGTGGACGCCCCCGCTGACCTGCCGCTGCTGGAAGCCGCACCGGGCCCCGTGTGGCAGCTCCGGTTCAGGAACCGATAGACTGGGCCATTCGTAGGGGAGTATCCACTACGCTGTGATCCGTCAACACGTTGGGCACCGACGCTCCAGCCGGAAACAGCGGGCACCCGTTCACAGGGACGCCGGAGAGACCTATGGTTCTTTGACGTACCCTACGAAAGCGGAGTTCCATGACTGTTTCCCCCCTGATCTGGGGAGTGACGCTAGCCGTCATTCTGGGCCTGCTGGCCTTTGACTATTTCTTCCACATTCGGAAGGCGCACACGCCAACCCTCAAGGAAGCCGGCATCTGGTCCAGCATCTATGTTGGCCTGGCCCTGCTGTTCGGCGTATTGGTCTTCGTCTTCGGCGGATCCGCCGCCGGCGCTGAGTACTTCGCCGGCTATGTGACCGAGAAGGCGCTGTCCGTCGACAACCTCTTCGTCTTCCTCATCATCATCGCCAGCTTCCGGGTTCCCCGCGAAGACCAGCAGAAGGTCCTGCTGTTCGGCATTGTCTTCTCACTGATTGCCCGCACCGGCTTCATCTTCCTGGGCGCGGCACTCATCAACTCCTTCTCCTGGGTCTTCTACATCTTCGGTCTGATCCTGCTGCTCACCGCCGGGAACCTGCTTAAGCCCGAAGGCGAGAACGACGAGGCGGACAACTTCATCATCCGCCTGGCCAAGCGGGTGCTTCCCACCACTGACCACTACGACGGCGACAAGCTCTTCACCGTTGAAAACGGCAAGAAGGTCCTCACCCCGATGCTGCTGGTCATGGTGGCCATCGGCGGAACCGACATCCTCTTCGCACTGGACTCCATTCCGGCGATCTTCGGCCTGACCCAGAGCACCTACATCGTCTTCACGGCCACCGCGTTCTCGCTGATGGGCCTGCGCCAGCTCTACTTCCTGATCGACGGACTGCTGGACCGCCTGATCTACCTCTCCTACGGCCTGGCAGCCATCCTCGCCTTCATCGGCGTGAAGCTCGTGCTGCACGCCCTGCACGAGAACACCCTGCCGTTCATCAACGACGGCCAGCACGTTTCGGTCATCGAGATCAGCACCGGGCTGTCGCTGACCGTGATCATCGGCGTCCTCGTGGTCACCGTCATCGCCTCCCTGGTGAGCCCTGCAGGCAAGGCCACCGCGGCCGTGAAGAACGCCCGCCGGCATGCCACCAGCTACCTGGACCTCTCCTACACGGCGGACGAGGCAGAGCGCGAGCGCATCTACACGGCCCTCTGCGAGGAGGAGCAGCAGATCTTGACGATGGACAAGAAGTACCGCGACAAGGTCAAGGACATCGAATCCATCAGGGCCGAGGTGGCCCGGGCGCACGAGGCGCACGCGAAGTACATCAAGTCCTAGCAATACAGCCAGTACACGCAGTACTGGCAGGACACGCAATACAGCCAGGACACGCAGCACACGCAGCACCCCTGGGGCGCCGCCGGCAAAGCACCAATGCCGGCGGCGCCCTTTTTTCGCGGGCGGGTCAGCGCCGGAGCCGGTGCTCCATGGACACGCCGGAGCCGGGGCCGGCGGGCCGGACCGGCCGGCCTGCCGCCCGGCCGAGCATGGCTCCCGCGACCAGCGCGCCGAGCCCGCCCGCGGCCAGGTCTCCCATGGTGTCCTGGTAACCGACGTTGATGCTCTCGTCCACGAACGTGTAGCCCCACCACTCGCCCAGTTCCCAGAGCACGCTCACTCCGAGGCCGACGGCGAGAACCAGGGCGGGAACCGCGATCCGCAGCGTGGCGCCGGCATGGGGGCTTGGCGCCGGAACCGCACCCAGGCGGGCCAGCAGGAGATAGGCCGTTGCCGCAATGACACCGGTGGCCGCGAAGTGCACCGGCAGATCCCACCAGCCAACGCGTGCGTACAGGTTCACGACGCTGCTCCATGCCGCTGCCAGCAGGGTCAGCCCGTAGAGGCCGTCGAACGCCCGGGAGATGTCCAGGCACCGGGAGATCAGGGTTCCCATCAGCACCAGCAGGAACACGGCCACTTCCACCGGGCCGTACCAAAGAAGAGCCGCCGTGAGGCTGAACAGGCAGAGAAGCCGCACCGCGTCGGCAAAGAACTCTCCGGCACCGGAGGGGCGGCGGAGGAGGGCGTCGATCATGAATTCACGGTAGCGCAGCCCGTTCGGCCGCGGGAGGGCAGCCCCGCCTGGGCCGCCCGCCGGGGAACAGTCAGTGGTCCACCGACGGTTAGACTTCCCCCATGCCTGCCGACCTGCCCTCCGTCAGCGTGGTGATTCCCTGCCTGAACGACGCCGCAGCCCTCGACGCCTGCCTGTCCTCGCTGGCCCGGCAATCGCTGCCGCCCTTCGAAACGGTGGTGGTGGACAACAACAGCACCGATGCCAGTGCCGCTGTTGCCCGCCGGTACGGTGCCCGCGTGGTGCATGAACCGGCACCGGGCATCCCGGCGGCTGCGTCCGCGGGCTACGACGCCGCCCGCGGCCAGATCATTGCACGGTGTGACGCCGACTGTGTCCTGCCCGCGGATTGGGTTCTGCGGATAGCGGAAGCTTTCGCCGCCGAGCCGTCCCTTGGAGCGCTGTCCGGACCGGGCTCCTTCTACGGCTTTCCCCGCCCGGTGGGCGCCGTGCTCAGTGTGCTCTACCTCGGGTCCTACTACCTGGCCATGGGTTTGGCCCTGGGGCATCTGCCGCTCTTCGGATCGAACCTGGCCCTGCGGACATCCGTGTGGCAGCAGATCCGCCCCGCGGTGCACCGGGATGATCCGGAGATGCACGACGACGTCTGCCTCAGCCTGCATGTGGGCCAGCAATACCGATGCCGCTTTGAGCGGACCCTCGTGGTGGGAATGGCGCCGCGTGCGGTCATCGGCACCGCAAACCTTGCCCGCCGTTTCCGCCGCGCCTTCCATACGCTGTGGGCGCATTGGCCCGCGGAGGCGCCGTGGGTGCGCTGGCCGCGCCGCTACGCCTCCGGGTAAAGCGCCGCTACGCCGCCGGGTAAAGCGCCGCTACGCCTCCGGGTAGAGCAGGGGCAGCTGCAGCACCAGCCACGGGCTGAACGCCCAGGGCGCCAGACGCACGGATTCGGCCAGGGCCACCGGATCGGCCCACTTCCAGTCCATGACTTCGTCCGGTGCCGGAACCGGGTCCGCCTCGGTGACCGCTGTGTAGACGGGGCAAATCTCGTGCTCGACGATGCCCGAGGCATCCACCGCGCGGTACCTGAAATCGGGCAGCTTCAGCGTCAGCTGTTCGGGCTGCAGGGCCAGGCCCAGTTCGCGCTCGGCGCGCCGCAGGACGGCGTCGTCGGTTGATTCGCCCGGGCCGGGGTGCCCGCAGAAGGAATTGGTCCACACGCCGGGCCAGGTCAGCTTGCTCAGGGCCCGGCGGGTGACGAGCAGCTGACCGGCAGGGTTGAAGACATGGGTGGAGAACGCCAGGTGCAGAGGGGTGTCGGTGGTGTGCACCGTAGCTTTTTCGTGCGTACCGACGGGCGTGCCGTCCGGATCCACGAGAACGACCAGTTCCGCGTGCTTTACCATTTCTCCTCCGTATGTTCTCCGTGTTTACTTTACCTATGGAGACCAACCCCCTGCTCGACCCAGCAACCGGACACGAGCAGGTGGAGGGCGTCCTGAAGGGATTTTTTGAGCGGGCGAAGCTTCGCGCCGCCAAAGTCAGTCCCAGTTACCTTAGCCTCTGGGAGACGCTGGAGCAGTCGACGGCAGGCGGCAAACGGGTCCGCCCCGGCATTCTCATGACGGCGTACCGCCACCTGGGAGGCACCGACATCGGCGCCGCGGCACGGGTGGGCGCGGCTTTTGAATTGCTGCACACCGCGCTGATCATCCACGACGACGTCATCGACCTGGACTTTGTCCGCCGCGGCCATGACAACGTGTCCGGGGTCTACCGGTCCCTGGCGGAGACGGCGGGACAGACGCGGGAGGCAGCCCGGCACCGCGGCATGTCGACCGGTATCATCGCCGGCGACCTGGCCCTGACCGGCGCCTTTCGGATGCTGGACACCGTGGACACGGATCCGCGGACCCGGCTGCGCCTGGCCGAAATCCTCGACGAGGCGGTGTTCGCGTCAGCGGCCGGGGAACTGATCGACGTCGACTTCTCCTTCTCTCCGGGTGCTCCGCCGGTGCGCGAGATCTTGGACATGGAACGGCTGAAAACCGCCGTCTACTCCTTCGAGGCGCCCCTGCAGGCCGGTGCGGTGCTTGCCGGAGCGGACGACGACGTCGTCGCCATCCTGGGCGACTTCGGCCGGGACACGGGAATCGCCTACCAGCTGGTGGACGACCTGCTGGGCGTCTTCGGCAAGGAGAGCGCCACCGGCAAATCGAACCTCAGCGATCTCCGCGAGGGCAAGCGGACGGTGCTCATCTCGCACGCGTCGCAGGGGCCCTGCTGGGGCGAGCTCTCGCACCTGATCGGCAACCCCGATCTCACGCCCGAAGACGCGGACCGGGCCCGGGCGGTCCTGACCCGGTGCGGTGCCCGCGATTACGCCCAGTCCCTGGCGGAGGAGTTTGCCGCCCGGGCCCGGACCCATCTGGACTCCCCGGCCATCCCCGCCCCGCTGCGCCTGGTGCTGGAACGCATCGTTGCCGGCGCCGTGAACCGGGGACGCTAGGGATGGTCCGCGAAACCGGCCTGGAGCTCTACAACAGGGTGGCGGTGGAAACCGCGTCGGTGATGATCCGCTCCTACTCGACGTCCTTCGGACTCGCCTCACGGCTGCTGCGGACCCGGACCCGGCGGCAGATCGAGGGCATCTACGCGCTGGTGCGGCTGGCCGACGAAATCGTCGACGGCGTGGCTGCCGCCGCGGATCTTCCGCCGGCCGAGGTCGGCCGGATGCTGGACGACCTGGAGGCCGACACCCGGCAGGCCCTGCGCACCGGCTACAGCGTCAACCTGGTGGTCCATGCTTTCGCCCTGACCGCCCGCGCCACCGGCATCACCGAGGAACTGACCACTCCGTTCTTCCGGTCCATGCGCGCGGACCTGCTGCGCACCGAGCACACCCCGGAGTCCTTCGACGACTACGTGTACGGGTCCGCCGAGGTGATAGGCCTGATGTGCCTGCTGTGCTTCCTCGAGGGCACCTCCGTCAGCGACGACCGGCTGAAGCAACTGAAGGAAGGCGCCCAGCGGCTGGGGGCGGCGTTCCAAAAGGTCAACTTCCTCCGGGACCTCGCCGACGACTTCGATGCCCTGGGCCGCAGCTACTTCCCCGGCGTGAGCGTGACCTCGTTTTCGGAGCCGGACAAGCACCGGTTGCTCGATGACATCGACGCCGACCTGCTGGTGTCCGGTGCCTCCATCGCCGAGCTTCCTCCCGCGGCCCGGCCCGCCGTCGCCCTGGCCCAGGAACTGTTCACCGAGCTGTCCCGCCGCCTGCGGGCGACTCCGGCGGAGCAGCTGCGCAGCACCCGCATCCGGGTGCCCAATCCGGTCAAGCTGCGCATCGCGGCAGAAACCCTTGTCACCCACCGCCTCCGCCGCTCGGCGCCGCGCGGGCGAACCGCCGGAAGGCTGTCATGACCCGCAGGACCGAATCCGCACCGCCCCGCACCGCCGTCGTCATTGGCGGCGGCATCACCGGGCTGGCGACCGCCGCCCTGCTGGCCCGGGAGGGCCTTGCGGTCACGGTGCTGGAAAAGCAGCCGGTGGTCGGCGGGCGGGCCGGAACCTGGCAGAGCGCCGGCTTCAGCTTTGACACCGGACCGTCCTGGTACCTGATGCCCGAGGTCTTTGACCATTTCTTCCGGCTGCTGGGCACCTCAGCGGCGGAGCAGCTGGACCTGGTCCGGCTGGATCCGGGCTACCGGGTGCTGTTTGAAGGCTCCGCCGAACCGGTGGACATTGCCGCCACCCGGGACGAGAACGTGAAGTTGTTCGAGTCGCTCGAGCCCGGGGCCGGCGCCCGGCTGGAAAAGTACCTGGACTCCGCCATCGAGGTCTATGACATGGCCAAAAAGCGCTTCCTCTACTCCACCTTCGCCTCCTTCCTGCCCCTGCTGCGCGCGGACGTGCTGCGGCGCGGACCGCGGCTGGCCCAGCTGCTGCTCCAGCCGCTGAGTTCCTTTGTGGCCCGGAAATTCACCGACCCCCGGATCCGGCAGATTCTGGGCTATCCGGCGGTGTTCCTGGGCTCCTCGCCCTACACCACGCCGAGCATGTACCACCTGATGAGCCGGCTGGACCTGGCCGACGGCGTGCTGTATCCGATGGGCGGCTTCACCCGCCTTATCGACGTCATCGACTCGCTGGCCCGGGCCGAGGGCGTCACGATCCACACCGGCGCCGCAGTGACCCGGATCCGCACCTCGGAGTCCGCTTCCCGGCGCAAGCCCCGCGCCACCGGCGTCGACTACACCGACGGTTCCGGGCAGGCGCTCACTCTGGAAGCCGATCTGGTGGTCTCCGCGGCGGACCTGCACCACACCGAGACCATGCTGTTGCCGCAGCGACTGCAGACCTATCCGGAACGCTACTGGCGCCGCCGCATTCCGGGCCCGGGCGGCCTGCTGCTGCATCTGGGCGTGCGCGGCGAACTGCCGTCCCTGGCCCACCACACGCTGCTCTTCACCTCGGACTGGAAAGAAAATTTCGGCAAGATCTTCGGCAGGGACAAATCGGTTCCCGATCCGGCGTCGCTCTATGTCTGCCGACCCAGTGCCACGGATCCGGCCGCTGCGCCCGAGGGGCACGAGAACCTGTTTGTCTTGGTGCCGGTGCCTTCGGACCCAGCCCTGGGCTCCGGCGGGCTGGACGGCGGCGGGGACGAGCGGATTGATCGGATGGCCGATGCCGTGATCGCCCAGATTTCCCAGTGGGCGGACATTCCGGATCTGGCCGACCGCATCACCGTCCGGCGAACCGTGGGGCCGCAGGATTTTGTGCAGGACCTGAATTCCTGGCGCGGCACGCTCCTGGGCCCCGCGCATGTGCTCAAGCAGAGCGCCTTTTTCCGCGGCTCCAATGCCAGCCGCAAGGTGGACGGACTGCTCTACGCCGGCGGCTCCACGCTGCCGGGCATCGGCCTGCCGATGTGCCTGATCAGCGCCGAACTTGTGCTCAAACGGCTCCGCGGGGACACCAGCACCGAAGAGCTGCCGGTGCCTGCCGCAACGCCGGAGCCCGGGCCGAACCAGCGGAGCCGGTCCTGATGGGTGCCGTCTATCTGCTCCTGCTGCTGGCCTCGATCGCCTGCATGGGGCTGCTGGACCACCGGTTCAAGCTGTTCTTCTTCGCCGACGCCCGGCGCGCGGCTCTGGTGACGGTCATCGGCCTGGCGTTTTTCCTGCTCTGGGACCTGGGCGGCATTGGCATGGACATCTTTTACCGCGGTGAAACGCCGATCATGCTCGGTGTTGTCCTGGCTCCGCACCTGCCCGTTGAAGAGGTCTTCTTCCTGGCCTTCCTCTGCTACCTGACCATGGTGCTGTTCGGCCTGGTCTCGCTGGTCCTCCGCCGGGCCGCCCTCCGCCGCACCCAGCACCAGGAAGCACAGCGATGACGTACTGGGCGCTCAACGCCGTGTTCCTGGTTCCGGCCGCCGCCGTGCTGGTTTTCGCCGTCCTGCGCCGGACTGCTGCTGCCCGCCCCGGGGTTCCCGGCCGGAAAGGCGTGCTGGCCGCACTGGCGATCACCGCCGCGGTGCTGCTGGTCCTCACCGCGGTGTTCGACAACGTGATGATCGCTGCCGGCCTGTTCGGCTACAACCCGGACCGGATTTCCGGCGCGTTCATCGGCAGCGCTCCGCTGGAAGACTTCGCCTACGCGCTGGCGGCTGTGCTGCTGCTGCCGGCGCTGTGGCTGCTGCTGGGAACAAAGCCGGGCAGCACGACCCCGCCTGCCGTTGCAGTTGACACCGACACCGAGGAGAAGCAGTGAGCACCTCAACCCGGACCCCGGGATCAACGCTGAGGATGCTGCTGGTCTCGTCCCGGCCATTGTCCTGGGTGAACACCGCCTATCCCTTTGCCGCCGCCTACCTGATCACCACCGGCGGCATCGACCTGACCTGGGTGCTGGGCACGCTGTACTTCCTGATTCCCTACAACCTGGCGATGTACGGCATTAACGATGTCTTCGACTACGAATCGGATCTGCACAATCCGCGCAAGGGCGGGGTGGAGGGCGCCGTCCTGGACCGCGGCGTCCACCGGATCACGCTGTGGGCCGCCGTCGTCACCAATGTGCCGTTCCTGATCGCGCTTATCCTGCTGGGCAATCCGCTGTCCTGGCTGGTGCTTGCCATCAGCGTGTTTGCCGTCATTGCCTACAGCGCGCCGGGGCTGCGGTTCAAGGAACGGCCGTTCCTGGACTCGGTCACCTCCAGCACGCACTTCGTCTCACCGGCGGTCTACGGGCTGGTGCTTGCCGGCGCGGTCTTTACGCCGGGGCTGTGGGCGGTGCTGGGCGCGTTCTTCCTCTGGGGCATGGCCAGCCAGGCCTTCGGGGCCGTTCAGGACGTGGTGCCGGACCGCGAGGGCGGCATCAGTTCCATTGCCACGGTGCTCGGAGCCAGGGCCGTGGTCCGGATCGCCGCCGCCGCCTACCTCGCCGGCGGGCTGCTGATGCTGCTCATCCCGTGGCCGGCCGCGCTCGGCGGTTTGCTGGCGGTGCCCTACATCCTGAACCTGCTGCCGTTCCGGGGGATTTCCGACGCGGACTCGGAGCAGGCCAACGCCGGGTGGAAGCGGTTCCTGAAGCTGAACTTCCTCACCGGTTTCCTCGTGACAATGCTGATCATCTGGTACTGGCCCTCCCGGTAGCGGGATCTGGCCCCTCCCCGGTAGCGCGAGATGGCAGAAAGTGCGTCTCTGAGCGCTGGGACGTGCACTTTCTGCCATCTCGCGGGAAAGACAAGAGCGGCCGGCCCCCGAAGGGACCGGTCGCTCTTACTGTTCAGGGGCAAAGATGTTCGGGCGCAAAGCCCGAGGTGTGGAACTAACCGAAGTTACTCGGCAACGCCCACGAACTCAGCCTTTTCGATCGGCGTGGTGTCGCCGGTCGCCAGGTTCAGGCGCAGCTTCTCGCCCAGGGTCGCGTCAACGTTGGTCCAGTACTGGATCGCGGCTTCGCGGATGTGCGGGCGCTGCACGCCGGAGACGGCACCGGTGATCGTTTCCAGGAAACGCTCCTTGGCGGCGTCGTCGAACACCTCGCGGTACAGGGTACCGGCCTGGCCGAAGTCGCTGTCCTCGGAGTGCAGGGTCGCAGCGGCGCGTACCAATGCGCCGTCGCTCTCCCAGCTGCCGGCGCCGGCCAGCGCTGCGTCGGCCACGGGGCCGCCCAGCGTGTTCGGTGCGTAGACCGGGGTTTCCGGGGTGTTGTAGGAGAAGCGCATGGCGCCGTCCTGCGAGTAGTTGTTGAGCGGAGCCTTCGGCGCGTTGACCGGCAGCTGGTTGTAGTTGGCGCCGATGCGGTAACGCTGGGCATCCGGGTAGGAGAAGATGCGGGCCATCAGCATCTTGTCCGGGCTGGCGTCGATGCCGGGGACCAGGTTCGCGGGGGACAGGGCAACCTGTTCGATCTGCGCGAAGAAGTTCTCCGGGTTGCGGTTCAGGGTGTGGGTACCCACCTTGATCAGCGGGTAGTCAGCGTGCGGCCAGACCTTGGTCAGGTCGAACGGGTTGAACCGGTACGTCTTGGCATCTTCGTACGGCATGACCTGCACGTGCAGGTCCCAGGACGGGAAGTTGCCGGCTTCGATGGCCTCGTACAGGTCGCGGCGGTAGTAGTCGGCGTCGGCGCCGGCAATCTTCTCTGCCTCGGCACCGTCGATTTCATGGTTGCCCTGGTTGGACGTGAAGTGGTACTTCACCCAGAAGCGCTCACCGGCGGCGTTGATCCACTGGTAGGTGTGCGAGCCGAAGCCGGGCATTTCGCGCCACGACGTCGGGATGCCGCGGTCACCCATCAGGTACGTGACCTGGTGTGCGGACTCGGGGGAGTTGGTCCAGAAGTCCCACTGCATGTCGGCGTCGCGCAGGCCGGAACCCGGGAGGCGCTTCTGCGAGTGGATGAAGTCCGGGAACTTGATGCCGTCGCGGATGAAGAACACCGGGGTGTTGTTTCCGACGATGTCGTAGTTGCCTTCGGACGTGTAGAAACGCATCGCGAAGCCGCGGACGTCGCGCCAGGTGTCGGGGGAGCCCTGCTCGCCGGCAACCGAGGAGAAGCGCTGGACGGTTTCCGTCACGGCGCCCGGCTGGAAGACAGCGGCACGCGTGTACTTGGAGACATCTTCGGTAACAACGAATTCACCGAATGCGCCGCCACCCTTGGCGTGCACGATGCGCTCCGGGATGCGCTCGCGGTTGAACTGGGCCAGCTTCTCGACCAGGTAACGGTCGTGAAGGGCGATGGCGCCGTTGGCGCCTGCGCTCAGCGACTGGTCGTCGCTGGCAACCGGAGTACCGGTCTGGGTGGTGGTGAAATTCGACATACTCTCTCTTTCCATAAGGGGGTGAAGCAGGTGAGTCAGGAAGCTTTGGCGGCGCAGTCGGCGCAGATTCCCCGGTAGAGCACATCCGCAATCTGGATGGTCATGCCGTGGGTGTTGTCCGGCGTCAGGCACGGTGCGTGCCCCACTGCGCAGTCCACATCCTCGATCCGCCCGCATTCGGTGCAGATCGCGTGGTGATGGTTGTCGTCCACGCGGGTCTCGTACCGGGCCGGGGAGTGCGGCGGTTCGATCTTCCGCAGCAGGCCGATGTCGGTCAGGTCCGCCAGGACCACGTAGACCGACTGCAGGCTGATGTCGGGAAGTTCGCCGCGCACTGCGGCAGCGACGTCGTCGGCCACCGAATGCGGCAGGCGTTCGACGGCGTTGAGGACCGCCAGCCGCTGCTTGGTGACCCGACGGCCGTGGGCACGCAGCGCTCCGGTCCACGTTTCGGTGGTCTCGGTGGGGGCTGCTGTCGATGTCATGACCCCAGCTAACCACTAATTATGAATAATTCATAATAAGCTCCGTGGTGGCACACTGGATGCAGACGCAAACCACGACGGGGGAGATCCTTTGGCCAGCATCAAAGCGCAGGCACACCATCAGCGCGTGCGGATTCGGGGGTACGACGTCGATATCCGCACCTACGGCGCCGGCGCCCGGAACGTGGTGCTCGTGCACGGCATTGGGGCGTCCGGCCGCTATTTCTCCCGCCTGGTGGACCTTCTCGCACAGACCTGCACCGTGCACACGCTGGAAATGCCGGGGTTCGGTTCCGCGCCGAAGCCGTCCCACAGCCTGGACATGGCCGGCTTTGCCGCCGTCAACTGCGACGCCCTGCGGGCCACCGGCATCGGCTCCGCCCAATGGGTGGGCCATTCCATGGGCTGCCAGGTGGTGACGGAAATGGCGCTGCTGGCACCGGACCTGGTCACCTCGGTGGTGCTGCTCAGTCCCACCATCAACCGCGGCGAGCGCAACGCAGTGCTGCAGGGGCTGCGGCTGGCGCAGGACTGCCTGCGCGAACCGCCGGCCGTCAACTGGATGCTGCTCACCGACTATCTGCGTGCCGGTCCTCGCTGGTATCTGCGGACCATGCCCAAGATGGTGAGGCATCGGCTCGAGCAGCGCATCGGCGGGGTGGAAGTGCCGGTGACGCTGATCCGCGGGGGCCGCGATCCGATTGTGCCCGCCCGCTGGCTGCAGGAGCTGGCCGCCGCACGGCCCGGGGCCGTTGCCGTGGAGCTGCCCGGACAGCCGCATGTCTGCATGTTCACCGAACCGGCGCGGACCGCTGCGCTGCTGCGGGAAGCGGCCTCCGGGCAGTGAAGCGGCGCACCAACGGCAGGCCCGGCGGCAGCACGAACGCCGGCACGAACGCCGGCACGAGCGCCGGCACGAGCGCAGGCACCGGACCGTGGTGGCGCCGCCGGCTGATGCAGGCCCGCGCCTGGGCGGCCGACTATGCCTACGTGGCGTACTGGCAGGTGCGCGGTTTTCTGTTCCGCAAGGATCCGGCTGTCTACCTGGCTCCGTCCAAAGAATCCGCCGCGGGCAGCCAGCGCTGCCCGGTCATCCTGATTCCCGGCGTTTATGAAAACTGGCAGTTCCTGCGTCCGCTCGCCGAGGCCCTTTCCGCCCGCGGACATCCCGTGCACACGGTGGCGCCGCTGGGCTACAACCGGGGCCGGATCGACCGGATGGCGGTGCTGGTCCAGGAGTATCTGGTGGAGCATGATCTGAGCGGCGTGGTGGCGGTGGCGCACAGCAAGGGCGGGCTGATCGGCAAACAGCTGATGCTCCTGCCGGAGGGCGGCCGCCGGGTGGACCGGATGGTGGCGGTCAATACGCCCTTCTCCGGATCCGTCTACGCCAACTTCTTTGTGCTGCCGTCCATCCGCGCCTTTGCGCCCCGCAACAAGTTCCTGCGCCGGCTGCAGGAGAGCAGCGACATCAATGCCCGCATCACCTCGGTGTACAGCCGTTTTGATCCGCACATTCCCGGCGGCAGCCACCTGCCCGGTGCCCGCAACATCCGGCTGGAGACGATGGGGCACTTTCGGCCCATCGGCGATCCGCGGCTCCTCGCGGTGCTGGAGCAGGAGTTGGACGGCCAGGCTTAGGCCCCGCCGTGCACCCTAGGAAGCGCCGCGCGCCAGCGCCTGTTGGACGGCGGCCTCGGCTCCGCCGGTCCACGGCTCCCCGTGGCCGGTCAGCAGCAGCGGGGCTTTTGTCTTGGCCAGCAGGCCCAGGGACTCCAGCGCCTCCGGACTGTTGGCAGTGGCGGCGCCGGAGACGATCTGCGGGCCCTTGGCTCCGGTGTAGGGATTGAGCGTGACCAGCGAATCTCCACAGATCAGCGCGTCCCGCTCCGGATAGTGCAGGGCCACGTGCCCGGCAGTGTGCCCGGGCGTGTGCAGGATCCGGGGCCGGCCGGGAAGGGAGCTTCCGCTGTCCCCGCCCAGGCTGTGCACGTCGGTGACGCCCCGGACGTTCAGCGCCCCGGCCGCCGTCATCGCGCCAAGATAGGGAATCGACCGCGGATAGCGAACCGGATACAGGAACCGGTTGTTTTCATGCTCGTACCGGTAGGGATGCGCCGCAATGTACCGGTCGGCGTCGTGCACCAGAATCGGTGTGCGGAACTTCTGCCGGATCCGGGCAGCGGTGCCCACATGGTCAAAGTGTGCGTGGGTCAGCACCAGGGCGGAGACGGATCCCGGCCCGTAACCAAGTTCCTTCACTGCCCGGACGAGCTCCGGCCACATGCCGGGAAGCCCGGCATCGATGATGGCCAGGCCGTTGTCGTCCTCCACCAGGTAGGTATTGACGTAGGCGTGCTCGATGCGGTGGATTCCTTCCGCAACGTTCCGAGTAAACACATGACCTCCAAGGTAGGTTCCGGCACTTCCCGCTCTATCCTAAGCACGCTGTTTATCCCAGGTCCCGAGCCGGCGGGCAGCGTCGTCCGGAAACCTAAGCCGCCGCCGCTTAGACTGCTCGGATGCCCAGACTCCTCGCCGACCTCTCTCCGCTGCGCGAAAGCCCCGAATACCGGCGGCTGTGGACCGGAACGGCGCTGTCCGCCGTCGGCACCCAGCTGACCCTCGTGGCAGTGAGCCTGGAGGTCTATTCCCTGACGTCCTCCAGCTTCTACGTCGGGCTCCTGGGGCTGGTGGGGCTGATTCCCCTGATTGTGGCCGGCCTGTACGGCGGGTCGATCGTGGACGCCTATGACCGCCGCAAGGTCGCCCTCCTTTCCTCCGTACTGCTGTGGGTATCCACCATCGGCATCGCCGCCCAGGCCTGGGCTGGAGTGGGCAACATCTGGCTGCTCTACGCCCTGGTGGCGGTCAACGCCGGAGCCAGCGGCCTGAACCATCCGGCCCGCAGCGCGATCATTCCGCGGCTGGTCCGGCCGGAACTGCTGCCGGCGGCGAATGCCCTGAGCATGATCACCTTCGGCCTGGCCATGACCGTCGGACCGCTGCTGGCCGGGGTCCTGGTGGCCCGGGTGGGCTACGGCTGGACCTACACGATCGACGTCGTCACCTTCACCGCCGCGATGTGGGCGGTGTACCGGCTGCCGCCCATGCCCCCGGAGGGCGAGGTGCAGAAGGCGGGCCTTAAATCCGTGCTGGACGGGTTCCGTTTCCTGGCGACCCGGCCGAACATCCGGATGACGTTCCTGGTGGATCTGGCAGCGATGGTGATGGCGCAGCCCCGGGCGCTGCTGCCCGCCGTCGGCGCCCTGCTGCTCGGAGGCGGAGCAACGACGGTGGGCGTGCTGCTGGCGGCCACCGCCGTCGGCGCCTTCCTGGCCGGGCTGTTCTCCGGGCCCCTGGGCGCCGTGCGGCGGCAGGGGCTGGCGGTGCTCTGGTCGGTGGCGGCCTGGGGGCTGTCCGTGTCCGCCTTCGGCGCGGTGGTGGTCATGGCGGGCCGCAACGAGGGGGATGACCCCAGCGCCTGGCTGATTCCGGCCGCCGTCGCCATGGGCTGCGCGGGCATCGCCGATTCGGTCAGCGGCGTGTTCCGCTCCACCATTCTCCAGTCGGCTACGCCGGATGCCATGCGCGGACGGCTGCAGGGGGTGTTCGTGGTGGTGGTGGCCGGCGGGCCCCGGCTGGGTGACCTCGTGGCCGGCGTCGATGCATCCTTCCTGGGCGAGGGCTGGGCCGCGGTCATCGGAGGACTGGTGTGTGTGGTGCTGGTGGGGGTGCTGGCCCGCAGGCAGCCGCGGTTCGCCCGCTACGACGCGCGCCACCCGGAGCCGTAGCCGGAGCCGGCGCTGTCCCGGAACCCGGTTTCAGCCCCGGGGCCGCGCGGAACATGAGCACCCTATGGAGCGTTGATATCGGTGGATAGACTGACGTTTCGCGGATCCGGTCATCTCCGGGCACCATGCCGGGGTCCGGTGCAGATCCGCTCAGGAAGGAACTTCACGTGCACCAACACTTCAACGGTTTGAAGACTGCCGCACTGTTCGGAGTGCTCTTCGCCGTGCTGCTGGGCATTGGAGCCCTGCTCTCCAGCGGAACCGGAAGCCCCACCTTTATCTGGGTGTTCCTGTTCATCGGGCTGGCCACCACTGCCTACAGCTACTGGAACAGCGACAAGCTGGCCATCCGCGCGATGCGGGCGGTTCCCGTCACCGAGCAGCAGGCTCCGGAAATGTACCGGATTGTCCGCGAGCTTTCGGCCCGCGCCAACCAGCCGATGCCCAGGCTCTACATTTCGCCGACCATGGCACCGAACGCCTTCGCCACCGGCCGCAACCCGCAGCACGCCGCAGTGTGCTGCACCCAGGGCATCCTGGCCCTGCTCACCGAGCGCGAGCTGCGCGGCGTCCTGGGCCACGAACTCATGCACGTCTATAACCGCGACATCCTCACCTCCTCGGTGGCCGCTGCCATTGCCGGCGTGATCACCTCGCTGGGCCAGTTCCTGCTCTACTTCGGCGGCGGCGACCGCCGCAACGGCAATCCGCTGGCCATGATTGCCATGGCCATCCTTGCTCCGTTCGCGGCCTCACTGATTCAGATGGCGATTGGCCGGACCCGGGAGTACGACGCCGACGAGGACGGCGCGAAGCTCACCGACGATCCGCTGGCGCTCGCCTCCGCCCTGCGCAAGCTGGAAACCGGCACCCAGCGCGCCCCGCTGCCGGACACCGACCAGAAGCTGGCGAACACGGCACATCTGATGATCGCCAACCCGTTCCGGAACGGCGTCCGCGGCCTGCTGGCCACCCATCCGCCCATGCCTGACCGCATCCGGCGGCTGGAGAACATGGCCGGCCGTCCGCTGGGATCCTGACCGCATGTTCAGGAACGCTTCGGCGATGCCGGTAGGGTCGGTTCCATGCGTTTGATACTGATCCGGCACGGCCAGACTCCGTCCAACGTCCACCATTACCTCGACACGGCGGTCCCCGGGCCGGGACTGACTGAGCTGGGGCTGGCGCAGGCAGCGGCCCTGCCGGAAGCCCTGGCCGGGGAACCGATCGACGCCGTGTACGCCTCCAACCTGGTGCGCACCCAGCTCACCGCCGCCCCGCTGGCGGCAGCCCTGGGCCTGCCGGTGGAAGTGCGCGACGGCCTGCGCGAGGTCTCCGCCGGCAGCCTGGAAATGCGCAATGACCGCGACGCCGTCGTCGCCTACCTCAAGACCGTCTACAGCTGGGTGAAGGGCGACCTGGACGTGCACATGCCCGGCGGGCCGAACGGCCACGAGACCTTCGGTCGGTTCGACGCCGTGATCGCCGAGCTGCAGGCAGCCGGCCTGACGATGCCCGTGGTGGTCAGCCACGGCGCGATGATCCGCGCGTGGTGCACGTTCCGGGCCGACAACGTGGAACCTGACTTCATCGTGGAAGGCGCGCTGAGCAACACCGGCATGGCCGTGATGGAATCCGTTCCCGCCGACGACGGCGCCCCCGACCGGTGGAAGCTGCTCACCTGGATGGGCGAGGCGGTGGGCGGCCGCGAGCTGCGTGATTACGGCGAGGACGGCCCCGCCGGCGAGGACGTGTTGCTCTAGGACTAACCGAAGGGGTCATGCTCTGGCTCTGCCGCCCAATCGTCTTTGTGGCCCCGATGGTCTCGGATCCACACGACGAGGCGTGCAGTGTCATCGGTGTTCGATTAGTCGTTAGCCCTCATCGCGCGGCCAGGTATGCCAGGAGCGCGTCTTCGGCTTCCTGCGCAACGACAGAAGCTGGGCGGAGCATCGGAGAAGAGCGTAGGAATTTCTCGCCGTCTTTGGCAATCTGATATTCGGCCACGAGGTTCAGGAACTTCTCAAAGTCGGTCATGGGCGTGAGTCTAGATGACAAACCGGCCCATGTGGCGCCGCTGAGCTGCGGCCGGTCGCTGTGCTTTTCGAATGAACGATGAGCTCCTGGAATAAATTGTGGGCTCAGCTGACCGTCGGAGCCCGGCTTGAATCTCAGAATTGGTCCAAGAGGTGTCGGCCCGGGGGCATGCCCAGGCACAATCAACAATCACACTGAACACTTACAGCCACCTCTGGCCGACTGCTGCGGACAAGACGAGGACCGCAGCCGATGGTCTGATGGCTGCGGTCCTCGATAATCCTGCGGACTCAGTGCGGACTGAGGCCAACTATTCAGGCCTGACTAGGCCATATGTGTGTGGTCTAGCGGAAGTTGATGAACTGCAGGTCCACGTCCACGTCGGCACCCTTGAGCAGGGCCATGGTGGCCTGCAGGTCGTCGCGGGACTTGGAGGTCACGCGCAGCTCGTCGCCCTGGATCCGGGAGTTCACGCCCTTGGGCCCCTCGTCGCGGATGATCTTGTTGATCTTCTTGGCCTGGTCCTGGGCGATGCCTTCCTTCATGGAGGCCTCGATCCGGTACTCCTTGCCGGAGGCGAACGGCTCGCCGGCGTCGAGCGACTTCAGGGAAATGCCGCGCCGGACCAGCTTGGACTGCAGGACGTCAAGGACCGCCAGGACCCGCTCCTCTGAGTTGGCCTTCATGAGGATGTTCTCCCCGCTGAAATCCACCTCGGCGCCGACTCCCTTGAAGTCGTAGCGCTGGGACAGTTCCTTCTGCGCCTGGTTCAGGGCGTTGGCAACTTCCTGTTTGTCGATCTTGCTCACAACATCAAATGATGACTCGCTGGCCATGGGCGCTCCTTGCAGTAGTTTTTTCTCCTGCATCCAGCCTAGTAGCTCCGGGCTTCGGTGGCAGCCCTCACAGGTTCCACTCAGGCTATCCCGGGACTTGTCCCATCTTCTGCCGCGACAGTGTGGGGGTGACTACGACAGGAAAGCACCCGGAAGCCCCCCGCCCCCGACGCACCCATCTGAGCAGGCTCCGCACCGCGGCCGCAGGATCCGTTCTGGCAGCGGTATCGATTACGGGGGTGGGGGCTGCCGCCGCACCGGCCTCCGCCGCGGAGCTGCGGTCCTTCCTGGCACCGCTGGACCGCCCGGGAGAAGCCGCGGGCTCGCCGGGCAGTGACACGCCGGGCAGTGACACGCCGGGCAGTGACACGGACCGCAGGACATCCGATGAGGGAAGGCTGCTGGGCATCCGGCAGGACCTGGCGAATGCCGTCGCCTGGGGCTCCGTGACGCAGCAGCAGGCGGATCAGTTTTACACGCAGATGCAGTCCCGGATCGCCCGCGGACTGTAGTGCCGGGTGCGGCGGCGGGCTCCGGAAACAGCCGCTCCCGCCGCCGATTCGTATCTTGGGCAAAAGTTCTGTAAAGTTGTTTAGGCCGCAGTCGCTTGCGGCGAATCTTCATCACGAAGATGTTCGGCAGATTACCCGAGCGGCCAAAGGGGGCTGACTGTAAATCAGCTGGCAACGCCTTCACTGGTTCGAATCCAGTATCTGCCACCGAACGGAAAGAGCCCGCTCCACCAGGAAACTGGCCGGAGCGGGTTTTTTCTTGCCCGGAAACGGCCGTGCCCGGCGGGCCGCGACAGCCCGGACGCTCCATGATTCAGGCCTCAGCCGCACCCTTCACCGCTGAGCGAACACGTAGAGACATCTCCACACCTGCCGGATAGCGTTGGAGGATGGCAACTATTGACATCACCGAGGCAACGTTCCCCGAGACCATTGAGGAAAACGACATCGTGTTCGTGGACTTCTGGGCAGACTGGTGCGGCCCGTGCAAGCAGTTCGCACCGGTGTACGACGCCGTTTCCCAGAAGCACGACGACATCACCTTCGCGAAGGTGGACACGGAGGCCGAGCAGGGCCTGGCAGCCGCTGCCGGCATCACCTCCATCCCCACCCTGATGGCGTTCCGCGAGAAGGTCCTGGTCTTCTCCCAGCCCGGTGCCCTCAACGCTTCCCAGTTCAGCGAACTGGTGGACGCGGTCAAGGGACTGGACATGAAGGCCGTCCACGAACAGATCGCAGCGCAGGAGAACGGGCAGGCAGCGGCCGGCTCGGACGGGCAGGTCAGCTAACACCCGCTCAGCAGCACAGACTGCAAGACCGCGGAGGTTCCCCGAAGGGGAGCCTCCGCGGTCTTTTTTAACCGTCCCGGCACCCTGTTCCGGGCACCCCGGCGGCGGTAGGATCGGACGCACCTTGAGCGGAACCGGGCCAGCCGAGAGTTTCTCAGCCGAGAGTTTCTCAGCCGAAATTTTCCCAGCAGCATTTTCGAGACACGCTCCCGGAAATCCCGACCGCCCGCGAGGCTCACAGTCAACGACGATAAGAGCGAGGCGAAGACCTATGAATGGAAACCGCGGAGTTGCCTACATGGAACCCGGTGTCGTGGAAGTCCAGGACATCGACTATCCAACGTTCGAGCTGAAGGACGGTCCGGGGGTCAACCCGGCCAATATCGGCCGCAAATTGCCTCACGGTGCCATCTTGAAAGTGGTGACCACCAATATCTGCGGTTCGGACCAGCACATGGTCCGCGGCCGCACCACCGCACCGCCGAACCTGATCCTGGGGCACGAGATCACCGGCGAAATCGTGGAAACCGGCCCCGATGTGGAGTTCCATTCCGTGGGAGACCTGGTCTCGGTTCCCTTCAACATTTCCTGCGGACGATGCAAGAACTGCAAGGAACGCAAAACCGGCATTTGCCTGAACGTGAATCCGGCCCGGCCGGGCGCCGCCTACGGATATGTGGACATGGGCGGCTGGGTAGGGGGCCAGGCCGAGTACGTGATGGTGCCGTACGCGGACTGGAACCTGCTGCGGTTCCCGGACAAGGACCAGGCGATGGAGAAAATCCTGGACCTGACCATGCTCTCGGACATTTTCCCCACCGGGTACCACGGGGCCATCACGGCGGGCACGCGCGTGGGCTCCACCGTGTACATCGCCGGCGCCGGTCCCGTGGGGCTGGCAGCCGCTGCCAGCGCGCAGCTGCTGGGCGCCGCCGTCGTCATCGTCGGCGACCTGAACGAGGAACGCCTGGCCCAGGCCCGCAGCTTCGGCTGTGAAACTGTTGACGTGTCCAAGGGCGACCCCAAGGACCAGATCGAGCAGCTGCTCGGTGTGCCGGAAGTGGACTGCGCGGTGGACGCCGTCGGCTTTGAAGCCCGCGGACACGGACACGGCTCGGGGACGGAGGCACCGGCCACGGTGCTGAATTCCCTCATGGACATCACTGCCGCCGGCGGAGCGCTCGGTATTCCGGGTCTCTATGTCACCGGCGATCCCGGCGGCGTGGACGAAGCGGCCAAGGTGGGCTCGCTGTCCCTGTCGCTGGGGACCGGCTGGGCGAAGTCGCTGTCCTTCACCACCGGGCAGTGTCCGGTGATGAAATACCACCGGGACCTGATGATGGCGATCCTGCACGACAAGGTGCAGATCGCCAAGGCCGTGAACGCGACGACCATCAGCTTGGACCAGGCGCCGGAGTCGTATCAGGAGTTCGACTCCGGGGTGGCGCGCAAATACGTCATCGATCCCAACGGGATGGTGCCTGCCTAGCGGCTCACCGCCCGCACCGCCCGCACCGCCGCGCCTCAGGGCCGGCACACCACCACATCACAACGCCACAGCGCAGCCCAGGGGCCGGAACCGCACGGTTTCGGCCTCTGGGCTGCGCTGGGTGAAGGGGTGTCTTCCGCTGCTTCCGGACCGGGACGTACAGTCGTTGAACCGGAATTCCAGCCGTATCTGCGGCTCGGGGGCCTCCAAATACTCACCAATGCAGCGTTGGAAACGGGGATGCCATGTCCGCTCGCGAGCCTGCCGATCACCACAGTTGTCCCGTTCCGCCCGCAGCCGGGGGAGTCCGGCCATGAACGGGGACACCGCCTGGGTTCTCATCTGTGCAGGCCTTGTCCTGTTCATGACTCCGGGCCTGGCGCTCTTCTACGGGGGCATGGTCCCGGTCCGGAACGTTCTGACCATGATGATGCAGAACATCATTCCGCTGGGCATCATTACCGTCACCTGGGTGCTGGTGGGGTACACGCTGGCCTTCAGCAACAGGGGCAACTCGCTGGTCGGGGAGTTCGACGCGTTTGCCCTCATTACCGTGGATACCCCGCAGTTCCATACCGTGGCGGCGGGGGTGACCATTCCGGCGCTCGCCTTTGTGGCGTATCAGATGATGTTTGCCATCATCACCCCGGCGCTGTTGACGGGAGCAACTGCGGGGCGGCTGAAATTCGCCGGCTGGACCGTGTTCCTTGCGGCCTGGTCCATCCTCGTGTATCCGCAGGTGGCTCGCTGGCTGTGGCATCCGAAGGGATGGCTCGTGCAACTGGGCGCGCAGGACTGGGCCGGCGGAATAGTGGTGCATGCCTCCGCGGGAGCCGCGGCCGTTGCTGTCCTTCTGGTGGCGGGACGGCGCCACGGCTGGCCGAACCTTAAAACCTCCCCCAACAACCTGCCCATGATGCTGGTCGGCGCCGGGATCCTGTGGTTCGGCTGGTTCGGGTTCAACGCCGGAGACGGCCTGCAGGCAAATGACATTGCCGCCCAGGCGCTGGTCAACACCCACGTGGCCGGCGGTGCGGCGATGCTGACCTGGCTTTTGGTGGAACGGCTCAGCAGCGGCAACTCCACCTTGGTGGGCGCGGCGTCCGGTGCCATCGCGGGCCTGGCGACCATTACCCCCTGCGCCGGGTATGTGAGCACCGGGGCAGCCCTGCTCATTGGGCTGATCGCCGGCTGCGTGTGCTGCTTCGCGGTGCGGCTGAAGCACGTCCTGCATTACGACGACGCCCTGGACGTTATTGCCGTCCATTTCGTGGGCGGGGTGCTGGGGTCGCTGCTCCTGGGGTTCTTCGCGGACAGCTCCGTCAACGCGGTCAGCGAGGACGGGGTCTTCACCGGCGGCGGGGGACTGCTTCTCTGGCACCAGGTGGTTGCCGTTGTCTGCGTGGTGCTGTTCTCCTTCGTCCTGAGCTGGATTCTGGCCGCTGTCATCAGCCGCACCATAGGTCTCCGCGAACCCGGCCCCGAGCAGGAGGACCTGGACCGCGTGCAGCAGGGGGCGTCCGGCTACGCGCTGAGCGGGATCATTTCACGGCCGACGACAAGCGGCCGGAGCGCCGAGGACGGCCTGTTCGCCGGCAGGAACACGGACAGCCGCATCGGCCCGCCGGCGTACCTGCTCAGCGCCGTGCTGGACACGGGCCGGATCGACGGCCTGCGGGACGCGCTGCTGATGGCCGGAGCCCGGTCACTGGAACTGGCGGATGCCGCGGTGTACTCCGGGACGGTCCGCACGGAGAACTTCCGCGGACAGAAACGGAAACTGGACTTCGATGACCGGCTGCGCGTCTACGCGGCTGTCGACAGCGACCACGAGGAGGCAGTCGTGTCGGTGCTCAAGCGCTTCGGAGCCGATCCGTCATCGATCTACCGGGTGGCGATTGAGCCGCACTAACCCCGTCCGGGGCGCCGTCAGCGGCGCCGGTGGTCTTCCGGTGACAGCCGCGGGCCGAACGCCTGCTTGCGGAAACCGCTCAGCACCAGCAGGCGCACCACCCGCTGCCGGTGGCCCAGCCAGGGCCGGAGCAGGGTGAGCATCCCGGCGTCGTCGGTCCGCCGTCCGGTCAGTGCCTCGCCCACGAACGCCGCCAGATGATAGTCGCCCACCGACACGGAGTCGGGGGCTCCGTGGGTGCGCTGCGTGATTTCAGCGGCGCTCCAGGGGCCGATCCCGGGAACCGAACACAGGCGTTCCGTCAGGTCCGGGCCGAGCGGAACGGCGGCCAGCCGCTCCAGGCCGGAGGTGACGGCGCAGGAGCGCAGGATGGTGCCCGAGCGGTGCGAATCCACGCCCGCCCGGTGCCAGTCCCAGCTGGGGACCCGGCGCCACTGGGCCGCCGTCGGCGGAACCTTCAGCCCCGCCGGCACCGGACCGGGCGCGTCGACGCCGTACCTGGTCACCAGGTACCGCCAGGAGTAGTACGCCTCCATCGCCGTCACCTTCTGCTCCAGGACCACCGGCACAATGCTGTCGAGCATCCTTCCGGTGCTGGGCAGACGCAGGCCGGGATGGCGGCGGCGGGTCTCGGCCACAGCCGGGGGCAGGGTGGCGGTGAAGCCGGGCTCGTCGAAGGCCGTCCAATCATCGGCGTCTCCGAGCAGCGCGGGAACGCCGGCCAGCGCACACTCGGCGCCCGGACCCCAGGCACGGGCGAGGATCCTGGCGCCCGGCGCAGGAGCGGGCTGCTCGCGAAGCGCCAGGGTGGCGTTGCCCTCCGGTGTGGCGAAGGCAAGCCAGGCGACGCCCGGGCCGAGCCGCACCGAGGGGTCCTTCCGGCCGTGGGCCAGGATGCCCAGTGACAGGGCCAGGGAAAACGGGCGGCCGGACTCCCACAGCAGGGACAGGGCTCCGGCTCCCGCGGCAGCGGACACCGGCACGGACACCGGGATGGACACGGACATATCTCCATCGTCGCACGCACCGCTGACGCTGCCGGGCCCCGGTAAGGAACGGCCCGTGTGGCTTTTGCTACGCCGGGTTCCGCGGAAAGCTGGACCGGTCCTGCCGAACAAGTAACGTGTTGCACATGAAGTATGCAGATACAGTCCTGGACCTGATCGGCAATACCCCGCTGGTGAAGCTGCACAACGTGACCGATGGCCTTGCGGCCACGGTGCTGGTGAAGCTGGAATACCTGAACCCGGGCGGCTCCATCAAGGACCGCATTGCGGTCCGCATGATCGAGGCGGCCGAACGCGAGGGCAAACTGAAGCCCGGCGGCACCATCATCGAACCCACCAGCGGCAACACCGGCGTCGGGCTCGCCCTGGTGGCGCAGCAAAAGGGCTACCGGTGCATCTTCGTCACGCCGGACAAGGTGGGCGTGGAGAAACGCGACGTGCTGCGGGCCTACGGCGCCGAAGTTGTGGTGACACCCACCGCGGTCGCCCCGGAAAGCCCCGATTCCTACTACGGGGTTTCCGACCGCCTGGTGCGGGAGATCCCGGGCGCGTACAAGCCGGACCAGTTCTCCAACCCCGCCGCCCCGGCCAGCCACTATGAGAGCACGGGTCCCGAAGTCTGGCGGGACACCGACGGCACGGTGACCCATTTTGTGGCCTGCGCCGGAACCGGCGGCACAATCACCGGCACCGGCCGGTACCTGAAGGAAGTCTCGGCGGACCGCTCGTCGGGCGCGGTCCGCATCATCGCCGCCGATCCGGAGGGATCGGTCTACTCCGGCGGCACCGGGCGCCCCTACTTCGTGGAGGGAGTGGGCGAGGACATGTGGCCGGACAACTACGATCCGTCGGTTCCGGACGAGGTGATTGCCGTCAACGACACGGAATCCTTCGCCATGACCCGCCGCCTGGCCCGCGAAGAGGGACTGCTGGTGGGCGGGTCCTCCGGCATGGCGGTGGTGGCTGCCCTGCGCGCGGCCCGGGACCTGGGGCCCGACGACGTCGTCGTGGTCCTGCTGCCGGACAGCGGACGCGGATACATGGGCAAGATTTTCAATGACGAGTGGATGCGCTCCTACGGGTTCCTGCAGGGAGCCGAGCAGGAAGCCTCGGTGCGCGACGTGCTGGCCACGAAGGACGGTTCGCTGCCGGATCTGGTGCACACCCATCCGAACGAGACGGTCCTGGACGTCATCAACATCCTCAACAAATACGGCGTTTCCTGCATCCCGGTGCTGTCCCAGGAACCACCGGTGCGGATCGGCGAGGTCCTGGGATCCGCCGATGAGCGCTCGCTGACGGAAAAGCTGTTCCGCGGCGAGGCCAAGCCCACTGACAGCATCCGCGACCATATGGGACCGCAGTTGGCGATGGTCGGCGCCGGCGACTCGGTGGCCGCGGCGAAGGAAAAGCTGCAGGAGAACGACGCCGTCATGGTCACCTCCGAGGGCGCGCCGGTGGGAATACTCACCCGGCACGACCTGCTGTCCTACATGAGCATCTAGCAAGGAGCGAACCATGAGTGAAGGCTTCAACACCCGCGCGATCCATGCGGGCCAGACCCCCGACCCCACCACCGGAGCGGTCATTCCGCCGCTGTACCAGAGCACCACGTTCGCCCAGGACGGCATCGGCAACCTGCGCAACGGCTATGAATACGGCCGCGGCACCAATCCCACCCGCGACGCCCTGCAGGATCAGCTTGCCGCGCTGGAAGGCGGCGCCCATGCCTATTCCTTCAGCTCGGGGCTGGCCGCCGAGGACTCTCTGATCCGCGCCCTGCTGGCGCCGGGCGACCACATCGTGCTGGGCAACGACGCCTACGGCGGCACCTACCGGCTGATTAACAAGGTCCTCGCCGGCTGGGGCATCACCAATGCCGCGGTGGACATGTCCGACGTCGGGGCGCTCACTGCTGCGATCGCCGCCGGCAACACCAAGATGGTGTGGCTGGAGACGCCGTCGAACCCGATGATGAAGATTTCCGACATCGCCGCCGTCGCGCAGGCCGCGCACGACGCCGGAGCCTGGCTGGTGGTGGACAACACCTTTGCCTCCCCGTACCTGCAGCAGCCGCTGGCCCTGGGCGCGGACATCGTGGTGCATTCCACCACCAAATACATCGGCGGGCACTCCGACGCGGTGGGTGGCGCGGTCATCCTGAACGACGACGCCGCCGCCGAGAAGATCGGCTTCATCCAGTTCGCCGTCGGCGCGGTGTCCGCGCCGATGGAAGCCTGGCTGACCACCCGCGGGCTGAAGACCCTGGGGGTGCGGATGGACCGCCACTCCTCCAACGCCATGGCGGTGGCCAAGTGGCTGCGGGAGCAGCCGGCCGTGGAAAGCGTGCTCTATCCGGGGCTGGAGGACCATCCCGGCCACGACCTCGCCAAGGCGCAGATGAAGGACTTCGGCGGGATGGTCTCGGTGTCCTTCAAGGGCGGCGAGGCCGCGGCGCGCACCGTGGCCGAAGCCACCCGCGTGTTCACGCTGGCCGAGTCCCTGGGCGGCGTGGAGTCACTGATGAACTACCCGTCCGAGATGACGCACGCCTCGGTGAAGGGCACCGAGCTGGCGGTGCCGGAGAACCTGCTGCGGCTCTCCGTGGGAATTGAAGACCTCGAGGACCTGATCGCTGACCTGGAGCAGGCGCTGGCGACGCTGTAGGAGGCCTTCGGCCGCCGGCAGATGCTGCTAGCGGCCGAAGAGCCGGCGGCGGGCCTTGGGCTCACGCTCCTGGAAGAACCTGCTGCTCTGCGGAAGCCAGAGCAGCAGCACGCACAGCAGCAGCACCGAGCCGACGGCGATCAGCGCCGGGCCGCGGAAGAGCAGCGGAATCCCCACGATCACTCCCACGGTGGTGAGGGTCTCCCGGGCGCTGCGTTTGCCGGCGCGGAGGCGGAAGACGCAGAAGCCGATAACCAGCGATACCGCCAGGACCACCAGCCCCAGCACTGTCAGCCCGGCGCCGTCGCGGTGCTGGGTGCCGGCGGAAACGATGAACGAAACACCGGCCACGGCCACCAGGGCGGCGGCGGCGAACCAGGCTGCCGAGGCGGCCCGGATGATGCCGGGCAGCGGGGTGCGGGGAACGTTCCGGGCGCTGCCCGCAGGCCGGCGTCGTGCAGCTCCCGTCACGGGCGGCCAGCCACCACGGGGGTGCGGGTTTCGGTGTCGTAGCGGTAAACCTCCCGGCCGCCGATCCACACCGTCAGGGCCCGCTGCATGACATCGAGCGGATCCCCGCTCCAGAGCACGACGTCGGCATCCTTGCCCGCCTCCAGGGACCCGATGCGGTCCGCCAATCCCAGGACTTTGGCCGGGTTAATGGTGACGGAACGCAGCGCGGTTTCCCGGTCCAGTCCTTCCTTCATGGCCAGGGCCGCCTGATAGATCAGGAAGTTGATCGGAACCACGGGGTGGTCGGTGATGATGGAGATTTCCACGCCGGCCTCGGCCAGCTTCGCGGGGTTTTCCATGCTGCGCCGGCGCAGCTCCACCTTGGAGCGGGTGGTGAAAAGCGGTCCGATCAGGACCGGCACGCCGCGCTCGGCCAGCACATCGGCCAGGAGGTGGGCTTCGGTGCCGTGGTCCAGGACCAGGTCGTAGCCGAACTCGTCAGCCAGCCGCAGGGCGGTGCCGATGTCGTCGGCACGGTGGGCGTGCTGGCGCCACGGGATTTCCCGGCGCAGCACCATGGCGAGGGCATCCATCTGGGGGTCGCGGGCGTCGTCGTCGTTCTTGCCCAGGTAATTCTGCGCGTCCATGAACGCCTTGCGGATGACCAGCGCCGTGCCCAGACGGGTGGAAGGGGTCTGCTTCTTGTCGCTGTAAATCCGTTTGGGGTTCTCGCCGAGGGCCGACTTCAGGCCGCTGGGGGAGCGGAGGACCATTTCCTCCACATAGCGGCCGTGCGTGTGCAGGGCCACGGCCAGCCCGCCGATGGGATTGCCGGAGCCGGGATTGATGTTCACCGCCGTGACTCCGCCGGCCAGGGCGTCATCGAAACCCAGATCGTCCGGGTTCACCGCGTCAAGGGCACGCACCCCGGCCATCACCGGATCGGTCATTTCGTTGGTGTCGTTTCCGGCCCAGCCTTCACCCTCCTCGTGCACGCCCAGATGGGTGTGGGCGTCCACCAGGCCGGGCAGCAGCCACTTGCCCCCGGCATCAAGCACCTGCGCGCCCTCCGGGACCCGGACGTCGGGGCCGAGGTCCAGGATCTTGCCGTCCGCGACCAGGAGCGTGCCGGTGAACGGCGGCGCGGTGACGGGAACAACATGGGCGTTGACGATGGCCATAACCGGTGCGGGCATGAGCAACCTTCCGTTCTCTGATCGAGTCCGCCCAGCCTATCCTGCGCCCTGACAGTCCGCAGATGGACGCCCCCGCCGGTAGACTTGCGAACGTTAATATCTAGGCTGGCTGTAGTGCAGGGAGAATCATGGGCCTGAAGACCCGATCCGGGATGGTCCGGCTGGCAGCAACTCTGGCAGCGCTCCTCGCGGCGGCAGCGATGATCACCGCCGCGTTCGTTATTTCACCCCGGCACGGCCTGGATTTCAGCGTTTACCTCTCCGGCGGACAGAGCGTGCTCGACGCCGGCGGAGAGCTTTACACAAAGCAGCTGCAGTACCGCGAGGGCAGCAGCCTGCTGTTCACCTATCCGCCGTTTTCGGCCCTCATGTTCGCCGTGCTGGCGCCCTTCGGACAAAGCCTCGGGTTGAACATCTTCACCGGCATTTCGCTGCTGATTGCCGCCGCCGCGTCAGTGCTGGGCGTGCGCTACGCTTTCCGGCAGCCCAGCGTGCGCGCGGTGCTGAAGCATCCCTGGCTGCGCCCGCTGGCGCTGGCGGGCTTCGGCTTCGTGGTGCTGCTGGGCCCCTGGCGCGAGACCATGGCGTTTGGCCAGATCAACATTCTGCTCTTTGGCCTGATCATGGCGGACTTCCTGATCCGGCGCGACAGCTGGCCACGGGGCCTGCTCACCGGCGTTGCCGCAGGCCTGAAGCTCACGCCGCTGGTCTTCGGCCTGTACTTCCTGGCCCGCGGGGACTGGCGCGGCCTGCGCAACATGGCCTTCGGCTTCCTGGCGACCTTCGGACTGGGTTTCCTGATCCTGCCGCGGGAATCACGCACCTTCTGGGTTGATCTGCTGCCTGACACCTCCCGCATCGGCGGCGCCGGCTACGTGGACAACCTGGGCCTCAAGGGCGCCATCCTGCACTTCGCCGGCCCCGACTTTCCCGTGGACCTGCCCTGGCTGCTGCTGTCCCTGCTGGCCGTGGCCGCCGCAGCGCTGATCATCATGCTGGCCGGCAACCGCGGCGACCGGTTCACCGCCGTCGCCGCCACAGCACTCCTCATGCTGCTCATCTCCCCGGTGTCCTGGTCCCACCACTGGGTCTGGGTGGCCCTCTTCATCCCCGTACTGGGACGCAACATCGCCGACCTCACGGCGAAGGGCACCGGGCAGCGCACCGCCGGCATCATTCTGCTGGCCTCGGCCTTCCCGATTTTCCTGCTCTCACCCAAGTCCATCGGCGGGCTGATGGGTGCTCAGAACCTGGATTCCCAGGTGGTGGCACCGTGGCTCATGGCCTCCAGCATCGGCGTCTTCTGGGGGATTGCAGTGATGGCCTGGTGGGCCGCGGTCCTGTGGCGGAACCGTCCGCCGCGCTGGTGGAAGCAGCCGGTCCAGCTGCGTGTCGAGCCGCCGCGGGTGAAGAACGTCCAGCCCTAAGCGACGTAGAATCCGGTCAGCGAAAAGACGACCGAAAAGGTGGACCGCAATGATCTACGTTTGGGGCGGGGCCTGGGCCCTCGGCATTTGGGCCCTGCTCAATAATTTCCGGCGTGGACGCGCAAATGTTCCGCCCTTATTGTGGTGGGCCGGACTGCCGTTCTGCCTCGTGGGCGGGATGATGCATGCGGTTTCGGGTTCACCGTACGCCGGTTTGGCAGCGGGCCTGCTCGCCGCCCTCCTGGTGCATTTGCCGGCCGCTGCGCGGAACAACAAAAAGATAGTCCGCAAGAAAGATGCTCCCTCTTACATCGGCCGGCAGGGAGTTGTCACGAGGCCGCTTTACAGCCTCGACAAGGGCAGGATCAACCTGGAGGGACGGGTCCGGATCGATTCTGACCGGAACGTCTATGCCATCACCGTGGGAACAACTGAGAAGGTGGAGATCCCCAAGGGCGGCCGGGTGCGGATTGTCGGCCACGACGGCGGTGACCGCCTCGTGGTCGAGCCGTTGGAAAACTTCGCCGCCGGTTATCTGCTGCATTGACCGGCCCGGATCGTAGGATGATCCGCATGAGCTCCGGAACCCTGCTGGCGGTCTGCCGCGTCCACGAACTTCTGCCCACCTCCGATTCCACGGGCGTCACTGCCATCGACAAGCGCCCGGCCGCCGGACCGGTTAAGGTGTACGGCCTCGGTTTGAGCGGGGATCTGCAGGCCAGCCGCAAACATCACGGCGGGGAGTCCAAGGCCGTCTACGCCTATTCGCAGGACGACGCCGACTATTGGGCGGCAGAGCTGGGCACGGAGATCATGCCCGGGCTGTTCGGGGAAAACCTGCGCATCGCGGGCATCCCGGTATCCGAAGCCGTGATCGGAGAGCGCTGGCAAATCGGGGCAACAACCCTGCTGGAGGTAACGTGCCCGCGGACGCCCTGCCGGAACTTCGCCGTCCGGATGCAGCAGCCCCGCTGGGTGGCCCGGTTTGCCGAGGCCGGCAGGGTGGGCACCTACCTGCGCGTCGTTCGGAACGGCACCATCAGTGCCGGGGACACCGTGTCCGTCATCCACCGCCCCAACCACGGGGTGACCTCAGGGGATGTTTTTCGCGGGGTGTCGGGCGAACAGGCCCGGCTGCTGGCCCGGGCAGAGGCCAACGGGGAGCTCAGGCTCTCGCCGGAACTGCAGAAAATACTGCGGAAACTGCACCGCCGCCAGGCCGCCGCAAATGCGTAAATCCGGCCCTCAAACCGCCAATTCACCACCCCTGTGCCCAAGCTCACCGTCCAGTATGGACGGGCGGGTCCCCGCATGCCGTACACTTGAAACATCCCCCACTCCGGTATTCCCTTATTGTCCTGCGGTTTCTGACCGCAAGTTACGTTGTGTTGGGGCTCGCGTTTTCGAATGCGGGCAGATTCATCTTTTGGGAGCGCCGGCAAAGAAATCGTCACACCGGCCCACGTCACAATCCAGTGAAATTGGCCTACAGCTGTGACGGAAAGTCCTGCCATGGGATTGCAATAGCGCCGGACTTACGTCCTGCGGCCGTCTCTGGCCGCGCGGTCCCAATGAATGAGGATTATTTCTTTTGCTTGACTCTGTAGAAAACACCGAAACCGCAGCAACCGCCGCTCCCGAAGCCGAAGAGAACCAGGTTCTCTTCACCGACTTCGGTCTGGACCCGCGCGTTCTGCAGGCACTGGTAGACGTAGGCTACGAAAAGCCTTCTCCCATCCAGGCAGCCACCATCCCCCTCCTGCTTGAAGGCCGCGACGTCGTCGGCCTGGCGCAGACCGGAACCGGCAAGACCGCCGCATTCGCGGTTCCCGCCCTGTCCCTGATGGCCGGCCTGCCCGCCACCAAGGACACCCAGATCCTCGTGCTGGCCCCGACCCGCGAACTGGCCCTTCAGTCCGCTGAAGCCTTCGCTTCCTACGCCAAGCACATCGACAACTTCACCGTCCTGCCGGTTTACGGCGGATCCGCCTACGGCCCCCAGTTGGCCGGCCTGCGCCGCGGCGCCCAGGTTGTTGTCGGTACCCCGGGTCGCGTCATCGACCACATCTCCAAGGGTTCCCTGGACCTGTCCAACCTTCAGTACCTGGTACTGGACGAGGCCGACGAAATGCTCCGCATGGGCTTCGCCGAAGATGTTGAGCAGATCCTCTCGACCACACCCGCCGACAAGCAGGTGGCACTGTTCTCCGCCACGATGCCCGGCGCGATCCGCAAGATCGCCAAGAAGTACCTGAACAACCCGGCCGAGGTCACGGTCAAGTCCAAGACGACCACCGGTGCGAACACCCGCCAGCGCTACGTGCAGGTCATGGGCCCGCACAAGCTGGACGCGATGACCCGCATCCTGGAAAGCGAAGACTACGACGGCGTCATCGCCTTCGTCCGCACCAAGATGGCAACCGAGGACCTGGCTGACAAGCTCAAGGCCCGCGGCTACCTGGCCGCAGCAATCAACGGTGACATCCCGCAGCAGCAGCGCGAGCGCACCGTCGAGGCCCTGCGCAGCGGCAAGATCGACATCCTGGTTGCCACCGACGTCGCCGCCCGCGGTCTTGACGTTGAGCGCATCAGCCACGTCATCAACTACGACATCCCGCATGACACGGAGTCCTACGTCCACCGCATCGGCCGCACCGGCCGTGCAGGACGCACCGGCGACGCGATCCTCTTCATGACCCCGCGTGAGAAGTACCTGCTGCGGGCCATCGAGAAGGCTACCCGCCAGCCGGTTGAGCACATGCAGCTTCCGAGCATCGACATCGTGAACAACAAGCGCCTCGCGAAGTTCTCCGAGCAGATCACCGAAACCCTGGCATCCGAGGATGTCTCGGTCTTCCGCGATCTGGTCACGACCTACCTGGCCGACCACGACGTCACTCCCGAGGAAGTTGCCGCTGCACTGGCCGTCATGGCCCAGGGCGGCCGCCCGCTGCTGATGGAAGAAATTCCGCAGGCTCCGGCCCGCCAGCGCGAGCGTTCCGAAGGCCGCGGCGACGCGACCGGCTCCCGCGGCCCGACACGCCCGCTGACCGAAGGCAATGCAACGTACCGCATCGCCGTCGGCCGCCGCCAGCGCGTTATGCCCGGCTCCATCGTTGGCGCCATTGCCAACGAAGGCGGACTCTCCTCCGCACAGATCGGCGGCATCGACATCCGCGCCGACCACACGCTCGTTGAACTCCCGGCTGACCTCAGCCAGGATCAGCTGCGCGCCCTGTCCCGCACCCGGATCGGCGGCGAGCTGATCCACCTCGAGCTGGACAACGGCCGCAAGCCGTCCCGCGAACGCGAAAGCGGCGGCTTCAACGACCGCGGCGACCGCGGCGGCTTCAAGAAGGATTTCAAGAAGCGCGACGGCGAGCGTTCCTTCGGTGACCGCAGTGCCAGCGACCGCGGCAGCGACCGTGGCGGCTTCAAGAAGCGCGAAGGCGACCGCGGCGGCTTCAAGCCTGCCGGTACCCGCCAGCCGCGTTTCCGCGACTAAGCAGCACGCTCGGCAGCGGAGCGCCTGCACACTGCAGGCGCAGCCGCTCTGACGTAAGGCAAAAGGAAGGGCGCCTCCGGATTTTTCCGGAGGCGCCCTTCCTTTTGTGCTGGTGCCGGCCCTTTGTCTCGGTGCGGGTGGCGGCCCTTTGTCTCGGTGCGGGCTTGTTGCGCTGGCGCGGGCGGTCAGCCGACGAGGGCGCGCTGGCTTTCGAGCCGCAGCTCCAGGTCATTCATCACGATGGCGGCCAGGTCCTCGAGGGTCAGGACGTCGTCGTCGGTGAAGTCCCGCGGCGTACGGTCCAGGATGCACAGCGTTCCCAGGTTGTAACCGTCGCGGGTGGAGAGCGGGACCCCGGCGTAGAACTGGAGGCCGAACTCGCCGGCGACCAGGGGATTGGCCAGTGTCCGTGGATCCGCCCGGGCGTCGGAGACCACCCAGGCATCATCCTGCAGAATGGCGGAGGCGCAGAGTCCCGGATCCCTGCCGATCTGCTGGGCGTCGGTGCCGTGGTGGGACTTGAACCAGATCCGGTCGGTGTCCACCACGCTCACGATGGCCACCGGCACGGAGAACAGCCGCGAGGCCAGAGCCGTGATCCGGTCGAAGGCGCCGTCCGGCGGGGTATCCAGCAGGTTGTAGCGGCGGACCGCTTCCAGCCGTTCCGCTTCTTTTTCGGGGATCAGCGGCGGGCTCTGCCGGTGCCGGGCGCGCGGAGCCACGGCCAGTTCAAACAGTGCCAGCGAAGCATCATGGGCGGAAGGCCGCTCCTGCGGCTCCAGTGCCGTCATTTCACGCAGCAGCACCCGGAACCCCTCTTCGAGGGTGTCGGGGATGGCAGGGGGCCTCAGGAGGCGCGCCACGGCACTCTCCAGGGCCGGCCCGGGGTAGGCGGGCACGCCGGTGAGGCACTGCAGCAGGACCAGGCCGAGCGAATAGATGTCGGACGCCGTGCCCACAGCTTCGCCGCGGGCCTGCTCCGGGCTCATGTACGCCGCTGATCCGGTGAACGTGCCGCTCTGCGGCTGCGGACCGCGGGCGACCAGTGCCACGCCGAAATCCGTCAGCTTGGCCCGCAGCCGGGTGTCGTCCCCGCGGTAGTCGAACAGCATGATGTTGGCAGGCTTCACATCGCGGTGCACGACGTCGGCGTCGTGCATGTAATCAAGACCCACTGCCAGGTCGTAGCCCAACTGGGCCACCTGGCGTGCGGCCAACGGGCCGCCCTGGAGCCGCTCGCGCAGGGCGGGTCCCGCCACCAGTTCCATGACCAGGTACACCTGCTGGACGCCGGTGTCGCTGAGGTGGGTGCCTGCATCCAGCAGAGTGACCAGGCTGTGGTGGTTCAGGCGGGCCAGGATCTTGGCCTCGGCGTCGGTCTCACGCTGCTCGTCCGGAGTGGCGGCAACGGAGCGGGCCAGCTTGACCGCGACCTCGCGGTCAAGGAATTCGTCCCGGGCCCGGTACACGGTTCCCATCGCTCCGGCGCCGATCTTCTCGACCAGCCGGTAGCGCGCACCCAGCAGCGCACCCGCGGGGTGCTTTGGGGAATCAGTCACTGTACCTACTTTCTAGTTCCCTAAGCATACTGAGGATTCCGCGGGGTTTTTACCCGCCACGGGCGGCTGGGGTGGCTCTGGGAAAGGCCCCCTGAAGGGCTGGCGGAGGCCTGGAAGTGGGCGGCAACCGATGCCGGGCGGCGGCCCGAGCGGAGGCACCGGTGCGAGTGGAAGCCCTCCGGTTTGGCGTAAATCGACCGGTTTGTTAAATCCCTGCCACTGCGGACCGGCAGGGATTTACCAAAGTGGCAGGGAATCACCAAAGTGGCAGAGAATTACCAAAGTGGCAGCAGGTGCAGCGGGTGCGCTGGAGGGGTGGCGGGCGGCCCGGAAAGCGAGTGGCCGGACGGCCTTGCGGGGGCAGATTCCCCGCCTCCTCCGAAGTGGCCTGGATCACTTTGCTGGCGCGGTTTTTGCCCGATTTCACGTTCTCCAAAAGTGCTGGTAAAGTATTTACTCGTTGCCCCGATAGCTCAGTGGTAGAGCGCCATCTTGGTAAGATGGAGGTCCCGGGATCGATTCCCGGTCGGGGCTCTCAATGGGAGGGCCCGTGTTGCTAAGGCTGTTTGTTTTGCAGAGGCCAATTTAGGGACGCGGGCTTCACTCATTTTTTGGCGGTGTAGCTCAGTTGGTTAGAGCGCACGACTCATAATCGTGAGGTCGGGAGATCGAGCCTCCCCACCGCTACAGCCGGACCCCCGGAATCCTTGTGATTCCGGGGGTTTTTCTGTGCCCGGATGCGCAGCGGGTTCGCCCGTGTGCTGTCCGGCGCCGCAGCGCGGAAGGCGAATCCGGCGGGGGCCGAAGATCGGTGAACGATCACTACGCGGGTGCCGGAACCAAGCGGCGAAGTACCATGCGAAAACTTATCGTCCAGATCAAGCCCCCTCCGGAACGAAAGACGCAGACCCATGACTGAGTACACATCCGACGCCGATTCCGATTCCGATTACCCGGAGAACTGGCCCACTCGGCGAAGGCTGCGTGCGCACACCGAACACCAGAATGCGGGGCACGGCGGGTCGGCGGCTGAAACCTCCACATTCGCCGACCGGATTTTCAGCGGGGCGGACGAGAGGGCCGACGACGGCGGCAACTTTACGGGAGCCCTTCCCTCCGACGGCGGCCTTGCCGACGGTGACCTTGCCGCGTACCGCTTGGAGGGCGGGCTCGAGCTGGATCGACCGTCGATGCCTCCGCCGCTGCCCCCGGAACCGGTTTTCCAGTCGGTCGCTGCCGGTTCCGCTGCCGCCGCAACGCCCATCCGGGAAGCCCCGGAACCGCAGGACCATCCCGTTCAGTCTGCTGGTCTGGCCGAACCCGCCGCCCCGCCCACGCCCGAGCTGCCCGCCGCCCGTCCCGCTCCCGAACCCGCCCCCGCTGGAACGCCGGCAACCCGCGCCGAAGTGCGCGACCGTGCACCGGCCCGCCGCCGGGCCTCGTTCCTGGACACGCAGACCGCCCGGATTCCCGCCACCCGAGGCTTCCGCGGCGTTATAGCCAGCCTCGGCGTGCGGATATCACCCTCTGAGTCCGAGCTGGCGGAGCGCCGCGACATCCGGGCGGTCAGCCAGCACTGGCCCGGCCCGCGGACCATCTCCGTGGTCAACGGCAAGGGCGGTGCCAACAAAACGCCCACCACGGTGATGCTTGCGGCCGTGTTTGCCCGCAACGGCGGCGGCCCCGTGCTCGCCTGGGACAACAATGAAACCCGGGGAACCCTGGGCTGGCGCACCGAGCAGGGTCCGCACGACGCAACCGTCATGGACCTGCTGCCGAACACCGGCAACCTGCTGTCGCCGGCGGCCCAATCGGCGCTGCTGGCCCGCTTCGTGCACCACCAAACCGAGGACAAGTTTGACGTCCTGCGGTCGAAGCCCGACGTCCTGGCCTCCGAGCAGAAGATCACGATGGCGGACTTTGATGCCCTGCACGAGGTTGCCTCGAAGTACTTCCGGCTGAACATCATGGACTCCGGCAACGATGAAAGCGCCGAGCGCTGGCTGCGGATGATCCACCACACGGATCAGCTGGTGATCGCCACCACCACGGTGGATGAACATGCCGAGGCCGGCGCCCTGCTCCTCGAAGCCCTGCAGGAACGCGGCGGTGCGTTTGCGCAGCTGGCGGCCAACGCCGTCGTCATCGTCAGCCAGTCCAACCGCAACGGCACTGATGCCCAGATCCGCTCGGTGGCGCAGGGCTTTGAGCCGCTGGCCCGGGCCACCGTCACCATTCCCTACGACGCTGCGCTGCGGAAGGGGCAAATCCGGTACGGTTCGCTTCGCTCGGCGACGCAGCGGGCCTGGCTCACCGCCGCTGCGGCAGTGGCCGCGGGCCTGTCGGAAACAGGGCCCGTTAGCTGAACCGCCCGCGAAGATAGTCAGCTTGCTTATTGTCGGCGGTGTTTTCTAGGGTAGGGGCAGCGGAACCGCCAGGTTCGGCGAGGCGGTTCATTGAACGTTTCAGGCAACCGCCGGCCAAGCATCGAGGATAAACGGAGGCAACATGGCTGAGCATGATATTTCCGGCAAGAAGGTCGCTTTTCTCCTAACCGACGGGGTGGAACAGGTGGAGCTCACCAGCCCGTGGGAAGCCGTGAAGGCTGCCGGCGGAGAGCCCACACTGGTCTCCCTGTCCAGCGGCACCATCCAGGGTTTCGACGGCATCGACAAGGGGGAGACCTTCACCGTCGACCTGACCGTCGCGGACGCGGACGCCGCGGACTATGACGCGCTGGTGCTGCCCGGGGGAGTGGTCAATGCCGATTACCTGCGGGTGGACAAAGACGCCCAGGATTTTGCCCGCGCGTTCTTCGAGGCGCACAAGCCGGTGGCGTCAATCTGCCATGCCCCCTGGCTGCTGATCGAGGCCGGCGTGGTCCGGGGGCGCGACATGACGTCCTATCCGTCCCTGGCGACGGACCTGAAGAACGCCGGCGCCAACTGGAGCGACGAGGAAGTGGTGGTGGACCAGGGCCTGGTGACCAGCCGCAACCCCGGCGACCTGCCCGCCTTCAACGACAAACTGGTCGAGGAAATCGCCGAAGGCGAGCACGAAGGCCAGCACGCCTGACCCGTTGCAATCTCCGGCCGGAGATCGCGGCGACAGGCCGGGGCCGGTCCGCCGCGGCGGGATGAGACAGCGGGACAATGGGCGGGGAAGCTATTCCCCGCCCATTGTCCTGCTGCCAAATGTCCTGCCCGCCCGCTGAATACCTGGAGATCCGCTTCGATGACTGCTGCCGGCCGGTACCTGTGCACCGGAGTTTCCTGGGACGACGACGGCCCGTACCTGGCGCTGAGCACTCCCGAGGGAGCACGGGAGCGCCGGCGGCTCGACGCCGGCACCGCCCTGGCCTACCGGGTGCTGCCCGGGGACGGCGGAGCCCTGAAATACTGCCTCGGCTCCGTGAAGGTGCAGGACAGGCACACCCGGCTCCACGAACCCTGTCCGGGACACGCTCCGGCGGACCGCGGCTATCAGTGCGGGCCCTGCTTCGCCCGTGACGACTGGCGGCTGGTGCACAACAGCCACCGGTCAGGCATCGCGTCCCCGGGGCTGAAGCTGTACCTGGCCCAGCCGCACTGGCTCTATGTGGCGACCTTTGCCGACGGCACCACCAAGGTGGGCCCGGCCGCTGACGGGCACAAGCGCCTGCGCCTGACCGAGCAGGGCGCGGTGGCGGCGCGTTACGTTGCCCGCGCCGGGGACGGACGCGTGGTCCGCATCCTCGAAGATTTGGTCACGGCCGAAGCGGGGCTGGTCCAGGCGGTCCGTGCCGGCGCGAAGACCGCGGCACTGACCCGGCCGTTGGCGCCGGACCTTCTGGACGGAATCAATTCCCGCCACGCGGCGTCCGCGCGTCATCTGCTGCGCGGCTCCGGCATCGAAGGGTTCGCCGTCGCTGACGAGGCCTGGCAGCGCCCGGAGCAGGCGCAAACCGTGCTCGGCGCGGCCGGGGCGGCCCCGTACCCGCTGGATCCGGGCAGCGGTGAACACGGTCTGTCCATCGAGGCCATGCTGGGAGCCGCGGCGCTGGTGCGGGTGGAGGGCTCCGACACGCCATTCGTTGCGAATCTGGCCCGGCTCAAGGGCCGGCGCCTGCAGACCGGCCCCTACCGGACCCTTTTGCCGGCCCTGCAGACCGCGCTCTTCTGAGCAAGCCGGCGGCCCGGGCCCCGTTTCGCGGCGGGAGGTGCCGCGCCTGTATTCTGGGACCATGCTAAACACTCCCTGGGAGACCGGTTCCGCCCTGTACCGCAAACTGGTCGTCTCCGCGCTGGTGGTCTCGGGAGCCGGTGTGCTGATGGTCGTCGTCGGCGCCGTTAGCGAGTCTCAGCTGCTGATGTACATTGCCGCCCCGGTGATCGTGGTGGGCATGTGCCTGCACCTCACCGGCATGGTGGTTCGAGCCCGGGACGCCCGGCGCCGGATGAAGGGAACCAAATGAGCATTAATCCCGAGCTGCAGGGCCGCAGCTACCCTGCCAGCGAGCCGTATCAGGTGGGCCGCGAGAAGATCCGCGAATTCGCCCGCGCCGTTCAGGCCAGCCATGCCGCCCACTTTGACGTGGCCGAAGCCGAGCGCCTGGGTTATGCCGATCTGGTGGCCCCTCCCACGTTTGCCGTGATCGTGGCCCAGCGCGCCGACGCGCAGCTCATCTCAGACCCCGACGCCGGCATCGACTTCACCCGCGTGGTGCACGCCGACCAGCGCTTCACCCACCACCGGCCAATCGTCGCCGGCGACGAACTCATCGCTGAGCTTTCCGTGGATGCCGTCCGGGCCATGGGCGACGGCGCCCTGCTCACCACCCGCTCGGAGATCTCCACCACGGAGGGCGAAAAAGTCGCCACCGCCGTGTCATCAATCCTCGTCCGAGGAGAAGGGCAGTAACGCCGTGTCGATTGCATTGAGCGAACTCGCTCCCGGGCAGGAAATCGGTTCCGCCACGCTGGAGATTTCCCGCGCCGACCTGGTCCGCTACGCGGGAGCGTCCGGAGATTTCAACCCCATCCACTGGAACGAGCGCTTCGCCCGCAGCGTGGACCTGCCCGGCGTCATCGCCCACGGCATGTTCACCATGGGCGCCGCAGTGCAGCTGGTGACCGACTGGATCGGCGACCCCGGCGCCGTCATCGACTACCAGACCCGCTTCACCCGCCCCGTCCCCGTCGAGGACATTGAAGGGGAACCCGGCGCCGTCGTCGAGGTCACCGGCGTCATTGGCGCGCTCGACGCCGACAATTCCACCGCACGCGTGGACCTCACCGTCACCTACGACGGCAAGAAGGTCCTGGTCAAGGCACAGGCGGTTGTACGGATCTGGTGAGCGCACTGACCTCGGTACCCCTGGCCTCCCTGACCACCTCCCGCGTAGGCGGCCCGGCGCGCCGCTACATCAACGCGGAAACCGAAGACGAGCTGATCGGCGCGGTCCGCGCCGCCGACGAAGCGAAGGAACCGCTGCTGATCGTGGGCGGCGGCTCCAATTTGCTGATTTCCGACGCCGGTTTTGATGGTGCGGTGGTCCACGTCGCCACCCTCGGCCTGGACCTGAACGCCAACACCGATGGAACCGTGACGGTCCGGGCCCAGGCCGGACACCCCTGGGATGAGGTGGTGGCGCAAACGCTGCGCGAGGGCTGCTCCGGCCTGGAGGCACTCTCCGGCATTCCGGGACTGGCCGGCGCGACGCCGGTCCAGAACGTGGGCGCCTACGGCGCCGACGTCTCGCACAGCATCACCGGAGTCCGCGCCTGGGACCGGCAGGACCGCGCCATCGTCTCCTTCGGCAACGAGGACCTGCAGTTCGGCTACCGCGACTCGGTGCTCAAGCGCAGCACCGTCAACGGCTCGCCGCGCTATGTGGTCCTCACCGTCGACTTCGGGCTGACCCGCGGCATGGAGAGCGCCCCGGTGCGCTACGCCGAGCTGGCCCGCGCCCTGAACGTGCAGGTGGGCGAGCGTGCTCCCGCCGACGACGTGCGCCGCGAGGTCCTGCGCCTGCGTGCCGGCAAGGGCATGGTGCTCGACGCGTCGGATCCCGACACGTACAGCACCGGATCGTTCTTCACGAACCCGGTGGTGTCCGAGGAAGCGGCCGCTCATTTGCCGCCGGACGCGCCGCGCTATCCGGTGTCCCAGCCCGGCATGGTCAAGCTCAGCGCCGCCTGGCTGATTGACCGGTCCGGTTTTCCCAAGGGGTTCGGCCTGCCCTCCACCGGCCAGGGCACTGAACTGGCCGGCGGCCGCGCCTCGCTGTCCACCAAACACACGCTGGCCGTGACGAACCGCGGCAACGCCACCGCCGAAGACCTGCTGGCCGTGGCACGGGCCGTGGCCGACGGCGTGGAGGCCGCGTTCGGCATCCGGCTGCACCCCGAGCCGCTGCTGATCAACTGCAGCCTCTGACCGCCTAACGCGGCCCTCCGCGGGCCGGTCCGCGCCGCGCCCAGGCCGCCGCCGCCCGGGTGCTGTGGATGGCGGCGCGGTCCCGGCGGGGATCCAGCAGACGGCAGTTGCACAGCCACTGGATCAGCCGCGGCGTCAGGCTTATCTGGGTCCGGCGGTCCTGGAGATCCGGCAGCAGCCACTCCGGTTCCAGGAAGCCGCTGAGCAGGTAGGCGAGCACTTCCGCTCCGAACAGCCGGGCAAAGGCCGAGTCCGGATCCAGGGACCGCTCAAGGTCCAGCAGCTCGGCGTCTTCGGCGCAGAGAATCCGCTCGCCTTCCATTTCGAGGTAATCCCGCAGATGCGCCCCCACCCGCAGATACCGCACGCCCGTGGGTATCTGTTTGCCGATGCAGCTGGACGCGAAAAAACTGTCGAGGATGGAATCAATGGATTCCAGGGGTTGCTGGCCTGCCGGTTTCTGCTCCATGGGAACACCGTCCCACCTGCCACTGACACTGGGCGGAAGGGGTAGCCTCAAGCTCAACCGCCGGCGCAGTCCGCCGCCCCGGCACCGGCAGGAAGGACAGCAGATGGCGCGAGGGAGATGGCCGCTGGCCGTCTATCCGGCGGGTTTCCTGGTGGCCCTGGTCGCCCTGCGGACGGCTTTCCGGATGCTGGACGGCGGAGCCCCCTGGCCACTCGCCGCCCTGGTAGTGGCTGCGGGCGTGGCCCTGGTTCTCCTGCTGGTCCGCTTCGCGGGCCGGCGGAACCCTGAGCCCTAACCGAAAAACCCGGTGTTTTAGAGGTTGCCGGTGGCGATCTTGAGCATGCGCCGCAGCGGCTCGGCAGCGCCCCAGAGCAGCTGGTCACCGATGGTGAAGGCGCTGATGTACTCCGGGCCCATTTCCAGCTTGCGGATCCGGCCCACCGGAATGTCCAGGGTTCCGCTGACCGCCACCGGTGTCAGCTCCGCCATGGACGCTTCCTTGGTGTTGGGCACCACCTTGGCCCATTCGTTGTCGGCGTCGATGATGCGTTCAATCTCGGCGACGGACAGGTCCTCGGTGAGCTTGAGCGTCAGCGCCTGGGAGTGCGAGCGCATCGCGCCGATCCGGACGCACAGACCGTCGAACGGAATCCGCCCGTCGGTTTCCCGGCCCAGGATCTTGTTGGTCTCCGCGCCGGCCTTCCATTCTTCCTTGGACTGCCCGTTGCCCAGGTCAGCATCGATCCAAGGGATCACCGAACCCGCCAGCGGCACGCCGAACTGCGAGGCGTCCAGGTCCGGGTTCCGCTGCTGGGCCAGGACGGCCCGGTCGATGTCCAGGATGGCGGAGCCGGGATCGGCCAGATTGTCCGCCACGACGGAGTTCAGCGATCCGAACTGGTTGAGCAGTTCGCGCATGTGCCGGGCGCCTCCGCCCGAAGCCGCCTGGTAGGTCATGGAGGTGCCCCACTCCACCAGGCCGTTGCGGAACAGTCCGCCCAGTCCCATCAGCATGCAGGAGACAGTGCAGTTGCCGCCCACGAAGTTCTTCACGCCGCGCGCCAGGCCGGCGTCGATGACGTTCCGGTTCACCGGGTCCAGGACGATGATCGAATCCTGCTCCATCCGCAGCGTGGACGCAGCGTCAATCCAGAGCCCGTCCCAGCCGGCGTCGCGCAGTTTGGGGTAGACCTCGGAGGTGTAGCCCCCGCCCTGGGCGGTGACGATAATCGGCAGCTTGGCCAGCGTCTCGACGTCGTACGCGTCCTGAAGCTTTCCCGCACCGTCGGCGAAGGCCGGCGCGGCGCCTCCCGCGTTGGAGGTGGAGAAGAACACGGGGTTGATCAGGTCAAAGTCGCCCTCGTCCTGCATGCGCTGCATGAGGACGGAACCGACCATGCCCCGCCAGCCGATGAAGCCCGCGGTGGGAACTGAGGTAGCTGCGAAAGTCATGCTTCCCAGTTTAGGGCAGTTCGGCTTGCCCGTCCTGATCGGTGACGGTGTCGGACGTCCGGGCGCGGACCCACAAGGCAATCCGGTACGCGGTGCCGTTGGCGGCGGCAAACCATCCCCGGGCCGGGCTCACGGCGGTGAACGTCCAGTCCGGTCCCAGCCCCGGCGCATAAGTGTCGCCCTCGATGCTGGCATCGATGACCGTTACCACCGCGGCGTCGGCGAGCGGCACAGCCGATTCCCAGAGCCGGGCGCCGCCGATGATCCAGATTTCCCCGCTGCCCGGACTGCGGCGAGCGGTGTCCAGCGCCTGCTCCAGCGAGGGAACGACGACGGCGCCGGACGGCGCGATCTCCGCAGCCAGCGTGTCGCTGGAGCTGACCACGATATTGGTGCGGCCGGGCAGCGGGCGGAAGGCGGGCGGGAAGGATTCCCAGGTCCGCCGCCCCATGATGACCGGATGTCCCGCAGTGGTGGCCTTGAAGTGCGCCAGGTCTTCGGGAAGGTGCCACGGCATGCCGCCGTCGCGGCCAATCACCCCGTCGATCGTCTGGGCCCAGATCAGGCCGATCAGCGGATCCCGGGTATCCGCGGGCACATGCTCCGCCAGCGCCGAACTCAGGTCCTGCCCCTCGGGGGAAGCCTCTGCGCCGCCGGCGGGAAAGTAGCGGATGCCGCCGGTGGAATTACTCAAGCTGCTCAAGTTACTCAAGGGAGCGCGCCTCTCAGACTGCAATCGGAGCTTTGATGCCGGGATGGTGCCGGTAGTCCAGGACCTCGAAGTCCTCCAGGGCGTAGCCGAAAATCGAGTCCGGCTTCCGCGCCAGGCGCAGCTGCGGATAGGGGAAGGGCTCGCGGCTGAGCTGTTCCCGGACCTGGTCCACGTGATTGTCATAGATGTGGACATCCCCGCCGGTCCAGACGAACTCTCCCGGCTCCAGGCCGGTCTGCTGCGCGACCATGAGGGTCAGCAGCGCGTAAGAGGCAATGTTGAACGGCACCCCGAGGAACAGGTCGGCGGAGCGCTGGTACAGCTGGCAGGAGAGCTTCCCGTCGGCCACGTAGAACTGGAACAGGGCGTGGCACGGCGGCAGGGCCATGTTGTCCACCTCGGCCGGGTTCCAGGCGGTGACGATGTGGCGGCGGGAATCGGGATTGGTCCGGATGCTCTCGACCACCTTGGCGATCTGGTCGATGGAGCCCCCGTCCGGCGTCGGCCACGAGCGCCACTGGACGCCGTAGACCGGGCCCAGCTCGCCGTCGTCGTCCGCCCATTCGTTCCAGATCTTCACGCCGCGCTCCTGCAGCCAGCGGACATTGGAGTCCCCGCGCAGGAACCACAGCAGCTCAAGGGCCACCGACTTGAAGTGCACCCGCTTGGTGGTGATCAGCGGAAAGGAATCCTGCAGGTCAAAGCGCATCTGGCGGCCGAAAACGCTGCGGGTGCCGGTGCCGGTGCGGTCGGATTTCTGCGTCCCGTGGTCCATGACGTCGCGGAGCAGGTCTTCATACGGGGTAGGAATAGTCACTGCATCAGTCTAGTTCGTCTGTGCACTTGGCTGTTTGCCGCCCGTCCTCGCTGGCTTCTGAGGGTTAGAGCGCGCCGCCGGCGGCTGCGGGTGCCGCGGCGTCGTGCCGGCCGCTGTCGCCGATCTGCTCGCGGGCCATGAAGTTCTCCAAGTCGAAGAGGTTCTCGGCCCGCTTGGCAACCGTCAGCAGCGTCGACATGGAGGCAACTTCCTCCACCTGTTCCTTGAGGAACCACAGCATGAACTGCTCGCCGAGGGCATCACCTTCGGCGCGCGCCGCGGCAAAGAGCGCCTCGATCTGCCGGGTCACCTGCTTTTCCTGTTCCAGGGCCAGGCTTATGGGTTCCACCACGGTGGAAAAGTCGTTGCGCACCGCTGCGATGCCGGGAATGCGAACGGGAAGGTCCCGGTCCACCATGTACTGCACCAGCATCATGGCGTGGTTGCGTTCCTCCACCGACTGGGCGTAGAAGTGCCGGGCCAGCTGCGGGAGGTCTTCACCGTCAAAGAACACTGCCATCGCAACGTACTGCTGGGAGGCGTTGAATTCGTGGCCGATCTGGGCTTCGAGGAGTTCCGTGAATGTGCTCATGGCCCCACCCTAGGCCGCCGGGTGCACCGAAAAAAGCACGGATAGGCTTGGCTCGCCTGGGGCGGGCCAAGCCTATCCGGATCGGGCCCCAGCTAGTCGTCGAAGGCCCGGAAGCGTTCCAGCGAGACGATTCTTCCCTCGTCGGTTGCGCTGACCTGGCAGATCACGGCTTCACCCGGCGCCAGGAACGGGTCCTTGGACGGCAGCCCAATGGACAGGCCGGTGGGCATGTGCCGGGACAGGACCTCGAAGGTCAGGGGAAGCACCGGCCGGTGGGTGCACAGCACCACCGGCTTGCCCTTGTCGAACAGCGCCTCCACCGCGTTCCGTGCCTTCCCCGGCTTGCGCTTGGCGCTGCGCTCGGTGATGGCATCCACGGTCTTGAACTTCACTGACCTTGCCTTCACATACGGACGCACCGTCTGCACGCAGCGGACCCAGGGACTGGACACCACGCGGTCCGGGAGCCACGCGGCCAGCAGCCGCGACACGGCCTGTGCCTGGCGCAGCCCGGTTGCCGCCAGCGGCCGGTCGCCTTCGGCCCGGGTCCAGGAGGAGCGCGGCTTCGCCTTGGCATGCCGGACAACAATCAGCGGCCAGGTCCGGAGCCTGCCCTCGGCATGGGCCTCTTCCAGGGCATGCAGCGGCAGCCTGTCGGAGGGATTGGTCAGCTCGGCGTGCGCTTCCTCCGGACTGCACCAGCGGACGCCGTCCACTTCCTTGCCGTCCGGAACCGGTTTGCCGTCCTGGATCCGAGCGGCCCAGTAATGGACAATCTTCATGCCCGACGCCACCGGATACACAGGGGCCGGCAGGGGAATGCCCAGCCGGATCCGGATCCCGGCTTCCTCCCGGACCTCCCGCACCGCACATTCGGGAGTGGTTTCCCCGTCGTCCAGCTTTCCTTTGGGCCAGGACCAGTCCTTGTACCGGGGGCGGTGAATCATGAGGACCTCGAGCCGGCCGTCCCGGGTGCGCCAACACAGGGCGCCGGCGGCCACCACTCGAATGGCCTCCGCCGCGGTGCCGCCCTCGCCCGGCGTTTTCTCGCCGTCGGGCCAGCCGCCGGCACCCGAAGGCCGGGTCCGTTCGCCCTGGGGCTGAATCAGCTCGTCCGCCGAGGTTCCGGGTTCAGTGGACATGACCATCAACGGCGGGCGGCGGCGCGCTGGCGGGACCGGGAAGCCAGCAGCCAGGACTGCACGTCCTGGAGCGGTTCCCCCTCCTCGTTCTTATGGTGCCGGGTCCAGATGCCGTCCTTCTCGAGGTGCCAGCTCGCCGTCCCGGGGTCCATGTAGCGGTCCATGAGGGAGATGAGGTCAGCGACGTCCTCCCGTGAGGCCAGCTGCACCAGGGCTTCCACCCGGCGGTCCAGGTTGCGGTGCATCATGTCGGCCGAACCGATGAACACCACCGGATCCCCGGCATTGGCGAACGCGAAGACCCGGGAGTGCTCGAGGAAGCGGCCCAGCACGGAACGGACGGTGATGTTCTCGCTCAGTCCCGGAACACCCGGCCGCACCGAGCAGATGCCGCGCACGATCACGTCCACCCGGACGCCGGCCTGCGAGGCCCGGTACAGGGAGTCGATGATCGCCTCATCCACCATCGAATTGACCTTGATGATCACGCGTGCGGCCAGCCCGGCTTTTTTGTTGGCAATTTCCCGCTCAATGCGGTCGATCAGGCCTGACCGGACCGACCGGGGAGCCACCAGCAGGCGCTTGAACGTTGACTTCGGGGCGTAGCCGGAGAGCTGGTTGAAGAGTTTTGTCAGGTCCTCGCCCACCTGTTCGTTGGACGTCAGCAGCCCGAGGTCCTCGTAGTACCGGGCGGTGCGCGGATGGTAGTTGCCGGTGCCGATGTGGCAGTAGCGCCGCAGCCCGTCCACTTCCTGGCGGACCACCAGGGAGAGCTTGCAGTGGGTTTTCAGGCCCACGATTCCGTACACCACATGGACGCCGGCCTGCTCCAGCTTGCGGGCCCAGGAAATGTTCGCCTGCTCGTCGAAGCGCGCCTTGATCTCCACCAGGGCCAGGACCTGCTTGCCTGATTCGGCGGCGTCAATCAGCGCGTCAACGATGGGGGAGTCCCCGGACGTGCGGTACAGGGTCTGCTTGATGGCCTGGACGCGCGGATCCGCGGCGGCCTGCTCCAGGAAGGCCTGAACCGAGGTGGAGAAGGAATCGTACGGGTGGTGCAGCAGGATGTCGCGGCGGCGCATGGCGGCGAACACATCGGCCGGCTTGGAGGTTTCGGATTCCTTCAGGTGCAGGCTGGTGTGCGGGACCTGCTTGGGATAGTGCAGGTCGGCGCGGTCAATCCGGCTGATGCCGGCCAGGCCGCGCAGATCCAGCGGAGCCGGCAGGGCATAAACTTCGTCCTCTTCGACGCCGAGTTCGCGCACCAGCAGTTCACGGATGCTGGGATTGATGTCGGTGGTGACCTCAAGCCGGACGGGCGGGCCGAACCGGCGGCGCAGCAGTTCCTTTTCGAGCGCCTGCAGGAGGTTCTCGGCGTCGTCCTCTTCCACCTCCAGGTCCTCGTTGCGGGTCACCCGGAAGGCGTGGTGTTCCATGACGTCCATGCCGGGGAAGAGCTGGTCCAGATGCTCGGCGATCACGTCTTCGAGCGGAATGAAGCGGGCCACCCGGCCCGCCACGTTGCCGGCCCGGGGGCCGTCCACGGAGATCAGGCGCGGCAGCTGGTCCGGCACCTTCACGCGGGCGAAGAATTCCTTGCCGCTGACGGGATTGCGGACGACGACGGCCAGGTTCAGCGACAGCCCGGAAATGTAGGGGAAGGGATGCGCCGGATCCACGGCCAGCGGCGTGAGGATCGGAAAGACCTTGGAGGCGAACTGGCGGTGCAGGTACGCCTTGGACGTGTCGTCGAGCTCGTCCCAGCCCACCAGGAAGATCTGTTCCTCGGCCAGGGCGGGCCGGATCTGCCGCGAAAAGACCTCGGCGTGGCGCTGCTGCAGCCGGTAGCCGGCTTCGACAATGTGTTCCAGCTGTTCAATGGGACTCAGCCCGGCCGCCGAGGGGACGGCCAGGCCGGTGGCAATCCGGCGCTTCAGGCCGGCAACGCGGACCATGAAGAACTCGTCGAGGTTGGACGCGAAGATGGACAGGAAGCTGACCCGTTCCAGCAGGTACAGGTCCGGATCCTCGGCCAGCTCCAGGACCCGGGCGTTGAAGTGCAGCCAGCTGATCTCGCGGTCCAGGAAGCGTTCCGGACTGATGTCCCCCTCGGGCACCAGCGCCGGGCCGAAGTCGGGAATGTCTATCCGGTCCTCGGTGGCCCGGGGCGCAGACATGGACTCAGCCGACCCGAAAGTGTAATGCGGTTCGGCGGCGGTATCGGATCCCATGGTCTCTCCCTGCAGTACTGGCGGCGGTTCGGACCGTGCTCCCGGGGTTCCCCGGCGGACACAGCCGTCGAATCAACATTACAAGCTGTTCCGGCTCATCCGGCCGCGTACATCACGTCGGTGTCCCAGCGGACGAACCCCAGCCTCTTGTAGAGCGCCATGGCGGCTTCGTTGTCGGCATCCACGTAGAGCATGATTGCCTGCAGCCCGGCGTCCTGAAGATGCCGGATGCCCGCGACGGTCAGGGTCTTGCCCAGTCCCATGCCCTGGGCGGCGGGAACGACGCCGACCACGTACACCTCGCCGATCGGCGGATGGCCGCCCGCGCCGGGATGGACCTTGGTCCAGTGGAAGCCGAGGATCGCGCCGTCGTCATCGCGGACCGCCAGGAGGAAGCCTTCCGGATCGAACCAGTCTTCCGCCATCCGCGCCTGCAGGTCGGCGCGCGTCATGCCGCCCTGCTCGGGGTGGTGCGCAAATGCCGCAGCGTTGGCGGCGAGCCAGGCGTCTTCGTCGGTGCCCGGCCGGAAGGACCGCAGCGACACGCCGTCTGGCAGGTCGGCCGGGGGCAGGGCGGCAGCCTCGCCGCCGTGGGTCAGGCGCAGGCGCAGGAGCTCGCGCACGGGGCGGTAGCCGAAGCGCTGCGCGAGTTCGACGGCGGCTTCATGGTTGCCGTGCGACCACGCCTGGGGCGCGGGGAACGAGCCTTCGCCCACCTGTTCCTGCACCGCGGCTGCCAGGGCGGCGCCCACTCCCTTGCTCCGGTATGCGGGATGAACCACCAGCTCCAGGACGCCGGGTTCTCCGTCCCGTCCGCGGATCAGCACGGCGACGCCGGCCAGGGCCTTCGCGGCCGAGGCCGCCGGGGACTCGTCCTCGGCGACGGTGGCAAAAACCAACAGCGAGCCGGGATCCGTTTCGGCGGAACGAAGATCAACGAGTGTCTGCTCCGAGAGCGGTGGATTGCCGTCGGCGTCGTTGGCGGCGGAGGCGAGCTCACGGATCTGGGCCAGGAGTTCCGGATCGGGCGTTCCCTTGGTGAGGGTGACGGTCCAGGGCAATACTCGTTCGTCTCTCATTGAAGAAGCCTAACGCCCGGAGGCCGGCGGGCAACCCGGACGGCTCAAAGCGGCCGCGGCCCGTCCGGACCTCGGGTGTCGCGGGGGACGGGCATCGCGGGGACGGAGGGGTCAGGCGTCCTGGCTCGCTGCGGGTGCCGGGTCCTCGGCCAGGCGGGAGCGGGTGAACCGGTATCCGACGTTGCGGACGGTGCCGATGAGGTTCTCGTGGTCCGTGCCCAGCTTGGCGCGCAGCCGCCGCACGTGGACGTCCACGGTCCGGGTGCCGCCGTAATAGTCGTAGCCCCAGACCTCGTGCAGCAGCTGGTCACGGGTGAAAACCCTGCCGGGATGCTGCGCCAGGTACTTCAGGAGCTCGAATTCCTTGTAGGTCAGGTTGAGCGCCGTGCCGTTCACCCGTGCGGTGTAGCTGGCCTCGTCGATCACGACGCCGGAGGCGCGGATTTCGGTGCTGGCAGCCTCGGACGTGGAGTGGACCCGGGCCGCCATCAGCCGGAGCCGGGCTTCCAGCTCGGCGGGCCCGGCCGTGTCGAGGATGACGTCGTCGGCGAGCCAGTTCGCCGCCACGGCGGCCATTCCGCCCTCGGTCAGAATAAGGATCAGGGGAGTGTCGAGGCCGGTGGCCTTCAGCAGCTGGGTCAGGGACCGGGCACCGACCAGGTCCTTGCGGGCGTCAACCAGGACCACGTCGCTGGGATCGGTTTCCAGCAGCGCCGTGGGCTCGGCGGGAACAACCTGGACCTTGTGGTTCAACAGCCCGAGGGCAGGCAGGACATCCACTGAGGGGCCCGGACTGTTGGTCAGGAGCAGAATGTGCGACATGGATCCTCCGAAAGTTGGGCGCACATCGTTGGGCACAAGCTTGACCGCATCCGCAGGAGGCGAAGGTGTTGAAAGTATAACCATGCGGGAACGCCCGGCCTGTAGCTTTCTTCTGCGCGGCGTAATAAGGCAGGATGGCTTAAGTGAAACTTTGGAGCGTAGCGGTGCTTGCGGGAGCAGCCCTCATTGGCATCGTAGGTGCTTCGTACTGGTCGGTGGCGGCCGTTGCGGTGATGACCGGCCTTCTGGCAGTTGTCATGGGCATCGGCTGGCCGCACCTGCTGGATGTGCCGGCGAAAAAAACCCAGGGCGCCGTGCTGGCGCTGGCCGGCGCAGGGGCCTGCGCTGCGGCGTTTGTTGCCCCGGCTGCTGCCCTGCTGACCTGGCTGCCCGGAATCGCCGCCGTGGGCGTGGGCGCGATCTTCCTCATTCAGCTGCTGCGAGGCACCGGCCAGGCCCACCGGCTGGAATCGACCATCGGCAACATCGCCGGTGTGCTCCTGGCCGTGATGGGGTCCGGCTGGGTTGCAGCGGACCGGCTGGCCGGTACCGACGGCAGTCCGGCGGGCCTGACCATGGCGGCCGCCGGCATCGTGGCGGCCCTGGCCGCCAGCCTTATTCCAGTGCCGGACCGGATCGCAGCACCGCTGGGCGTCGCCGCGGGCGCCCTCGCCGGGGCGCTGGCCGGGGTCCTGCAGCCCGAGGCCGATGTTCCCGCGTTGTCAGCAGCCCTGATGGGTGCCGTGGGCGCCGCCGTGATCATGGCAGTGCGCCGGCTGGTCCTCTCCCGCGACATCACCACCCGCCGGGGCCGGCTCGCCCTGGCCCTGGCGCCGATTCTCGCGCTGGGCTCCGTGGTGTATTTCCTGGCCCGGCTCCTCGTACCCTGACCCCTGCCGGATTGCCGCGCGTTCCGGTTTCCCGGCACGGGGATGTCATGGGAGATGTCATGCGGGATGCCACCGGGATGTCATGGAAGGAAACGCCCGCGGCTGCGGGTTAGGATGTAGCTATGGATCCGCTCTTAGCCCTCGAAATCTTCTTTCTCGTTCTGCTCGGCATCACCGGCGTCGGCATGGCAGCATTCGCCGGCCTAGTCGTCAGCCGCCTGTATAAAGGGCAGAAGTAACCTCTCAGCAACCCGAAGGAACAGGTCAGCGCCATGCCCATGGAGATTCCCACCGATCTGACCCCTGAGCTCGTGCCGTTGTCCTGGCTGCTTGGCACCTGGGAAGGCTCCGGCCGGCTCGGGGAGGGCGAGGCAGACTCCGAGTACTTCTCGCAGCGTGTCACCTTCAGTCAGAACGGCCTGCCGTACCTGAAGTATGAGGCCGAAAGCTGGCTCACCGACGAGGAAGGCACCGTTCTGCGGCCACTCGCGGTCGAGACCGGCTTCTGGGCGCTGGACCGCCCGCTGAACGACGCCGACGGCGGCCCCGGGCTCACCCCCGCGGACATCGTCCCGGCCCTGCGCAGCGCCGACGAGGTTGAAAAACTCCGCAACGACACCGGCGGCTTCGACATCACGGCCACCATCGTCCATCCCGGCGGCATCGCTGAGCTGTACTACGGCCAAATCAAGGGCCCGCAGATCTCTCTGACCACCGACATGGTGATGCGCGGCGTGAATTCCAAGGAATACACAGCCGCCACGCGCATCTTCGGGCTGGTCAACGGGGACCTGTACTGGCGCTGGGACGTGGCCGAAGGCGGCAACGCCCTGACGGCCCATGCGTCCGCCATCCTCAAGAAAAACTCCTGAGACACCTTTTGCCCGGCGGAATAGCCGCACCCGCAAGGACGTTGCACCCGTTATGACTTATCGAAGCCCCCTCCTGTCCCGCCACGGTGCGGTGGAAGCCGGCGGCCTGGATGCCGGCGTCGCCGCACACTACGGCGACCCCCTGCGCGAACAGCGGGAACTGGCCCGCGGCAACGCCGTCGTCGACCTGTCCCACCGCGGAGTGGTCACCGTCAGCGGCCCGGACCGGCTGAGCTGGCTGAACACGCTCTCCTCGCAGCACGTCAGCAGCCTGCAGCCCGGAATGAGCTCGGAACTGTTGCTGCTGAGCGTCCAGGGACGGATCGAGCATGACGCCCGGATCCTCGACGACGGTGACACCGCCTGGCTGATCGTGGAAGCGGCGGAAGCTCCGGTCCTGTCCGCCTGGCTCGAACGGATGAAGTTCATGCTTCGGGTGGAAGTGGCGGATGCCAGCGCCGAGTGGGCCGTGGCAGCCTCGGTGGCACCGGTCCCGGCGTGGGAGCAGTACCTGTGCTGGACTGATCCTTGGCCGAACATCGGGCCCGGAGGCTTTGCCTATACCGGGGTGCCGGAGGATGCCCATCCCGGCCGCGACCGCCCCTGGCACGAGTACCTGATTCCTGCCGCCGAGCTGGAACAGGCCGTGGAGGCCTCCGGCCGCACGCTGGCCGGCACCATGGCTTCCGAGGCCCTGCGGATAGCCGCGTGGCGCCCGCGGCTCGGCGCCGAGACCGACGACAAGACGATTCCGCACGAGCTGGACCTGATCCGGACTGCGGTGCACCTGGCCAAGGGCTGCTACAAGGGCCAGGAGACCGTGGCCCGGGTGCACAACCTTGGCCACCCGCCGCGCCGCCTCGTGTTCCTGCAGCTGGACGGCTCCCAGCACACCCTGCCGGCGCCCGGCAGCGAAGTGCTGCTGGGGGAGCGGAAGGTGGGCACTGTGACCTCAGTGGCCCAGCACTATGAGATGGGCGCGGTGGCGTTGGCCGTGGTGAAGCGGTCAGCGGATCCTGCCGCCCCGCTGATGGTGAACGACGGCGGCGAGCCCTACGCCGCCGCACAGGAGATCATCGTGGCGCCCGACGCCGGGCAGGTCGTCGGCCGGGCCGGCGGCTTCCTTCGCCCGCCACGGGCATAGCCGCATCCAGCGGCAAAAGACGTCAGACCAACACACCCTTCAGAGGAGATCCATGATGACCCCGGAACCCCGTCCAGAGATTGACGACGACATCATTGAACTGGCGGGTCTGGTGTTCGACGCTGCGCGGGCCGGCGATACGGACGGGATCCGGAGTTTTCTGGACGCCGGCGTGCCGGTGAATCTCACCAACGGCTCCGGTGACACCCTGGTGATGCTGGCGTCCTACCATGGCCACGAGAACCTGACTGCCCTGCTGGTGGAACGGGGCGCCGATGTGAATACGCAGAATGACCGGGGCCAGACCCCGCTGGCGGGTGCTGTATTCAAGGGCTACACCGGGATCTTCCGCATCCTGCTGGAAGGCGGAGCGGACCCGGACGCCGGCTCACCCAGTGCACGTGATACGGCAGGCTTCTTCAAGCGGCAGGAAATGCTGGATCTGCTGCCATAACCCCGGCCGGGGCGGCGCCTAGGCGGAGAGCTGGACCTCGGAACGGATGCCGGCGGCGACAAATCCGGCGCCGGCAGCGGTCCTGGCAGCGCCAATGTTGTCCAGCGGTGCCCGGTACTGCGGAATCAGGCCTTCCGCCATGGCCTCTTCGACTGCGACTGAGGTGGCGTAGCGTCCCAGGCCCCGGCGCCTCGCGTCCGGCGCGGTGAGCGTACTGATGTCCGCGAGTATCCCGTCCCGGATGCTGTAACCGGCTCCGGCCAGCGGCACCGGTTCCTCAGCGCTGTCATCCACCACGATGAACAGCGTTTCCTTGCCGGACAAGCCGGCTGCAGCGACGTCGTCGGGCGGGCACCGGCGCTCCAGCTGCACCGCGAGCGCCTGGTCCTCGGCCACCGCGACTTCGTCGGCAGGCTCCACCGGCCCGGGGAAGGAATCGGCGAAACAAAGGCGCTCCGAGCCGACGGTACGCCCGCCGTACTCCATCGAGAGGCTGGCGAGCGCGGTGTGCCGGCTGAGCTCCTCGGTGCTCTTGCCGCGGGCGCGGTCCGCCGCCCACTCGGGCCCGCAGAACACCTCCCGGCCGAACAGCCGCACAAAGGACACCCGCCGCGACTGTTCCTGCACACTGTAAATGCGGCTGCCTCTCCCGGTTTCGGCAAGCGCATCATCGGCCAGGCCGAGGCGGCGGGACCAGGCGAGCTGGATGATCGCAATCGTTCCCGGATCCAAGTTCATACGTTCCAAACTACACCGGAGCGCTCCCCGGCCCGCGAAGTCAGCCGAAGAGGATGGAGGCTTCGTCGTAGCGGTGTTTGGGGACCGTTTTCAGGTTGTCCAGCGCCTTCTCAAAGCCCACGTGGACGATGTCGGTGCCGTTCAGGGCCACCATGGTGCCCCAGAGCTTGTCGATGACGGAGTCGATGGCGGCCATGCCCAGTCGGGTGGCCAGCACGCGGTCATACGCCGTCGGAACTCCGCCGCGCTGGATGTGTCCCAGCACCGTGGCGCGGGTCTCGATCCCGGTTCGGGCTTCGATTTCCGGGGCAAGCAGTTCGCCGATGCCGCCCAGCCGCGGCCGGCCGAAGGCATCCAGGCCGCGTTCGGAGTGCGGGGATTCCATGTCGGTGGTCACGAATCCTTCGGCGACGACAACGAGCGGTGCACGGCCGCGGTCACGGGCCTGAGTGACCCATTCGGCGATCTGGTCCAGGCTCTGCGGGTTCTCCGGGATCAGGATGGCGTGGGCGCCGGCTGCCATCCCCGAGTGCAGTGCTATCCAGCCCACGTGGCGGCCCATGACCTCGGCCACCATGCAGCGGTGGTGGGATTCACCGGTGGTCCGCAGCCGGTCGATCGCCTCGGTGGCGATCTGCACGGCGGTATCAAAACCGAAGGTGTAATCGGTGGCATCCAGATCGTTGTCCACAGTCTTGGGCACGCCGACAATGTTCAGGCCGGCATCGGTGAGCCGCTGCGCCGCTGCGAGGGTGCCTTCGCCGCCGATCGCGATGATCGCGTCGATTCCCAACCGGTCCATTGTCGCCTTGATCTTCTCCGGACCGCCGTTGGGGCCATCGAAGGGATTGGTCCGGGAGGTTCCCAGAATGGTTCCGCCCTGCTTGGAAATGCCGCGGACACTGGCGCGGGGCAGATCGATGATGTCGCCGTCGACCACGCCGCGCCAGCCGTCCAGGAACCCAACGAACTCCTGACCATGGATCTTGATCCCCTTCAGGACGGCTCCGCGGATGACTGCGTTGAGTCCGGGGCAGTCGCCCCCACTGGTTAGGATGCCGATCTTCATGATTAACCTCTGGTTCCGTTGCGGGGCTGGTGGATCCTCAGCCTCGATTCTAGCCACCCCCGCCCGCCGGCCACTGCAGGACGGTGCTCTGCGGAGCCGCGGAGCCGGGAATGGGCAGCTAGCGCCTGTTGATCAGGCGTTCCAGGGCAATGCTGCCGTCGGTCTTCGGCAGCAGCAGCCAGGCGGCGAGGTAGGTCCAGACACCCACAAACGGCAGGAGGAAGCTGAGCAGGACGGCTATCCGGACCACGGCGACATCCCAGCCGAAGTGCTGGGCGACGCCGGCGCAAACGCCGCCTGCCCAGCCGTTGGTCCTGCGGACGGGGGAGGAATGCAGAATGCTAAAGAATCGGTTCATGGTTTCAGCTTGCCTCTTCGAATCGAAGTTGGAGGGCGGTTCCGCCCGGGGTGAAAAAGTTACTGCGCTCCGCTGTTTCGTCCGCTGTTCCGTCCCCCGTAGGCGCTGACCGCGCCGCCGACGAGCAGGGCTGCGCCGGTGCCGAGCGTCAGCCCGAGCAGGACGACCAGCGGGTCGAACGCTATGTCGGTTAGCAGCCAGGCCAGGACCAGGACGCCGGTGACCGTGAGGAGCAGGCCCCACACTATGGTGCTGGTCCGCGGACGAATACGGATATCCGGTGGAGGTGGTGACGGTGGGGGATGCGCCGCTGGACGCTGCCACTGAAGCTTTGACCCAGGCCGCCCGGGCCGCGCTTGTTAACGCAGCACAGCACGCGGGCGGACCGGTCTCCGTCTATGTGGAGTGCACGGCGGACCGCGCCGAGGTTTTCATCCGCGACCGCGGGACAGGTTTTGATCCGGACGCAGTGCCCCCGGACCGGCTCGGCGTGCGTGAGTCCATTGTGGGACGCATGAGGCGCAACGGGGGCACCGCCCTCATCCGCAGCGGACCGGAGGGGACGGAAGTGCGGCTGGCGCTGCCGCTGTCCCGGCCCGGGGCGGAAGCGGGCACCAACACCAACCAGGCATCGGAGCATCCATGACAAGCACCACCACCATCACCGGCGAAGGCATCAATGTTGTAGTCGTTGATGACCACGCCATCTTCCGGTCCGGGCTGAAAGCGGACCTGGACGGCAGACTGCGGGTTGTCGCGGAAGCGGACACCGTGGAGTCGGCGATCGCCGCGATCCGCGCCCACCGCCCCGCCGTCGTCCTCTTGGATGTGCACCTGCCCGGCGGGGTCGGCGGCGGCGGCGCGGAAGTGATCGCCGGCTGCCGGGATCTGCTGGGCAGCACCCGTTTCCTGGCACTCAGTGTTTCGGACTCGGCGGAAGACGTGGTGACGGTCATCCGCGCCGGTGCCCGCGGCTACGTCACCAAAACCATTTCGGGAGCGGAGATCTCCGACGCCGTGGTCCGGGTTGCCGGGGGAGACGCTGTGTTCTCACCGCGGCTGGCGGGATTTGTCCTGGACGCGTTCGGCACCGGCACCGTGGCCGCAGTCGATGACGAGTTGGACCGGCTGTCGGCCCGGGAACTGGAAGTGATGCGGCTGATCGCCCGCGGCTACAGCTACAAGGAAGTGGCCCGGGAACTTTTCATCTCCGTAAAAACGGTTGAAACCCACGTGTCCGCGGTACTGCGCAAGCTCCAGCTATCCAGCAGGCATGAGATCAGCCGGTGGGCCGCCGACCGCCGGCTGCTCTAGGGCAGCAGGCGGCCGGGAGGAGGACCGGTGCAGCTACTGGGCCCGGCCCAGAAATTCCTGCAGCCGGGACATGCCTGCCGCCAGGTCCTCGTCGCCGAGGGCGTACGACAGGCGGAGGTAGCCCGACGGTCCGAATGCCTCACCGGGGACCACCGCCACCTCCACCGTCTCCAGGATCAGTGCGGCCAGCTCCGCTGAGGTCTGCGGCCGCACCGGCCCGTTGCTGCCCGGGAATTCCCGCCCGAGGAGTCCGCGGACGTCGGCGTAGGCATAGAAGGCGCCCTCCGGCATGGGGCAGACGACCCCGTCAATCGAGTTCAGCGCCGAGACCATGGCCTTGCGGCGGCGATCGAAGGCAGTCTTCATGTCCTCGACGGCGGTCAGCGGCCCCGACACGGCGGCCAGCGCTGCCATCTGGGAGACGTTGGCAACGTTGGAGGACAGGTGCGACTGGAGGTTGGTGGCCGCCTTGATGACGTCGGCGGCGGCGATCATCCAACCCACGCGCCAGCCGGTCATGGCGTAGGTCTTGGCCACGCCGTTGAGCACAACCACCCTGTCGCCCAGCTCGGGCGCGGCGGTCGCGATGGAGGTGAACTCCACGCCGTCGTACGTCAGGTGCTCGTAAATTTCGTCGGTGACCACCCACAGGCCCTGCTCGGCTGCCCACCGGCCGATCGCCGCGACCTGCTCGGCGGGGTAGACGGCGCCGGTGGGGTTGGAGGGGGAGCAGAAGAGCAGCAGCTTGGTCTTGTCGGTGCGGGCGGCCTCGAGCTGCTCCACGGTCACCATGTAGCCCTGCTCGGGGCCGGCGAAAACCTCGACGGGAACCCCGCCGGCGAGCCGGATGGCCTCGGGGTAGGTGGTCCAGTACGGGGCGGGCAGCAGGACCTCGTCGCCGGGATTCAAGAGGGTGGCGAAGGCCTCGTAGACGGCCTGCTTGCCGCCGTTGGTCACCAGGATCTGGGACGGATCCACTGAGTAGCCCGAGTCACGCAGGGTTTTCGCCGCGATGGCCTTCTTCAGCTCCGGCAGGCCGCCGGCGGGGGAGTAACGGTGGAAACGGGGGGTGCGGGCGGCCTCGACGGCGGCGTCGACAATGTACTCCGGGGTGGGGAAGTCCGGTTCGCCGGCCCCGAAGCCGATCACGGGGCGTCCGGCGGCCTTGAGGGCCTTCGCCTTGGCATCTACGGCAAGAGTGGCGGATTCTGCGATGGAGGCGATGCGCTCTGAAATACGGCCGGTGGAAGGCATGACGTTCCCGTCTGTGGTTGCGGTGGCGTGTTTCCTCCCAGTTTAGGTGCAGGGGCAGGTCCCGGCCGTTTCTTGCGGTCGGGGCGGCGCCGGAATCAGCGCGGAAAGAGCGCCGGAAGGTCGGCGCAGCGCGGCGCGATCCGGCGGGATCCGGCCGGGAAAATGACGCCGCAGCGCACCCCTGGCGGCCCGGTTCGACGGAACCGGAAACATTGAGTAGACTAGACCTTCGGTGTTGAAGTCTCGACACTGGTTTGTGCCCGTCGCCGGTTCGCTGACGAGGGGTATTACCGGTAGAGTTGATTTCCTCCATAGGGTAGTGGCGCAATTGGTAGCGCAGCGGTCTCCAAAACCGCAGGTTGCAGGTTCGAGTCCTGTCTGCCCTGCGCACGACTGTCATCACGACAGCTCAGCAGTCCTTCATGAAGCAGCAGTCCCAGCACGCGCTGCGACTGTGAACCGAACAGATGAGTGAGGCGAAAGGTGACCGAGACAGCTGCCAGCAGCTCCAAGGGACACCCCTCCAGCGGGCCCAAGAAGCGCGGCTTCTTCGCGGCCATAACGCTCTTTCTGCGTCAGGTTGTTGCTGAACTGAAAAAGGTGGTTACCCCCACCCGCAAGGAACTGCTGAGATACACCCTCGTGGTCCTGGCCTTTGTGGTCGTGATGATCGTTATCGTGACAGTTCTGGATTTTGTCTTTGGTGCAGGAGCACTGTGGATCTTCGGTGAAGGCAGCGGCGAGAGCTAGCGCCCTGCCTGTGTTCCGCCCCAAGGGCAGGAACCGCAGGCCTTTGAGCTAGTGACAAACCCCATAGAGCTCTGAAGAAGAAAGCAGGAATCTACGTGTCCGAGCAAGAACTCGAATCACAGATCAATGACGAAACCGCTGATCTGGATGCCGAGGATGAAACGACCGCAGCGGACGCCGCCGAGGCCACCGCTGAGGGCGATGTGACGGCAGAAGACGCCGATACCGCCGATGAGGCCGTGAACTCTGATTCCGCAGACTCCGAAGACTCAGTCTCCGACGACTCCGCATCTGAAGGCTCCGCAGAAGATGATTCTGCAGAAGAGCCCGAGGAAGATCCCGCAGAGGCCTTCAAGGCCAAGCTGCGCCGCCAGGAGGGTGACTGGTACGTCATCCACTCCTACGCAGGTTACGAAAACCGCGTCAAGGCAAACCTCGAGACCCGCATCCAGACCCTGGACATGGAAGAGAACATCTTCGAAATCCAGGTTCCGATGGAGGAAGTCGTCGAGATCAAGAACACGACCCGCAAGATCGTCAACCGGGTGCGCATCCCCGGTTACGTTCTGGTCCGCATGGAACTGACCGACGCGTCCTGGGGCGTTGTCCGGCACACTCCCGGCGTCACCGGCTTCGTGGGCAACGCCCACAACCCGGTGCCGCTGAGCCTCAAAGAGGTTTACTCCATGCTGGAGCACACAGTGGTTTCCCCGAAGACCGAAGCCGGCAAGCCCGCGCAGGAGTCTTCGAACTACGCAGTGGACTTCGAGGTCGGCGAGCCCGTAACGGTCAACGAAGGCCCGTTCGAGACGCTCCAGGCCACGATCTCCGAGATCAAGCCCGAGTCCCAGCAGCTGGTGGTCCTCGTGACCATCTTCGAGCGCGAGACTCCGGTGACCCTTGGCTTCGGCCAGGTCACGAAGCTGCAGTAGCACAAAGACTTCGTTGTCTGCAGGTCCGCTTTACCCTGCCGGCAGCGTCCGGCCGCCACGCCATGGCGGCCACCAACCCGGACGGACGCTCCTGTTCCCCGGGAACATAATTTAGAGAAGGACCCTTTCATGGCCCCCAAGAAAAAGGTCACCGGCCTCATCAAGCTGCAGATCAACGCAGGTGCCGCCAACCCGGCTCCTCCGATTGGTCCGGCACTTGGCCAGCACGGTGTCAACATCATGGAATTCTGCAAGGCGTACAACGCTGCAACGGAATCCCAGCGCGGCAACGTCATCCCCGTGGAAATCACGGTCTACGAAGACCGTTCCTTCACCTTCATCACGAAGACTCCTCCGGCTGCCCAGCTGATCAAGAAGGCCGCCGGCGTCGCCAAGGGTTCCGCAACCCCGCACACCACCAAGGTTGCCAACCTGACGCAGGCCCAGGTCGAAGAGATCGCCACCATGAAGATGGAAGACCTCAACGCCAACGACGTGAAGGCTGCCGCCAAGATCATCGCCGGCACCGCCCGCTCCATGGGTATCACCGTAGAAGGCTAATCAGCCCGCACTTCCGGAAAGCGGGTCCGCCCGCCGACCAAACATTTACACTCATAAAAAGCTGATCGTGCCATCGGGCACGACGGCGTGTGGCAGGGCCGAGCGCGGTCCGACAGACCACGACTGCACAAGGAGAAAAAGCAGATGGCAAAGCGCAGCAAAGCATATGAAGCAGCTGTAGCCAAGATCGATGCGGACAAGCTGTACGCACCGGTTGAGGCTGTAGAGCTGGCGAAGGCAACCAACCCGTCCAAGTTCGATGCGACTGTAGAGGTTGCCTTCCGTCTGGGCGTTGACCCCCGCAAGGCCGATCAGATGGTCCGCGGCACGGTCAACCTGCCCCACGGTACGGGTAAGACCGCCCGCGTCCTGGTTTTCGCAACGGGCGAAAAGGCAGAGCAGGCTATTGCAGCCGGCGCTGACTTCGTTGGTTCCGATGACATGATCGAAAAGGTTGCAGCAGGCTGGGTCGACTTCGACGCCGCCGTTGCTACCCCGGACATGATGGGCAAGGTCGGCCGCCTGGGCCGTGTCCTGGGCCCGCGTAACCTGATGCCGAACCCGAAGACCGGCACGGTTACGCCGAACGTCGCCAAGGCTGTCACCGACATCAAGGGCGGAAAGATCGACTTCCGCGTCGACAAGCACTCCAACCTGCACTTCATCATCGGCAAGGTGTCCTTCGATCAGCAGAAGCTGGCCGAGAACTACGCTGCAGCCCTTGAAGAAGTTCTGCGCCTGAAGCCGTCCGCTTCCAAGGGACGCTACATCCAGAAGGCAACCGTCTCCACCACGTTCGGCCCGGGCATCTCCGTGGACCCGGCCGTGACCAAGGTACTTGCCGACGCGTAATTGGTTTTAGGCCTAACCGGCCCCAAGGGACGCTGGCCGTCCCGAATCCGCTGAAGGCGGCCGCAGCTTTTCGCTGCGGCCGCCTTTTGCGTATCTGCAGGCACTTCCGGCAGGATGTGAGCCATGACTAAAACGGTCCCCGTGATATCCCCGCTCGTCATTCCCTCTAGCCTGGACCCGGGGGATCCTGCCGCCGCGGACTTTATAGCCGCGGGCCAATTGCTGAACGACCACATGCTGGAGCTGTGGGGCAACACCGACTTCCATGACTCGCCTGCAACGCAGCTGGCCGGGTGCCGCCCCTCGCCGGTGCGGCGGCGGGTGCTGCTGGCCGCCCGCTCCGGCAAGGAGATTCTGGGGCTGGCGACGCTGAGCCTGCCGCTGGCCGACAACACGCACTCCGCCTCGGTGAAAGTGGTGGTGGCACCGCAGGCACGCCGGGCGGGGCTCGGTTCGCGCCTGTACGCAGCAGTCGAGCAGGCGGCGGCAGCCGGAGGCCGAAGGACGATCCTGAGCGAGACGGACCATCCGGAGCGGCCCGCTGCGGGCAGCGGCGGCACGCTTGCACCGAAAAGCGGAGCGGGCAGCATCCCCGCCGACGCTGCCGCTGTCTTCGCCACGAAAAGCGGCTTTAGCCTGGAACAGGTGGAGCGGATCAGCAGGCTGGATCTGGCGGCAGCCGCCGTCGGGCAGGAAGCGCTTGACGCCGCGGCAGCCGCGTCCGGTGCCGACTATGGTCTCGAATTCTGGCGCGGTGCGTGCCCGGAGCGCCTCGTGGACGCGTATGCGCGGCTGAAACAGGCGATGAGCGTGGCTCCGCCAATGGCCGGCTTGGATGTCGAAGAGGAACAGTGGGACGCCGCCCGCGTCCGGGAGGCCGAGCGGAAGGCGCTGGACATGGACGCCGAGGTGCTGGTCAGTGCGGTGCGGCACCTTCCCACCGGAGCGCTGGCCGGGCACACGGTGCTGATGGTGTTCAACAGCAATCCGGCGGTCGCCTTCCAGGACGACACACTGGTTCTCCGGGAGCACCGGGGCCACCGGCTCGGCATGCTGCTCAAGGCCGCGAACCTGGTCCGGCTGCGGGAAGAGCTGCCGGAAACCGCCCGGATCTGGACGTGGAATGCGGCCGAGAACGAGCACATGCTGGCCATCAATGACGAGCTTGGCTTTCAGCCGGCGGGTTATTCGGGGGAGTGGCAGAAGGTGATCGGCGGCGCTTCCTGACGCCGCGCCGCCCGGCCGGACCGGCCCTGCGCAGGGGATTTGGCCGGGCGGTGATTCTCCCGTACTCTGGATATACCAAAGACCGTCGGTCGATGTGCTTTCAATCCCATCCTTAGCTCCCGGAACTCCAGGCGCGCGGATGGACCTCGGTTGATCGGACATCCGAAAGTCCCTTCAGAGGGCGGCCTGCGCAGGTGAACGAACTCAGCAAACGGTACGCTTATGCGTTACCACTGCTCAGCCCCGTGCATCTGCCCGGGGCGTTTTTTATGTTCGGGACCCGATCCACCGGCACTATTCCCCGGAAGGAGGGTTAGATGGCAACGCCAACAAAGGTAACGGCTGTTGAAGAAATCGTCACCGATTTCAAGGATTCAACTGCTGCCGTCCTAACCGAATACCGCGGGCTCACCGTTGCACAGCTCAAGGAGCTGCGTCGTTCGCTCGGCCAGGACACCAAGTACTCGGTCGTCAAGAACACCCTGACTGGCATTGCAGCCAAGGAAGCCGGCATCGACGCGTTCGACGGCCAGCTTGCCGGACCTACTGCAATCGCCTTCATCAAGGGTGACGCAGTTGCAGCTGCAAAGAGCCTGACGGATTTTGCCAAGACCAACCCGCAGCTCATCATCAAGACCGGCGTTTTCGAGGGCAACAACCTCGACGCAGCCGGTGTTGCCGCTTTGGCTGCTCTTGAATCCCGTGAGTTCCAGCTCGCACGCGTCGCCGGTGTCCTCAAGGCACCGATGTCCATGCTGGTCCGCTCGGTAGATGCACTGCGCCTGAAGCTCGACGAGGGCACCGAATCTGCTCCCGCTGCGGAAGAGGCTCCGGCCGCCGCAGAAGAAGCTCCGGCCGCAGAAGCAGCCACCGAAGAGTAATCGCTCTTCCAATCCACACTCCGGTGCCGACGCACCACATTGGTGCCCGCGCACCACTTATAGGAAGGACGCCACACCATGGCGAAGCTGACCAACGAAGAGCTCATTGCAGCCTTCAAGGAACTGTCCATCATCGAGCTTTCTGATTTCGTGAAGCTCTTCGAAGAGACCTTCGACGTTACCGCTGCTGCTGTTGCAGTTGCCGGTCCCGCCGGTGGCGCTGCCGAGGCCGAGGAAGAGAAGACTGAATTCGACGTCATCCTCGAAGCCGCCGGCGACAAGAAGATCGCAGTGATCAAGGAAGTTCGTGCCCTGACTTCCCTGGGCCTGAAGGAAGCCAAGGACGTTGTCGACAGCGCCCCGAAGGCTGTCCTGGAAGGCGCTACGAAGGAAGCCGCAGAGAAGGCAAAGGACGCCCTCGAGGCTGCCGGCGCCACGGTTACCGTCAAGTAGTAGTTTTTTCCTTCCGCAGCTTTCCGCTGCGGAGAACAGAAAGACCCCGTTCCTTGGAACGGGGTCTTTCTGCGTTTCGGCCCGGAGCCGGGTGGATCAGGACAGTTCGCGGTAAAGCAGCAGCGCTTCGCCCTGGCCGCCGCCGCCGCACAGGGCAACCGCCGCCCGGCCGGAGCCGCGGCGCATCAGTTCATGGGCGGCCGTCAGCGCCAGCCGGGCACCGGAAGCACCGATGGGGTGGCCCAGCGCGATCGCGCCGCCGTGAAGATTGCACTGGTCCAGGTCCATGCCGAGCTCATTCAGGGACTGGACGGCCACCGCGCCAAAGGCCTCGTTGATTTCGATGAAGTCCAGGTCCGCGGCGTTCCATCCCGCCCGGTCCAGGGCGGCGAAGACGGCGTTGGCCGGCTGGGAATGCAGGGTGTTGTCCGGGCCGGCCACCTGGCCCGGAGCGCCGACGACGGCGAGCACGTCGAGCCCGTTTTCCTCCGCATAGGTGCGGGTCGTGAGAATCAGGGCCGCGGCGCCGTCGGACAGCGGGGACGAATTTCCGGCGGTGATGGTGCCCTCGGGGTCAAAGGCCGGTCGGAGGCCGGCGAGCGTGTCCGAGGTGGTGCCGGGCCGGACCCCCTCGTCGGCGGTAAGCACCAGGGGCTCGCCCTTGCGCTGGGGAACGGTGACCGGCACGATCTCGGTGTCGAACACACCGGAGGCCATGGCTGCGGCGGCCCGGCGGTGGGAAGCGGCGGCGACTTCGTCCTGTTCCAGCCGCTTGATCGCCAGCTTGGTGTTGCCGCGCTCGGTGGAAACCCCCATGGACTCGTTGTCGAAGGCATCGGTCAGGCCGTCGTGGGCCACCGAGTCGAGCGCCGAAATGTTTCCGTAGTTCCAGCCCTGGCGGGACCCGGGCAGCAGGTGCGGGCCGCGGGTCATTGATTCCTGGCCCCCGGCAACCACCACGGTGGCCTCGCCGCCCCGGATCAGCCGCGCGGCGTCGATCACCGCAGCCAGACCCGAAAGGCACACCTTGTTGATGGTGACGGTTGGGACGTTCCAGCCGATGCCGGCCCTGATGGAGGCCTGCCGGGCCGGGTTCTGGCCGCAGCCGGCCTGGACGACGTGCCCCATGATGACCGCGTGCACGTCGGCGGCCGGAACACGGGCCTTTTCCAAGGCTCCGGCAATGGCGAAGGCGCCGAGTTCAACAGCGGTGAAGGAGGCGAGCTGGCCGTTCAGGCGGCCCTGCGGGGTGCGGGCACCGCCAACGATGACCACATCGGTTCCGGCTGCTGCTTCTTGGCCTGCGGGTGCCTGGTCTGGGCGGTTGCTCATGGCGGGAATCCACTTTCGTCGTTGAATGTTGGGTGCGGCCGGCGGTGCACCAGGCACCTGCCCGGCGTCCGCTGGGACGGCGGGCACGGATCGAGCGCTGGAACTAGGGTACGCCAACCGGCGGGGCGGAGGAGAGTGTCATCACACCGCGGGGAGGCCTTGCGCACCACCTGGACGTGCGATCCGCGCATCGTGCGGTAAGATATCTGTATCCGATGCGTCAGCGGTGCGCCGGTGTTGCCTGTAGCTCCCCGTTCCACGGTGATCTGGTTGATCGAATTCTCTCGAATCCAGACACGGTCCGGCGGGTCGAGCGAAGCAGGGGTTGCGGTACCGGGTAGACTTGTCTGCCCGCAATGCCCTATAGTTAATATTTGCTTCCCTCTCTTAACCTTCAGCCTTCATATAGCGGTGGGCTTTGTCCTGTGCCAGGCCGCGTCTTCGCGCGCCCGGCAGGATGCAAGGACGCACGCGGACCAGGTCCGCTCTGTGCAGAGAAGGAGGCGCGAAACACGCCTGAAGGTCTGTGGAAGGATCCCTCTTGGTCGCCTCGAGCACCTCTAATAATGCAACCGCTAACATCCCGGAGAACATCGCTCCCCGGATTTCATTCGCAAAGATTCACGAACCGCTTGACGTTCCCAATCTTCTTGCCCTGCAGACCGACAGCTTTGACTGGCTTGTCGGCAACGAGCGCTGGAAGGCGCGCGTAGAAAAGGCCAAGCAGACCGGGGAACAGGGCATTGCCACCACCTCCGGCCTGGCCGACATCTTCGAGGAAATCTCCCCGATCGAAGACTTCCAGGGCACCATGTCCCTGAGTTTCACCGAGCCGGAATTTGCCGACCCGAAGTACACCATGGCTGAGTGCAAGGACCGGGACGCAACCTACTCGGCCCCGTTGTACGTTAAGGCCGAGTTCATGAACAACAACACGGGCGAAATCAAGCAGCAGACCGTGTTCATGGGCGACTTCCCCCTGATGACAGACAAGGGAACGTTCGTCATCAACGGCACCGAGCGTGTCGTTGTTTCCCAGCTGGTCCGTTCGCCGGGTGCCTACTTCGAGCGCACCGCGGACAAGACCAGTGACAAGGACATCTACACCGCGAAGATCATTCCTTCCCGCGGTGCATGGTTTGAACTGGAAATCGACAAGCGCGATCAGGTCGGCGTTCGCCTTGACCGCAAGCGCAAGCAGTCAGTTACCGTCCTGCTCAAGGCCCTGGGCTGGACCGAAGGCCAGATCCTGGAGACCTTCGGCGAGTACGACTCGATCCGCGCCACCCTGGAGAAGGACCCCACGGAAACCCGTGAGGATGCCCTCCTGGACATCTACCGCAAGCTCCGTCCGGGCGAGCCGCCCACGGTTGAGGCTGCCCAGACCCTGCTGGACAACCTGTACTTCAACCCGAAGCGCTACGACCTGGCCAAGGTTGGCCGTTACAAGATCAACCGCAAGCTGGGCATCGACAAGCCGCTGACGGATTCCGATGCTTCGGTCCTGAACAACGAAGACATCGTTGCGATGATCAAGTTCCTCGTAGCCCTGCACGCCGGCGAGAAGACCGTACCGGGCAAGCGCAACGGCGACGACGTGGACATCCGCGTCGAGGTTGACGACATCGACCACTTCGGCAACCGCCGTATCCGCGCCGTCGGCGAGCTCATCGAAAACCAGATCCGTACGGGCCTGTCCCGCATGGAGCGCGTTGTGCGTGAGCGCATGACCACTCAGGACGTCGAGGCCATCACGCCGCAGACCCTGATCAACATCCGGCCCGTCGTGGCAGCGATCAAGGAGTTCTTCGGAACCTCCCAGCTCTCGCAGTTCATGGACCAGAACAACCCGCTCGCCGGACTGACGCACAAGCGCCGCCTGTCCGCGCTGGGCCCGGGTGGTCTGTCCCGTGACCGTGCAGGCATGGAAGTCCGAGACGTTCACCCCTCGCACTACGGCCGCATGTGCCCCATCGAAACCCCTGAAGGCCCGAACATCGGCCTGATCGGTTCGCTGGCGTCCTACGCCCGGATCAACGCGTTCGGTTTCATCGAAACCCCGTACCGCAAGGTCATCGACGGCGTCGTCACGGACCAGGTTGATTACCTGACCGCCGACGACGAAGTTGAGCGCACCATTGCCCAGGCAAACGCTCCGCTGCGCGAAGACCAGCACTTCGCCGAGGACCTCGTCCTCGTCCGTGCCCGCGGCGGTTCCGGCGAGCCGGTTCTCGTTGAGCCCAACGGTGTGGAATACATGGACGTCTCGCCGCGCCAGATGGTGTCGGTGGCCACCGCCCTGATTCCGTTCCTGGAGCACGATGACGCCAACCGCGCCCTCATGGGTGCGAACATGCAGCGCCAGGCAGTGCCGCTGCTCCGTTCCGAGCGCCCCGTTGTGGGTACCGGCATGGAGAAGTACGCCGCCGTTGACGCCGGTGACTCCGTTACCGCCGTCAAGCCGGGTGTCGTCACCGAGGTCTCCGCTGATCTCGTCACCGTGATGAACGACGACGGCACTGATTCCAGCTACCCGATCATGAAGTTCGCGCGCTCCAACCAGGGCAACGCGTACAACCAGCGGGTACTGGTCTCCGAAGGCGCACGCGTCGAGGTCAACAGCATCATCGCCGACGGTCCCTCCACGGACCAGGGCGAGCTGGCTCTGGGTAAGAACCTGCTCGTGGCATTCATGTCATGGGAAGGCCACAACTACGAAGATGCCATCATCCTCTCGCAGCGCATGGTGTCGGACGATGTCCTGACCTCCATCCACATCGAGGAGCACGAAGTCGATGCCCGCGACACCAAGCTTGGTGCCGAGGAAATCACCCGTGACATCCCCAACGTGTCGGAGGAAGTGCTCTCCCAGCTGGACGAGCGCGGCATCATCCACATTGGTGCCGAGGTTGAAGCCGGCGACATCCTGGTTGGCCGCGTCACCCCCAAGGGCGAAACGGAACTGACCCCGGAAGAGCGCCTGCTGCGCGCCATCTTCGGTGAGAAGAGCCGCGAAGTCCGCGACACCTCGCTGAAGGTTCCCCACGGCGAGTCCGGAACGGTCATCGGTGTCCGCATCTTCGACCGTGACAACGACGACGAGCTGCCCCCGGGCGTCAACCAGCTGGTGCGCGTCTACGTGGCGCACAAGCGCAAGATCACGGACGGCGACAAGCTGGCCGGCCGCCACGGCAACAAGGGCGTCATCTCCAAGATCCTGCCGATCGAGGATATGCCGTTCCTGGAAGACGGAACCCCCGTCGACATCATCCTGAACCCGCTGGGTGTTCCGGGTCGAATGAACGTCGGCCAGGTCCTGGAAATCCACCTCGCGTGGGCTGCCAAGCAGGGCTGGAAGATCGAGGGAGAGCCGGATTGGGTCAAGAACCTGCCGTCCCTGCCGCGTGAATCCGGTCCCACCACGGTTGCCACCCCGGTGTTCGACGGCGCCAGTGAAGACGAAATCACCGGCCTGCTCGACTCCACCAACGTGACCCGTGACGGCAACCGCCTGATCGGTGCCTCGGGTAAGGCGAAGATGTTCGACGGCCGCTCCGGCCAGCCGTTCCCGGAGCCCATCTCGGTGGGTTACATGTACATCCTGAAGCTGCACCACCTTGTCGACGACAAGATCCACGCACGCTCCACCGGCCCGTACTCCATGATCACGCAGCAGCCGCTGGGTGGTAAGGCACAGTTCGGTGGCCAGCGCTTCGGTGAAATGGAAGTCTGGGCCCTGGAAGCGTACGGCGCTGCCTACACGCTGCAGGAACTGCTGACGATCAAGTCGGATGACATCCATGGCCGCGTGAAGGTCTACGAGGCCATCGTCAAGGGCGAGAACATCCCGGAGCCCGGCGTTCCGGAGTCCTTCAAGGTGCTCATCAAGGAAATGCAGTCGCTCTGCCTGAATGTGGAAGTCCTCTCCACCGAGGGCAACACGATTGAAATGCGTGACTCGGATGAAGAAGTCTTCCGGGCCGCGGAAGAACTGGGTATTGATCTGTCCCGCGCAGAGCCCAGCTCCGTAGAAGAGGTTTAGCCGAGCCGGCCGGTCCGCTTTTCGCGGGCCGGCCTCCGGCAGCCCCTTCCCGTACCCGAGACATTCAGATTTAGAGAACAAGAGAGAACAGGGACCCATGTCCAACGATTCCACGTTCGGCCTTATGCGAATCGGCCTTGCCACTGCGGATGAAATCCGCGGTTGGTCTTACGGCGAGGTCAAGAAGCCGGAAACCATCAACTACCGAACCCTGAAGCCGGAAAAGGACGGTCTTTTCTGCGAAAAGATCTTCGGTCCTTCCCGCGACTGGGAATGCTACTGCGGTAAGTACAAGCGCGTGCGCTTCAAGGGCATCATCTGTGAGCGCTGCGGCGTCGAGGTCACCCGTGCCAAGGTGCGCCGCGAACGCATGGGCCACATCGAGCTCGCCGCTCCCGTGACCCACATCTGGTACTTCAAGGGTGTTCCGTCCCGTCTGGGCTACCTCCTGGACCTGGCACCGAAGGACCTCGAAAAGGTCATCTACTTCGCTGCCTACATGATCACCTCGGTCGACGAAGAGAACCGCCACGCCGAACTGCCGAACCTGCAGGCCGAGCACGACCTGGAGCGCAAGCACCTCGTCGACCAGCGCGACTCCGACATTGCCGCCATCGCCAAGGATCTTGAAGGCGAAATTACCCGCCTCGAGGGCGAAGGCGCCAAGGCCGCCGACAAGAAGAAGGCCCGCGACTCCGCCGACCGCCAGATGGCCAAGGTCCGCCGCGACGCCGACAACAACATCGAGCGCCTCGAGCAGGTCTGGGAACGCTTCAAGAACCTCAAGGTCGGCGACCTCGAGGGCGACGAAGGCCTCTACCGCGAACTGCGCGACCGCTACGGTCTGTACTTCGAGGGCTCCATGGGTGCCGAAGCCATCAAGCAGCGCCTTGAGGACTTTGACATGCAGGCCGAGTCCGAGCTGCTGCGCGACATCATCCAGAACGGCAAGGGCCAGCGCAAGACGCGCGCCCTGAAGCGCCTGAAGGTTGTCAACGCGTTCCTGACCACGACCAACAGCCCGCTGGGCATGGTCCTGGACGCCGTCCCGGTGATCCCGCCGGAACTGCGCCCGATGGTTCAGCTCGACGGCGGACGTTTCGCAACGTCCGACCTCAACGACCTGTACCGCCGCGTCATCAACCGCAACAACCGCCTGAAGCGCCTGCTGGACCTCGGTGCCCCCGAGATCATCGTGAACAACGAAAAGCGCATGCTCCAGGAAGCTGTTGACTCCCTGTTCGACAACGGCCGCCGCGGCCGTCCGGTCACCGGACCGGGCAACCGTCCGCTGAAGTCGCTGTCCGACATGCTCAAGGGCAAGCAGGGCCGCTTCCGCCAGAACCTCCTGGGTAAGCGCGTTGACTACTCCGGCCGTTCCGTCATCGTTGTCGGCCCGCAGCTGAAGCTGCACCAGTGCGGTCTGCCCAAGCAGATGGCCCTGGAGCTCTTCAAGCCGTTCGTGATGAAGCGCCTGGTTGACCTCAACCACGCGCAGAACATCAAGAGCGCCAAGCGCATGGTCGAGCGTTTCCGCCCGCAGGTCTGGGACGTGCTGGAAGAGATCATCACCGAACACCCGGTGCTGCTCAACCGTGCACCCACCCTGCACCGCCTGGGTATCCAGGCATTCGAGCCGCAGCTGGTTGAAGGCAAGGCCCTTCAGCTGCACCCGCTCGTCTGCGGCGCGTTCAACGCCGACTTCGACGGTGACCAGATGGCAGTGCACCTGCCGCTGAGCCCGGAGGCCCAGGCCGAGGCACGCATCCTGATGCTGTCCTCGAACAACATCCTGAAGCCCTCGGACGGCCGTCCGGTGACCCTGCCCTCGCAGGATATGATCATCGGCCTGCACCACCTCACCACCAAGAAGGAAGGCGTTGCAGGCGAAGGACGGTTCTTCACCTCACCGTCCGAAGCCCTGATGGCGTACGACCTTGGCGAGCTGGACCTGAACGCTCAGATCAGCATGCGCCTGGACGGCTTCGTGCCCTCCGCCGACCGTCCGGCTCCGGAAGGCTGGGTCGAAGGCACTCCCGCCCTCATCCAGACCTCCCTGGGCCAGGTCATCTTCAACCAGACCCTGCCGGCGGACTACCCGTGGGTTGAGAAGGTTGCAGACAAGGGCCAGCTGTCCACGATCGTGAACGACCTGGCCGAGCGCTACCCGAAGGTCATGACGGCGGCAACGCTGGATAACCTGAAGGACGCCGGTTTCTACTGGGCCACCCGCTCGGGCGTTACCGTTGCCATCTCCGACATCTCCGCGCCGATCGACAAGCCGGCCATCATGGAGGTTTACGAAGCACAGGCCGCCAAGGTTGAAGTGCAGTACGGCAAGGGCCTGATCGCTGAAGACGAGCGCCGCCAGGAGCTCATCGACATTTGGAACAAGGCAACCAACGAGGTTGCCGCGGCCATGCGTGCTAACATGCCCAAGGAAAACAACATCAACCGCATGGTGTCTTCGGGTGCCCGCGGTAACTGGCTGCAGGTCCGGCAGATTGCCGGTATCCGTGGCCTGGTGGCCAACCCGAAGGGCGAGATCATTCCCCGCCCGATCAAGTCCTCGTACCGCGAGGGCCTGTCGGTGCTGGAGTACTTCATCGCCACCCACGGTGCCCGTAAGGGTCTCGCCGATACCGCTCTGCGTACCGCCAACTCGGGTTACCTGACCCGTCGTCTGGTGGACGTTTCCCAGGACGTCATCGTCCGCGAGGAAGACTGCGGCACCGAGCGCGGCCTGAACGTGACCATCGCGGTTCCGGACTCCAACGGCGAACTGCAGCTGCACGAAGAGGTCGAGAACTCGGCGTACGCCCGTACGCTGGCCACCGACGTCACCGATGGCCAGGGCAACGTCCTGGCCAAGGGCGGCGACGATGTGGGCGACGTCCTCATCGCCAAGCTGTTCGAAGCCGGCGTCACGGACATCAAGGTCCGCTCCGTACTCACCTGTGAGTCCGCCGTCGGTACCTGTGCGCTTTGCTACGGCCGCTCCCTGGCCACGGGTAAGACCGTGGACATCGGCGAGGCCGTGGGCATCATTGCCGCTCAGTCCATTGGTGAGCCGGGTACCCAGCTGACCATGCGTACCTTCCACACCGGTGGTGTTGCTTCCGCGGAAGATATCACCCAGGGTCTGCCCCGTATCCAGGAGCTCTTCGAAGCACGTACCCCCAAGGGTGTTGCTCCGATCTCCGAGACCGCGGGCCGGGTCACCATCGAAGAGTCCGACCGCCAGATGCGTCTGGTTGTCACTCCCGATGACGGCTCCGAGGAAATCGCGTACCCGGTCCTGCGCCGTGCCCGCCTCCTGGTTGCCGACGGCGACCACGTCGAGGTTGGCCAGCAGCTGGTCTTCGGTGCGGTGGATCCCAAGCAGATCCTCCGTATCCTCGGCCCGCGCAAGGCACAGGAATTCCTGGTGGACGAAGTCCAGCGCGTGTACCGCAGCCAGGGCGTAGGCATCCACGACAAGCACGTGGAAGTCATCGTCCGCCAGATGCTGCGCCGCGTGACCGTGATCGAGTCCGGCGACTCCGACCTGCTCCCCGGTGAGCTGGCCGAGCGCCGCCGCTTCGAGAACGAGAACCGCCGCGTGGTTTCCGAGGGCAAGAAGCCGGCCTCCGGCCGTCCCGAGCTCATGGGTATCACCAAGGCATCGCTGGCGACCGAGTCCTGGCTGTCCGCTGCTTCCTTCCAGGAAACCACCCGCGTCCTGACGCAGGCGGCCATGGAAGGCAAGAGCGATCCGCTGCTCGGCCTCAAGGAAAACGTCATCATCGGTAAGCTGATCCCGGCCGGAACGGGCCTGCCCCGTTACACCGAGGTCACTGTCGAGCCGACCGAAGAAGCAAAGGCCAATCTGTTCACCGGCCCGAGCGCCTTCAGCGACTTCGACTACGCCGGAGTGGACGGCGGCCTGAGCCCCGAGTTCCACGCCATCCCGCTGGATGACTACGACATGGGCAGCGACTTCCGCTAACCAGTAACGCTTCGTCCCGGTTTCGCCCGAAACCGGCCTGAAGCAAGGGAAGGTCCCGCACCGTTTGGTGCGGGACCTTCCGCGTTAAGCGAAGTGCCGCTCACGCTGTGCCAGACTTTCAGAATGGCCAATTCCCCCTCCGGCGACTCCATGACTAGCCGGATCGTGCGCATCATCAGCGCGTTTGACGGGACGCACCCCGCAATGTCCGTCGCCGCGCTGTCCCGGCGCGCCGGCCTGCCGCTTTCTACGACGCACCGGCTGGCGACCGACCTGGTGGCCCACGGCCTGCTGCAGCGCGAGCCCGGGGGAGGCATCCGGCCGGGCATACGGCTCTGGGAACTGGCCAGCCGCAGTGCCAGCGCCCTGGACCTCAGGGCGGTCGCCATGCCGTTCATGGAGGACATCCAGGCCGTGGTGCGCCAGCACACCCAACTGTCGGTGCTGCAGGACGACGAGGTGCTCTTTATCGAACGGCTGTCCAGCCGCGGGTCGGTCCTGAACCGGGCCCGGGTCGCCAACCGGCTGCCGCTGCACATCTCCTCGTCCGGGATGGTGATGATGGCGCACTCGCCACGGCATGTCCAGGAGGCCTACCTCGGGCGGAGCGCCGCCGGAGCCGGGCAGGACGCCGCACCCTCCGGCGACGGGCTGAGGCAGCAGTGGGCCGCGATGCGCCAGTACGGATACGCCAGCCTGCCCGGGATCGTCGTGCCCGAAACCACCGGCATCGCCGTTCCCGTTTTCGACGCCGCCGGCAACGCCGTCGCCGCCATCGGCGTGGTGGTGCCCACCGGCGCCGAAAATCCCGCCGCCACGGTGCCCGCGCTGATGACGGCGGCTCGGGGGATCACCCGCGGGCTCGGGGTGGGCTCCGCCCATGCCGGGCCGCACCACAACGCAACCTTTCCCATTCAATGAGAACCGCTTAGCAGTGCCCCTGTGCCGCCGCTCACACTGGAAGACAGTTCCAATCGGTCGTCATCCAAGGAGTACTGCATGGGCGCAGCGCGCACTGTCCTGAAAACCACTGTCGGCATTGTGGGCGGCGGCCCCGCAGGGCTCATGCTGTCCCACCTCCTGGCCTCCGCCGGGATCGACAACATCGTGGTTGAGAAGCGGGACCACGAGGCCATCCGGACCACGCACCGTGCGGGGATCCTGGAACACGGATCCGTGCGCATGCTGACGGAGGGCGGCGTGAGCAACCGTGTCCTCACCCACGGCCACCGGCACGACGGCATCGACCTGCGCTTCGGCGGCGTCAGCCACCGTTTGGATTTCCAGGACCTGGTGGGAGAGTCAGTATGGCTCTATCCGCAAAACGAGGTATTCGTGGACCTGGCCGCCGCTCGGGACCGCGACGGCGGCGACGTGCGGTACGCAGTCTCCGGCACCGAGGTCCTTGACCTGCTGACCGGCACCCCCAAAATCCGCTTCACCGAAGCCGACGGCGCCGAGTTCGAGATCCACTGCGAGATCCTGGTGGGGGCTGACGGCTCCCAGGGCGTCTGCCGGCGGTCCATTCCCGCTGAACACCGCCGGGACAACTTCATCGAGTACCCCTTCGCCTGGTTCGGGATCCTCACCGAAGCGCCCCCGAGCGCACCGGAACTGATCTATGCCAACTCGGACCGGGGTTTTGCCCTGATCAGCCAGCGCAGCGACACCGTCCAGCGCATGTACTTCCAGGCGGATCCGACCGAAGACCCCGATGCCTGGACCGAAGATCAGATTTGGAACGAACTGCAGCAGCGCGTGGACGGTCCTGACGGCTTCGAACTCAAGCGCGGCCCCATCTTCGAAAAGACGCTCCTGAAATTCCGCAGCTACGTCTGCGAACCGCTGCGCTACGGCAACCTGTTCCTGGCCGGCGACGCCGGACACACAGTGCCGCCGACCGGCGCCAAGGGGCTGAATCTCGCCCTGGCCGACGTCCGGGTCCTCTTCGAAGCCATTGAATCCTTCTGCGCCGGCAACGGAAGCGGCCTGCTGGACGGCTACAGCGACCGCGCGTTGGAGCGGGTCTGGCGCGCCCAGAACTTTTCCTACTGGATGACGTCAATGCTGCACACCCGCACGGATGCCAGCGATTTCGAGCGCAAGCGGGCGCTGGGCGAGCTTGCCGGCGTCGTCGCCTCCCGCCACGGCAGTGCCTACCTCGCCGAGGCCTACACGGGGTGGCCGGGCAATCCGTAACAATTGTTCGCATCCTGAACATCTGTACACAAAGTGAACAATCCCGTAGGGTAGTGACGACCTCGGAGTGCCCGGCGGTCCGGGCAGGAAAAGGTTCCGTTGAAAGGAAAAACCATGGAGATCGAAGAAGATCAGTTTCAGGACAGCCATGTCATCACAGGGCCGGATTCCGCTCAGGCGTCGCAGGATGAAATCACTGCGGAGATCCGGGAGATCCACGGCGCCTACGGCAAGGGCGTAGCCGACGGCCGGCCGGAGGAAACCCAGCCCCGGCGGGATTTCACGCCGTACCGCAGCTCCATCCTGCGCCATCCCACCAAGGACCTGCACCACGCTGACCCCGAAACCATCGAGCTGTGGTCACCGGCGTTCGGCCATCAGGACGTCCACGCGCTGGAGAGCGACCTGACCATCCAGCACAACGGCGACCCCCTGGGCGAGCGCATCATCGTTCGCGGCCGTGTCCTTGACGGCAGCGGCCGGCCGGTGCGCAACCAGCTCGTGGAAGTCTGGCAGGCGAACTCCGCCGGCCGCTACATCCATAAGCGCGACCAGCACCCGGCCCCGATCGATCCCAACTTCACCGGCGTCGGCCGCTGCCTGACCGACGACGACGGCGGCTACCAGTTCACGACGATCAAGCCCGGCCCGTACCCGTGGAAGAACCACTACAACGCCTGGCGTCCGGCGCACATCCACTTCTCGCTGTTCGGCACCGACTTCACCCAGCGGTTGGTGACCCAGATGTACTTCCCCGGTGATCCGCTCTTCACGCTGGATCCGATCTATCAGTCGATCACCGATTCCAAGGCCCGTGACGCACTCGTCGCCACCTACGACCACAACGTGACGGCGCACGAATGGGCCACCGGCTACAACTGGGACATCGTGCTCAGCGGCAGCAACCGCACCTGGATGGAAGAAGAGGACGCAGAGTAATGAGCGAGCAGAAGCTTCAGCCCACCCCGGCGCAGACCGTCGGCCCCTTTTACGGTTACGCGTTGCCCTTCGAGAGGGACAGCCAGCTGCTCGCTCCGGGCCTTCCCGGTTCGATCCGGCTGCACGGCACCGTCCGCGACGGAGCCGGCGAAACCGTTCCCGACGCGCTGCTCGAAATCTGGCAGGCAGATGCCGCCGGCAACATCTCGCAGGAACCCGGCTCGCTCGTGCGCGACGGCTACACCTTCACCGGCTGGGGCCGGGCTGCCGTTGACGGGGCGGGCCACTACACGTTCACCACCGTCAACCCCGGGGCGACGGAGGACGGGGCGGCGCCGTTCATCTCGCTGCTCATTTTCGGCCGCGGGCTGATGAACAAGCTCCACACCCGGATCTACCTGCCGGAGAACGAAGAGGCGCTGGCCCGCGACCGGCTGCTGTCCTCGCTGCCGCCCGAGCGGCGCTCCACCCTGATCGCCGCCCGCGAAGCCGACGGCGGGCTGCGGTTCGACATCACGCTGCAGGGCGACGGCGAAACCGTCTTCCTCGCCTACCCCGAGGCATAGCGCATGAACGGCACGCACGGCGACGATAGAGGCCACGGCGACAGCGCAGACTACGGACTGCTGTCGCCGGCGTGGGCCGGCACCCGGGGCGCCGCGCTGACCGGCGACCGCCAGCTGCTGCAGGCGATGCTCGACGTCGAACTGGCCTGGCTGCACGTCCTGGCCGACGCGGGGATCGTGCCGGCGTCGGTGCCCGGCGCCGTCGCTCCGGCCTGCCGTGCGGACCTGTACGACCCGGCAGCCCTTGCCGCACGGTCCGCCGGGGGCGGCAATCCGGTGATTCCGCTCTTGGCCGACCTGCGCGCCCGGGTCCGGAAGGAAGACCCCGCAGCGGCTGCCGCCGTGCACCTGGCCGCCACCAGCCAGGACATCCTGGACACCGCCCTGATGGTTATGGCGGCACGCTCGCTGCAGGTCATCCGCGAGGACGCCGGCCGGACCATGTCGGCGCTGGCGGCCCTCGCCGTGGAACACCGCGGCACGCTCTGCGTGGCCCGGACCCTGACCCAGCATTCGCTGCCGTCAACCTTTGGCCTGCGCGCTGCGCAGTGGCTGCACGGTTTCGGCTCCGCCGCAGCCGCGCTGGACACCGCGGCGGCCGGACTGCCGCTGCAGTGGGGCGGTGCTTCCGGAACCCTGGCGGCCCTGCGCACGGCGGTGGACGGCAGCTCTTCGGCGGCGGCGCCGCTGGAGCTCAGCGACGCCCTGGCCGCGCGTCTGGGCCTGGCCGCTCCCGTGGCACCCTGGCAGGGCAACCGGCTGCCGGTCACCGGACTCGGCGCAGCACTGCAGGACCTGCTCTCCGCAGCCGGAAAGATCGCCAACGACGTGCTGCTGATGAGCCGGCCCGAAATCGGCGAGGTCTCCGAACCCCGTGCGGCCGGCCGGGGCGGTTCCTCGGCCATGCCGCAGAAACAGAACCCGGTGTTGTCGGTGCTCGTCCGCAGCGCAGCCCTCGCCGGACCCGGATACGGAGTCCAGCTGCAGGCCGCCGCCGGCACCGCCGACGACGAACGCCCCAGCGGCTCCTGGCACGTTGAATGGCAGGCGCTGCGCTCCCTGCTGCGCCTGGCCGCCGGGGCCGCGGAGAAACTGGCCGAACTGGCCGAGGGTTTGGACGTCCATCCCGAAGCGCTGCAGCGGAACCTCTCCGCCGCCGGACCGCTGGTGGTCAGCGAACGCCTGATGGCCACGATCGCACCGCTGCTTGAGGAGACCGGCCGCCCCGGCAGCGGCAAGGCCCGCCTGCAGGAGCTGGTCTCGGCCTCACTGGCCGGCGGTGAATCCCTGGCCGGGCTGCTGCGCGGCGCTGTTCCGGTGCAGGTGCTCTCCGACGCGGAGCTCTCGGCGCAGCTGGAACCGGCCAACTACCTCGGCGAATCCGATGCCCTGATCGACCGCATTGTCAGTGCCTACCCGGGAAGGAGCTCGTTGTGAGCATCCCCGTCATCAAAGCCAGCCGGCTCAGCTACGCCGGACCCGCAGCGCCCGTCCTGGTGGCCGGGCCGTCCCTGGGCACCTCCGGAACGGCCCTGTGGTCAGCAACGGCAGCGGCCCTCCCGGAATTCACCGTCATCGCCTGGGACCTGCCCGGGCACGGGACCAGTCCGGCAGCCACGGACGGATTCACCGTGGCGGAACTGGCCGACGCCGTCGCCGCCCTGGTGCAGGAAGCGCGCAACGCCGGTGACATCGGCCCGGGGCAGGGCGTTTGCTACGCCGGGGTGTCCCTGGGCGGGGTTGTCGGACTGCAGCTGGGCCTGGACCACGGCAAGGACTTCGAGGGGCTGGCCATCCTGTGCTCCGGGGCAAAGATCGGCGAACCCGAGGGCTGGCTGGACCGGGCTGCGACGGTGCGGAACCAGGGCACCCCCGCCGTGCTGACCGGCTCGGCCCAGCGCTGGTTCGCCCCCGGCTTCATCGAGCGCGAAAAGGAGGCAGCGACCGCGCTGCTGCACTCGCTGCAGGACGCAGACCGCTTCTCCTACGCGTACTGCTGCGAAGCCCTGGCCGGCTTCGACGTCCGTGAGCAGCTCGGCGACATCACCCTGCCGGTGCTTGCCGCGGCCGGCGCCGCCGACGAGGTGACGCCGCCGTCGTTTGCCGAGTTCATCGCCAACGGCACCCCCAACGGAACCAGCGCCGTCGTCGACGGCGCCGCACATCTGCTGCCGGCCGAGAAGCCGGCGGAAACCGCTGAACTCCTGCGCCGCTTCTTCGGCGCCGCGCACCAGGAAGGACTGTAGGACACCGTGATCGAGAATGCAGGCAAAACCCAGCAGGACGTGTACGACGAAGGCATGGCGGTGCGCCGCGAAGTGCTCGGGGCGGCTCACGTCGACCGGGCGAACGCCGCCAAGGACGATTTCACCTCGGACTTCCAGGACCTGATCACCAAGTACGCCTGGGGGAGCATCTGGACCCGCCCCGGCCTGCCGCGGACCATGCGCAGCGCGATCACGCTCACGGCGCTGATTGCGCACGGGCACATGGAGGAATTCGCCATGCACGTCCGGTCAGCGCTCACCAACGGGCTGAGCCGGGACGAGATCAAGGAAATCATCCTGCAGTCAGCCATCTACTGCGGCGTGCCGTCGGCCAACTCGGCGTTCAAGGTGGCCCAGGGCGTTTTCGCCGGGATTGACGCCGAAACCATGTCAGAGGAGACACGATGAACCAGGCCTATATTTACGACGCCGTCCGCACCCCGTTCGGCAAGTTCGGCGGCGCCCTGGCCGGCGTGCGGCCCGACGAGCTCGGGGCTCAGGTCATCCGCGCCGCGGTTTCCCGCGCCCCGGGCCTGGATCCGGACCGGATCGACGAGGTGGTCTTCGGCAACGCCAACGGCGCCGGTGAGGAAAACCGCAACGTCGCCCGGATGTCCTCCCTGCTGGCGGGCCTGCCCACCTCGGTGCCGGGCACCACGGTGAACCGGCTGTGCGGATCCTCCCTGGACGCCGCGCTGATTGCCTCCCGGCAGATCAACACCGGCGAAGCGGACCTCATGCTGATCGGCGGCACCGAGTCCATGAGCCGCGCGCCCTGGGTGCTGCCCAAGAATGAGAAGCCCTATCCCGCGGGCAACCAGACGCTCGCCTCCACCACTCTCGGGTGGCGCCTGGTGAACCCCGCCATGCCGGCTGAGTGGACGGTCTCCCTGGGAGAAGCCACCGAACAGCTGCGTGAGAAATACGGCATCAGCCGTGAACGGCAGGACGAGTTCGCGGCGCACTCGCACGTCCTCGCCGCCAAGGCCTGGGATGAAGGCCGCTACGACAACCTGACCGTCGCCGTCGACGGCGTGGACCTGGCCCGGGACGAATCCATCCGTGCCGGATCGACAGCGGAGAAACTGGCCACGCTCAAGACCGTGTTCCGTCCCGTCTCCGACGACGCGTCCGGCGGCACCGTCACCGCCGGCAACGCCTCCCCCCTGAACGACGGCGCCTCCGCGGCCTGGCTGGGCAGCGATGCTGCCGCTGACCTGCTGGGCCTGGCCCCGCTGGCCCGCATTGCAGGACGAGGCGCCGCCGCGAACGAGCCGCAGTTCTTCGGGTACGCCCCGGTGGAGGCGGCCAACCTGGCACTGAAACGCGCCGGCATCGGCTGGGGCGATGTGGCCGCCGTCGAACTCAACGAAGCCTTCGCCGCACAGTCCCTGGCCTGCATGGACGCCTGGGACATCGACCCGGCCATTGTTAATGCCTGGGGCGGCGCCGTCGCCATCGGTCATCCGCTCGGAGCCTCCGGCGCTCGGATCCTGGGCACGCTGGCACGCCGGCTGGAAGCCTCCGGCGAGCGCTGGGGCGTGGCCGCCATCTGCATCGGCGTGGGCCAGGGCCTGGCCGTCGTCCTGGAAAACACGAAGAACTAGCGGAGGAGAACCGTGCTCAACATTGTGCAGGACGTCGACCAGGCAGTAGCGCCGATCCACGACGGCGCCACCGTCATGATCGGCGGGTTTGGCCAGGCCGGGCAGCCCGTCGAGCTGATTGAAGCACTGCTGCGCCAGGGGGCAAGGGACCTGACGGTGGTGAACAACAACGCCGGAAACGGGGAGCACGGCCTGGCCGCGCTGATCGGCGCCGGCCGGGTGAAGAAAATCATCTGCTCTTTCCCGCGCCAGTCCGACTCCCAGATTTTCGACGCCAAGTTCCGCGCCGGGGAGATCGAGCTCGAGCTGGTGCCGCAGGGCAACCTCGCGGAACGCATCCGCGCCGCAGGCGCCGGCATCGGCGGGTTCTTCACTCCCACCGCCTTCGGCACCCCGCTGGCCGAGGGCAAGGAAACCCGGATGATTGACGGCCGGGGCTACGTTTTCGAGTCTCCGCTGCAGGCGGACTTCGCGCTGGTCAAGGCACTGCGGGGCGACGCCGCCGGGAACCTGGTTTACCGCAAGACCGCCCGCAATTTCGGCCCCATCATGGCGGCCGCCGCGAAGAACGCCATTGTTCAGGTCCGCGACCTGGTGGACGTCGGAGCATTGGACCCCGAGGCGGTCGTGACCCCCGGAATCTACGTCAACACGCTGGTCCGCGTGGAACAGGAACAGGAGCCGGCAGCAGCATGAGCAACCGCATCGAAGACACACAGGCCGTAACCGCCCACAGCGCCCGCCTGGACAAGAACCAGCTCGCCGAACTGGTGGCCCGGGACATCGCGCCCGGTTCGTTCGTGAACCTGGGCATCGGCCAGCCCACCCTGGTGTCGAACTACCTCCTGCCGGAGCAGAACGTTACCCTGCACACCGAAAACGGGATGCTGGGGATGGGTCCGGAGGCCCGCGGGGACGAGGTTGACGGTGACCTCATCAATGCCGGCAAGATTCCCGTCACCGAGCTGCCCGGAGCTGCCTACTTCCATCACGCCGATTCCTTCGCCATCATGCGCGGCGGACACCTCGACGTGTGCGTCCTGGGAGCCTTTCAGGTCTCGGCCTCCGGGGACCTGGCCAACTGGCACACCGGTGCGCCCGACGCCATCCCCGCCGTCGGCGGAGCCATGGACCTGGCCACCGGTGCCAAGGACGTGTACGTCATGATGTCCCTGTTCACGCGGGAGGGCGTCAGCAAGCTGGTTTCGGAATGCACCTATCCGCTGACCGGCGTCGGTTGCGTAACCCGCGTCTACACTGGTGAGGCGGTCTTCCTGCTTGAGGACGACGGCGTGCATGTGCGGGAAACCCACGGCGTCAGCTTCGAGGAGCTTGCGGCCGGCATGGACATTCCGCTGATCCGTGATCCGGGCGTCGAATAGGCGTTCCCGGCACTCGTTCCTTTAAGGGAGATATGACCGAGACTCCGGCCCCCACCGGCCAGTATGTGCAGTCGCTGGCCCGCGGGCTCAGCGTCATCCGGGCCTTCGACGCCGAACACGTCCGGATGACCCTGAGCGAGGTCTCACGCCGCACCGGACTGACCCGCGCCACGGCCCGCCGGTTTCTGCTGACGCTCGAGGAACTCGGCTACGTGCGCACCGATGGACGGAACTTCGAGCTCACCGCCCTGGTGCTGGCCCTGGGTTACTCCTACCTCTCAGGCCAGACCCTGCCGCAGCTGGCCCAGCCGCTGCTCGAGGATCTCTCCCGCAAGGTCTCCGAGTCGACCTCGGCGTCCATCCTGGACGGTGAGGAGATCGTCTATGTGGCCCGCATCCACACCCGCCGCCTGATGCGGGTGGGCATCGCCGTCGGCACCCGGTTCCCGGCCTATGCCACGTCCATGGGCCGTGTCCTGCTGGCGGGTCTTTCGGAACCGGCACTCGAGAAGTACCTGGCCGAGGTGCGGCTGGAACCGTTCACGGACCGTACTGTCACGGACCCCGGAGCCCTTGGGGACGAGGTGCGCCGGGTTCGGGAAGCCGGGTGGGCCGTGGTTGACCAGGAACTGGAATCCGGGCTGCGGTCCGTTGCCGTTCCGGTCCGCGGAGCCGGGGGAGAGGTGGTGGCCGCAATCAACACCTCCATGCAGGCAACCCTGGGCGCCGGGGAAGGTACGCTGGAAGAAGCTGTTGCGTCAGTGCTGCCGGCCCTCCAAGAGGCCTCGGAGAAGATTACCGCCGCACTTGCCGCCCGCGGCTGGGCCTGAAGCCCGCCGGCCCTCCCGGGGCCGAAAGTGACTTAGGGCGCACCTGCGGGACGCAAGGCTTAAGTCTGCTAGACTGGTAATCAATTGTTTGTGTGGCAGTGGATGAAGGACGCTCACGGAATCCCCTCGGGATCCTGGTGCGGCGGGCCTGTTTCCGGGTTGCAGGGTTCCTGTGCAACGAATGCCACACTTTTGCACGCCTACGGTCGCTTCCGCGAGAGTATCGGAACTTCTCGGGGGCATTGCGGCAACGACGACTTAAAGCGCATCGCCTCGGCTGTTCCGACAGCTGACAGCGGGGCGGAGCAACCAAGAGAATTACACTCTCGAGAAAAAACGGAGAACACGAAAGTGCCTACGATTCAGCAGCTGGTCCGCAAGGGCCGGTCACCCAAGGTCTCCAAGACCAAGGCTCCCGCCCTTCAGGGAAGCCCCATGCGCCGTGGTGTTTGCACCCGCGTTTACACCACCACCCCGAAGAAGCCGAACTCTGCGCTCCGTAAGGTTGCCCGCGTGCGCCTCAACGGCGGCATTGAAGTAACCGCTTACATTCCCGGTGTAGGTCACAACCTGCAGGAACACTCCATCGTCCTCGTTCGCGGCGGTCGAGTGAAGGACCTGCCCGGTGTTCGTTACAAGATTGTTCGTGGCGCACTGGACACCCAGGGTGTCAAGAACCGCAAGCAGGCTCGCAGCCGTTACGGCGCGAAGATGGAGAAGAAGTAATATGCCCCGCAAGGGTCCGGCCCCCAAGCGGCCGCTAGTACTGGATCCCGTTTACGGCTCCCCTCTGGTCACTCAGCTGATCAACAAGGTTCTCGTTGACGGCAAGAAGTCCACCGCAGAGCGCATCGTTTACGGTGCACTTGCAGGCGCTCAGGAGAAGACCGGGGGAGACCCCGTTGCAGCCCTGAAGAAGGCCATGGACAACATCAAGCCGAGCCTTGAGGTCAAGTCCCGCCGCGTCGGCGGTGCCACCTACCAGGTTCCCGTCGAGGTCAAGCCGGGCCGTGCAACTGCACTGGCACTGCGCTGGCTGGTTGGCTACTCCAAGGCCCGCCGCGAGAAGACCATGACCGAGCGTCTGCGCAACGAGATCCTGGATGCGTCCAACGGTCTCGGTGCTGCAGTGAAGCGCCGCGAAGACACCCACAAGATGGCTGAATCCAACAAGGCCTTCGCTCACTACCGCTGGTAAAAAGCCTGGCCGACGGCGGCCACTCCTGAAGGCCCTGTATCCCGCTGCGGCGGGGTGCAGGGCCCAAAGCAGATAAACGCAGTCGAACCGGCAAACACCAAATAAGGGAGAAACCGTGGCACTTGACGTGCTTACCGACCTGAACAAGGTCCGCAACATCGGCATCATGGCCCACATTGATGCCGGCAAGACCACCACCACCGAACGCATCCTGTTCTACACCGGTGTCAACCACAAGATCGGCGAGACGCACGACGGCGCCTCCACGATGGACTGGATGGCACAGGAGCAGGAGCGGGGTATCACCATTACCTCCGCAGCAACCACGTGCTACTGGGACAACAACCAGATCAACATCATCGACACCCCGGGTCACGTTGACTTCACTGTCGAAGTTGAGCGGTCCCTGCGCGTGCTCGACGGCGCCGTAGCCGTTTTCGACGGCAAGGAAGGCGTGGAGCCGCAGTCCGAGACTGTCTGGCGCCAGGCCGACAAGTACAACGTCCCGCGCATCTGCTTCGTCAACAAGATGGACAAGCTCGGCGCTGACTTCTACTTCACCGTTGACACCATCATCAACCGCCTTGGTGCCAAGCCGCTGGTTATCCAGCTGCCCATCGGTGCCGAGAACGAGTTTGAGGGCGTTGTCGACCTCGTCGAAATGCGTGCCCTGACCTGGCGCGGCGACTCCAAGGGCGATGTGCTCATGGGCGCCAAGTACGAGATCGAGCCCATCCCGGCCGATCTTCAGGAAAAGGCAGAAGAATACCGCGCTGCGCTGATCGAGGCTGTGGCCGAGGCCAGCGACGAGCTGATGGACAAGTACCTCGAAGGTGAAGAATTCACCCTCGAGGAAATCAAGGCCGGCATCCGCCACCTGACCATCAACTCGCTGGTCTACCCGGTGCTTTGCGGCTCGGCGTTCAAGAACCGCGGCGTACAGCCGATGCTTGACGCCGTCGTCGCCTACCTGCCGAACCCGCTTGACGTGCCGAACATCAAGGGCCACGACATCCGCGACGAAGAGATCATTCTCGAACGCGCCGCTGATGCCAACGCTCCGTTCTCGGCCCTGGCGTTCAAGGTTGTGACGCACCCGTTCTTCGGGCGTCTGACCTACATCCGCGTGTACTCCGGTCACGCTGCTTCCGGTGCTCAGGTCATGAATGCGACCAAGCAGAAGAAGGAGCGCATCGGTAAGCTCTTCCAGATGCACGCCAACAAGGAAAACCCTGTTGACGAGATCACGACGGGCCACATCTACGCCGCCATCGGCCTGAAGGACACCACCACGGGCGACACCCTGTGCGACCTTCAGAACCCGATCGTGCTGGAATCCATGAGCTTCCCGGAGCCCGTGATTTCCGTGGCCATCGAGCCGAAGACGAAGGGTGACCAGGAGAAGCTTTCCACGGCCATCCAGAAGCTCTCCGAAGAGGACCCGACCTTCCAGGTCTCCCTCGACGAAGACACCAACCAGACGATCATCGCCGGTATGGGCGAGCTGCACCTGGACATCCTGGTTGACCGCATGCGCCGCGAATTCCGCGTCGAAGCAAACGTGGGCAAGCCCCAGGTTGCTTACCGCGAAACCATCAAGCGCGCTGTGGCCAAGCATGACTACACGCACAAGAAGCAGACCGGTGGTTCGGGCCAGTTCGCAAAGGTCCAGATCGCTCTCGAGCCGCTGGATACGTCGGAAGGCGTATTCTACGAGTTCGCCAACAAGGTCACCGGTGGCCGTATTCCGCGCGAATACATCCCCTCCGTTGACCAGGGTATCCAGAGCGCCCTCACCGAGGGTGTGCTCGCCGGTTACCCCGTGGTCGGCATCAAGGCAAGCCTGCTTGACGGCGCCTACCACGATGTTGACTCCTCGGAAATGGCGTTCAAGATCGCCGGACGACAGGCTTTCAAGGAAGCCGCCCGCCTGGCGAACCCTGTCCTGCTCGAACCGCTGATGGATGTTGAAGTCCGCACCCCTGAGGAATACATGGGTGAAGTTATCGGTGACATCAACTCCCGCCGCGGCCAGATGCAGTCCATGGAAGACGCCGCAGGCGTCAAGGTCATCCGCGCCCACGTGCCGCTGTCCGGCATGTTCGGGTACATCGGCGACCTGCGTTCAAAGACGCAGGGCCGCGCCGTGTACTCCATGTCGTTCAACAGCTACGCAGAGGTCCCGAAGGCAGTAGCCGACGAGATCATCCAGAAGGTGCGCGGCGAATAAAACCCTGGTTGGTGTTCCGGGAAATCTCGGAACACCAGCCGTGTGCAGCGGGCCAAGGCTCCGGCCGGAAGCCCGCTGCATAGCCAGACTGAGCGGCCTCGCCAGGCTGCTGCGGAAATACGGCAATTTCATCAAATAAACAGCCCCCAGTAGACTTACATCAGTTTCAGCAGCGAGAAGCGCTGTTGAAGATTGAGTCTTCAACCTTTCTAGGAGGAACCCGTGGCGAAGGCAAAGTTCGAGCGGACTAAGCCGCACGTCAACATCGGCACCATTGGTCACGTTGACCATGGTAAGACGACGTTGACCGCTGCCATTTCGAAGGTACTTGCTGACAAGTACCCTGATCTGAATGAAAAGCGCGATTTCGCTGCTATCGACTCTGCACCTGAAGAGCGCCAGCGCGGCATCACCATCAACATCTCTCACATCGAGTACCAGACCGAGAAGCGCCACTACGCACACGTAGACGCCCCCGGTCACGCTGACTACATCAAGAACATGATCACCGGTGCAGCTCAGATGGACGGCGCGATCCTCGTGGTTGCCGCTACCGACGGCCCGATGGCACAGACCCGCGAGCACGTTCTGCTCGCCCGCCAGGTTGGTGTTCCCTACCTGCTGGTCGCACTGAACAAGTCCGACATGGTCGACGATGAGGAACTTCTGGACCTCGTTGAAATGGAAGTTCGCGAACTGCTGAGCTCCCAGGAATTCGACGGCGACAACGTTCCCGTCGTGCGCGTCTCCGGCCTCAAGGCTCTCGAAGGCGACCCCAAGTGGGTTGCAGCCGTCGAAGAGCTCATGGAAGCCGTTGACGAGAGCGTTCCGGACCCGATCCGCGACAAGGACAAGCCGTTCCTGATGCCGATCGAGGACGTCTTCACGATCACCGGTCGTGGAACCGTTGTCACGGGCCGCGCCGAGCGCGGTACCCTCGCCATCAACTCCGAGGTCGAGATTGTCGGCATCCGTCCGGTCCAGAAGACCACGGTTACCGGTATCGAGATGTTCCACAAGCAGCTTGATGAAGCATGGGCCGGCGAGAACTGTGGCCTCCTGCTTCGCGGTATCAAGCGCGAAGACGTAGAGCGTGGACAGGTCATCGTGAAGCCGGGTTCCATTACCCCGCACACCGACTTCGAAGCCAACGTCTACATCCTGTCCAAGGATGAAGGCGGACGCCACAACCCGTTCTACTCGAACTACCGCCCGCAGTTCTACTTCCGCACCACGGACGTAACCGGCGTTATCACCCTGCCGGAAGGCACGGAAATGGTTATGCCCGGCGATAACACTGAGATGACCGTAGAGCTCATCCAGCCCATCGCCATGGAAGAAGGCCTCGGCTTCGCTATCCGCGAAGGCGGCCGCACCGTTGGTTCAGGCCGTGTCACCAAGATCATCAAGTAATTTCCTTACTTGCTGACTCTTCGGTGAGTTGCCGGCCCCAGCGGCCGGTCACGAACTGAAAAGAAGTCCCCGCTGCCACTGGCAGCGGGGACTTCTTGCATTTCCGGCCCGGTCGCGGCGGCCGTCTGCCCAGGTCGCCGTCTGTCCACAGTGTGAGCCGGACCCCGTGAAATTCTCCTGCCGCCCCTAGGATGTGGAATAAGCAGTCGGTTACCGGGGGGTTCTCAAGCTATGGGCACATTCTTATTGGCGGTGGTGCTCATATTGACTGGCATCGGATTCGCCATCGGCTGGTTCTCCCGCGGTGCCGTCTCGCCGCGGAAATCTGCAGCGGCCCCCGCAACCGCCGACCCCGCGGCCGCGTCCGACGCCGTTTCCCGGGCATATGACGACGGGTTCCGGGCCGGCTACCGCAGTGCTGCGGCTGCGGCTGCGGCGGGTACAGGGCAGCGGGAGAATGCTCCGACACCGTTCGGCGTCCCGGCACCGTTGACCGTCCCGGCACCGGTGACCGCCCCGTCATCCTTTGCGGCCCCGTCATCCTTTGCCGCCCCGCCGCAGGCGCCGGTTTCTGACGCCCCGCCGTCGACCCCGCCGCTGCCCGGACTTGCAGCGCCGGACGGCGCCTGGTTCGAGGAGAACGCCGGGCCGCCCGTCCCGGCCCCTGTCCCGCCGGCCGGGCCCGCACCGGTTCAGCCGCCGTCGGCGGAGGAACTGGCCAAGCGGGCGGCTGTGGAGGAGGCCCGCAAACGACGCCGGGACCTGCGGAACATCAACATCACGCTGTACGCCGCCTGCCTGCTGCTCGTTGCCGCGGCGTCGCTGTTCATTGGGCTGGCCATCCCGGAGGGTGCCCGGTTCGCCGGCGTTACCGTGGTGGCGGGCCTGTTCTACGCCGGCGGGCTGGTGGTCCATGCCCGGAGCCGGCGGCTGCGTCCTGCTGCCGTTGCCTTTACCGGTACCGGACTGGCCCTCATCCCGGTGGTCGGGCTGGCCCTGCACAACCTCGTACTTCGCGATGCACCCTCGGCATGGCTGGTGACGTCAGTGGTGGGCACCGCGGCCTACGCCTATGCTGCGGCCCGGCTGGACAGCCGGGTGGTGGCCTACCTCTCCATGACGTTCCTGCTCTCCACGGCGCTTGCGTCCGGGGCCTCCATTCGGTCCGGGATCATGTGGTATTTCCTGTTTACCGTCCTCCTGGCCACCGCCGTGTCGCTGGTGGCCTTGCGCCGCCCCGCATGGCTCGGAAACATCTATCTGAACGCCTTTATCCAGTCTCACCGCTTTCTGGTCCCGGCGACGGCGGGGGTAGCCCTTCTGACAGCCGTGGAACTGGGCGGCTGGCAGTTCTCCCTTCTCTTCCTGGCCTTCTCCTGCTACTACGCCGTGGTCTTTCTGCAGGCCCGCCGCAAGGAACGGCTGCTCAGCAGCTACGGCTTTCGGGCTGCGGCCACAGCCGGCCTGACGGTTCTCGCCTACAAGATGACCGACGACACCGCGGCAGCCGTTCTCGCCTCATCGCTGCTCCTGCTCGTGCAGGCCGCCGGCCTGCTGGCCCTGCGCCGCCGATATTCGGCGCTGGGCGGCAAACGGTTTTTTGTCACTGACTATGTGCTCGTGAGCGTGCTGCAGATACTGGCCGGACTCGCCGCAGGCCAGTCCGCGGCGGGGCTGCTGCCGGGAGGCAGCACCAGTGCGATCCTGTTCACCGCAACTGCCGTGATGGTGCTGCTGACGTGCATGGCCGGGGCATCGAGGATCACGGTTATCCCGAACGCCGCTCCGGCCGGTGCAGCCCTGCTGGGATTCCTGGCCCGGCTCAACGGAGAGACGGGCACGCTGTGGCCGGCGGTTGTCCTGGGTGTGCTGCTGACCGGCTATTACAGCGTCCGAGCAGGGCGCAGTTCCGGTCCGGCGAAGGAGGACCTGCTGCTGTGGGTACGGGGAACAGCGGTCGTGCTGGTTGCCGTGGGTTCGATGGCGGTCCTGGAAACCGCAGGAGCGGGTGCCCGGGAAGCCTGGACACGGTCTCTGCTCTGGACGGGTGCCGCCGTGATGCTCAACCAGCTCCTTTCCGTGTTCCTGCTGAACCGCGCAGCGCCCGCTGGCACGGCACCATCCACCCGCCGGGAAGTTCCGGTGATGGCTGCGGCGGCCGGGTTGGCGGCGCTGCTGGCGCTGTGGCTGCGGTTTACGGAGCACCCGGAGATCACGCTGACGCTGTGGGTCCTGTTCTCCGCCCTGTCGGTAAATGCGGTGACTTCCCTGGTGCTGCGCCGGTTCTTTGAGGAACGGTCCTGGCTGGAATGGATGGGCCCGGCCGGCTTCGCCGCGGCTGCCCTCGTGGGCGCCGGCGTGCTGGGCGTGCGCGGCTACGAAGTCGTGACCGGTGCCGCGCTGGCCTACAGCGGGCTCATGGCGGTGCGCCTGGCACGGGTTGGCCGCCGGGGCGGCTACTTGCTGGCCGGGCAGGTGCTGCTGACCATCCTGCTGGCCCTGGCGGCGGCGGACCTGGACTTCACGGTGCATGAAATGTTTGTTGCCGCAGCTCTCTCGGTGGCTCTGCAACAGGTGCTGCGCATCCTCCTGCAGGACCGGTTCGCCGGAGCGGGTATGGGGCAGCTGGTAACCACGGCCCAGTGGGGAAGCACCGGCGTGCTGGTGCTCCTCCCGCTGGCCTACGAGGCGCTGGCAGCCCGTCCGCTGCCCTGGATGCAGCCTCTGCTCCTGGCCATAGCGGCCGGCAGCGCACTGTTCATCCAGATGTCGGTGGTGGGGCGAAGGGCCGCAGGCAGGCCGGTGCCGTTCCCGAACGGTTCGCTGGCGGCGGCCGCAGCACTGGTGACAGCGCTGACGGTCTGGCTGCGGCTGGCGGAAGCTCCGCAAACCACCTTGACGGTGGGGGCGTTGTTCGCGGCGCTGGCAGCCAATGTGCTGACGACGCTGGTTCTGGGACGGTTCGTCCCGGAGAAATCCTGGCTGCAGTGGAGTGGTCCAACAGGTTTTGCCGCTGCCGGCGTGGTCGGCGCCGGCCTGCTCGGGATCCGCGGCTATGAGACGCTCACGGCGGCTGCGCTGGGATACTGCGGCTTCATGGTGGTCCGCGGTGCCCGGGCCGGCTGCCGCGGCGGTTATCTGCTGGCGGGGCAGGTCCTGCTGACAATCCTGACAGCCCTGGTGGCGGCGGACCTGGAGTTGACCGTCCACGGCACGTTTATTGCGGTGGCCGTCTCCGTGGCCGGGCAGCAGGTTGTGCGGACATTGCTGCAGGGCCGGTATGCCGGCGCGGGGTTGCGGCAGCTGGGCAGGGCTGCGCTCTGGGGGAGCGCGGGGGTGCTGGCGCTGCTGCCCCTGATATATGCCGCTGCCGCCGACGGCGATGCCCGGCGCTGCGTCGTCGTGATAACCCTGTCCCTGCTGCTGGGTATGGCGGCGACGGTCAGCGTGGCGGACCGGGACGCCGCAATCCTGTATTCCGCCGTTTATGCGCTGGGCATGCTGCCGGTCGTCCTGACAAGCGTGTTTGGCTTCGGCGACTCCGGAACCCCCCTCAACGGGTCCTCGGAGGTACCGGCACCGCTGAGCCTGGCCGCTGCCTGTGTTCTTTTGCTGGTGTTCGCCGCGGTTGCCCTGGCCGCGGACACCCGCAGCGCCATCGGCGCCGCCGTCCGCAATCCGCTGCTTGCCGGCGGGGCGCTGTACTGCGCGCTGGCATTGTCCCTGGCCGGGTTGAACGGGAACAGGCTGCTGACGGGGCTGGGCATCCTGTTGCCTGCCGCGGGCTTCCTGGTCGTCTCCTTTACCCGGAGGCTTCCATGGCTGACCGCCGTGACCGTGGTCCTGGTTCCCGTTGCAGCCTTCATCATCCAGTCCTGGCTCGTCCGGGACGTGCTCGCGACTGCGCCACACGACGCAGCCGCCCGGCTGTCGTCCGGATTCGCGGCCGCACTGCTTCTCTATGCGGCGGGATACGTGCTGTCCGTCCTGCCGCGGACCGCCGGCACTGTGCTCCGCCAGGGCATCCTCGGCTCGGGAGCCGCCATCATTGCCGCGGGAGCCGGCATCTCCGCCATGCCGTCCGAACATGTTTCAGCCGTGTACGGATCGGTGGTCCTCGCCGCCGCCCTGGCAGCTGCGGTGCGGGAGTTTCCGCGGGCGTGGCGGGAGACGGCCGGAGAAGCCGCAGCGCTGGTGGCCGCGCTGTCCGTTCAGCGGATCATTTGGTACGCCGTCGACGGCGCCGGTTGGTTCTGGTTCCTGCAGTACTGGGTGGTGGTCCTGGCCGCCCTTGCCGCCTACGAGTACCGGCGGGGCCGCGGGCAGCGCGGCACTGCCGTCCTGGCCGCGTCGGCTGGGCTGCTTTCCTGCACGGGTGTCAGCAGCATTGTCAGCGCAGATGCCACCGAGCAGGTGTGGGCGCTGGTGGCCCATGCCGGGCTTTTGGGGTTCGGCGTCCTGACCAACAGGCGCCTGTTCACTGTGTGGGGAGCAGCGGGCGTGGCCCTGGCGGTGCTCTGGTACCTGCGCGGCTACACGTTCCTGCTCCTGGCACTGCTCGCGGCGGCACTGATCGCGCTGGCGGTTTGGCGCCTGACCCGCGTACGCGCCGACGCCGCCGGGGAGACCGGAAGCTAGGGCGCCGGCCGGCTGGTCTATTATCGACAGATGGAATTATTGATTATTCTCGCTGTGGTCGTGGCCGTTGTCGGCACCGTTGCGTGGGGCAGGCGGCATTTCCGCCGCGAGATCGACCGTGCCAAGCGCATTCGACGGTCCAACCGCGGAGACAGGCCCTAGGAGCCGGGGCGCCGCGCGGATCCCGCGGTTTTCCGTGGGTCGGGCGCTGCGCTAGACTGGAGACCGTTGACTTGCCGGTGATTGCTGAACCGATCATTGCGTGATCGATGAATTGCCGGAAACTTTGAACAACGGAACATGCTGCAGGCGCCGCGGAGCATCGCGGCCAGCCAGTCGCAGGCGGCCGCCGGATTGGCGGAATCGCCGTGATTCTGGCAGACTGGAGAAGTTGTTCAAGCGCTTTTGTGCCCACATATGCTCGTTCGGCCGGTTCAACCGGCAGGCAGCACATGATGAGATGTCGTCCCGGTCAGGATAATGCCTGACGCAGGGTCGAGTCCTTCAGGGGAAAAGCCCATATATAACCCGCCCCCAATCTTGCCCTGGGTCTCGCAGATGAAGAATCCGCGACACGCCCGAGCGCGGGGGTCGGAGCCTCGGCAGGGTGAGGAACCCGGATTTATCCGGATTCAGTCTGTTGGAGGAGTGCCAGGCCGTAAAGGCAGCTAGGTACAAAAACTGTACAGAGAGCAATACTCGAAGAAAGAGGCACGACGCCATGGCGGGACAAAAAATCCGCATCCGGCTGAAGTCGTATGACCACGAGGTCATCGACGTATCAGCACGGAAGATCGTTGAGACGGTCACGCGTGCAGGCGCAACGGTAGTAGGCCCCGTGCCGCTGCCCACGGAAAAGAACGTGTACTGCGTTATCCGTTCGCCGCACAAGTACAAGGACAGCCGCGAGCACTTTGAAATGCGCACGCACAAGCGTCTGATCGACATCATTGACCCCACGCCTAAGGCCGTTGATTCGCTCATGCGTCTCGACCTGCCGGCAGACGTGAACATCGAAATCAAGCTGTAGGGGGGGAGCGGATACTTATGTCTACTTCACTTACACGCCAGGTCAAGGGCCTTCTGGGCACCAAGCTGGGCATGACCCAGGTCTGGGACGAGAACAACAAGCTCATCCCCGTCACCGTCGTTCAGGCTGACTCGAACGTCATTACACAGCTGCGCAACGCGGAAAGGGACGGCTACACGGCCGTTCAGATCGGCTACGGCCAGATCGACCCGCGCAAGGTGACCAAGCCGCTGGCCGGCCACTTTGAAAAGGCAGGCGTTACGCCTCGCCGTCACGTTGTCGAACTGCGCACCTCTGACGCCGACACCTACGAGCTGGGCCAGGAACTCTCTGTTGAGATTTTCGAAGCCGGCCAGAAGGTCGACGTCACCGGAACCTCCAAGGGCAAGGGCTTCGCCGGTGTCATGAAGCGTCACGGCTTCCACGGCGTCGGTGCCTCCCACGGTGCACACAAGAACCACCGTAAGCCCGGTTCCATTGGTGGCGCATCCACCCCGGGCCGCGTCTTCAAGGGTATGCGGATGGCTGGCCGTATGGGCGCCGTCCGCCACACCACAATGAACCTCACGGTTCACGGTGTGGATGCCGAGAAGTCGCTGCTGCTGATCAAGGGTGCCGTTCCCGGCGCCCGCGGCCAGGTCGTCCTCGTACGCACCGCCGTGAAGGGAGCTTAGTCTCATGGCTAACGAAACCACTGTTGAATTCCCCGCAGCGCTCTTCGACGTTCAGACGAACGTTCCTCTTCTGCACCAGGTAGTAGTTGCTCAGCTTGCAGCTGCCCGCCAAGGTACGCACAAGACGAAGACCCGCGCAGAGGTCTCCGGTGCAGGCCGCAAGCCGTTCAAGCAGAAGGGTACCGGCCGCGCCCGTCAGGGTTCCATCCGTGCTCCTCACATGACCGGTGGTGGCGTCGTCCACGGACCGACACCCCGCGACTACAGCCAGCGCACCCCCAAGAAGATGATTGCCGCCGCACTGCGCGGGGCTCTCTCCGACCGGGCACGCAACGGCCGCATCCACGTGCTGGAAACCCTGGTAGCCGGCGAAACGCCGTCGACCAAGGCTGCACGCGATTCGCTGCGTTCACTTTCCGACCGCAAGAACATGCTCGTTGTCATCGAGCGCGCCAATGATGTTGCCGCACTGTCCGTGCGCAACCTCACCGATGTTCACGTGATCTACGTAGATCAGCTGAACACCTACGACGTGCTTGTTGCCGATGACGTGGTCTTCACCAAGGCTGCCTACGACGAGTTCGTCGGCAAGAACACTGTCAAGGAGGACGCCAAGTGAGCGCGACCACCGCTAAGGACCCTCGCGACGTGGTGCTGGCACCCGTCGTTTCGGAAAAGAGCTACGGCCTGATCGACGAAGGTAAGTACACCTTCCTGGTCGACCCCCGCTCCAACAAGACCGAGATCAAGCTGGCCGTGGAGAAAATCTTCTCCGTCAAGGTCGACTCGATCAACACCATCAATCGTGCCGGTAAGCGCAAGCGGACCAAGTTCGGATGGGGACAGCGCAAGAACACCAAGCGCGCCATTGTCACCCTGAAAGACGGCACAATCGACATCTTCGGCGGTCCGCTCAGCTAGGGCGGAGACCACTTTAACGAGGAAATAAATAATGGGAATCCGTAAATACAAGCCGACTACACCGGGCCGTCGCGGCTCGAGTGTCGCCGACTTCACCGAAATCACGCGGTCGACGCCGGAAAAGTCGTTGGTACGCCCGCTGCCCAAAAAGGGTGGACGTAACAACACCGGTAAGATCACGACCAGGCACAAGGGTGGTGGACACAAGCGTCAGTACCGTCTGATCGACTTCCGCCGCCACGACAAGGACGGCGTCGACGCTCGCGTTGCCGAGATCGAATACGATCCGAACCGTACCGCTCGCATTGCACTGCTGCACTACGTTGATGGCACCAAGCGTTACATCATCGCCCCGAACAAGCTCAAGCAGGGCGACCACGTAGAGGCCGGCGCCGGCGCTGATATCAAGCCCGGCAACAACCTGCCCCTGCGCAACATCCCCGTGGGTACCACCATCCACGCCGTTGAACTGCGTCCGGGCGGCGGTGCCAAGATGGCCCGCTCCGCCGGTGCATCGGTTCAGCTTGTTGCCAAGGAAGGCCGCTTCGCCCAGCTGCGTCTGCCTTCCGGCGAAATCCGCAACGTCGACGCGCGCTGCCGCGCCACCATCGGCGAGGTCGGCAACGCCGAGCAGTCCAACATCAACTGGGGTAAGGCCGGCCGTATGCGCTGGAAGGGCGTACGCCCGACCGTCCGCGGTGTCGCCATGAACCCGGTCGACCACCCGCACGGTGGTGGTGAAGGTAAGACCTCCGGTGGACGCCACCCGGTCAACCCGAATGGTAAGCGCGAAGGCCGCACACGCCGCCCCAATAAAGAGAGCGACAACCTCATTGTGCGTCGCCGTCGTTCCGGCAAGAACAAGCGATAGGAGCCTGGAAACATGCCACGCAGCCTGAAGAAAGGCCCCTTCGTCGACCAGCACCTGTTCCTTAAGGTAGCGGCCGAAAACGAAAAGGGCACCAAGAACGTCATCAAGACGTGGTCCCGTCGTTCGATGATCATCCCCGACATGCTCGGGCACACGATCGCCGTACACGATGGACGTAAGCACATTCCGGTGTTTGTCACGGAGTCGATGGTCGGGCACAAGCTCGGCGAATTCGCCCTGACGCGGACATTCCGCGGCCATGTGAAGGACGACCGCAAGGGCAAGCGCCGCTAGGCGCTGCTCTTTCGGCAGAAGACGAGAGAAGGAAAGCAATGGAAGCCAAGGCAATTGCGCGTCATATCCGCGTAACGCCTATGAAGGCCCGGCGCGTCGTCAACCTTGTTCGTGGCAAGCAAGCGAATGAGGCAATGGCAATTCTGAAGTTTGCCCCCCAGGCAGCATCGGAGCCGGTACTTAAGGTAGTTCAGTCGGCCATGGCCAACGCACGTGTCCTCGCGGACCGTGACGGCGTGGCCTTCGACGAGGGTGACCTCTTCATCAGCGATGCATTCGTTGACGAAGGGCCCACCATGAAGCGGTTCCAGCCCCGTGCACAGGGCCGCGCATACCGCATCAACAAGCGGACCAGCCACGTCACCGTGGTTGTTGCAACCCCCAAGATCGAGGAGGAACGCTAAGTGGGACAGAAGGTTAACCCGCACGGGTTCCGACTCGGCATTACCACTGACCATGTGTCGCACTGGTTTGCTGACAGCAACAAGCCGGGCCAGCGCTACAAGGACTTCGTCCGCGAGGACATCAAGATCCGCCAGCTCATGTCTACGGGCATGGACCGCGCCGGCATCGCCAAGGTTGAGATCGAGCGCACCCGCGACCGTGTCCGCGTGGATATCCACACGGCCCGCCCGGGTATCGTTATCGGCCGCCGCGGCGCCGAAGCAGACCGCATCCGCGGCGAGCTGGAGAAGCTCACGGGCAAGCAGGTTCAGCTGAACATCCTCGAGGTCAAGAACCCCGAGATGGAAGCTCAGCTTGTTGCCCAGGGCGTTGCTGAGCAGCTCTCTTCCCGCGTGGCTTTCCGCCGTGCGATGAAGAAGGCCATCCAGTCCGCACAGCGTGCCGGCGCCAAGGGTATCCGTATCCAGTGCTCCGGTCGTCTGGGCGGCGCTGAAATGAGCCGTTCCGAGTTCTACCGCGAAGGCCGTGTGCCCCTGCACACCCTCCGCGCGCAGATCGATTACGGTTTCTTCGAAGCCAAGACCACCTTCGGCCGCATCGGCGTGAAGGTCTGGATCTACAAGGGCGACGTCACCGCTAAGGAACTGGCTGCACAGCAGGCTGCTGCACCGTCCCGCGGCCGCTCCAGCGACCGTCCGGGCCGCGGCCCGGCCGACCGCGGAGACCGCGGCGGCGAGCGTCGTCGTCGTCCCGAGCGTGGCGACAAGGCCGCCGCGCCTGCTGTTGCAGAGGCTCCGGCCGCTGAGGCAGCTGCCCCCGCAGCAGAAGGAGGACAGGCTTAAATGCTTATCCCACGTCGAGTCAAGTTCCGTAAGCAGCACCACCCGGGTCGTTCCGGCGCTGCAACCGGCGGCACTGCAGTCAGCTTCGGCGAGTGGGGCATCCAGGCTTTGACGCCTGCGTATGTCACCAACCGCCAGATTGAAGCTGCCCGTATTGCCATGACGCGCCACATCAAGCGCGGCGGAAAGGTCTGGATCAACATCTACCCGGACCGTCCGCTGACGAAGAAGCCTGCCGAAACCCGCATGGGTTCCGGTAAGGGTTCTCCGGAGTGGTGGGTTGCAAACGTCAAGCCGGGCCGGGTTCTCTTTGAGATCTCCGGTGTAAGTGAAGAGGTAGCTCGTGAGGCCCTGCGCCTGGCGATCCATAAGCTGCCGTTGAAGGCACGCATTGTGCGTCGCGAGGGTGGTGAATAGAAATGGCAATTGGTTCAAAGGAACTGGCACCGAAGCAGCTGGATGGCTTCGATAAGGACCGTCTCGTCGAGGAACTTCGCAAGGCCAAGGAAGAACTGTTCAACCTCCGCTTCCAGTCCGCAACCGGTCAGCTGGAAAGCCACGGCCGTCTGCGCGTAGTGAAGCGCGACATCGCACGCATCTACACGGTGCTGCGTGAGCGCGAGCTGGGGATTCGTCCCGAGGTCGTTGCTCCCGTCGAGGAAGCAGCTCCTGCAAAGGCAGCGAAGAAGTCCAAGAAGAAGGCTACCGAGTCTGAAGCTCCGGCCGAGGTCGCTGAGGATGATGCCAAATGAGTGAAAACAAGAATGAGGCAGCAGTGACAACTGACGCAAACGGAGCCGATGCCCGCGGGTACCGGAAGACCGCACGCGGCTACGTGGTCTCTGACAAGATGGAAAAAACCATCGTTGTTCAGGTTGAAGACCGCGTCAAGCACGCCCTGTACGGAAAGGTGCTTCGCCGCACCTCGAAGCTCAAGGCCCACGACGAGCAGAATGCTGCCGGCGTTGGAGACCTCGTGCTGATCGCCGAAACCCGGCCGCTCTCCGCTACAAAGCGGTGGCGCCTGGTCGAGATCCTCGAGAAGGCCAAGTAACTAAAGCAGTACATCCGGCCGGCCCGCCGGTGAGCCGCTCCCAGTAGGGAAAGGCTCGCCGGCAACCGCCCACCGGCGACAGGGCCCCGGCCGCGTTATCATCCGATTTCGCATCCGGGGCCCTTTCGCGATAAACTTGAAATCTTGTCTGTGCGGTGCGGAAGTGTGTCCAGTTTTGGGCGCGGCATCCTCACCGCCGTATGAGACAAAAGCCCGATAATCTTGTTCGGCACGTTGCCGCGGTCCGCCGCGGCGCAGCCCCCAGCGGGGGAGTGCTGAGTACCAGTATTACGGGGTCCACCCATATCCGTTCCGCCAGGCTCAGTTCTGAGAACCGGCGCGACGACAGGAGTTATAAGTGATTCAGCAGGAGTCGCGGCTTAAGGTCGCCGACAACACTGGTGCCAAGGAAATCTTGACCATCCGTGTTCTCGGTGGATCCGGACGTCGCTACGCAGGCATTGGCGACACCATTGTTGCCACCGTCAAGGATGCAATTCCCGGCGGCAACGTCAAAAAGGGCGATGTGGTTAAGGCCGTCATCGTTCGCACCAAGAAGGAACGCCGTCGCCAGGACGGTTCCTACATCAAGTTCGATGAGAACGCTGCAGTGATCTTGAAGAATGACGGAGACCCCCGTGGTACCCGCATCTTCGGCCCGGTCGGCCGCGAGCTTCGCGACAAGAAGTTCATGAAGATCATTTCGCTGGCTCCGGAGGTGCTGTAGTCCATGGCAAAAATCAAAAAGGGTGACCTCGTTCAGGTCATCAGCGGTGCAACTGCTGCCCGCGGCGGAGACCGCGGCAAGCAGGGCAAGGTTCTGAAGGTTTACACCGACACGAACCGCGTCCTGGTTGAAGGCGTCAACACTGTCAAGAAGCACACCAAGGTCGGCCAGTCCTCCAAGGGCTCGAAGACCGGTGGCATCGAGATTGTCGAAGCTCCCCTCCACGTTTCCAACGTCGCAATCGTTGACCCGGAAACGAAGAAGCCGACCCGCGTTGGCTACCGTCAGGAAATCGTCGAAAAAGACGGCCGTGAGCGCACTGTGCGTATCCGCGTCGCCAAGGGCTCTGGGAAGGACCTCTAATGACTGAGACCGTCACCAAGACCGTCCCCCGTCTGAAGACCCGCTACGCAGCGGAGATCAAGAAGACCCTGCAGGACGAATTCAACTACGCTAACGTCAACCAGGTTCCCCGCCTTGTCAAGGTGGTTGTGAACATGGGTGTTGGAGATGCCGCTAAGGACTCCAAGCTCATTGACGGTGCAGTCAAGGACCTGACCCAGATCACGGGTCAGAAGCCTCAGGTCACGAAGGCCCGCAAGTCGATCGCACAGTTCAAGCTGCGCGAAGGCATGCCCATCGGCTGCCACGCAACTCTGCGTGGAGACCGCATGTGGGAATTCGTCGATCGCCTGGTTACCCTGGCGCTGCCGCGTATCCGCGACTTCCGCGGCCTGAACGGCAAGCAGTTCGACGGCAACGGCAACTACACGTTCGGTCTGACCGAACAGTCGATGTTCCACGAAATCGATCAGGACAAGATTGATCGCGTTCGCGGCATGGACATCACCGTGGTTACCACCGCAAAGACCGATGACGAGGGACGCGCGCTGCTGAAGGCGCTCGGCTTCCCGTTTACATCCGAAGATTAATTACTACGTAACAGGTCCGACGGACCTCTCCTCAGGTGCGCCTGAGTCGGAGCTCCGCAGGAAACCGTTACGAGGGAGGGCAAGAGCCCAATGACAATGACAGATCCTGTCGCAGACATGCTTACGCGTCTGCGCAATGCAAACTCGGCATATCACGATACCGTGTCCATGCCTTACAGCAAGCTCAAGGCGCGCGTCGCTGACATCCTGAAGGCCGAGGGCTACATCGCCGGCTGGAAGGAAGAAGAGGCCGTCGTCGGCAAGAAGCTGACCCTTGATCTCAAATTCGGTCCGAACCGCGAGCGTTCCATCGCCGGCGTGCGTCGTATCTCCAAGCCCGGTCTGCGCGTTTACGCAAAGTCCACCAACCTGCCGCGCGTTCTCGGTGGTCTGGGAATCGCAATCCTGTCGACGTCGTCAGGTCTCCTGACCGACCGCCAGGCCGCCAAGAAGGGTGTAGGTGGGGAAGTCCTCGCCTACGTCTGGTAGCAGGGAAGGGAAAGAAAAATGTCACGTATTGGACGTCTGCCCATCCCGGTTCCTGCCGGAGTAGAAATTGCCGTTGACGGCAACCTCGTATCCGTCAAGGGTGCCAAGGGCGAGCTGAGCCACACTGTGCCCAGCCCGATCACTGTCACGCTCGACGACAGCACCATCACCGTTGCCCGCCCGAACGACGAGCGCGAATCCCGTGCCCTTCACGGCCTGACCCGCACCCTGATCAGCAACATGATCACCGGTGTGACCGAAGGCTACAAGAAGGACCTGGAAATCGTCGGCACCGGTTACCGCGTGCAGGCCAAGGGAGCGGACCTCGAGTTCGCCCTGGGCTACAGCCACCCGGTTCCGGTCACGGCACCCGAGGGCATCACGCTTACCGTCGTGGGTCCCACGAAGGTCACAGTGTCCGGCATCGACAAGCAGCAGGTGGGCGAGGTTTCGGCCAACATCCGCAAGCTGCGCAAGCCCGATCCCTACAAGGGCAAGGGTATTCGTTATGCCGGCGAGATTGTCCGCCGCAAGGTCGGAAAGGCTGGTAAGTAACCATGGCCATCAGCATTAATAAGAAGCGCAATTCCAAGAGCAAGTCGGCTGCGCGTAACCGCCGCCAGCTTCGCATCCGCAAGCGGATCTCCGGTACCGCGGCTCGTCCGCGCCTGGTTGTTAACCGCTCGGCCCGCCACGTATTCGTCCAGGTTGTCGATGACATCCGCGGCGTTACCGTGGCATCGGCTTCCACCATGGAAGCCGACCTGCGCGCACTGGAAGGCGACAAAACCGCCAAGTCCAAGCGTGTTGGCGAGCTCGTTGCAGAGCGTGCGAAGGCTGCCGGCGTAGAAGCCGTTGTCTTCGACCGCGGTGGCAACCGCTACCACGGCCGCATCGCGGCCGTTGCTGACGGCGCACGTGAAGGTGGGCTGTCACTGTGACCGAGGTTAACAAGGAAAAGGAAAACCAGGTGACTGAAGCTACAGCTGCGCAGGCAACTGAGACCAAGGACGCCGCAGCTCCCGCCACTGACGACCGCCGCGGCGGCCGCAAGGGCGAGCAGCGCTCCGACCGTGGAGGCCGCGGCGAACGCGGTGGCCGCGGTGGCCGCGACGGCGGACGCAACGATGAGAAGGACAAGTTCATTGAACGCGTCGTGACCATCAACCGCGTTGCCAAGGTCGTCAAGGGTGGTCGTCGCTTCAGCTTCACCGCCCTGGTAGTTGTCGGTGACGGCAACGGCATGGTCGGTGTTGGTTACGGCAAGGCCAAGGAAGTTCCCTCCGCTATCGCGAAGGCCGTTGAAGAAGCCAAGAAGACTTTCTTCCGCGTCCCGCGCATCGGTGGAACCATTCCCCACCTGGTCCAGGGTGAAGCTGCTGCAGGCGTCGTCCTGCTGCGTCCGGCTTCCCCGGGTACCGGTGTTATCGCCGGTGGTCCGGTCCGCGCCATTCTCGAATGCGCCGGAATCCACGACGTTCTGTCCAAGTCGCTCGGGTCCTCCAACGCCATCAACATCGTGCACGCCACGGTTGATGCGCTGAAGCGCCTCGAAGAGCCTCAGGCAGTGGCTGCACGCCGCGGCCTGCCGCTGGACGAGGTTGTGCCTGCCGCGATGCTCCGCAACATGCAGAAGGCAGGTGCCTGATGACTACTCCGAAGAACGTTGCCGTCAGCACGGCAAAACTGAAGATCACCCAGATCAAGTCCACCATCGGTGGTAAGCAGAATCAGAAGGACACGCTGCGCTCATTGGGCCTGCGACGCATCGGTGCTACCACCGTTCGCACCGCAGACGCCGTGACCGTTGGCATGATCAACACGGTTCCGCACCTCGTGAAGGTTGAGGAGGCGAATTAACATGGCCGAAGAAAACAACAACGAACACGCGCTGAAGGTTCATCACCTGCGTCCGGCACCCGGTGCCAAGACGGCCAAAACCCGTGTTGGCCGCGGTGAAGGTTCCAAGGGTAAGACTGCAGGCCGCGGTATGAAGGGCACCAAGGCCCGTTACCAGGTCAAGGCCGGTTTCGCCGGTGGCCAGCTGCCGCTGCACATGCGTCTGCCGAAGCTTCGCGGCTTCAAGAACCCGTTCCGTGTCGAGTTCCAGGTTGTAAACCTGGACAAGATCTCGGAGCTGTTCCCCGAAGGCGGCGAGATCACGGTTGCTGATCTGGTTGCCAAGGGCGCCGTTCGCAAGAACCAGCCCGTCAAGGTTCTGGGCACCGGCGACATCACCGTCAAGGTGAATGTCACGGCCGATGCCTTCTCCGCCAGTGCGGCAGAGAAGATCGCTGCAGCAGGCGGAACGACAACGGCGCTCTAAGCACCGTGTCCGTTTCGCGCAACGACTTTCGGCGGCCGGGCAACCGGCCGCCGGCAGTCCGCTGCGCTGCTCTCAGAACGACGACTAAACTCCTGGCGGGCCGCCTGTCGGCCCGCCGGGGGTTTAGTTTGTTTTAAGGCACTACCCCGCCGCGGGCTTCGTTAACGTTCTACGGGGTCAGAGCGGCTAGACTCTGTTTTTGTTACCAGTCCAATCGGACTCACCTACTTCAGATCTCATTCAGGAGGACGCTTGCTTAGCGCTATTGGCCGGGCTTTCCGGACGCCAGACCTGCGACGCAAGCTGTTGTTTACGCTGGGAATCATCACTATCTTCCGCATGGGTGCTTTTATCCCGGCCCCGGGTGTTGACTACGGCAATGTGCAGCAGTGCTTGGCTCTGGGTGCCACCTCGGGTGGCCTCTACGAATTCGTTAACCTCTTTAGCGGCGGCGCCCTGCTGCAGGTCTCCATCTTTGCCCTGGGCATCATGCCGTACATCACCGCCAGCATCATTGTTCAGCTGCTGCGCGTCGTGATCCCCCACTTCCAGGCACTCTATGAGGAAGGCGCACAGGGCCAGTCGAAACTGACGCAGTACACCCGGTACCTGACCATCGCCCTGGGCCTGCTCAACGCCACCACCGTCGTCTCGCTGGCCCGCACCGGAGCGCTGTTCAACAACGCCTGCTCCGTGCCGATCATCCCGGACGACAACATCATCACGGTCCTGCTGCTGATCATCACGTTGACCGCCGGTACCGGCCTCATCATGTGGATGGGTGAACTGGTCACCGAAAAGGGTGTCGGCAACGGCATGTCGCTGCTGATCTTCACCTCGATCGCCGCCGGTTTCCCGAGCTCCCTCGGAGCCATTCTCAGCGCCCAGGGCTGGACGGTGTTCCTGGCTGTCCTCGCCGTCGGCATCCTGGTGGTCGCCCTCGTGATCTTCGTGGAGCAGTCCCAGCGCCGGATTCCGGTGCAGTACGCCAAGCGCATGGTCGGTCGGAAGACGGTAGGCGGCACCAACACCTACATTCCGATCAAGGTGAACATGGCCGGCGTCATCCCCGTGATCTTCGCTTCCTCGATGCTTTACCTGCCGTCGCTGATTGCCCAGTTCAACACGCCCTCCACCGGCACCCCGCCGGAATGGGTCGTCTGGATCAACAACTACCTCACCAGCGGCGACCATCCGTTCTACATGGCGCTCTACTTCCTGATGATCGTGTTCTTCACGTACTTCTACGTGTCGATCACGTTCAACCCGGAGGAAGTCTCCGAGAACATGAAGAAATACGGCGGCTTCATCCCGGGCATCCGGGCCGGCCGCCCCACCGCCGAATACCTGCAGTATGTGCTCTCCCGCATCACTCTGCCCGGCGCTCTCTACTTGGGGTTTGTAGCCCTGATTCCGCTAATCGCCCTGGTACTGGTCGGAGCGAATGCGAACTTCCCGTTCGGCGGAACCTCGATCCTCATCATGGTTGGTGTGGGACTTGAAACAGTCAAACAAATTGACGCGCAACTGCAGCAACGTCACTACGAAGGGTTATTGCGATGACAAGAATGCTCATTATCGGGCCTCCCGGCGCCGGTAAAGGAACACAGGCCGCCCGGATCTCGGACCGGCTTGGTGTCACTGCAATCTCCACGGGCGACATCTTCCGCGCCAACGTCAAGAACGAGACGCCGCTGGGCCTGGAAGCCAAGAAGTACATCGACGCCGGAAACTTCGTGCCGGACAGCGTCACCAATGACATGGTGCGCGCCCGGCTGCTCGAAGACGACGTCGCCGACGGCTTCCTCCTGGACGGCTACCCGCGCACCGCCGCGCAGGTCGAAGAACTCGACGACATCCTGGCCAGCAAGGGCCAGAAGCTCGACGTCGTCCTGCAGCTGACCGCCGACGACGAAGAGCTCGTGGAACGCCTGCTGAAGCGGGCGCAGATCGAAGGCCGCGCCGACGACAACGAAGACGTCATCCGGCACCGCCTGGGCCTCTACAAGGCCCAGACCGCCGACGTCGTCGCCAGCTATGACCAGCGCGGCATCGTGGCTCGGGTCGACGGGCTGGGCGGCATCGACGATGTCACCGAGCGCGTCATGGAAGTCCTCAAGGATATTAGCTAAAGAGTTAGAAGAGATATGTTCGGCCAGCCTCGAATTGAATACAAAACCAACGCGCAGATGCGCACCATGCGGGAGGCCGGGCTCGTTCTGATCCGGGCCCTCGATGCGGCGGTTGACGCCGCGGTGGTGGGGGCAACCACCGCGGATGTCGATGCGGTTTTCGCCGCGGTGCTTCGGGAAGCGGGGGCAACCTCGAATTTCCTCGGCTACCACGGGTATCCGGCCACCGTCTGCGTGTCAGTGAATGAGGAAGTCGTTCACGGCATTCCGGGGGAGCGCATCCTCAAAGACGGGGACATCCTCTCCATCGACGGCGGCGCCGTCGTTGGCGGATGGCATTCGGATTCGGCACGCACGGTGATTGTCGGCACCGCTGATCCCGAGGACCAGCGCCTGTCCGAGGTCACCGAAGCGGCCATGTGGCACGGCATTGCCGCCGCCGCCAAGGGCCGTTTCGTTGGCGACATCGGTGCGGCCATTGACGACTACGTCTCCAGCGTTCCCGGCAAGCCGCTGGGAATCCTGGAGGACTATGTCGGCCACGGCATCGGAACCGAAATGCACCAGGCACCGGATGTGCTCAACTACCGGACCTCGCACAACGGTCCGAAGCTGCGGCCCGGGCTGTGCCTGGCGATCGAGCCGATGCTGGTCCGCGGCAAGATCGAAACGCTCACGCTGGAGGACGACTGGACGGTGGTGACCACCGACGGCTCGCGCGCCTCCCAGTGGGAGCATTCGGTCGCGATTCACGACAAGGGAATCTGGGTCCTGACTTCGCCCGACGGCGGTGCCTCCCGGCTCGCGCCGCTGGGCGTCACGCCGGTCCCCATTCCCTCGGACTGACACGACCGGTCCCGTGGTGCTGCCGGCCTTCCCCGGATCGGCGGAACGATTTAACATATCGGGACCCTTCGAGTAGAGTTATCTGTTGGTTGTCTCTACATTCGTGCCCTTTTCCAAGCATGTGCGCCGTGTCAAAACGGTTCCTGCGCGGTAGATGCGCAGGAAGCACCGGGGAGAACCACAGACAAAAACCGCCCTTCGAGCATACGAGGGGCACAGACGTTAGCGGAGGATATGGCCAAGAAAGACGGCGTCATTGAGATTGAGGGCTCGGTCAACGAAGCCCTGCCCAACGCGATGTTCCGCGTTGAGCTGGCCAATGGCCACATTGTGCTCGCACACATCTCGGGAAAGATGCGTCAACACTACATTCGCATCCTCCCCGGAGACCGCGTTGTGGTGGAACTCAGCCCGTACGACCTCACTCGGGGCCGTATCGTCTACCGCTACAAGTAAGAACCGCTGCATCGGCAGGCTGTGTCCCGGACAAGTGGGACGCCGGCTGCGAGCGGCTTAACCCTGCAACCACGCAAAGGATAACCATGAAGGTCCAGCCGAGCGTCAAGCAGATCTGCGATAAGTGCAAGGTGATTCGCCGTAACGGTCGAGTCATGGTGATCTGCGAGAACCCGCGCCACAAGCAGCGCCAGGGCTAATTTCCTGCTCTCAGGGACAGCCCACGCGTAGTAGTAATTGAATATGGCAGTGCAGCGTTGATACGCGTAACGCATACCCCCGGCCCGGAGGCCGGGGACCTGGCAACAGGGATGCACTGCTTCAGACCTCCGGTGACACAAAAGGAGAACCGCCGATATGGCACGTCTCGCTGGCGTTGACATTCCCCGCGAAAAGCGGGTTGTGATTGCGCTTACTTATATCTACGGCGTGGGTAAGACCCGTGCAGACCAGACCCTGGCAGAGACCGGCATCAGCCCGGAAACTCGCGTCAAGGACCTCACGGATGCTGAACTCGTTCAGCTGCGTGACTACATCGAGGGCAACTTCAAGGTTGAGGGTGACCTCCGCCGCGAGGTAGCCGCCGACATTCGCCGCAAGGTTGAAATCGGCAGCTACCAGGGTATCCGCCACCGTCGTGGCATGCCCGTACACGGCCAGCGCACGAAGACCAACGCTCGTACCCGCAAGGGCCCGAAGCGTACGGTTGCCGGTAAGAAGAAGGCCGCCCGCTAAACCTAGCGGTGTGAGGCCATGGCCCCTCGCGGGCCACCTAAACCAAACTCTTTGTAGGAGAAGTAATGCCCCCCAAGACTCGTGGAGCGGTCCGCAAACCGCGTCGCAAGGATAAGAAGAATATCGCGCTTGGCCAGGCGCATATCAAGAGCACTTTTAACAACACCATCGTTTCCATCACGGATCCGTCGGGTGCTGTTATCTCATGGGCTTCCGCCGGTGAGGTTGGCTTCAAGGGCTCGCGTAAGTCCACCCCGTTCGCTGCGCAGATGGCTGCTGAAGCCGCTGCAAAGCGCGCCCAGGAGCACGGCGTCCGCAAGGTCGACGTCTTCGTAAAGGGTCCGGGTTCAGGCCGCGAAACCGCCATCCGTTCGCTCCAGGCCACCGGCCTGGAGGTTGGCTCCATTTCGGATGTCACCCCGAGCGCGCACAACGGCTGCCGTCCTCCGAAGCGCCGCCGCGTTTAAGCAGCACTGCGGTACCGGTTGTATCCGGCGGGCGGTCCATCCTTCGGGGCGGGCCGCCCATCGGACGCCTCCGGCTCCGGGCACGTGGCTGCTAGCCGTCCAAGACGCCCGCGGAAGACCCGTCGTCGTCGTTTCCACCATTTGTGTTGCGTCATATAGCGGACGCTCGCTGAAAGGAAATGCAAGTGCTCATTGCACAGCGCCCTACCCTCACTGAAGAAGTCGTAGCTGACAACCGCTCGCGGTTCATCATTGAACCGCTGGAACCCGGTTTCGGCTACACCCTTGGCAACTCCCTTCGCCGTACGCTCCTGTCCTCGATCCCCGGTGCTGCAGTAACCAGCATTCGGCTCGAAGGCGTGCTGCACGAGTTCACCACGGTTCCGGGCGTGAAGGAAGATGTCACCGAGATCATCCTGAACGTCAAGAACCTGTCGGTCTCCTCCGAGCACGACGAACCCGTTGTCGCCTACCTGCGCAAGCAGGGTCCCGGCGTCGTGACGGCTGCGGACATCGCTCCGCCGGCCGGCGTGGAGTTCCACAACCCGGATCTGCACATTGCCACCCTGAATTCGAAGGGCAAGTTCGAACTCGAGCTGACCATCGAACGCGGGCGCGGCTACGTTTCCGCCAGCCAGAACAAGTCCGGTGACCAGGAAATCGGCCGTATTCCGGTCGACTCCATCTACTCACCGGTCCTGAAGGTGACCTTCCGCGTGGAGGCCACCCGTGTTGAACAGCGCACCGACTTCGATCGCTTGATCGTTGACGTTGAGACCAAGGATGCCATTGCACCCCGCGACGCCGTCGCGTCCGCCGGCACCACCCTGGTTGAACTGTTTGGCTTGGCTCGCGAACTGAACAGCGCTGCTGAAGGTATCGAAATTGGTCCGAGCCCGACGGATGCCGCACTGGCAGCCGACATGGCCCTGCCGATCGAAGACCTTGAGCTGACCGTGCGTTCCTACAACTGCCTCAAGCGTGAAGGCATCCACACTGTGGGTGAACTCGTTGCCCGCTCCGAGGCTGACCTGATGGACATTCGCAACTTCGGTGCAAAGTCCATTGATGAGGTAAAGGCAAAGCTGGTCGAGCTTGGTTTGTCCCTGAAGGATTCCCCTCCCGGATTTGACCTGGCCGCCCGTGCCGCAGCTATTGAAGAGGACGAGTCCGAATACTCGGACGACGAGCTCTAACACACGCAAAATTTTGCCGTCCGGGCCCAAGCCCGGTGCGGCACCGTTTGAGGAGAAAATGTAATGCCTACACCCACCAAGGGTAAGCGCCTCGGAGGCAGCCCGGCCCACCAGCGGCTGATGCTTGCGAACCTGGCTGCCCAGCTGTTCGAGCACAAGCAGATCACCACCACGGTGACGAAGGCCAAGCGCCTGCGTCCCTACGCCGAGCGCCTGATCACGTTCGCAAAGCGCGGAGACCTGTCTTCACGCCGCCGCGTCCTGGGCCTGATCTCGGACAAGGGCATCGTCCACGAGCTCTTCACCGACATTGCTCCGGCAGTCGAGAAGCGCGACGGCGGCTACACCCGCATCACGAAGATCGGCAACCGCAAGGGCGACAACGCTCCCATGGCTGTCATCGAACTGGTTCTCGAGCCCGTCTCGGCCAAGCAGGCCGTAGTGGCCGAAGCCGAAACCGCTGCAGCCGTTGCTGCTCCGGCGCCGGTTGAAGAATCCGCTGAGTCCGCCGACTCTGCTGATTCCGCTGAGTCTGCCGATTCGGCCGAGTCCGCTGAGTCTGCCGATTCCGCTGACGAAGCAGTGGAGACTGAAGAGAAGAAGTAATTTTTCCTTCAGCTCCGTGTCCCTTAATATTGAGGGCATGAGTATCGAAAGGCCCGCCGCGCCATCACTGGACGGCGGGCTTTTTCGTGTCCGGATGGATCTCTCCTACGACGGCGCCTCGTTTTACGGGTGGGCCGTCCAGGATGACCTTCCCACCATCCAGGGCACCCTTGAGGCGGCCCTGGAGGTCCTGGTCCGGCGCCCGATCCGGCTGACGGTCGCCGGCCGGACGGATTCGGGCGTGCACGCCCGGGGGCAGGTGGTCCACTTTGACCTCACCCGCGCCGAGTGGGAGGGGCTTTCCCGGGGTGCTGCGCTGACCCCGGAGGAGGCGCTGATCCGCCGCATGAGGGGGATCCTGAACAAGGACCTCACCATGCCGCTGCGCAAGGCCAAGGCACCCAAACGGGTCATCCACGCCATGGAGGGCGCCATTACGGTCCACTCCGCGTCCCTGGCCCCGGAGGGCTTCGACGCCCGCTTCTCCGCCCTGTGGCGCCGCTACAGTTACCGGATCGCCGACCGCGAGGCCAGCCGTGACCCGCTCACCCGGACGGTCACGCTCTGGCACGACTTTGCGCTGGACGAGCACCGGATGAACGCCGCAGCCCAGGCGGTCCTGGGCGTGCGGGACTTCCTCTCGTACTGCAAGCCCCGCGCCAGGGCAACGACGGTCCGGGAGCTGCAGGAGTTCTCCTTCCTGAGGCGGCCCGACGGCGTGATCGAGGCTCACCTGCAAGCCGACGCCTTCTGCCACAACATGGTCCGGTCGCTCGTCGGCGGAGCCATGCTGGTCGGGGCGGGGGAGCGGACCCCCGAATGGCTGGGGGAAAGGCTGCAGGCGCGGATCAGGGATTCGAAGTCCCTGCTGGCCGCTCCCCACCCGCTGATCCTTGAAGAGGTAAGGTATCCGGCCGATGAAGAAATGCAGCGGCGGGCCGAAAGCACGCGCACCCTGCGCGCGCTGTCCGGCTTTTGACCTGACTCCGTAAGCAGGCTATTGTTTATAGTCGTTGTGCGTGTCCTACCTCGATAGGTCTATGCCCACGGGAGCGGCTCGGTTGCAGAGCCACCTGGCCCCGGGGAAATAGCCGAGTACATCAGGACCACTGGTTACATCAGTCCTCACCTGACCATCCGGTAAACGCATAGAGAAGCTGTGGCTCATATGGCCTCCATGTGAGCCGCGCCACCTAAGAAGAAGAAACGAAGGCAAAAACCGTGCGTACGTACACCCCGAAGCCCGGCGACATCAACCGCCAGTGGCACGTCATTGACGCCACCGACGTTGTCCTAGGCCGTCTTGCCAGCCAGACCGCAACACTGCTGCGCGGAAAGCACAAGCCGACCTTCGCTCCCCACATGGACATGGGCGATTTCGTCATCATCATCAACGCTGAGAAGGTAGCCCTCACCGGCGCCAAGCTCGAACAGAAGCGTGCCTACCGCCACTCGGGTTTCCCGGGCGGTCTGTCCTCCGTCAACTACGCAGAACTGCTGGAGTCGAATCCGGTACGTGCAGTTGAGAAGGCCATCCGCGGCATGCTGCCCAAGAACTCCTTGGCTGCACAGCAGATCAGCAAGCTCAAGGTCTACCGCGGTGCAGAGCACCCGCATGGAGCCCAGCAGCCCAAGACCTTCGAAATCACCCAGGTCGCCCAGTAGTTCTGGCCCGCCAACTAAAGAATTTAATCAAGGAGAATCGTGGCTCAGAACACTGAAGAGCTCAATGAAACAACCGAGGAGCTTTCCAGCTACACCTCGGAAACCCCTGATGCAGCCGAGGCTGCGGTCAAGGAACGCCCGGCCCTGACGGTCGCCGGCTCCGCCGTTGGCCGCCGCAAGCAGGCAATTGCCCGCGTGCGCGTTGTTCCGGGCACCGGCAAGTGGCTGGTAAACGGCCGCGACCTGGCTGCTTACTTCCCGAACAAGCTGCACCAGCAGGATGTCAACGAGCCGTTCAAGGTCCTCGACCTTGACGGCGCCTACGACGTCATCGCCCGCATCCACGGCGGCGGCGCTTCCGGACAGGCCGGCGCGCTGCGTCTGGGTGTTGCCCGCTCGCTGAACGAGATCGACCGCGACAACAACCGCGCGACGCTCAAGAAGGCCGGCTTCCTGACTCGTGACGCACGCGTCATTGAGCGCAAGAAGGCTGGTCTCAAGAAGGCACGCAAGGCTCCGCAGTACTCGAAGCGCTAATCCAGCGCTACACGAAGAAGCCCGTTACGGAAGTCCTCGGACTCCCGTGGCGGGCTTTTTCGTGGCAGCTGCCGGACGCTCAGCAGCTTCAACTATTTACCTGAATTACCCGTGGCCTTGGCCGTGAAACCACCTCGCAGCCTCCGGTGCTTAGTCGCCGGCGGTGCAGGAGTGGCACAATGGCCCAGTGGGCTCTCCCGCCTGAATGCCTACGGCCCCGCCCCAAGTTTGAGGATTATGTGCGATGACTAGATTGTTTGGAACCGACGGTGTCCGTGGATTGGCCAATGGCCTGATCACCGCCGAAGTGGCCTTGGGGCTGGCACAGGCGGCCGCCGTCGTTCTGGGGCACCGGCGTGTGCAGGGCGGCCGCAGGCCCGTGGCGGTAGTGGCCCGGGATCCCCGCATCAGCGGGCATTTTATTTCCGCGGCTGTGGAAGCCGGACTGGCGAGCTCCGGCATTGACGTGTTCGACGCCGGCGTCCTGCCGACTCCCGCAGCGGCCTTCCTGGTGGCTGATCTGGATGCCGATTTCGGCGTGATGATTTCCGCCTCGCACAATGCGGCTCCGGACAACGGCATCAAGTTCCTGGCCCGCGGCGGCCAGAAGCTCGACGACGCCGCCGAAGACGCCATTGAAACCGAAATGGCAAAGCCCAGCCTGCGCCCCACGGGAGCCGATGTGGGACGCATCCACCGGTTCGCCGATGCCGAGGACCGCTACGTCATCCATTTGCTGCAGACGCTGCCGAACCGGCTGGAGGGGCTGAAAGTCGTCCTGGACTGCGCCCACGGTGCTGCCAGCGGCTGCTCGCCGCAGGTCTTTGCCGACGCCGGCGCCGAGGTGGTGGTCATCGGAGCAGAGCCCGACGGCCTGAACATCAACGAGGGCTGCGGCTCCACCCATCTGGAAATGCTTCAGGCGGCAGTCCTGGAACACGGGGCCGACCTGGGCGTTGCGCATGACGGGGACGCCGACCGGTGCCTGGCGGTGGACCATGAAGGAACCGTCATCGACGGTGACCAGATCATGGCCATCATGGCCGTGGCGCTGAAGGACGCCGGCAAGCTCAAGGACGACACCCTCGTGGCCACGGTGATGAGCAACCTGGGCCTGAAGCTCGCGCTGCGCGACGCCGGCATCACCCTCCTGGAGACCGGAGTGGGGGACCGGTACGTTCTGGAGGGCATGCGCGCCGGCGGCTACAGCCTTGGCGGCGAGCAGTCCGGACATGTGATCTTCTCCGAATTCGCCACCACCGGTGACGGCGTCCTGACCGGCCTGCAGCTCGCAGCGCAGGTGAAGCGCACCGGGAAGACGCTCAAGGAGCTGGCGCAGGTCATGAACAAGCTGCCCCAGGTCCTGATCAACGTCAAGGGCGTCGACAAGGCTGCGGTAAGCAGCAACGAGGCCGTTCTCCAGGCAGTCCTGGACGCCCGGATGGTTCTGGGCGAAACGGGCCGGGTGCTGCTCCGTCCCTCCGGCACCGAGCCCCTGGTGCGGGTGATGGTGGAAGCCGCGGACATGGAAACCGCTGCCTCCGTGGCCTCCAAGCTGGCCGAGACGGTGGAAAACCACCTCGCCCTGGAACCCTTCGCCAAGGCCTGAGACGCGCGCCTGACGCGGATCCGGATGCTTCCGCGCCGGCGCCGGCCCGGAACGGGCCTACGTTTTGCGCAGCAGCATCCGGGTCACTGAATGGTCCGAGTCCTTGGTCAGCACCAGCTGGGCACGACCGCGCGTCGGCAGCACGTTGGTGACCAGGTTCGGTTCATTGATGCGCTTCCAAATGCCCAGCGCCGTGGCCCGGGCTTCCTCATCGGTGAGTCCGGCGTAGCGGTGAAAGTATGAGTCCGGATTGGCGAACGCGCCGCCGCGCAGAGACATGAAGCGCTGGACATACCATTCCTCGATGTACGAGGTTCTCGCGTCCACGTAGATGGAGAAGTCGAAGAAGTCGCTCAGCGCGAGCCCTGCCCGGCCGTCGGCCCGCGTCCGCGCCGGAGCGAGGACGTTCAGGCCCTCCACAATCAACACGTCGGGGCGCCGGACCACAATCTCCGCTTCGGGCAGGATGTCGTAGGTCAGATGCGAGTACCTTGGCGCCCTGACCTCCTCCGCTCCGCTCTTGACCGCGCTGACAAAGCGCAGCAGCGCGCGGCGGTCGTATGACTCGGGGAACCCCTTGCGGTCCATGAGCCCCCGCCGCTTGAGCTCTGCGTTGGGATAGAGGAACCCGTCGGTGGTGATCAGCTCAACGTTCGGCGTCTCGGGCCAGCGCCGCAGCATTTCGCGCAGCACGCGCGCCGTCGTCGACTTGCCGACGGCCACCGACCCGGCGACCCCGATGACGAACGGGGTCCGGGTGGTCTTCTCGCCCAGGAATGTGGTGGTGGCGCTGTGCAGCCGTCCGGCCGCGGCAACGTAAAGGTTGAGCAGGCGCGAGAGCGGGAGATACACCTCCCGCACTTCATCCAGGTTCAGTTTTTCGCCCAGGCCGCGGAGCCGCAGGATGTCGTCCTGGTTCAGCGGGGACCGGATTTCGTTGGAAAGCCGGGACCAGGTCTGCCGGTCCAGCTCCACGAACGGCGAAAAACCGCTGTCGGCGCCGTTTCCGGAGGAGGCCTTGGCCGGATGAGGGGCTGCCTTTGATGTACGGTCTGTCACTTTACGATTCTGCCCTGCCGGGCAGCCAATCCAAAACGCCCGTTGCAGGCAACCGGATTTGGGCCGGCGGCACTCCAGCTGCGCTTTGCCGGTGTGGCTGCGGCTGCCGGTAGTCTTAGCTGTATGTGTGGAATCGTTGGATATGCAGGCCGCCGCCCCAGTGCCGCCGCCGCAGGGCAGCTTAAGAGTCATGAGCATGGTGCGCTCGACGTCGTCATGGAGGGCCTGCGCCGGCTGGAATACCGCGGTTATGACTCCGCCGGAGTCGCAGTCCTGACCGAGACCGGGATCGAATCCCGCAAGAAGTCGGGCAAACTTGCCAACCTGACGGCCGAGCTCGCCGCAGCCCCGCTTCCCGCGGCAACCACCGGGATCGGCCACACCCGCTGGGCAACCCACGGCGGTCCGACGGATGAGAACGCCCATCCGCACCTGGCGGATGACGGGCGCCTGGCCGTGATCCACAACGGCATCATCGAGAACTTCGCCGAGCTCAAGGCCGAGATGCTCGAAGCCGGGGCCGTTTTCAGCTCCGAGACCGACACCGAGGTGGCAGCCGCCCTTCTGGCATCCGTCTACCGCGGCGAAGGCGGCCAGGACCTGGCCGTGTCCATGCAGCTGGCCTGCCGCCGGCTCGAGGGCGCGTTCACCCTGCTGGCCATTCACGCCGATTCGCCCGACGTCGTCGTGGCCGCCCGGCGCAACTCGCCGCTCGTCGTCGGCCTGGGCGACGGCGAGAATTTCCTGGGCTCCGACGTCTCCGGCTTCATCGACTTCACCCGCCGCGCGGTTGAACTGGGCCAGGACCAGATCGTCACGATCACGCCCGAGGCCGTCGAGATCACCGACTTCTACGGCAACCCCGCCGAGGGCACCGAGTTCAAGGTGGACTGGGACGCCGCCGCTGCGGAAAAGGGCGGATACCCCTCCTTCATGGAGAAGGAAATCAACGACCAGCCGCAGGCCGTGGGCGACACCCTGCTGGGCCGCTCCGACATCGAGGGCCGCCTGACCCTGGATGAGCTGCGCATCGATCCCGAAGACCTGAAGTCGATCAACAAGATCATGGTCCTGGCCTGCGGAACCTCCGCGTATGCCGGCCAGGTTGCCAAGTACGCCATTGAGCACTGGTGCCGGATCCCCGTGGAGGTCGAACTCAGCCATGAGTTCCGTTACCGTGATCCGATTGTCAACGAACATACGCTGATCGTCGCCATTTCCCAGTCCGGCGAGACCATGGACACGCTCATGGCCGTCCGCTACGCCAAGGAACAGGGCGCCAAGGTGCTGGCGATCTGCAACACCAACGGCTCGACCATTCCGCGCGAGTCCGATGCCGTGCTTTACACCCATGCCGGACCGGAGATCGCGGTGGCTTCCACCAAGGCCTTCCTGGCACAGATCACCGCCGCCTACCTGCTGGGCCTGTACCTCGCCCAGCTGCGCGGCGACAAGTTCCAGGGCGAGATCAAGGACATGCTGGCCGACCTGGCCAAGGTGCCGGCGAAGATCCAGCAGGTGCTGGATTCCTCGGAGCAGATCAAGGAGCTGGCCGCCATCATGGCCGATGCCAAGTCGGTGCTGTTCCTGGGCCGCCACGTAGGATTCCCGGTCGCCATGGAAGGCGCCCTGAAGCTGAAGGAACTGGCCTACATCCACGCTGAAGGATTCGCCGCCGGCGAGCTCAAGCACGGTCCGATCGCCCTCATCGAAGAGGGCCAGCCCGTCTTCGTGGTGGTGCCTTCGCCGCGCGGCCGCGACTCGCTGCACGCCAAGGTGGTCTCCAACATCCAGGAAATCCGGGCCCGCGGTGCCAAGACCATCGTGATCGCTGAAGAGGGCGACGACGCCGTCAAGGCGTACGCCGAGCACGTCTTCTACGTGCCGGAGACGCCCACCCTGCTGGCGCCGCTGCTGACCACGGTTCCGCTGCAGATCTTCGCCTGCGCCCTGGCCACCGCCAAGGGCTACGACGTTGACCAGCCGCGCAACCTCGCCAAGAGCGTAACGGTCGAATAGCGGTGATCATCGGCATTGGCGTGGATGTGGTGGACGTGCCGCGCTTTGGACGCCAGCTGGAGCGGACGCCGGGCCTGCGGGCCCGGCTGTTCGTACCGGCCGAACGTGAGCTGAACCTGCGGTCCCTTGCGGCCCGGTTTGCCGCGAAGGAAGCGGTCGCCAAGGCCCTCGGCGCTCCGGCCGGCATGAACTGGCAGGACTGCCAGGTGGACCTCGATGCCGCCGGCGCCCCCAGCGTCAGCGTTCGGGGCACGGTGGCCGCGGCCGCCGAAGCCAAGGGCGTGCGCACCTGGCACCTCTCGCTCAGCCACGACGGCGACGTCGCGACTGCCATGGTGGTAGCCGAGGGTTAGTCTGTAGGCATGATTCGTGCGTACTCCGGCACCGCTGTGCGGGCCGCGGAACAACCCTTGCTCGCCGCCGGCTTCGGCCCGGAACTGATGCAGCGGGCAGCGTACGGATTGTACGCCGCCGCCGTCCGCGAGTTGCTGGACCGCTGCGGGTCCGTCTACGGAACACGCGTGTGCGTGCTGGCCGGCGCCGGCAACAACGGCGGCGACGCCCTGTACGCCGGAGCCCGGCTGGCCCGCCGCGGCGCCGGGACCACAGCGGTCCTCACGGCTCCGACGGCACATCCGGAAGCCCTGGCCGAATTCCGGCGGCAGGGCGGCCGCGTGCTCGCCCTCTCCGCCGGCGTCGAGGAGGCCGCAGGGATCTGTGCGGCAGCAGACCTGGTCATCGACGGCATCCTGGGAACCGGCGGCAGGGGCGGGCTGCGCGGACCGGCTGCCGAACTGGCCCGGAAACTCCCGGACCCGGGCACCGGCCCGAAACCGCCGCTGATCATCGCCTGCGACCTGCCCAGCGGCGTGGACGCGGACACCGGGGAAGCCGACGGCGAGCACCTTGCCGCGGACCTGACAGTCACCTTCGGGGCCGTCAAGACCGGCCTGATGGCCGGTCCCGGCGCGGTTGCGGCCGGCCGGATCGAGTACGTGGACATCGGGCTGGCGGCCTTTGCCGCCCCGGAACTGCTGCGGCTGGAACCGGCCGACCTGGCCGGTCTGCTGTCCGCCCCCCGGAAAACCGATCACAAGTACACCCGTGGCGTGTTGGGCATCGCTGCCGGCTCCGCCACCTATCCCGGCGCCGCTGTCCTGGCCACCGGAGCAGCACTGGCCGCCGGCGTCGGCATGATCCGCTACTTGGGGCCGGAACCGGTCGGCCGCCTCATCAACGCCGTTCATCCCGAAGCCGTCTGCGGCACCGGCAGCGTCCCGGACACCCATGTCCAGGCCTGGCTCGCCGGACCGGGAGCCGGAGCCGATGAAGACCAGCGCCGGCGCGCCCTGGACGCCATGGCGTCAGGGCTTCCCGCCGTCGTCGACGCCGATGCCGTGGCCTGGGCGGAGCCGGGCCTCGGACCGCAGGTGATCCTGACCCCGCACGCCGGCGAACTCACCGCCCTCCTCACCAGGCTTGGGGAGCCCGTTCCCCGGAAGCAGGTGGAGGCGGATCCGCTTCGCTCCGCCCGGCGCGCCGCCGAACTGACGGGGGCCACCGTCCTGCTCAAGGGCTGGGCCACGATCACTGCAGCCCCCACCGGTGAGACCTTCAGCCAAGCCGAAGCGACACCGTGGCTGGCGGCAGCCGGCAGCGGCGACACCCTCTCCGGCATCCTGGGGGCGCTGCTCGCGACGGACCGCGCGGGCCGGGCCGACGAACGGCCCCCGCCGGGGCATTATGCGGCTCTTGCCGCTGCTGCCGCGAGCATTCACGGCCGGGCGGGAACCCTCGCCGCCGCGTCCGGGCCGGTGGCACCCTCAGCCCTGCCGGCCGCCGTCCGAACCGTGATCGGGGACCTTTCCCCCGCTCAGCCGGCAGGTTTGGGCACTCCGGTCCGGGGCCGCCCGCGGAGGGTAGTAAAGCGGGCTGTTTAATGCTGGGCCAAGTCTGAGGTAAAAAGTAAGTAGACATACTATGTACTTGTTGTTATTGAACTAGTCAGGAGCTTTACATGGAAGTTTGGCCGGGAGAAGCTTATCCGCTGGGCGCGACCTACGACGGAAACGGCACTAACTTTGCGCTCTACAGCGAGGTTGCCGACTCTGTCACGCTGTGCCTGTTCGACGACGAGGGCAACGAAGAGTGTGTGCGCCTGACCGAGGTGGACGGCTATGTGTGGCACTGCTACCTGCCCCAGGTTCTGCCCGGGCAGAAATACGGATACCGGGTTGACGGCCCGTCCGACACCGAACACGGCAACCGCTGCAACCCCAACAAGCTGCTGCTGGACCCCTATGCCAAGGCGGTCTCCGGCGAGATCGACTGGGACCAGGCGCTGTTCGGCTACAACTTCGGCGACGAGAACTCACGCAATGACGAGGACTCCGCCCCGCACATGATGATGGGTGTTGTCATCAACCCGTTCTTCGACTGGGACGGCGACCGCAAGCCCAAGATTCCGTACCACCGCTCGGTGATTTACGAGGCCCACGTCAAGGGCCTCACGGAGCTGCATCCCGACGTCCCCGAGGAACAGCGCGGCACCTATGCCGGCGTCGCGCACCCTTCGGTCATCGCACACCTGCAGAAGCTGGGCGTCACAGCCATTGAGCTGATGCCCGTGCACCAGTTCGTCAACGACTCCACGCTGCAGGAGAAGGGCCTGTCCAACTACTGGGGCTACAACACCATCGGCTTCTTCGCCCCGCAGAACACCTACAGCGCCACCGGCGATGCGGGCCAGCAGGTCCAGGAGTTCAAGGCGATGGTGCGCGCACTGCACCTGGCCGGCATTGAAGTGATCCTGGACGTCGTCTACAACCACACGGCCGAGGGCAACCACTTGGGCCCCACGCTGTCCTTCCGCGGCATCGACAACCAGGCCTACTACCGGCTGATGGATGACGACAAGCGGTACTACATGGACTACACCGGCACCGGCAACTCCCTGAACGTGGGCAACCCGCATTCACTGCAGCTGCTCATGGATTCCCTGCGCTACTGGGTCACCGAGATGCACGTGGACGGTTTCCGCTTCGACCTGGCCTCCACGCTGGCACGTGAGTTCTACGACGTCGACAAGCTCTCCACCTTCTTCGAACTGGTCCAGCAGGATCCCGTGGTTTCCCAGGTGAAGCTGATTGCCGAGCCCTGGGACATTGGCCCCGGCGGTTACCAGGTGGGCAACTTCCCGCCGCAGTGGACCGAATGGAACGGCAAGTACCGCGACACCGTGCGCGACTTCTGGCGCGGAGAGCCGTCCACCCTGGGGGAGTTCGCTTCCCGCATCACCGGTTCCGCTGACCTGTATGAGTCCTCGGCCCGCCGCCCGGTGGCCTCGATCAACTTCGTCACCGCCCACGACGGTTTCACGCTGCATGACCTGGTGTCCTACAACGAGAAGCACAACGAAGCCAACGGCGAAGACAACAACGACGGCGAATCCCACAACCGGTCCTGGAACTGCGGCGCTGAGGGCCCCACCGACGATCCGGCGGTGCTCTCGCTGCGCGCGCGCCAGCAGCGGAATTTCCTGGCCACCCTGCTGCTCTCGCAGGGCGTGCCCATGATTGCCCACGGCGACGAACTGGGACGCACCCAGCAGGGCAACAACAACACCTATGCGCAGGACTCCGAGTTGAGCTGGATCAACTGGGAGACGATGGACACGCCGCTGATGGAATTCACCGCAGCCGTCAACACGCTGCGGGCCGAACATCCCACGTTCCGCCGCCGCCGCTTCTTCGACGGCCGGCCCGTGCGCCGCGGCGAGGGCGAGGCGCTGCCGGACATCGTCTGGCTCACCGAGGACGGCACGCCCATGTCCCCGGACGACTGGGACACCCCGGTCAGCCGGTCCCTGGGCGTGTTCCTCAACGGGCAGGGCATTTCCGGCAAGGACGCCCGCGGACAGCGGATCACTGACCTGAACTTCCTGCTGTACTTCAACGCCCATGACGAGGACGTCAAAGTGACGGTCCCCGCCAAGGAATACGCACCTATGTGGGACGAGGTCATCGACACGGCGGGGGAGTACGCCGACTCGGCCCCGATTCCCGCCGACGGCCAGTTCACCGTCGCCGCCAAGTCCATGGTGGTGCTGCGCGCCCATGAGGAGGAAGAGGAGCACGACCACTCAGTGGCCGCGTCCCTCGCAGCATTGGCGGGGTCCAAGGCCCACAGCAACGAGGTGGACGGATGAGGACACCGCTCTCCACCTACCGGCTCCAGATCCGCCCGTCATTCACCCTCTTCGACGCCGCGGATCTGGTTCCGTACCTGGCGGACCTCGGCGTGGACTGGGTGTATCTCTCACCCATCCTCACCGCCGAGGAAGGCTCGGACCACGGCTACGACGTCACTGACCCGTCCGCCGTCGACCCCGCCCGCGGCGGCCCCGAGGGACTCAAGGCCCTCTCCGACGCCGCCCATGCCGCCGGCCTGGGCGTGCTGGTCGATATTGTTCCCAACCACATGGGCATCGCAACGCCCCACCGGAACCCGTGGTGGTGGTCAGTGCTGAAGGAGGGACGCGGCTCGCGGTACGCCGAAGCCTTCGACATCGACTGGGACGCGGCAAACGGCAAGCTCCGGCTGCCCGTCCTGGGCGACGGACCCAACGAGTTGGCGGAACTGAAGCTGGCCGACGGCGAACTGCACTACTACGACCACCGGTTCCCGGTGGCCGAAGGCACCGCAGCGGAAGGGGACAGCGCGCAGGACGTGCACGCCCGCCAGTCCTACGAACTGGTGAACTGGCGCCGCGCCGACAACGAGCTGAACTACCGCCGGTTCTTCGGGGTCAACACCCTGGCCGGCCTCCGGGTGGAGGAACCGTGGGTCTTTGACGAATCGCACGCCGAAATTCGGCGCTGGTTCGACGAAGGACTCGTGGACGGCCTGCGCATCGACCATCCGGACGGTCTCGCCGATCCCAAGGGCTACCTGACCCGGCTGCGCGAGATCACCCGCGGCGCGTACATCCTGGTGGAAAAGATCCTGGAACCGGGCGAAAAACTCGCGGCGGACTGGGAAACCGAAGGCACCACCGGCTACGACGCGCTGGCCGACATCGACCGGCTCTTCGTGGACCCCGCGGGCAATGACAAGCTCACCGCACTGGTGCCGATGGAACCGTACGCACAGATGATCCACGGCACCAAGCGGGTCATCGCGGACAACCTGCTGCACTCCGAGGTGCAGCGCCTCGTGCGCCTGCTCCCGGCGGACAGCGGCTTGGACCCGGAAACGGCTGCAGATGCGCTCGCGGAGCTGCTGGCCTGCTTCCCGGTTTACCGCAGCTACCTGCCTGAAGGCGCCGGGTACCTGACCGATGCCTTGATTGCCGCGAAGGTCCACCGCCCGGATCTCGCGGCAGCGCTGGACATCCTGCATTCGCTGTTGAACCCGCTGGCGGACGCAGACAGCGCTGAAGCGGTCTCCCTTTCCCGTCTGGGGGAGCTGGCCGTGCGATTCCAGCAGACCTCCGGCATGGTGATGGCCAAGGGCGTCGAGGACACGGCGTTCTACCGTTACTCCCGCCTGACGTCCCTGAACGAGGTTGGGGCCGACCCGGCGCACTTCTCCGTGGCGCCGGGTGAAATGCATGCACGCCTGATCCGCCGGCAACTGGAACAGCCGGCAGCCATGACGGCCCTGACCACGCACGACACCAAGCGCAGCGAAGACACCCGCGCCCGGATCTCCGTGCTTGCGGAAATCCCGGACGAGTGGCGCGAGGCGTTCACGCGCCTCGACGCCCTGGCTCCGATGAATGACGCGCCGATGGCGAACCTGCTGTGGCAGACCTTCGTCGGTGCCTGGCCGCTGAGCCGGGAACGCGCACACGCCTACGCCGAGAAGGCCTCACGGGAAGCGTCCAGCAGCACCACCTGGACGGCTCCCAACGCGGAATTCGAGGAACGGATGCACGCGGCCATCGATGCAGCGTTCGACGATCCGGGCGTCAACTCGGTGATCACCGCACTGGTGGAACGCATCCGCGAGGCGGGGTACAGCAACTCGCTCTCCGCCAAGCTCCTGCAGCTGACCATGCCCGGTGTGCCCGACGTCTATCAGGGCACTGAATTCTGGGACCGCTCGCTCGTGGACCCGGATAACCGCCGCCAGGTGGACTTTGCCCGCCGCCGCGAGGTCGCGGCGGCGTTCGCCGCTGCCGACGCCGGTGCCCCCGCACTGGACGAGGACGCGGCAGCGAAGCTGCTGGTCACCACCCGGGCGCTGCAGCTCAAGCACGGCCGGCCCGAGCTGTTCACGGGGTACGTTCCCGTGGCGGCGGAAGGGCCTGCGGCAGAGTACCTCTTCGGGTTCGACCGCGGCGGCGCCGTAACACTCGTGACCCGTCTGCCGCTGGGACTTCAGCGCTCCGGCGGCTGGCAGGACACCGCCGTCGTCCTGGCAGCTGGCACCTACCGCGACGTGATCAGCGGAAAAACACACGAAAGCGGCGGCCGGCTGGCGGCTGCCGATCTGTTCGGCACCTATCCGGTGGCGCTGCTGGTTCGGGAGGACGGCGAATGAGGACCAACTTCGAGGTGTGGGCGCCCAAGGCCGGCACCATGACGCTGCTGGCCGACGGCCGGCACCTGTCGATGACCCGCGGCGAGAACGGCTGGTGGCACGCCCAGCACGCCGAACTCACCGAGGACATCGACTACGGCTACCTCATAAACGACGCCGAGACGCCGGTGCCGGATCCCCGGTCCCGGCGGCAGCCCGAGGGCGTGCACGCACTTTCGCGCACCTTCGATCCGGATCTGTACCAGTGGCATGACGCCGGCTGGGTCTCCCCGGGGCTCGACGGCAGCGCGATCTACGAAATGCACGTGGGCACCTTCACCCCCGAAGGCACGCTGGACGCGGCGATCGGCCGGCTGGACTATCTGGTGGACCTGGGTGTCCGCTTTGTCGAACTGCTGCCCGTCAATGCGTTCAACGGAACCCACAACTGGGGTTATGACGGCGTGCTCTGGTACGCCGTGCAGGAAACCTACGGCGGGCCCGAGGCCTACCAGCGGTTCGTGGACGCGGCTCACCAGGCCGGACTCGGCGTCATCCAGGACGTGGTCTACAACCACCTTGGACCCAGCGGCAATTACCTGCCGATGTTCGGCCCCTACCTCACCGAGGGAAAGTCGAACACCTGGGGGGACTCGGTCAACCTGGACGGTCCGCTCTCCGATGCCGTCCGCGAGTACATCGTGGACAACGTCCTGATGTGGTTCCGCGACTACCACGTGGACGGGCTGCGCCTGGATGCGGTGCACGCACTGCACGACGAACGCGCCGTGCACATCCTCGAAGAGATGGCCGCGGCAACGGATGAGTGCGCCGAAGCCCTGGGCAAGCCGCTGTTTTTGATCGCGGAGTCGGACCTGAACAACCCCCGGCTCATTACCCCTCGGAACATCAACGGCTACGGCCTTGCGGGCCAGTGGTCCGATGACTTCCACCATGCCGCCCACACCAACCTCACCGGTGAAAACGGCGGCTACTACGAGGACTTCGACTCGGTTGGTGCGTTGGCGAAGGTCCTGCAGGAAGGGTTCTTCCACAACGGAACGTTCTCGACCTTCAGGGAACGCGGCCACGGCCGTCCGCTGGACAAGGAGACGGTGACCGCACGCCAGCTGGTCACCGCCATCCAGAACCACGACCAGATCGGCAACCGGGCAGCCGGTGACCGGCTGAGCGCCGCCCTGGGGTACGAGCAGCTCGCCCTCGGCGCTGTGCTCAGCCTGGCGTCGCCGTTTACCCCCATGCTGTTCATGGGCGAGGAGTTCGGGGCGTCCACGCCCTGGCAGTTCTTCACGTCCCATCCGGAACCCGAGCTGGGGAAGGCCACGGCCGAGGGCCGCCTGAAGGAATTCGAGCGGATGGGCTGGGATCCGGCCACGGTTCCGAATCCCCAGGATCCGACGACCTTCACCAACTCCAAGCTGGACTGGTCCGAGGCGGAAGAGGGGGACCACGGACGGCTGCTGGACCTGTACCGCAGGCTCCTGAAGCTGCGCCGGGAAACCCCCGACCTGATGGATCCGGACCTGCGCAACGTCCGGGTGGACTTTGACGAAGAGGAACGCTGGCTGGTGATGCAGCGCGGTTCCACGGCGGTGGCGCTGAACTTTGCCGACACCCCGCGGGAGGTCCCGCTGCCGTTCGCCGCGCCGGCCAAGGTGCTGCTCGAGACCGCGCCGTCCCGGATGGACGGCGGCACCGTTCAGCTGCCCGCTTACGGGGCCGCTGTCCTGGCGTCGGAGTAGGCGGGATTGTCCGCGGCAGTGGCAGGATGTAACCCATGACATACATTGCCGCGGACAACCGCTACGATTCCATGCCCTACCGCAGAGTCGGCCGCAGCGGGCTGCACCTTCCCGCCGTGTCCCTCGGCCTGTGGCACAACTTCGGCGACGACAAGAATTTCGAAACCCAGCGTGCCATCCTGCGCCGGGCCTTTGACCTGGGCGTCACCCACTTCGATCTGGCCAACAACTACGGGCCGCCCTACGGTGCGGCCGAAACCAACTTCGGCCGGCACTTCAAGGACGACTTCCGGCCGTACCGGGATGAGCTGGTCATCTCCTCCAAGGCCGGTTACGACATGTGGCCCGGACCCTACGGGAACTGGGGATCACGCAAGTACCTCCTGGCCAGCCTGGACCAGTCCCTGGACCGCATGGGCCTGGACTACGTCGACATCTTCTACAGCCACCGCCCCGATCCCGAGACCCCGCTGGAAGAAACCATGGGCGCCCTGGATACCGCCGTGCGCTCCGGCCGGGCCCTGTACGCAGGCATCTCCTCCTACTCGCCGGAAAAGACGCTGGAGGCTGCCCGCATCCTGCGCGAGATGGGCACTCCGCTGCTGATTCATCAGCCCTCGTATTCAATGCTGAACCGGTGGGTCGAGCAGGGGGACCCGAACCTGTTCGCGGCACTGGATGAGGCCGGCGCCGGCTCCATCGCCTTCTCGCCGCTGGCCCAGGGGCTGCTGACCAGCAAGTACCTCAACGGGGTGCCTGAAGACTCCCGTGCAGCCGCCGGCAAGTCGCTGGAAAAGTCCCAGCTGTCCGAGGACAACCTCCGGCGGGTGCGGGCGCTGGACGGCCTGGCGCAGGCCCGCGGCCAGAGCCTGGCGCAGATGGCCATCGCCTGGGTGCTGCGTCCGCAGGCCGGCGGCGGCGCCGTCACCTCCGCGCTGGTGGGCGCGTCCAGCGTGCAGCAGCTTGAAGACAGCCTGGCCGCAGTGACCAACCTGAGCTTCACCCCCGAGGAGCTGGCCGCCATCGACACGTATGCGGTGGACTCCGGCATCAATCTGTGGGCCTCGGCGCTGGACGCCTGACGGCTGCGGCTGCAACCGGTTTTCTCCCGGTTGCAGCCGCCGGGAGGCCCCGGAGCACCGGGCAGGCCCGGGTGAATGAAACAATGGTCAGGTGAATGACCAACAAGCTCCTCCCGCTGCAGAACGCCAGGCCCTCGTCGATCTGGCCGCCGTGCGGCACAACGTCCGCCACCTCGTTCGGCTGGCCAGCCCGGCCCGGGTGATGGCAGTCGTCAAGGCCGATGCCTACGGCCACGGCGCTGTCCCGGTTGCCCGCGCCGCACTGGAGGCCGGCGCCTCCTGGCTCGGTGTCGCCCACATTTCCGAGGCCCTGGCCCTGCGCGGCGCCGGCATCACCGCTCCGCTCCTGGCCTGGCTGCACACCGTGGACAGCCAGTTCTCCGAGGCAGTCGCGGCCAACGTGGACCTGGGCCTCTCCGGATGGGAACTGGAACACGTCGCTGCGGCTGCGCGGGAACTGCAGATCCCGGCGCGGGTGCACCTGAAGATCGACACCGGGCTCGGCCGCAACGGCTGCCCGCCCGAGAAATGGGAATCCTTCGTGGGCCGCGCCCTGGCCTACCAGGAAGAGGGACTGCTGCGCGTCGTCGGGATCTTCTCCCACTTCTCCGTCGCCGACGAACCCGACCGTCCCGAGACCGACGAGCAGCTGGAGAGATTCCGCACGGCCGTCGCCGTCGCCGAGGACGCCGGTGTGGACCGCGAGGTGCGGCACATCGCCAACACCCCCGCCGCACTGTCCCGCCCGGATTCCCACTTCGACATGGTGCGGGTGGGCCTGGGCCTGTACGGGCTGTCGCCCTTCCCCGGGCAGACCCCCGATGAACTGGGCCTGCGTCCGGCCATGACCCTGAAGACCACCATTGCCAACTGCAAGGAAGTTCCTGCCGGGCAGGGCGTCTCCTACGGGCTGCGCTACACCGCGCCGGAAGCCACCACGCTGGCGCTGGTTCCCCTGGGCTACGCCGACGGCGTTCCCCGCATCGGCACCGGAGGCCCGGTCTGGGTGGACGGAACCGTCTATCCGGTGGTCGGTCGCATCGCCATGGACCAAATGGTCATTGATCTCAACACCACGGGCATCGCGGGCACCGGCAAGGACCTCGTTGGCCGGGAGGCAGTCCTGTTCGGCGGCGTCGGACTGCCGTCCGTCGATGAGTGGGCCGAGGCCTGCGGCAGCATCAACTACGAAATCATCACCCGCATCAGCTCCCGCGTGGAGCGGAAGTACACCGACACGGAGGCCACCGAAGCATGAGCGCAGCACAGGGCAACGTTGATGCCCCGCCGGTCTGGGAAGAGGAAATCCGCACCGCTGACGCCCAGCAGACGCAGGCAGTGGCCGAACAGCTGGGCCGCCGGCTGGCCGCCGGCGACCTCATCCTGCTCACCGGTGAGCTCGGCGCCGGGAAAACAACCTTCACCCAGGGCCTGGGCCGCGGACTGGGCGTCCGGCCCGGCATCATCTCGCCGACCTTCGTGCTGGTCCGCATTCATCCCAGTCTCTCGGACGGCCCCGATCTGGTGCATGTGGACGCTTACCGGCTCGGGTCCAGCGCGGAAATCGACGACATCGATCTGGAAAACACCATGGACACCTCGGTCACCGTGGTGGAGTGGGGCCGCGGACTGGTGGAGCACCTCTCCGGCAACCGGCTGGAAATCACGCTGGTCCGGCCGACCGGGTCCGACGCCGGCCGGGCGCCGGGAGACGGCGGCCTGACTTTCGACTTCGACGATGACCCGGACGAAGAGCGCGTGATCCGGATGGCCGCCTACGGCCCGCGGTGGGCGAACTTCCGGCGGCCCGCCGGGGCTGCGGAAAGGGTGCAGCCGAAGGAGACGTAAAATGGGCACCGTGCTTATTCTCTCCATTGACACCTCCGCCATTGCCAGTGCGGCGCTGCTGACCGGGGAAGGGGAGGTCCTGGCTGAATTTGCCACGGAAGACACCCGTTCCCATGCCGAAGTGCTGGCCCCGGGCATCCGCGACCTGATGGCCTCCGCTGACGTCACCGCCGCAGACCTCGACGCCGTGGTGGTGGGGGTGGGACCGGGACCGTTCACCGGCCTGCGCTCCGGCATCGCCACGGCCCGCACCCTCGGCTTCGCCTGGAACAAGCCGGTGCACGGGGTCATGAGCCTTGACGCCATCGCTGTGGACGCCGCGCTCGACGCGTGGCGGCTGGGCATTGACGAGTTCGCCGTTGCCACCGATGCCCGGCGCAAGGAAGTGTACTGGGCGCACTACCGCAGCACCGGCGGCACGGCCGAACTCCTGGCCGGCCCGTTCGTGAGCGACCCGGCGGAAGTGCCGGCGCTGCCGGTCTACGGCGTGGGCGCCGGCCTGTATCCCGAGGTGCTGCACGGCGTTGCCGGTTTCACCGGCACCCAGCCCACGGCTTCGGCCCTCGGCCGCACCGCCGTCGTCCGCCTGGTCCGCGGGCTTCCGCTGCTGGACACCACGCCGCTGTACCTGCGCGAATCCGATGCCAAGGTGCCCGGACCCCGGAAGCGTGCACTGTGACCGGCCCGGCCATGATCCGGTCCATGACCTTCGACGACATAGCCGCCGTGGACGGGCTCGAACGGGCGCTGTTCCCCGTTGATGCGTGGCCGCTGCAGATGTTCTACGACGAGCTGAACCAGGCGGACACCCGCTCCTACTATGTCGCCGAGGACGCTGACGGCCGAGTTGTCGGCTACGCGGGGCTGATGTGCGTGCTGCCGATCGCCGATGTGCAGACCATCGCCGTCGCACCCGAGGCCGAAGGCGCGGGCATCGGATCGGCGCTGCTGGCCACGCTCATCAACGAGGCCAAGGAGCGCGGCGCCGACGACGTCCTGCTGGAAGTGCGCGCCGACAACCCCCGCGCCCAGCGGCTCTACCGCTGGTTCGGGTTCGAACAGATTCACATCCGGCCGCGCTACTACCGCGACGGCGCGGACGCACTCATCATGCGGCTGGCTCTTTCCGCTTGGAACGGATCCCCGCGCGTTACAACGAAGGACACCGAATGAACCGCACGGACCCGCTGGTGCTTGGCATCGAATCATCCTGCGACGAAACCGGCGTCGGCATTGTCCGCGGCGGCAAGCTGCTGACCAACACGGTGTCCTCCTCCATGGAGGAGCACGTGCGCTTCGGCGGGGTCATTCCGGAGATTGCCTCCCGGGCGCACCTGGACGCCTTCGTACCCACGCTGCGCCAGGCCCTGGACGAAGCCGGCGTGACCCTGGACGACATTGACGCCATCGCCGTCACATCCGGACCCGGACTGGCCGGCGCGCTCATGGTGGGCGTCTGCGCCGCCAAGGCGCTCGCCGTCGCCACCGGCAAGCCGCTGTACGCCATCAACCATCTGGTGGCCCATGTGGGGGTGGGCGTGCTCGACGGCGACGAGCTGCCCGACAACCTGGGTGCGCTGCTCGTTTCCGGCGGCCACACCGAGATCCTCCGGGTGAAGTCGCTGACCGGCGACGTGCAGCTGCTGGGCTCCACCATCGACGATGCCGCCGGCGAGGCCTACGACAAGGTCGCCCGCATCCTCGGACTGGGCTATCCCGGCGGGCCGGCCATCGACAAACTGGCTCGGGACGGCAATCCGAAGGCCATCCGGTTCCCCCGCGGCCTGACCCAGCCCAAGTACATGGGCACGGCCGAAGAACCCGGACCGCACCGCTACGACTGGTCCTTCTCCGGACTCAAGACCGCCGTGGCCCGGTGCGTCGAGCAGTACGAGGCGGCCGGCGAGGAACTCCCCGTGGCCGACATTGCCGCTTCCTTCCAGGAAGCGGTGGTCGACGTGATTACGGCCAAGGCGGTCCTCGCCTGCACCGAACACGGCATCACCAACCTGCTCCTGGGCGGGGGAGTGGCTGCCAACTCCCGGCTCCGGGAGCTGACGGCTCAGCGCTGCGCTGCGAAGGGCATCACCCTGCGGGTGCCGCCCATCTCGCTCTGCACCGACAACGGCGCCATGGTTGCCGCCCTGGGCGCCCAGGTGGTGATGGCCGGTGCCGAGCCCTCGGGCCTCGGTTTCGCTCCGGATCCGTCGATGCCGGTCACCAGCATCCATCTCTAATTACTGTCGGACATTAGCCGGCACCGACTTCTAGCCGGCACCCGTTCGGTCCGGGCCTGCCGGTCCGGGAAGCGGCGGCGCCACCGACAAATAGGCGTGGCCCGTGGGGGTGACGGTTTCGACGGTGTGCCGGCCATTGTGCCGGCGGTTGTGACTGCCGGGCGGAGCTGATCGAGAGGTCCATCCGGGGGCTTCCTTGGCCTGGTTGCAGGCCTCGCACAACCCCTGCAGGTTCTCCGCGCTGGTCGGACCGCCCTCATGGACCGGCCGAATGTGGTCATAGTGCCGGATCGGCGCCCCGCACCACGGCATCCGGCAGATCTGGTCCCGGACCGCGATGAACCGGGCCAGGCCCTTCGGCACCAGCCGTGCCTTGGAGTCCATGCCCACCAGCGCTCCGGTGGAGGGAACCGTGTAGAGCCGCCGCAGCCAGGTCCGGTTTTCCCCGCGGGGGTTGCCGGTTGTTCCGTCCGGCGCGCCGGGTTTCCTTGGACTGGCGTTGCTGTTGCGGCCGCCCCTGTCGCTGCCGCCCTGACGGACCAGATCCCGGGCCAACTGTGCCGGAACCACCCCGTATCCTGCGAGCACGGCAGGTTCCGCGGACCCGGCCAACAGGGTCCGGTCCGTCATGATCAGCTGCACCTCCACCCGGACGTCTTCAGCACGGGCCTGGCCGGTGGTGCGTTCCACGAGGGTGTCGGCCATGATCTGGCCCTTCGTCCGCGGGTCCCCGGCAGCCCGCAGCCGGTCCGCTTCCCGGGTCAGCGCCGCGAACACGCCCACCCCCTGGGCAACCGGCAGCAGTGCGGTCAGATACGTCATGGTGTCCGGGGCCGGACGGCAGGAGACAAAGCGCTCCGAGGTTGCGTGGGCGGTCCGGTTCACCACAGCGTGCGGATCCATTGCATAAGACAGAGATTTGATCCGGGAAATGAGCTGGCGGTCTCCGAGCTGCTCCAGCTCCGTCAGGTTTCCGGCGACTCGTTCGTCGATCTTCTGCCGGTCCTCCAGGGTCAGGCAGGCGGTCTCGCGGACCAGGAGCGTGGCCCGGTACTCGCTGATCACGCCCAGGCTCAGGGCGTGCAGGGTGTGCGGCATTTCAGTGGTCAGGATCCGGGCCAGGCCCAGCAGCTTGGCACCGTTATGCGGAGAGTCCCGCCGCGCCAAGCCGATCTGCGCGCCCACGCCTTTGCCGAGCTGCTCGGCCTTTAGGCCGGCCCGTGCCTGGGAGCGGCGGATCATCGCATCAAATATGGCTGTCGCCCTGACCTGAGCCGCGGACGCCGCAGCCTTGACCTCCTCCAGGGCACGAATCTGATCGATAAGGGCGGCCAGCAGCGCAGGTTCAGCGGATTCGGCATTCCCCCGGAGCTCAGTTCCGACAGGTCCCGTGGCGTTTCCGGACAGCGCTCCGGTCAGTCCGCCGACGGCAGAGGGTTCCTTCGGCGGTGCTGTTCCGCTGACCGGATGGCGCTTGAGTTCGTACATGTATTCGATTTTAGTGGCGCAGATCACTAAAAAGGCGAGTGTCCATTACGGGTGCAATACCCGATTTATTGGTCAGGCCTGAGGGGCCGGTCACCGGGACCCGGCCCCCGGTGACCCTAAGCTTCGCCGCGCAGCTGCCGGATGCCGTCCTGGACGACGGCACGCAGGTCGCCGCCGTTTTCTGCGGCCACGCGACGCTGCCGCTGGTAGCCGGCGCCGCGCTCGATGATCACGGCCACGTCGGCCAGCTCGGCTGCACAGCCCAGTTTTTCGGCGACGGGTGCCAGACGCGGCAGGACATCTTCGAGAAGGTGGTCGGTGACCAGCTTCTCGTTGCCGGCAGCATCCAAGATGATGATGGCATCGAGGCCGTAGCGGGCGGCACGCCACTTGTTCTCCTGCACATGCCACGGGGGCATGGTGGGGATGCTGCCGCCGTTGTCCAGGATGGTGGAGAACTCCTCCACCAGGCACTGGGTGAGGGCTGCCACGGCGCCGACGTCCTCAATGGTGGCCATGCCGTCGCAGACCCGCATTTCGACGGTGCCCAGGTTGGGCACGGGGCGGATGTCCCAGCGGATCTCGCTGATCGAGTCGATCACTCCGGTGGTGTACATGTCCTGCACATAGGACTCGTACTCCGCCCAGGACCCGAATTGGAAGGGCAGGCCGGCGGTGGGCAGCTGCTGGAACATCAGGGCCCGCTGGGAGGCATAGCCGGTGTCCTCGCCGGACCAGTACGGAGAGGACGCTGACAGCGCCTGGAAGTGCGGGAAATAGTTCACCAGGCCGTCCACGACGGGCAGTGCCTTGTCACGCGAATCCAGGCCGACATGCACGTGCACTCCGTAGATCAGCATCTGCTGGCCCCACCACTGGGTGCGGTCAATCAGCTTGGCGTAGCGTTCCTTGTCAGTGATGGGCTGCGACCGGGGAGCGCTGAACGGATGAGATCCGGAGCAGAACAATTCGACGCCCATGGGGTCCGTGACCCGGCGCAGGGCTTCAAGGGATCGAGAGAGGTCCGCTTTTGCATCAGCGACCGTGTTGCAGACGCCGGTCACCAGCTCCACCGTATTCTCGAGCAGCTCCTGCTTGATATGCGGGTGCTCGTCATCCTCGGTGAGGCCCGGATAAGCGGCGCTGACGCCGCGCAGGACCTGGTCAGCCACGGAGACCAAATCTCCCGTGGTCCGGTCGACAAGGGCCAGTTCCCATTCAACGCCGAGTGTTGACTGGGCCGACTGGGCGAAACCGATTTGCAAACTGACTCCTGCTGTACTGCGTAATCTGTGGAGGACCCGGTCCCGCATCATCGCGCTTGAGAACCCGGTTCAATCCTAACTGTCAAGTGCCGGCAATCCATCAACGAGCCGGCCCGCGCACCATTCCCCCGGAAGCCTCGAAGGCCATAATGGGATCGTGCCCATTCTGAATAAAGACATGACCCTGTGTGTTTCCCTCGCTGCGCGGCCGTCCAATATCGGAACGCGCTTCCACAACTACCTCTACGACCTGCTGGACCTGAACTACGTCTACAAGGCTTTCGCGCCCACGGATCTGGCCCAGGCAATTGCGGGAGTGCGCGGCCTGCCGATCCGCGGCTGCGCCATTTCCATGCCGTACAAGGAAGACGTCATCGCGCTGGTGGACCGGATGGATCCGTCGGCGGAGGCGATCAGCTCGGTCAATACGATAGTGAACGACGACGGCGTCCTCACCGCCTACAACACCGACTACTTGGCGATAGCCCGGCTGCTGGCCGACCACCACATCCCCGTCGCCTGGTCCGTGCTGCTGCAGGGATCCGGGGGCATGGCCAAGGCGGTCGCCGCTGCGCTGCGGAACGCCGGATTCTCCGACGTCACCATTGTGGCCCGCAACGAAGGCACCGGACGGGCACTTGCCGACCGCTACGACTTCAACTGGCAGGCAGAGGCGGCGGGCATTACGGCCGACCTCATCATCAACGTCACTCCGCTGGGCATGACCGGGGAACACGAGGCGGTCCAGTCCCTGGACGACGCGGCGGTTGCGGCCGCGCGGACGGTGTTCGACGTCGTCGCGCTCCCCGCCGAAACGCCCCTGGTTCGCGCAGCGCGCGCAGCGGGCAAGAAGGTCATCACCGGTGCCGAAGTGATCGCCCTCCAGGCGGAGGAGCAGTTTGTGCTCTACACCGGGGTCCGGCCCACGCCGGAGCAGGTGCGGGCTGCCAGCGAATTCTCCCGCGCCTGACCCGGCCGTCTCCGCGCGGATCTCCGCATCTGCCTAGGCGGCGGAGGTCACCGGCTCCACCACAATGGCCACCCGGTCCTCACCCAGCCGGGTCAGGACCAGCGTGGCCTTGTTCGGTCCCTTGCCGGACCCGGTGAGCAGCTGCTTGCGCAGCTCCTCGGGAGTGACCGACATGCCGCGCTTCTTGATGTCCAGGACACCGATGCCGTTGGCCTTCACCCAGGCCTTGAGCGCCTTGACGTTGTAGGGGCGCACTTCGAGCACCCGGTAGGCGCGTGCGAAGGGCGTCGCCATCAGCTCGGGGGCACCGATGTAGGCAATGTGCGGATCCAGCAGGTGACCGTCCAGGGAGCGGGCGACGTCGGCAACAAGCCCAGCGCGGATGACCGCGCCGTCGGGCTCGTACAGGTAGGCATCCACGGGACCGACGGCGACGTCCTCGCCGCCGGGCACGTAGTCGAACGGCGAGGTCAGCTCCGCGGCGCCGTTGGCTCCGATCACCAGGGCGGCGCGGCGGACGCCGTCGCGGCGCAGGGCATTGAACCACAGGGTCGCCTCGGTTACGTCGCCGTCCACTGATACCCACTGCGCTTCGCAGTTCTTCGGCAGCGCGTCGTGCGGAATTCCGGGGCCCATTTTCACGCCCACGGGCAGGCCGGCGTCGGCCAGTGATTCCACGAAGGACAGCGGCGGAGAAAACGCTTCCGGATCAAAAATGCGGGTGGTGCCGGAGGTCGAGGTGGTCCGGCGTGCCGGATCCAGCCACACGCCGTCGAACCCGCCGAGGTCGAACTCTTCGGCGGCGCCCTGGACCACCTTGGCGTTGGGCCAGGGCATCAGGTTGATGGTGGCCGCGGCGGCGGTGATTTCATCAAGCTCGACGGCGGTCACCTGCCGGTCCAGCGTGGCCAGCGCCAGGGAATCCGCGCCGATTCCGCAGCCCAGGTCCGCTACCTTCTCCAAGCCGGCCTGAACGTACCGCTGGGCATGCAGCGCCGCGACATTCAGGCGGGTGGCCTGCTCCAGCCCCGGCGCGGTGAAGAGCATGTGCTCGGCAAACGGGCCGAACTTGCCCCGGGCCTTCATCCGCAGTTTGGCCTGGGTCAGGACGGCGGCCACCACCTCGGGGGAGTGCCCGGCCTTGCGCAGATCGTTGTTGAGCTTAAAGGACTCGGACTCCAGGTACGGGCCGAGGGAGTTCAGCAGTTCCCAGCCTTCGGAGGTCAGAACATGGGCGAGGGAGGTATCCGGCATGCCTACCAGCCTAGTTCTTCTGCCGCCGGGCACGTTAGCTGTAGGTTGGGCGGCATGATGAAGATCGCGGCGGAGCCGCTGGCCGCGCTGCGAGCCCGGACCAGCGCGAAATGGCAGACCTACCCGGCGGACGTCCTGCCGCTGTTCGTGGCGGAAATGGACTATCCGCTGGCCGAGCCCGTGCAGCAGGCCATCATTCACCGGGTCCTGGCGTCGGACACGGGTTACATTGCCGGCCCGGAACCGGTCGCCGGTGCCTTTGCCGGGCACGCCGGGCGGACCTGGAACTGGGCGGTGGATCCCGGGGACGTGCGGACCACCACCGACGTCAGCGTGGCCATCGTCGAGTGTCTGCGGCAGGCGGTTCCGATGGACGGCAGCGTGGTCATCACCCCGCCGGTCTATCCGCCCTTCTATGAGCTGCCGCCGGAAGCCGACGCTTCGGTGGTGGAAGTTCCACTGCTGCTCACGGGGAGGGGCTGGCAGCTGGACCTGCCGGCGCTGGAACGCGCGTTTGCCAAGGGAGCCGACGCCCTGCTGCTGTGCAATCCGCACAATCCGCTGGGCCTGGTGCATTCGGCTGAAATCCTCCGGGCGCTCGCCGACCTGTCGGCCAAATACGGAGTGGCCGTGATCAGCGATGAAATCCATGCTCCGCTGACCTACGCGCCGGGCTCGTTCACGCCTTACCTCTCCGTCTCCGCGAATGCCCGCGAGTACGGCCTGTGCGTGACCGCAGCCAGCAAAGCCTGGAACATTGCCGGCACCAAGTGCGCGGTGATGGTGGCCTCCAGCGAACGCACCCGGCTGCAGCTGGACTCCATGCCGGACGAGGTTGCCGCTCGGACCAGCATTCTGGGCCTGCACGGCACCGTGGCCGCGTATAACGACGGCGGGTCCTGGCTGGAGGCCGTCATGGCCGCGCTGGAGGAGAATCGCCGGCTGCTCGGCGAGCTGCTGGCGGCCCGGCTGCCCGGTGTTGTGTACCGTCCGCCCGCCGCCGGATATCTGGCCTGGCTGGACTTCCGGGGGGTCGGCTGGGGTGAGGATCCGGCTGCCGTGGCCCTGGAACGGGCCCGGGTGGCGCTGGAACCGGGGCACCGGTTCGGGCCGCAGGGCAGCGGCTTCGCCCGGTTGAACTTCGCCTGCTCCCCGGAGGTGCTGGCCGAGGCGGTGGAGCGGCTGGCACGGGTGCGGGCGTCGTCGTCGGACGGGACCGCCTAGATGACCACCGGCCGGCCTGAATGAAGGACAGCGATAGGCTTGTTGGCCAGGGGCGAAGATAGAGACCGCCAAGCACATCACCGTGAACGGCGGGAAATACCGTAAGAAGGCAGGCAAACGGAATGGACCCGACCACCAACTACTGGGCGCTGTTTGCCATCCTTTTCCCGTGGGGCCTTTTCCTTTGCCTCGTGGGGATCCTCACCTACCGGAAAAAGTTCCTTCGGTTTCTGGCGGTAGACGACTTTTTCCCCGGTAAGCCTTCGCTGGCCACCACCTATCTGGGTACCTTCATCATGCTGATAGCCTCTGCCCATTTTGTCTTGGTTGCCGACCTCGAGGCCCTGACGGTGCCTTTTGGCCTGGCACTGTTTACCAGTTGGCTGCTCGGCGTTGGCGGAATATTTTGGATGCCGAAATTCCTCCAGCCGGCATGGATGAAGGAAGCCGATCGGTTGATGGCGCGGGGCGAAGATCTGTTCGCCAAGAGGTTCCTGCAGGGAGGAAGCTAGGCGAAGTAGACGCCGATCCGGTTGCCGTCGATCTCCTCGATGCGGATGTCGATGTCGTAGATGTCCCGCAGCACCTCCGGCTGCATGATCTTCACCGGCGGCCCCTGGTGGATCAGCCGGCCCTCGCGCATGGCAATAATGTCGTCGGAGTAGCAGGAGGCGAAGTTGATGTCGTGGATGACCAGCACCACGGTTTTGCCGAAGTCGTCGGTGAGCCGGCGCAGCAGGCGCATCATCTCCACCGAGTGCTTCATGTCCAGGTTGTTCAGCGGTTCGTCCAGCAGCAGGTAGTCGGTGCCCTGGGCCAGGACCATGGCGATGAACGCGCGCTGGCGCTGTCCGCCGGAGAGCTCGTCGACAAACCGGTCGGCCAGGGCCGTCAGGTCCAGATAGGCCATGGCCTCGTCGATGAAGGCCTTGTCCGCGATGGTCGGGCGTCCGCCGTTGTGCGGGTAGCGGCCGAAGCCCACCAGATCACGCACGGTAAGGCGGACCGTGAGCTGGTTGTCCTGGCGCAGGATGGCCATTTTCCGGGCCAGCTCCTTGCCGCCGGTGGCGCTGACATCCAGACCGTCCACCAGCACCGATCCGCTGTCCATGCGCAGCAGCCGGGAAATCATCGACAGCAGGGTGGATTTGCCGGCACCGTTGGGCCCGATGATCGAGGTGATGCCGCCTTCCTTGATGTCGGCGCTGACGCCGTCGACCACCAGTTGGTTGGCATAGGACTTGGAGACGCCGGTTATGGAGATCATTTGACGTTGCCTCTCAGCAGCAGGATAAGGAAGACGATGCCGCCGACGAATTCGATGACTATGCTCAGTGCCGTGTCGAACGCGAAGATCCGTTCCAGGACCAGCTGCCCGCCGACCAGGGCGATGATGCCGAGCAGCACGGCGATGGGCAGCACCGCGGCGTGGCGGAAGTGCGAGCACAGCTGGTAGGCCAGCGAAGCGACCAGCAGGCCGAAGAACGTCACCGGGCCCACCAGGGCGGTGGAGACGGCGACCAGGACGGAGCAGATGATCAGCGTTGACGTCACTGCCTTCTTGTGGTCGACGCCGAGGTTGACGGCCATGTCCCGGCCCAGGGCGAGGACGTCGAAGGAGCTGCGCATCCGCCAGGCCATGATGCTGACCAGCGCGACGGCGATGGCTGAGTAGCCCAGCAGGGCACCGTCCACGTTGTTGAAGGAGGCGAAGAACAGGTCCTGCAGGATGATGAACTCGCTGGGATCGATCAGCCGCTGGAGCAGGGACGAGAAGCCCCGGAACATGGTGCCGAAGATGATTCCCACCAGCAGCATCAGGTGCAGGGACTTGCCGCCGCCGGTGAACAGCCAGCGGTAGAGCAGGAAGGAGAAGCCCACCATGAGCACGAGCTCGATGATGAAGAGCACGGGCTCGGACATCGTGAGCACGGCCTGGCCGCCGATCACGAACACCAGGGCGGTCTGCAGCAGCACGTACAGGGCGTCAAAGCCCATGATCGACGGCGTCAGGATGCGGTTGCAGGTCACCGTCTGGAAGAGCACGGTGGAGACCCCGACGGCGTAAGCCACCAGGATCATCGACGCCACCTTGACGGCGCGGCGCGGCAGGATGTAGCCGAGGTTTCCCCGCAGCTCGATGGTCATGAACACCGCGACGAGGGCTGCCGCGGCAATTCCCAGGGTGATGATCCAGAACTTCGGCGGCAGAGAGCGCACCGGGTGCCGGCGGGAGGAGACCATCGCCGTCGGCAGCGGGTTGGAATTAGCCACGGGCGGCACGCTTTCGCAGGAGCAGGTACAGGAAGAGGACGCTGCCGATGGCAGAGACGATCACGCCCACCGGAATTTCGTATGGGTAGCGGATGGTGCGGCCGATGATGTCGCAGGCCAGGACAAAGCCGGCGCCGAAGACGGCGACCCAGGGCACCGCCCGCCGGACGTTGTCGCCGATCATCAGGGAGACCAGGTTCGGCACGATCAGGCCCAGGAACGGAATGGAACCCACGCTGACGACGACGACGGCGCTGATCAGGGACACGATGACCAGGCCCAGCATCATCACGCGGTTGTAGTTCAGGCCGAGGTTGGTGGTGAAATCGGCGCCCATGCCCGCGACGGTGAAGCGGTCGGCGGCGAGGTAGCCGATCACCGTCAGGATGCCGACGATCCAGAGCAGCTCATAGCGGCCCCGCAGGACGCCCGAGAAGTCTCCGACCATCCAGCTGTTCAGGGTTTGCAGCAGGTCGGTGCGGTAAGCGAAAAAGGTGGTGACGGCGGAGATGACGCCGCCGAGCATGATGCCGACCAGGGGAACGATCAGCGTGTTGCGCATCGGCAGGCGGCGCAGGATGAGCAGGAACAGTGCGGTTCCGGCTGCCGCGAACAGGGTGGCGGTGGACATCTTCATGATCATGGAGGCGCCGGGAAGCAGGACGGTGACCACCAGGATGCCCAGGGATGCGGACTCCACGGTGCCGACGGTGCCCGGTTCCACGAACTTGTTGCGGGCCATCAGCTGCATGATGAGCCCGGCGACGCTCAGGGCCATGCCGGCGAGGATGATGCTCAGGGTGCGGGGAACGCGGCTGACCCAAAAGACCTGCCACGCCACGGGATCCCCGGCCAGCAGCGAGGGCAGCGAAACGTCGCTGACCCCGATGAACATGCTCGCCACAGCCAGCACGAAGACCGCTGCGGACCCCAGCGCCAGGCTGGCCGCGGTACGCGGAAACCGCCGTCGTCGGGTGACGGCGGCGGAAGTGGAGGGCGGGGGCAATGCGGGGGGAGAAGCGGGGCCTGGGGCAGGCGCGGCGGGAGCGCTCATGAGAAAAGTCCGGTCTCGCCTTAGGTTCCGGCAGCGGTGCCGGAACCTAAGGCGGTGAAAGGGATGTTAGGAAATACCGTTCTGGACTTCGGTGACCATGCTGTCCACGTTGGTCAGGCCGTAGCCCACGAGGTACCAGCTGTTGGCGTCCAGCGTGGTGATGCGGTCGTTCTTGGCGGCGTTGGTGCCGTTGACCAGTTCGTTGTCCAGCACGGCAACAGCTGCCTCGCCGCTTTCGCCGACTGCAGTGTCGCGGTCGATGACGAACAGGTTGTCGGGGTTCTTGGTGGCGATGTATTCGGCGGTGACGGACTCGCCGTGCTTGCCTTCGGACTTGATCTCCGCGACCGGAGTCACGCCGAGGACGTCGTGGATGATGCCGAAGCGGGAGCCGGCGCCGTAAGCAGTCATTTCGCCGCCGCTGGTCATGACGACCAGGCCGGTTCCTGCGTCAGCTGCAGCGGTTTTGGTCTCTTCGATCCGCTTGTCGATGGCGGCGAGCTTCTCGTCAGCGGCTTCTTCCTTGTCGAAGATCCGGCCCAGCGTACCCGTTGCTTCCTTGAAGGAAGCCATCGGATCAGCCGCATCAACGCTCAGGTCGATGGTGGGCGCAATCTTGCTCAGTTCCTCATAGGAGGCAGCAACACGGCCCGAGATGATGATCAGGTCCGGTGCGCCTTCGCTGATGGCTTCGAAATCCGGTTCCTTCATGGAGCCGATCTTCGTGTAATCATCACCGGCGAACTTGGAGAGGCTGTCGGGGAAGTTGGCTGCCGGAACGCCGTCGACATCAACGTCGAGGGCATCCATCGTGTCGAGGGCACCCAGGTCGAAGGTGTAGACGGTTTCCGGGTTCACCGGAACTTCAGTGGTTCCCTGGGCATGCTCAACGGTGACGTTGGTCGGCTCGGGAGCTTCTTCGGCGGTGGCGGCCGTCTCGGCTCCGCAGGCGCTCAGCGCGAGGAGAGAGGCCAGCGCGGTGCCCGCGACGATGCGGGACTTGAGGGTGTTTTTCACAGTAATGGGCTCCAGCTGCTTGGGTCCGGGTCCGCGCGGCGGAGAAAACCCCGCAACCGGAAACGGAAAAAATGCCAATAGGACACAGAAGTGTTTGCTAATCAATGCGCGCCCCTGAAAACTATCTGTTAGGTAAGGCTAAGGCAAGTTAAGCGCAGCACATTTCGTTATATCGCCTCCCGGCACCCGGGTAGCCGGAGCCAATATTGGCACTCGCCTTGACCGAGTGCTAACCGTTGCATAAGTTAGGAACCAGCACTCTCCCAGTGAGGGTGCTAATTCCTGAGGGAAGCGCCATCCGGCACCGCGACGACGGCCAGCGCCTACCGACGGTCCACATCCGTTAGTAACTACGCAAAGGAGAGCCCGAGTGTCGGTCTCGATTAAGCCCCTTGAGGATCGTATTGTTGTCCGCCCCCTCGAAGCCGAGCAGACCACTGCTTCCGGCCTCGTCATCCCGGACACCGCCAAGGAAAAGCCCCAGGAGGGCGAAGTTGTCGCAGTAGGCCCCGGCCGCGTTGACGACAACGGCAACCGCGTTCCCGTGGATGTTTCCGAAGGCGACGTCGTCATCTACTCCAAGTACGGCGGAACTGAAGTCAAGCACGGCGGCCAGGAATACCTGGTGCTGTCCGCCCGCGACGTACTGGCCATCGTCGTTAAGTAGTTGAAAAAGGAAGACCCCGGCCAATCTGGCCGGGGTTTTCTGATGCAGGTGCAGATGTAGCTGTCGGAAAGGACACACACATGGCAAAGCAATTGGAGTTCAACGACTCCGCCCGCCGCTCGCTGGAGGCCGGCGTCGACAAGCTGGCCAACACCGTCAAGGTGACCCTCGGCCCGCGCGGCCGCAACGTAGTGCTCGCCAAGACCTGGGGCGCTCCCACCATCACCAACGACGGCGTGACCATCGCCCGCGAGGTGGAGCTGGATGACCCCTACGAAAACCTCGGCGCCCAGCTGGCCAAGGAAGTAGCCACCAAGACCAACGATGTTGCCGGCGACGGCACCACCACGGCAACCGTCCTGGCGCAGGCACTGGTCAAGGAAGGCCTGCGCAACGTTGCTGCCGGCGCAGCTCCGGGCCAGCTCAAGCGCGGCATGGAAATCGCCGTGGAGGCAGTTGCCGCACGGCTGCTGGAAAACGCCAAGGAAGTTGAAGGCAACCAGGTTGCGCACGTCGCTGCCATCTCCGCGCAGAGCATGGAGATCGGCGAACTGCTGGCCAAGGCTTTCGACACCGTCGGCAAGGACGGCGTCATCACCATCGAGGAATCGTCCTCGACGCAGACCGAACTGGTCATCACCGAAGGCATGCAGTTCGACAAGGGCTACCTGTCCCCGTACTTCGTGACCGACGCCGAGCGCCAGGAAGCCGTCCTCGAGGACGCGCTGATCCTGATCAACTCCGGCAAGATCTCCTCCGTCGCCGAGTTCCTGCCGCTGCTGGAAAAGGCGCTGGGAACCTCCAAGCCGCTGTTCATCATCGCCGAGGACATTGAGGGCGAAGCCCTGTCCACCCTGGTGGTCAATAAGATCCGCGGAACGCTGAACGTCGTGGCCGTCAAGGCTCCCGGCTTCGGCGACCGCCGCAAGGCCATGATGCAGGACATCGCCACCCTTACGGGTGCGCAGGTTGTCTCGCCCGACCTGGGCCTGAAGCTGGACCAGGTTGGCCTCGAGGTGCTGGGCTCCGCCCGCCGCATCACGGTCACCAAGGACAACACCACCATCGTTGACGGTTCCGGTTCGGAATCCGACGTGGCGGACCGCGTTGCCCAGATCCGCGCCGAAATTGAGCGCACGGATTCCGACTGGGACCGCGAGAAGCTGCAGGAACGCCTGGCCAAGCTCTCCGGCGGCATTGGCGTCATCAAGGTCGGTGCAGCCACCGAGGTTGAGCTGAAGGAAAAGAAGCACCGCATCGAAGACGCAGTGTCCTCGACGCGTGCAGCCCTGGAAGAGGGCATCGTGGCCGGCGGCGGTTCCGCACTGGTCCACGCAGCCAAGGCCCTGGACACCGATCCCGAGGTTGTTAAGCTCGAAGGCGACGCCGCCACCGCTGTGGGCCTCGTCCGCCGCGCCCTGGCGCAGCCGCTGCGCTGGATCGCCGAGAACGCCGGCGCCGAAGGCATGGTTGTTGTCGCCAAGGTCACCGACCTGGAGGTCAACAACGGCTTCAACGCCGCAACCGGCGTGTACGAGAACCTGATCGAGGCCGGCATCATTGACCCGGTCAAGGTCACGCGCTCGGCGCTGCGCAATGCCGCGTCCATCGCGGCACTGGTTCTCACCACTGAAGCCCTCGTGGTGGAGAAGCCGGCCGACGACGAAGAAGATCACGGACACCAGCACTAAGTAACGGTTGGAGCCCCGGTGCCGCAGCGGAATTCCGCTGCGGCACCGGGGCTTTTTTCGTTTCGGCCCCGCCGCCGGGGACGACGGCGGACGTGCCGCCCCGGGGGAAGGCACGGGGGAGGGCACGGGGGAAGGCACGGTCGAATCCCGCTCTCGGCGGGCCGGGAAGGAAGGGCTGTGACCGATGCCACCCGTAAGGTTTTGGAATAGGGACGGGCGGTCTTTCGTTTTAGGATGTAGGTGAGCCAACCGGTCCCTTTCCGGTTTTCCCTCCATCCCTCCGGTCCTTCGCGAAAGAGGCGTAGTTTTGAGCCAGCAGTCCCCAGAGCATGACCCGTTCGGCTTCATTGGCCTGACGTACGACGACGTCCTGCTGCTGCCCGGCCCCACGGACGTCATCCCGTCCGAGGCGGACACGTCTTCGCGCCTGTCCAAGCGGATCACTGTGCACACGCCGCTGCTCTCCGCGGCCATGGACACGGTGACGGAATCCCGCATGGCGATCGCCATGGCACGCCAGGGCGGCCTCGGCGTGATCCACCGCAACCTCTCGATCCCGGACCAGGCCGAGCATGTGGACCGCGTCAAGCGCAGCGAGTCCGGCATGATCACCAATCCGGTCACCATCGCCCCGGACGCCACCCTGCTGGAACTGGACGATCTGTGCGCCCATTTCCGCGTTTCCGGCCTGCCGGTCGTGGACGAGGACAACAAGCTGCTCGGCATCGTGACCAACCGCGACACCCGCTTCATCCCGCGCGCCGATTACCCCCGCCGCCTGGTCAAGGAGGTCATGACCCGGATGCCGCTGATCACCGGCCGGGTTGGGATCAGCGCCGAGGAAACCGTTGAACTGCTGGGCAAGCACCGCATCGAGAAGCTTCCCCTGGTTGACGACGACGGCCGCCTGCAGGGCCTGATCACGGTCAAGGACTTCGACAAGGCCGAGCAGTACCCGCTCGCCACCAAGGACGAGGAAGGCCGGCTGCGCGTCGGAGCCGCCATCGGTTTCTTCGGCGACGGCTACGAGCGCGCCATGACCCTGGTCGAGGCCGGCGTCGACCTCCTTGTCGTCGACACCGCCAACGGTCACAGTGCCGGCGTGCTGGAAATGATCGCCCGCCTGAAGAAGGATCCGGCAGTCGCGCACGTGGACATCATCGGCGGCCAGGCCGCCACCCGCGAAGGCGCGCAGGCCCTCATCGATGCCGGTGCCGATGCGATCAAGGTCGGCGTCGGTCCGGGCTCGATCTGCACCACCCGCGTCGTTGCCGGCGTCGGCGTCCCCCAGATCACCGCCATCTACGAGGCCTCCAAGGCCGCCATCCCGGCCGGTGTGCCGCTGATCGCCGACGGCGGCCTGCAGTACTCCGGCGACATCGGCAAGGCCATTGTGGCCGGCGCCGACACCGTGATGCTCGGCGGCCTGCTCGCCGGTGCCGCGGAGAGCCCGGGCGACCTGGTGTTCGTCAACGGCAAGCAGTTCAAGTCCTACCGCGGCATGGGCTCCCTGGGGGCCATGCAGAGCCGGGGCAAGAACACCTCCTATTCCAAGGACCGCTACTTCCAGGCGGATGTGCCCTCCGACGAAAAGCTGATTCCGGAGGGCATCGAAGGCCAGGTGCCGTACCGCGGCCCGCTGTCCGCCGTCGCCCACCAGCTGGTGGGCGGACTGCGCCAGACCATGTTCTACACCGGTGCACGCACCATCGCGGAACTGAAGCAGAAGGGAAAGTTTGTCCGGATCACTCCGGCCGGACTGAAGGAATCCCATCCGCACGACATCATGATGACCGCCGAGGCGCCGAACTACGGCACCCGCCGCTAAACACCCGGTTCTCGTCGAAGGGCAGCCGCTGCGCACCACGCAGCGGCTGCCCTTCGGGGTTTAGGGCCCTGGGCCGCCGGGGTTCGGGGCACCGCGCCCATGTGCCGCCCGAACCGCCCAAAACCCGCCGGAACCCCCGCCCGAAACCCGCCCCGCCGGCACCAATACCGGGCGCTTTCGGGCCGACGACGCGCACTGGGATAACCTAGGGGTGTGAGTAACGAGATTGAAATTGGCCGTGGCAAGCGTGGGCGCCGAGCCTACTCCCTCGATGATGTGGCGATTGTGCCGTCCCGGCGTACCCGGGACCCGCAGGACGTTTCAATCAGCTGGCAGATAGATGCCTATGAGTTTGACATGCCGGTGATGGGCGCGCCGATGGATTCGGTGATGTCACCGGCCACCGCCATCGCCATGGGGCGGTTGGGCGGACTGGGCGTGCTGAACCTGGAGGGACTGTGGACCCGCTACGAGGATCCGCAGCCGCTGCTGGATGAGATCGCGGTCCTGAGCGAAGACAACTTCAACCCCGCAGCGACCCGCCGGCTGCAGGAAATCTACGAAGCGCCCATCCAGGCTGAACTGATCACTTCGCGCCTGGCCGAGGTCCGGGAAGCCGGCGTCACCGTCGCCGGATCGCTGACGCCGCAGCGCACCCAGGAGTTCTACAAGACCGTCCTGGCTGCCGGCGTGGACATCTTCGTCATCCGCGGCACCACCGTATCGGCAGAGCATGTCTCCAAGACGGTCGAGCCGCTGAACCTCAAGCAGTTCATCTACGAACTGGACGTTCCGGTCATTGTGGGCGGCGCCGCCGGCTACACCCCGGCGCTGCACCTGATGCGCACCGGCGCCGCGGGTGTCCTGGTGGGCTTCGGCGGGGGAGCGACCACCACCACCCGGCGCGCGCTGGGCATCCATGCTCCGATGGCGACCGCCATTGCTGACATTGCCGAAGCGCGCCGGGACTACATGGACGAGTCCGGCGGACGCTACGTGCACGTGATCGCCGACGGCGGCATGGGCACCAGCGGCGACATCGTCAAGGCCATTGCCATGGGGGCCGACGCCGTGATGCTCGGTTCCGCGCTGGCCCGCGCCGAGGAAGCACCGGGCCAGGGATGGCACTGGGGCCAGGAGGCCCACCACAGCGAGCTTCCGCGCGGCGACCGGGTCCGGCTGGACACCGTGGGACCGCTGCAGGAAGTCCTCTGGGGACCCTCGCACCACACCAACGGCACGTCCAACCTGATGGGTGCCCTCCGCCGCGCCATGGCCACCACCGGATATTCGGATGTGAAAGCGTTCCAGCGCATCGAGGTCTTGGTTTCTCCCTACCTATCCAACATGTAGTTGCCTAGAGTTGCAGGGAGCAGCTGCAGGGGAGCGCAGCGGGGGCAGGATCCAGAGAGGAAATCTTGACTATGAGCAAAGATGCACTCAGCCCGGACAACCGGGAGGACGCCCTGGCCGCACTGCGTTCCACTGCGGAGCCCGGCGGTGAACTGGATATCCTGATCGTCGGCGGCGGCGTGGTCGGCGCCGGTGCCGCGCTGGACGCAGTGACCCGAGGGCTGAAGGTCGGCATGGTGGAGGCCCGGGACTGGGCCTCCGGCACGTCGTCGCGCTCCTCCAAACTCATCCACGGCGGGCTGCGCTACCTGGAGATGCTGGACTTCGCGCTGGTCTCCGAAGCCCTGAAGGAACGCGGCCTGCTCATCCAGCGGATCGCCCCGCACCTGGTGCGGCCGGTGCCGTTCCTGTACCCGCTGACCCACCGCTTCTACGAGCGCCCCTACGTGGGCGCCGGCATCATGCTCTACGACACCATGGGCCTGACCTCGGGTAACTCCCGCGGCGTGCCCAGGCACAAGCACCTCACCAAAAAGGCAACGCTGCGGGCCGCGCCCAGCCTCAAGGATGACGCCATGATCGGCTCCATCCGCTACTACGACGCCCAGGTCGACGACGCCCGGTACGTCGCCAACATGGCCCGCACCGCGTCGCACTACGGCGCCGTGGTGGCCAACCGGGTCTCCGTGGTGGACTTCCTGCGCGAAGGCGAGCGTGTGGTTGGCGCCCGGGTCAAGGACACCGAATCGGGGCGGGAATTCGACGTCTTCGCCCGCCAAGTGGTGAACGCCACCGGCGTCTGGACCGATGAGACCCAGGCCATGGTGACTGACCGCGGCCAGCTGAAGGTTCGGGCATCCAAGGGCGTGCACCTGGTGGTGCCCCGGGACCGGATCCAGTCCACGGTCGGCATGATCCTGCGCACCGAGAAGTCGGTCCTGTTCGTGATTCCGTGGGGCCGGCACTGGATCGTCGGCACCACCGACACGGACTGGCACCTGGACAAGGCCCATCCTGCCGCGACATCGGCCGACATCGACTACCTCCTGGACCATGTGAACAAGGTGCTCAAGACGCCCTTGACGCGGGAAGACGTTGAAGGCGTGTACGCCGGGCTGCGTCCGCTGCTCGCGGGGGAAAACGACTCCACGGCCAAGCTTTCCCGCGAACACGTTGTCGCCCATCCGGTCCCGGGTCTTGTGGTCGTTGCCGGCGGGAAATGGACCACGTACCGGGTGATGGCCAAGGACGCGGTGGACGAGGCGGCACGCGCCCTGGACGAAAAGGTACCTGAAAGCTGCACCTCCACCATCCCGCTGCTGGGCGCCGTGGGCTACAAAGCGGCCTGGAACCTCAGGCACCGCACAGCCGAGCACTACGGCGTGCATGTGGCCCGGGTGGAGCACCTGCTGAACCGCTACGGATCCCTGGCGACCGAGGTGCTGGAGCTCATCCGTGAAAACCGTGAGCTGGGGGAAGCACTGCCCGGAGCTGATGACTACCTGCGGGCGGAAGCAGTCTATGCAACCACCGCCGAAGGCGCCCGCCATGTGGAGGATGTCCTGGCCCGCCGGACCCGCATTTCCATCGAGTCCTGGGACCGGGGGGTGTCCGCCGCGCCCGTCGTGGCCGAGCTGATGGCCCCCATCCTGAACTGGGACGAGGAACGGGTGATGCAGGAAGTGGCCCACTACCAGGCTCGGGTGGAAGCGGAACGGCTCAGCCAGGAACAGCCCGACGACGTGTCGGCCGACGCCGCCCGCCTCAGGGCCCACGACATAACGCCGCTGGCCTGAGGTGGACTCGGAGCTCTCCCTGACCGCCAAGGGCGCGGTCCTGACCGTGCCCGACATGGTCATCCTCGAACTGGAAGCCGCCGACCGCACCGATGCGGCAGCGCAGCTCGCCGAGCGGATGTACCGGCAGGGACGCATTCGCAATCTGGAGGCGTTCCTGGAACAGGTGAATGCCAGGGAGCACCAGATGGCCACCGGACTGCCCGGCGGCATTGGCATGCCGCATGCGCGCAGCGAACACGTGGTGGAAACCTCGATCGCCGTGGGCATCACGCGGTACGGCCACAGCATTGATTTCGGCGCCTCGGACGGTCCGGCCACGGTGATACTGCTCATAGCCACGCCCGCCGGCGCCTTCTCGGAACACCTGGAAGTCCTGGCCACCCTGGCCCGGTCGTTGTTCCGCCCGGCCTTCCGGGAGTCGCTGCGGCGGGCCCACGATGCCGAAGTCATTTCGGAACTGATCAATTCCTCGCTGGTGTTTTTTGACCACTGACGGCCGCCCGGGCTCCGAACGAGGCGGCGGCCTGCGCGGGCCGGAAGGCATTGGGTTTTCTACACGCTGACGAAGTACGGTTAAGGCGTGCTGAAAACTGCCCTGCAACTCCGCTGGATCGCCGCGCTGCTCTTTGCCCTTGCGATCTCCACGGTCTTCGTCCTCCTAAGCCAGTGGCAGTTTTCGACGGCGGAGAGTGACCTCCCGGCCTCGACCGACCGCACCGAAGCGGTACGGCCGCTGACCGAAGTCTTCACTCCGGGCGTGGAACTGTTCGGAACCACCGCCGACCAGATGGTCTCGATGACCGGGTCCTTCCGCACCGACGACACGGTGCTGATCGACAACCGGCTCTACGACGGGGAGGAAGGCTACTGGGTGGTCACCGCCTTCGCCGTCGACGGAGCACCCGGAGAGGCCGTCATGCCGGTGGTCCGCGGTTGGATTGCCGACCCCGACGACGCTGTTCCGGCGCCCTCCGGCGAGGCCGCCGTCGTCGGCCGCCTGCTGCCTCCGGAAGCGCCCGTGGCGCAGCCGGCAGAGGACGGGATCCTGCCCAGCCTGGCCAGTGCCGAGCTGATCAATGTCTGGGACACCCCGGGATATTCGGCGTTCGTGACCGCAGACTCGGTCACCGTGAACGGGGAAGCCGCGGAGGCCGGGGACATGCGCGTCGTGGACGTGGATGCCCAGCCGCAGGAAACAACGGTGAACTGGATGAACATTTTCTACGCCCTGGAATGGGTGGTGTTCGCCGGGTTCTCCGTGTTCCTGTGGTGGCGCCTGGTTGCCGATGCCCACCGCCGTTCCCTCGAGGACGACGAATACTACGACGACGATGAATACGACGACGACGACGACGACGACGACAACGACGGCGATGGCGGCGGCCAGCCTGCCGGCCGTCCGGCCCCAAGCAGTGAGGTACAAAAGTGAGCGATCCAGCCCCCGCAGCAACCAAGAGGCCACGCCGGAAGAAGCGCCGGTTCGGCGGCACCCACGCCCAGATACGGTCGGCCCTGACGTTTTACAAGGTGTCCTCGTACGTCACCGGCGTATTCCTGCTGCTGCTGTGCATCGAAATGATCCTCAAGTACGGCATGAAAATCGAAGAGATTTCAGTGGGACCGCTGAACCTCTTCACCGGCGTCCTCATCGCCCACGGCTGGCTGTACGTGGTCTACCTGCTGGCCGATTTCCGGCTGTGGCAGCTCATGCGCTGGCCCTTCTCCAAGTTCGTCCTGATCGCCCTGGGCGGTGTTGTTCCCTTCCTCTCCTTCATCGTGGAGAGCCGGACGCACAAGCAGGTCCTGGCGGAGCTGGCGGCCCATCCGGAAGCGGCCAAGCGCTACTGACGCGCCTTCGGGCTGCTGAATCCGGCGGCATCGGGGCCGCATCGCGCCGCAGTCGCCGATGCGGCCGATGTGCGGCACCGATGCTCCGGCGACTATCCTTGAACCGTGACTAATTCCGCGACCCCTCCCATTGAAGAGCGCCCTGTCCTCGTTGTGGACTTCGGCGCCCAATACGCCCAGCTCATTGCCCGCCGGGTACGCGATGCAGATGTCTATTCCGAGGTGGTTCCCCACACCTACACCACGGAACAGATCCTGGCGAAAAACCCGGCAGCCATTATTCTTTCCGGCGGCCCCTCCAGTGTTTACGCGGAAGGCGCTCCCGCCGTCAGCGAAGGCCTGTTTGAAGCAGGCGTTCCCGTCCTGGGCATCTGCTACGGGTTCCAGGCCATGGCGAATGCCCTCGGCGGCACGGTCGCGAAGACCGGCCTGCGTGAGTACGGCTCCACCGACGCCACCGCAGTGAACGGCTCGCGTTCCATCCTGGAGGGCACCCCGGACCACCAGAACACCTGGATGAGCCACGGTGACAGCGTCCAGGAAGCACCCCCAGGATTCGATGTCCTGGCCACCACGGCCGGCGCCCCGGTTGCAGCCTTCGCCAACGAGGAAAAGCGCCTCTACGGTGTCCAGTGGCACCCCGAGGTCAAGCACTCCGCACACGGCCAGTCAGTGCTGGAAAACTTCCTGTTCAAGGGCGCCGGCCTGGAACCGAGCTGGACCACCCGCAACATCGTTGAGGAGCAGGTCGAGCGCATCCGTGCCCAGGTGGGCAACTCCCGCGTCATCTGCGGCCTTTCCGGCGGCGTCGACTCCGCCGTCGCGGCTGCCCTGGTGCAGCGCGCCGTCGGCGACCAGTTGACCTGCGTCTTCGTGGACCACGGCCTGCTGCGCGAGGGTGAAGCAGAGCAGGTGGAACGCGACTTCGTGGCGTCCACCGGCGTCAACCTCTACGTCGCCAACGAGCAGAAGCGCTTCCTCGAAGCCCTCGCCGGCGTCACCGACCCGGAGACCAAGCGCAAAATCATCGGCCGCGAGTTCATCCGCGCCTTCGAGGAGGCCGAACGCGCCATCATGGCGGAAGCCGCGGCCGCGGGCGAACCCATCCGCTTCCTGGTCCAGGGCACCCTGTACCCGGACGTCGTCGAATCCGGCGGCGGTGAAGGTGCAGCCAACATCAAGAGCCACCACAACGTCGGCGGCCTGCCCGAAGACCTGAAGTTCGAGCTCGTCGAGCCGCTGCGTGCCCTGTTCAAGGACGAAGTCCGCGCCGTGGGCGCCCAGCTGGGCCTGCCGGCGGAGATCGTCGGCCGCCAGCCCTTCCCCGGCCCCGGCCTGGGCATCCGCATCATCGGTGAAGTCAACCAGGAACGCCTGGACCTGCTGCGCCGTGCCGACGCCATCGCCCGCGCCGAGCTCACGGCAGCCGGCCTGGACAACGAGGTCTGGCAGATGCCGGTCGTGCTGCTGGCTGATGTCCGCAGCGTCGGCGTGCAGGGGGACGGCCGCACCTACGGCCATCCGATCGTCCTGCGCCCGGTCTCCAGCGAGGACGCCATGACCGCTGACTGGTCACGCCTGCCCTACGACCTGCTGGCACGCATCTCCAACCGCATCACCAACGAAGTCGACGGCATCAACCGAGTCGTTCTGGACGTCACGTCCAAGCCGCCGGGAACCATCGAGTGGGAATAGATTGATCACGGGGGACAGCCGACCGGCTGTCCCCCGCGTTGCTATGCCGGGGAAAGCCGGTAGGAAGCGATAGTTTGGAAGGTATGCCAATTTGGTCAAGAACGCCGCGCGGAAGTGCAGAAAAGAGGGCACCAGTGTCTGAGCAGAATCCCGAGGACAATGCCTCGGACTTCCTGCTGCCCTGGCTGGGACAACTGGGACAGCAGGCCGGAACGGACACGTTGCTCCATTTCACCCCCTCAGCCTCCAACAGCATCGACCTGACCCACGCGCATCCCTCGGGCCTGGCCCAGCTGCTGGCAGGACGCCGGACCCGGCTGTCCACGCTGCTGCGCGACTCGGAGCAGTACGGGGCCGCGATGAAGGCCGGGCGCCTCCTGCGCGCCAAGATCTACGAACTGGGCACCGACCGCGGGATCGACGTCGGATACCTGGCGGCGGGCACGGCCTCCTGGCGCTACGCCGACGACGACGCCGTCCGCCCGGAATCGCTGACCGCACCGGTGCTGCTGACCCCGGTGTCGCTGACCGTGCATCCGTCGCAGGACGACTATGAGCTGCAGCTGACCGACAAGGCAGCGCTGAATCCGGCGTTTGTGCGGCACCTGCAGCAGGAGCAGGGCCTGGACATCGACGTGGAGGCCCTCGCCAGGCTGGCCTACGGCACCGCGCGCTTTGACCCCCATCCGGTGCTGGAGAAACTGCGGGCCGTCACCGAGGGCGTCCGCGGCATCAACATCGAGCACCGGCTCCTCGTCTCCACCTTCGCCGATCTCTCGGACCTCGCCGACGACGCTGCGCTGGACCCCGCCCACCCCATCCTGCGGGGCCTGATGGACGCCGCCCGGGGGAAGAGCACTGCCGCCCCCGATGCCACCGACCCGGGGCTTCCGCCGCTGGACGACCGGCTGCCTGCCGATGAGCTCCTGCTGCTGGACGCCGACCGCGAACAGCAGGACGTCCTGGACCTGATCCTGGACGGCCAGTCCCTGGTGGTTTCCTCACCGCCCGGCACCGGACAGACGCAGACGGCGCTCAACGCCGCTGCGGCGCTGGTCCACGCCGGAAAATCGGTCCTCGTCGTTGCGGAACGCCGCGGCACGCTGAACCAGTTTGTCTCCGAGCTCGACGCGCTGCACCTGGGCTCCGCCGTCCTCCAGCTGAATGCCGGGCTCACCGAGCAGCAGCTGAAGGACCAGCTGGTCCGCGCCATTGTCCGGAACGAGAAGGCTGCCGCGCCTGAGCTGGAGAGCCTGCACAAGGTCCTCCTGTCCAACCGCCACCAGCTGCGCGACCATGTGAAGTCGCTGCACAACGTGCGACGCCGCTGGGGCTGCTCTCCCTATCAGGCCATGCAGTCCCTCGCCGAGCTCACCTCCATGACGCCGGCTCCCGCAACGACCGTCCGGCTCAAGCGCAGCGTCCTGGACAGCATCACTGACCGCACCGAACTGACGGGCCGGCTCCGCCGGGCTGCCGAATTGGGCAGCTTCAGCCGTGCCGCCACCAGCAGTCCGTGGTTTGGTGCCAAGCTGCTCAACCGCAAGGAAACCGAAGAGGCCTACGAGCTGACGCAGAGCCTGGCCCGGGATCTTCCCGAGCTGCGCGCCAAGGTCCAGGCCGTTGCCGAGCATTCGCAGATCCGCCTGGGCGAGACCTTCGCCCAGTGGGGCGAGCAGCTGGAACTGCTGGTTGCCGTGCGGGAAAGCCTCGACAAGTTCACCCCGGACATTTTCGACCGTCCGGTCAGCGACCTGATCTCCGCGACCGCGTCCTCCTCCTGGCGCCGTGAGCGTGCCGTGGACATGAGCTCCATGACCCGCTCCCGGCTGCGCCGCGTGGCGAAGGAGTACATCCGGCCGGGCGTGCACATTTCGGACCTGCACTCCTCGCTCGTCGAGGTGCAGCAGCAGCGCGCCGTGTGGGCCCACTATGCCACCACCCAGCGCCATCCGTCAGTGGCCACGGGCCTTGCGGACATCAACCGTTCCTACATCACCGTCAAGGAACAGCTGGATACCCTCACCGGGATCCTCGACGGCACGCCGGCCAAGCCGGATCTTGCCGAGCTGACACTGGACGAGCTGGAAAAGCAGCTAGATGCGCTGGCGGGGGACCGTGAAACCCTCGAAACCCTGCCCGAGCGGACCCTCCTGCTCGACGAGATGCGCGGCCAGGGTCTGGGTGAACTGCTGGACGATCTGGAAGCCCGCGAAGTCCTGCCCCGCCAGGTGGGCTACGAACTCGAACTCGCCTGGTGGCAGTCCGCGCTGGAGGCGATGATCAGCGGCGACGATTACCTCGCCATGAGCGACGGCGACAGCCTCCGCCGGCTCGAAGCCGAATACCGGCTGGCTGACAACGCCCACATCGCCTCCGGCAGCGCCCGGGTGCGGTCTGCCCTGGCCGACCGCTGGCGCCGCGGAGTCAAGGCCGCAGCCTCCGACGCCGCGACCCTGCGGGATGCCATCAAGAACGGGCCCCTGGCGCTGCAGGACCTCTGCTTCCAGTCCGAGGAGCTCGTTTCCGCACTGCTGCCCATCTGGGCCGCAAGCCCGCTGGTGCTGCCCATGGTGCTGCCCGGGAACCGGACCTTCGATACCGTCATCGTGCTGGACGCCGAGTCAACCTCGCTCCAGTCCGCCGTGCCGGCACTGGCCCGGGCCACCCAGGTTGTTGCCTTCGGCGACGGCCAGCTCGGCGGACCGCGTCCGTTCACCATCGGCGTCGAAGCGGTGCGGCCGGCGGGGGAGCAGCACGACCTCGTCAGTGCGTTCGAAGCCCTGACCCAGGTTCTGCCGACCCGGACCCTGTCCACCGTATACCGCGGCACGGACCGGGACCTGATGCGTCAGCTGAGCCGAAGCTTCTATCAGGACCGGCTGACCACACTGCCGAGCGGCAGCGAGGTTTCCTCGGACGATGGTGCGCTGACCGTGGAGTATCTGGCGGACGGCACGGGTATGCCCAGCGCCGACCATGAGGGTGTCGAAAGTGTCGCAGCCGAGGTCAACCGGGTTGTGGATCTGGTCTTTGAACACATCCGCCGCAGGCCGCACCAGTCGCTCGCCGTCGTCACCGCCAGTCCGCGGCACGCCGTGCGTGTGGCTGAAGCGATCCGCGTGCAGATGGCCAATTTCCCCTGGGCCGCCGACTTCTTCACGCCGGGCAAGGAATCCTTCCGCGTGGTTCCGGTGGACCGCGCCGCCGGCCTGGTGCGGGACTGCGTGATTTTCTCGCTCGGTTTCGGGCGGACCCCGCACGGACGCGCACTGCACAACTTCGGCCCCCTGTCGGCATCCGACGGCCGCGGCAAGTTCCTCACCGCCATGACGCGGGCGCGGGCCAAGCTGCATGTCCTGACCTGCTTCCAGCCCGAGGATCTGGACAAGTCGCGGCTCGGCTACGGCGCCCTCGACTTCTACGAGCTCATCAACCGTGAGCTGAGCCCGTCCGCCCGGACCGGCGCAGTCCGAAGCTCCGATGCAGCGGTTACCTTCACCGGTTTCTCAGGCATTGACGGCGCAGGCGGAATCATGGAAGAGGACGCCTTGGTGGCCGATCTGGTCAACCGGCTGCGGGCCCGCGGCGCGAAGGTCTGGGACCACTATCAGGGGGCCATCGACATCGTGGCCACCGTTGACCGCACCGGCGGCGAGAGTGATCCCACGGTACCCATGGCGATCGAATCCGACGGGACCGAGCGGTACCGGACCATGAGTGTTCGGGAGCGCAGCCGGTTGCGGCCGCAGCTCCTGGAACGGCTGGGCTGGCGGTACATGCCGCTGTGGACCATTGAGGTCTTCAGCGACCCGTCGGCCTGCGCGGATCTGGTGGGGCGCTACCTGAACCTGCCGGCGCCGAGGGACGGCGATGAAAAGGCCGGCCGGTCCGTTGCCCCCGCGCGGGGATCGCTGGCGCGCCGCGGTAGCCAGTCCGTCGTTCCCCACGGCAGCAGCCGGAGCCGGGAACGCGATACCGTTGCAGAGGACAAGGAGACCGGCCCGCAGGCGCCCAACCAGGAGGCGCACCGGCCGTGACCCCGCGGAAGCCGCACCGGCGGGCCAGCGGCGGAACCCCGCCGCCCCGGCCCCCGGCTCGGGGCGCCCCGGCGGCGCCGTCAACTGCGCCGGCAACTGAGCCGGCCGCTGAGCCGGCGGCGCCGGCCGGATCTTCGCCGCCGGCCGAACCGTCGGTACTGAAGGCCAAGGCCGCTGACGATGATCCGCGGGTCTGGGGCGATTCTCCCGAGGACCGCGACTCCTGGCTGCTGGAGCAGCGTCCGCCGCACTGGGACTGAGTTTCCGGCGGGGGACCATCAAATGCAGCGGACATCGAATGCAGCGGACGATCAAATGTCGCAGCACGGCGGCGGGGTCAGCCGCCGGTCAGGATCAGGTGGAGGTTTCCGCTTCCCGATGAGGCGGCCAAAGCCGCTGCCTGATCGGGAAGCGCGGCCAGGACCACCACGGCGCCGCTTTCCTGCGATCCGGGCCACGATGAGGCGCCGTCCGAGCCCGTCCACAGGACCGGGGCATCCGCTGCCAGCACTGCAGGGGCGCCTCCGGCCTGCTCTGCGTCCGGACTTCCGAGGACAACATCCACGAGCTGGCCGGGCGAGAGCAGCTGCACGATGGCAGGGTCCGCAGGGCGGACGGACACGGCTACTGTGCCGGGCGGAGCGCCGGTCAGGAGCCCCGTGCCCACCAGGGAGGTTTGCATCAACGGACTGCCCTGTTTCAGGGGCGTGGCGAGCCGCCGGCCGGTCACCGCATCCACGGCGGCGAAGGAACCGGGCGGAACGGCTGCTGACGCTGCCGGGACAGCACGCAGGTCCTGCGCGGTGAGCAGTGCTCCCGCGGGGAGATCGGCAGCGGCGACCACCAGCGAAACCTCACCCGGGTCCGGCGGCAGCAGGGCCTGAACGGCGGTACCGGCAGCCGCGCAGCACAGCAGGGCGGCAAGCAGGCGCCGCCGGCGGACCATGAAACGCCGCAGTCGCATCATCAGGGAAGAGCCGGGGCCGGGACGCGGCGCAGAAAAAGGAAGCACGGTCCGACCCTAGGAGCCGATGCGTGTTGGAGCAGGGTGTCCCCGCCGGACGGTGGATATGTTCCGTTCCGGACCCGGCAGAAACGCGCTGGGGAGGAGCTGCTGCGCGCAGGAGCTACTTTGCGGAGGAACCGGTTCCCGATGCTGCTCCGGCAGTGGGTGCGGCAGAGGAGCCCGACGAGGACTGGGCCGGCGAGGCTGCGGCTCCGGAGGAGCTGTCGGACTTGGCCGGAGCCGCCGGAACGCTGTTCTTGGCCTCGCGTGAATCAGTGCGGTAGAAGCCCGATCCCTTAAAGACCACGCCTACGCTGTTGAACTTCTTGCGCAGGTTTCCGCTGCAGGAAGGGCAAACGGTCAGGGTGTCGTCGGTGAAGGACTGCTGGATGTCGAAAGCGGAACCGCAGTCCTTGCAGGCATAGGCATATGTAGGCACTGTTACTTACTCCTCCTGAGAACCAAGATGTCAGGCCCCTGGCCCGGCTGGACGTCGAATAACGGCAGCTGGCACTCGGTGGCCTTGAGTGCTAACTATACACCGGGCGCTGCGCCAGCCCGGTCCACCCCGAGGGCGTCAGTACCGCGTCCATCGGCTCGTCGAAGGGATCTGGCGTCCAGTGGCCGGCGGGCGCCAGTTCATGGTCGTACACGATGCCCACCGCCGGAGCGGGGTTGCCGCCCGACCGAAGCTCCGACAGGAACCGGTCGTAATAACCGCCGCCCTTGCCCATTCGCACGCCGTTCCGGTCGACCGCGAGGGCGGGCACCAAAAGCAGGTTCAGGTCCGGCAGCTCGGCGGGGGACAGGCGCGGCCCTGCGGGTTCCGGAACCGAGGGGAAGAGTCCCGGAAGGAGCGGTGTTCCGGGTTTCCAGCGGCACCAGGAGAGCCTGCGGTCCGGCTCGCAGACGGGGACGACGACGTCGTACCCCATCTCCAGGAGGTTCTCCAGCAGCGGCGCGGTCCCCGGTTCACGGCCCGTTGACAGATAGCCGGCGACAGTGCTGCCCGGCCGCACCAGGTCCGGAAGAACCGCCGCTGCATGGCCGGCCAGGGACCGGCCGGCAGCGAGCGGGGCATCCGGCGGCAATTCCCGGCGCAGCCGCCGGTACAGCTGCCGGGCCAGTTCCTTGGAGGTGGGGGCAGCGGGGTTCGTCATGTTTCCATTGTCGCAATAGTCCCAGCCGCAACAGATTGCGTTTTGGTGAAAAGAGGCTGTGCTTCTGTACTCTTACGGACATGACTTCACGCGCGACCGTAACCAAAGCCGTAATTCCCGCCGCCGGGCTGGGTACCCGATTCCTGCCGGCCACTAAAGCCATGCCGAAGGAAATGCTCCCCGTGGTGGATAAGCCCGCCATCCAGTACGTGGTGGAAGAGGCCGTCAATTCCGGGATGTCCGACATCCTGATGATCACCGGCCGCAACAAGCGGTCCCTGGAAGACCATTTCGACCGGGTTCCGTTCATCGAAAAGACACTTGAAGACAAGGGTGATCTGGAACGGCTCGCCATGGTCCGGGCCGCGTCTGAGCTGGGTGAAATCCATTACCTCCGCCAGGGCGACCCCAAGGGCCTGGGACATGCGGTCCTGCGCGCGAAACTGCATGTGGGCAACGAGCCCTTTGCCGTACTGCTCGGCGACGACCTCATCGACGCCCGTGATGACCTCCTGAAGCAGATGGTGGAGGTCCAGGCCAAGACCGGCGGTTCCGTGGTTGCCCTCATTGAGGTTGAACCTTCGCAGATCAGTGCCTACGGCTGCGCCGACATCTCCGTCGTTGAGGGTGAAGACTACGTCCGGGTCAACAAGATGGTGGAAAAGCCTGCCGTTGAAGAGGCTCCGTCCAACCTCGCCGTCATTGGCCGCTATGTGCTGCACCCGTCCGTGTTCGGCGTGCTGGAGGAAACCGGCCCCGGACGCGGCGGCGAAATCCAGCTGACCGACGCCCTGCAGACCCTTGCCGCCCAGGAAGAGGGGGAGGGTGCCGGAGTCTACGGCGTCGTCTTCCGCGGGCGCCGGTACGACACCGGTGACAAGCTCAGCTACCTCAAAGCAGTGGTGACCCTGGCCTCCGAGCGTGAAGATCTGGGCCCGGACCTGCGCGAGTGGCTCAAGAGCTTCACCGGTACGCTCGAAAGCTGATGCCGTGTGGGGGTCGGCCCTTTGGCCGGTGACGCTGGAATGCGGCGATCTGGGGCTGCGGCCCATCCGCTACCGCGATCGTCGGGAATGGACGGCCCTCCGCATCCGCAACGCCAAATGGATGGCGCAGTGGGAGGCGAGTAATCCGCTGCCCGGCGGTGAGCTGCCAACCTATGCGGCCATGGTGCGCAGCCTGAACCAGCAGGCCCGCGAGGCCTCGGCGCTTCCGTTCCTGATCACCGAACGCCGCGGCGGGCTGCGCACGCCGCCAGCGATCGTCGGACAGCTGACTGTCTCGACGATTGTGTGGGGTTCGGCGCGCATGGCCACCCTTGGCTACTGGGTGGATGAGGAGCGGGCAGGCCGCGGGATAGCGCCGACGGCGGTGGCCCTGGCGACTGACCACTGCTTTGGCGTGCTGGGGCTGCACCGCATGGAAATCAACATCAAACCGGACAACAGGGCGAGCCTGCGGGTGGTCGAAAAGCTGGGCTTCCGGGATGAGGGGCTGCGGGAACGGTACCTGCACATTGCCGGACAGTGGGCGGACCACCGCAGCTTTGCGCTGACCACTGAAGACGTGCCGGATGGCCTGCTGACTCGCTGGCTGGCCCGGTGACGGCCGCCGGCTACGGGTTTTTTGGCACCGAACCCCCGACACACCGCCAGTAATGCGCGCTCCGGTGTGCATTAGCTCATAACGTCGTAGTGTGGACTTCCCTCTCAACAGCTCCCTGATCCTGGCCGTTACCGTTGGCCTCTGGCTGCTGTGGGTTGCTCCGTACGTTTTCCGCCGGTCCGGCCTGTCCGCAGCGCCGGCAGCCGCGGGCATGCCAGCTCCCTCGTCTACAGCCATCCGCTCTTCCATCACCGCCGATGGACTGTCCCAGCAGGGGAACATTATGCACAACGCCTCCATCCGGCCCGGAAATTCCACCGGCACATCGGAGCCCTACACCGGCGCTCCGGCACCGGTCCAGTTCCGGCAGCCGGTATTCCGGATCCACTACGGCCGCACCGCCCTGGCCCTGGCCGGCGCGCTGGCCCTCGCCCTGGTTGTGATCGGATTGCCGCTGGCGGCCTTCGGAGTTGCTTCCTGGTGGCTCCCCGTCGGTGCCTTGGCGGTGGGCGGCGCAGCGATTGCCTCACTCCGCGCGCTTGCCGTGCAGGCACGCCGGAGCAGGGTTGACGCCGCCTTCCGCGCGGCGATGAGTGTCGGCCGGCCGGCACCGCCGCGGTTGGCAGCTCCTGAGGCCCCCGCCGCAGAGCCTGTGCGGCATTACCCCGAAACCGTCCTGTTCGACGCCCAGAGCGTCTCCGGTGCGGTCCGTCCGGCGGCCACTGTGCCGGCCGGCGATGCCCCAGAGGCCTCGGTCACCACTGCGCCGGGAGCTCCGGACCGCAGGCCCACGGCAGCGGAACTGCGCAGCGCTGCGCTGGAAGTTGCCGCAAAAGCGGCACCCGCCGGACCGCCGAAGACCTCCACCACCCCCTGGGAACCGGTGGCGGTTCCGAAACCGATCTATGTGGAAGCCCCGGTTGCCTCACGCCCGGCACCGGCACCGCTCGTCCTGCCGGAAACCCCCAAGCCCGCAGCACGGACGCCGCTCCGCGCCCCGGCCGAGAGTGCCGTGTCCGGCAGCGGCGGCGCACCGGGCAGCGGCAAGATCAACCTGGACGACGTCCTCCAGCGCCGCCGCGCCTAGGCGCCGCTCCCTGCATGAACCGCGGCAGCCGGACCGGCGCGCGAGGAGACCGTGAGGCTGCGTCCAAGGCGCTGCTTGAAGGTTCCGACATGTCCGGCCCGCTGGCGGCCGCTCTGCGTCCCCTGGGCCTCAAGCCGGTTGCTTGGGCCCACGTTCGCTCCCATCATCGGCCCGGCGCCGGCATCAGTGCCCTGTACCGGGTCGAAGCCGTTCCCCGTTCCGCGGCTGCGGGACACCGGCCCCTGCACCTCCAAGTGGGAGCCACCACAGATCTCAACGCGGCCGACGGCGGGGCCACGGCCCGGGGCACGGTCGGCGGCACTGCGGTCCGCCTGTGGGTCCATCCGCGCGACCCGGTCCTGCTGGGTCTGCCCTGGGCGACCAGCGCCGAAGCGGTGGCCCGCGATGTCTTCGGCACAGACACCGATGCAGCGCGTGCAGCCCTGAACCTGGTGGCCTACCGGCCGCTGCGCCGGGCTGTCGTCCGGGCAACCTTGGAACGGCCGGACGGGTCAGCCGGGCCAACCGTTTACCTCAAAGTTCCGCAGCCGCACCTGGCTGCCGGACTGCGTCGACGCCTGCAGCTGGCGGCGGCTGCCGGGCTGCCCGTTCCGCCGCTGCTCGACACGGTGGCCGGTGCCGACACGGTGTCCGGTGCCGGCCCGGCTGCCGGCGTTTTGATCCTGGGCGGCCTTCCGGGGCGAACGCTGCACCGGGAGCTGAGCGCAGCCGGGACCCCGGCGCTGGACCCCGAAGCACTGGCCCGGCTCCTGGACCGGCTTCCGGCGGCGGGCCTGGCCCTGCCGCGCCGGCCGGCCTGGTCCGAGCGCATAATGGACTACGCTGCCGGCGCCGCCGTCGCGCTGCCGGACGGGGCAGAACGGATTACCCGGTGTGCACGAGCAATAGCCGCCGGAGTCCGCTCGGCCGATCCGGGACCGGTGGTGCCCACGCACGGGGACTTCCACGGCGGAAACCTGCTGGCCGGCATGGGCAACGGGGCACTGCGGATCACCGGCATGCTCGACGTTGACGCCCTGGGACCGGGACACCGGGTGGATGACCTTGCGTGTTTCCTGGGCCACCTGTGGGTGCTCGCGGCCCTGTCCCCGGAGAACACCGGGCTGCAGGATGCGGCCGGACGCTGTGCCCGGGTCTTCGCCCGCCAGACGGATGCGTCGGCCCTCTACTGCCGCTCCGCGGCGGTGGCCCTTACCCTCGTTGCGGGAGCCGCCGCACGCGGCTCCGGGGCGGCCCGGCGGACGGTGGCCGCGGCGGAGGAACTGCTGAACCGGTCCCGCGGCCGGTTCTAAGCGCCCGCTAGGCCGGAGGCACCAGCTTTTCCAGCAGCGGCTCACTCCGGTAGGGAATGTGCTCGTGCAGGGCCAGCACCGTCTCGGTGCGGATCACCCCCTTGATCCGCAGCACGAAACGCAGGGCCGTCTGCAGCTGCTGCGTGTCAGTGGCCGCCAGCCGGCACCAGACGTCGCCGTGCCCGGAGATCTCGTGAACCTCCAGGACCTGCGGCAGGGTGCGGAGCCCGGCAATCACGGTATCCAGTTCCCGGTGCGAAACCTCAATGGTGACAAACGCCAGCACGTCGTAGCCCAGCCGTGCCAGATCCACGTCCCGACCGCCCGGGCGGATCAGCCCGGCCCGGTCCAAATGCTTCAGATGGCTCTGGGTGGTGTTCCGGGCGATGCCCAGCGTTTCGCTGAGGTCGCCGATCTGGGCCCGCGGGTTCCGCACCAGCTCCAGCAGCAGCTTCAGATCAACCGCGTCCAAGTTGCCCATTGCGCGCATCTCCTCTCAGGAAGTACGGAGAATATTGATCGAAACCGTCAATTGCTGGGACTTTTGTGCATCATCAGGCCCGGCACAGCCCATCCTATAGTGGAATTGGTCAAGAATTCCGATGTGGTGAAAGCGCCCCGCGACCCCGTCCTGAACGGGCCGGAATGCTGGACGAACTCGGCGAATGCAGAAGGGTATTGGACACGCGTTGACAGTCCTCAATGAACTTCGGATGCGGCCCGCCGCGGCCGGGCGCCGCGAATGGGATGCAGCCCGGCGGCCCCGGCTGCTGCTGACACTGGCAATCATGACCACCCTGCTGGTGGGCGCCAACCTCGCCACGCCGCTTTATCCGCTGCTCGGGGAGCGGCTGGGGCTGACCCACTTCGGGGTGACAGTGGCCTTTGCCGCCTATGTGCTGGTCCTGGTGGCCGGTCTGCTGCTGGTGGGGCACTGGTCCGACTTCATTGGCCGCCGGGCAGCACTGGTGCTGGCCAGCGTTGTCAGCCTCCTCGGCGGCGTGCTGTTCGGAACCGCCACCGGCATGGGCGCGCTGATCGCCGGCCGTGCGCTGCAGGGAGCGTCGGTGGCCCTGGCCACCGGTGCCAGTTCCGCGGCGCTGCGGGAGCTGCTGCCGCACCGGCCGGAGTGGGCCACCCGGTTTACGCTTCTGGTCTCCGCCGGCGGCGTGGCGGCCGGTCCGGTGATCGGCGGCCTGCTGTCGCTGCTGCCTGCCCCCACCCTGACCCCGTTCCTGATCCATTTCGTGGTCCTCGCCGGGCTGCTGGTTCCGCTGTGCCTGCTGAAGGCACGCCCCGCCATTGCCGTGCCGCCGCTGGGCCGGGCGCTGGCCGCCCTGCGTCCGCGCCGCCTGGCGGTCTCCCACCAGGCTCGGTCCCAGTTCTGGATGGCCTCCGTCACCGGATTCCTGAGCTTCGCCGTTTTCGGCTTTTACCTGTCCCTGGCGCCGACCTACTTCGCCGGCATCGCCGGCACCTCCTCCCGCCCCGTCGTCGGGCTGCTGGCCGCCCTGGCGCTGGCGGCCTCGGCCGTCAGCCAGCTCACCGGTGTCCGCGGACGCCTGGTGGTGCCGGCCGGGCTGGCGCTGATGGGAACCGGCGTCGCGCTGATCCCGGCGGCGGGCGCCCTGGGCAGCGTTCCCCTGCTGGTGGCCGCCTCCCTGGCGGCCGGCTTCGGCCAGGGGATGGCCTTCCGGACGGTGTTCAACGACGTCGCGGCAAAGGTGGAACCGGCACAGCACGCCCAGATCATCAGCACGGTTTACGTGATCACCTATCTGGGCAGCGCCATTCCCGTGCTCGGACTGGGCGCCGCCGGTGCGGCATGGGGCCTGCCGTCGGCCGTGGCCTGGTTCTCCGCGGCCATCGCCCTCAGCTGCGCCGTCCTGTGCGTGTTCGCGCTGATCCGGTCCCGCAAAAAAGCCGCCTGACGACCTGCACGCCGCCGCACCAGGCCAGGCATACCCAGCGGCCCCGGCGGAAAGTAGGCTGGTCGCATGCAGAATTCCAGTGAGGGACCCGCCGCCGGGTCCGGGCCCAGCGTCATCGGACTCGACATCGGCGGCACCAAGACCCACGGACTGCTCCTGCGCGACGGCGCTCCCGCCGCGGAAGCGACAGCCGGCAGCGCCAATGTGCAGAACGTCAGTCCGGCACAAGCCGCAGCCAATCTTGCCGAGATCTTCACAGCGCTGGGAGCCGGTTCGGTTGACCGCGTCATCGCCGGCTCCGGCGGCATTGACACCGACGACGACGCCGCCGCCCTCCGCGCGCTGATCGCTCCGCACGCTCCGGAGGCAGTGGTGGACGTAATCCACGACACCCGGCTGATCCTGGCCGCAGGGGAGAGCCCGGCCGGCATCGCGCTGATTGCCGGCACCGGCTCGGTGGCGTGGGGGCTGAGCCGCACCGGCCAGGAAGCCCGCTCCGGCGGATGGGGCTACCTGTTGGGCGACGAGGGCAGCGCTTACTGGATCGCCCGGGAAGCCGTCCGCCACACCCTGCGCTGCTTCAACCGCGGACTGGAACCCGACCTGCTGGCGGAGTCCCTGCTGCGGGCCTGCTCCGTGACGGAGCCGGTGCAGCTCATCTCGCTGTTCCACGCCGACTCCGCCGGACGGCGCTACTGGGCGTCCAAGGCCGGTGTGGTGTTCGATGCCGCGCTGCAGGGGAGCGGCGCCGGCGCCGAGATCGTCGAGGGTGCCGCCCGCCACCTGGCCGGGCTGGCCGCTGACACGGCACGCCTGCTCGGCATTGCGGGCCCGGTGGTGGTCGGCGGCGGCCTGGGCAGGCATCAGCCGCTGCTCCGGGACCGGCTGCGGCAGGACCTGGAACGGGCCGGGCTGGAAGACATCCGGTTCCTGCAGCAGGACCCCGTCTACGGCGCCCGCTACCTCGCGGCGCGGGACCAGCCGCGTGGCTGAGGACTTCGACGTCCGGATCGGCGCGTATGCCGTGGTGATATCCGGCGGCAGCATCCTGCTCTCGCACTGGAACGACCACGGCTATTCCAGCTGGACCCTGCCCGGCGGGGGACTGGAGCTGCGCGAAGACGCCCCCGCCGCCGTCGTGCGGGAAGTCCGGGAGGAGACCGGCTTCACCGTGGAACCCGAAGAGCTGCTGGGCGTGGACAGCATCTTCATTCCGCCGGAACACCGCTTCCCCGGCGAAAGCCGCCGGCTCCTCCACGCCCTGCGGATCATCTACAGCGCCCGGATCACTTCGGGAGTGCTGACCCACGAGCTCGGCGGCAGCACCGACAAAGCGGAGTGGGTGCCGCTGGACCGGATTTCCGAGCTGGGCCCGGCACCCCTGGTGCAGGTGGGGCTGAAGCTGGCCATCCGCAACGCCGCCTGTTCCGAGTGAACAGCTGGACTACCAACATTCTCTGTCCTACCGTTCAAAGCGTGTCCTACCGTTGAACTTCCGGCAGGATACGAGTTCCGCAGGACCCCATGAATTCCAACGGAAGGCACCGCCATGACCCCGCCGGACCCCGCCCCGCGGGCCGCCGAGCCGATGATCAGCTTCCGCGGCGTGACGAAGTCCTTCGCCGGCTCCCCGGCACCTGCCGTGGACGGCCTCAGCATGGACATTGCCCGCGGTTCCATCACTGTTTTCGTGGGTCCGTCCGGATGCGGAAAGACAACGTCCCTGCGCATGATCAACCGGATGATCGAACCCACGGCCGGGTCCATCACCGTGGACGGCACCGATGTCAGCGTGGTCAAGGCGCCGGAACTGCGGCGGTCGATGGGGTACGTCATGCAGTCCGCCGGCCTGATGCCGCACCGCACGGTGCTGGACAACGTGGCCACCGTTCCCCGGCTGCTTGGGCAGTCCAAGGCCCGGGCCCGGGCGCGGGCCGCGGAACTGCTCGACGTCGTCGGACTCGCCCCGTCGCTGGGCGGACGCTACCCGGCCCAGCTCTCCGGCGGCCAGCAGCAGCGCGTGGGGGTGGCCCGGGCGCTCGCCGCCGATCCGCCGGTGCTGCTCATGGACGAACCCTTCAGCGCCGTGGACCCCGTGGTCCGCGCCGAGCTGCAGGAGGAGCTGCTGCGCCTGCAGCGGGACCTGGCCAAGACCATTGTGTTTGTCACCCACGACATCGACGAGGCGACCATCCTCGGGGACCGGGTGGCCGTATTTGCCGTGGGCGGGCGGCTGGCGCAGTACGCGGCGCCCGAGGAGATCCTGCGTGCCCCAGTGGACGATTTCGTGGCGGGGTTTGTCGGCCGGGACCGCGGCTTCCGGCACCTATCCTTCCAGGCGGGACAGGATGTTCCGCTGCATCCGGTGCAGCTGCTGGAGCCGGCAATGCTGGCGGATCCGTCAGTGGCGGTCGCCGGTGCCTGGGCGCTGGCGGTCGACGACGGCGGCCGGCCGCTGGGCTGGGTGCCGAGGGGGAACCGGGCTGCCGTCACCACCCCGGCGCAGCTGGTGCCCGGCGGCTCGCTGTACCGGGAAGGCGAGAACCTGCGCAAGGCCCTCGACGCCGCACTGTCCTCACCCGCCGGGCTCGGCGTGGCGGTGGATGCCGAGCAGCGCGTGATCGGTGCCATCCGGCCCGCCGAAGTGCTGGCCCAGATCGAGGCGGCCCGGCTGCAGCGGAGCGGAGGCTGACGTGGAGTGGTTCCTCGCGCACACCGACCAGGTGTTCCGGCTGACCGGGCTGCACCTGTACCAGTCGATCGTGCCGCTGGTGCTCGGCGTCCTCATCGCCGTGCCCCTGGCCGCCCTGATCCGCGGCAGCAGCCGGCTGCGCGGCGCCGTGCTCGCCACCGGATCGCTGCTCTACACCATTCCGTCGCTGGCCCTGTTCGTCACGCTGCCGGCGATCCTGGGGACCCGCATCCTTGACATCAGCAACATCATCATTGCCCTGACGATCTACGCCGTCGCGCTGATGCTCCGGGTGGCGGTGGACGCCTTCGACTCGGTCGACGACGGCGTGCGGCAAGCCGCCGTGGCGATGGGCTACCGGCCCCTGCGCCGGTTCCTGACCGTTGACCTGCCGCTGTCGGTGCCGGTGCTGATTGCCGGGCTGCGGGTGGTGTCGGTCAGCAACATCTCGATGGTCAGCGTGGGGGCGCTGATCGGAGTGGAAAACCTGGGCTTCTTCTTCCGGGACGGCCTGCGCCGCTATTTCATCACCGAAATTGTGGTGGGCATCGTCGCGACCCTGGTGCTGGCCTTCCTGATGGACCTGGTGTTCGTGCTGCTGCAGCGCGCCCTGACGCCGTGGCTGCGGGCGGGCCGGAAGGCAGGGGCGGCCGACGGCGGATCCGGGCCGGGCAAACCGGGCGGCCGGCGCAGCGGTCGCGGCGGCGGCAGTGCCGGCACCGGTGCGCCGCTGCGGGCGGGCACCGGAGCTGCCGCCCCGGACATCGCACTGAAGGGGGCGTAGATCATGCCAGTGACGATTCCCCGAACCGACTACACCAGCACCAACGCCCTGGGACAGGGCTGGGAATGGCTCACCGACCCTGCCAACTGGACCGGCGCCGCCGGGATTCCGGTGCGGACCCTGGAGCACCTGCAGTACACCGGGCTGACCCTGCTGATCGCCATCGCCATCGCCGTCCCGGTGGGCCTGTACATCGGCCACACCGGACGCGGCCAGGTGGCCGTCGTCGCTGTCTCCGGCTTGCTGCGCGCACTGCCGACGCTGGGCATGCTGACCCTCTTCGTCCTGCTGGCCGGGCTCGGCCTGATGCCGCCGATCTGGTCCCTGGTGCTGCTGGCGGTGCCGCCGCTGCTGGCCGGAACGTACTCCGGGATCGCTTCAGTGGACCGCAGCGTGGTGGACTCGGCCCGCAGCATGGGGCTGACCGAGCTGCAGATCCTGTTCCGGGTGGAAGTCCCCAACGGGCTGAAGGTTCTCTTCGGCGGTTTGCGCGGCGCCACCCTCCAGGTTGTTGCCACCGCTGCCGTGGTGGCCATGATCAACCTCGGCGGACTGGGACGGTACCTGATCGACGGCCTGGCCCTGGCCGACTACGGGCGGGTCTTCGGCGGCGCGGTGCTCATCGCTGCGCTGGCGCTCGCCGTCGACGGCATGATTGCCTTGGCAGCACGATTCTTGATTTCACCCGGCCTGCGGGAGGGCCGCCCGTCGGCGGCGGCCGCCGGGGCCGGGAGCGTAACCATACCGACCGGAGGCGGACCTGCCGCTGCCGGCTCACAAGGAGGAAAACAATGACCCAGCACATGCGCCGGAACTCCCGGCGGAGGGGCCTGACGGCCCTGGCCGGAAGCTTCACCCTGGCTCTCGCCCTGGCCGGTTGCAGCGGCGGCGGTGGCGGCGACCCCCTGGCCTCGGAATCGCCGTCGGAAACGGCAGCGTCCGGAGCCGCGGAGGCCATTGTTGTGGGCTCGGCCGATTTCCCGGAGTCCAGCACCCTTGCCGAGATTTACGCCGGAGCGCTGAACGGAGCCGGAATTCCGGCCGAAACCAAACTCGGCATCGGTTCGCGCGAGGTCTACCTGCCCGCCCTGGAAGACGGATCCATCAACTTGATTCCGGAATACACCGGCGCCCTGCTGGTGGGAGTTGATCCCGAGACCGACTCGGTGGACGCCTCCGAGATCGTCGACGCTCTGCCCGATGCCCTGCCCGAGGGCCTGGTCATTCTGGAACCCTCCGAAGCCGAGAACAAGGACGCCATGGTCGTCACCGCGGCCACGGCCGAGAAGTACCAGCTGGAGAGCATCGAGGACCTCGCCAAGGTCTGCGACCAGCTCACCCTGGCCGCCCCGGCCGAGTTCGCCGAGCGCGCGCAGGGGCTGGCCGGCCTCAAGGATAAGTACGGCTGCGAGTTCAAGGAATTCACGCCGATTGGCGACAGCGGCGGTCCGCTCACCGTGGATGCCCTGCTGAACGACGACGTGCAAGTGGCTGACATTTATACGACGACGCCGGCCATCGAGGAAAACGACCTCGTGGTCCTGGAAGATCCCAAGCAGAACTGGCCTGCCCAGCAGGTGGTTCCGCTGGCCTCGGCGGACGCGCTCACCGACGAAGCCACCGAGGTGCTGAACCGGGTGTCGGCGCAGCTGACCACCGAGGACCTGATCGAGCTGAACCAGGCCGTGAGCGGAGACCAGAAGCTGGATCCCAGCGAAGCGGCCCGGACCTGGCTGGAAGAAAAGGGCTTCGCCTAGCCACTGCCGCCGGTCCCCGAGGACCCCTTTCCGCTTCACATGCGGAAGGGGGTCCTCTCTCTGTGGCACGATGAATGGATGGCAGAATTCAAGCAGTCGCACAAGCTCCACAACGTTCTCTATGACATCCGGGGGCCGCTGCTGGAGCATGCGCAGCGCATGGAGGCGGCCGGCCACCGGATCCTGAAGCTGAACATCGGCAATCCGGCGCCGTTCGGCTTCGAGGCCCCCGAAGCCATCCTGGTGGACATGGTGCGCCACCTGCCCAAGGCCCAGGGCTACAGCGACTCCCGCGGCATCTTCTCCGCCCGCACCGCCGTCGTGCAGTACTACCAGAGCCGGGGCATCCAGAGCATCGACGTCGACGACGTCTACCTGGGCAACGGCGTCAGCGAACTGATCACCCTGTCCATGCAGGCGCTGCTGAACACCGGCGACGAAATCCTGGTGCCGGCACCGGATTATCCGCTGTGGACCGCGTCGGTGTCGCTGGCCGGCGGCACCGCCGTGCACTACCTGTGCGACGAAGACGCGCACTGGTGGCCCGACGTCGAGGATCTTGAATCCAAGATCACCGACCGCACCAAGGGCATCGTGCTGATCAACCCGAACAACCCCACCGGCGCCGTCTATCCCGAACACATCGTCAAGGCCATCGTGGACCTGGCCCGCAAGCACGGGCTGATCATTTTCTCCGACGAGATCTACGAGAAGATCCTGTACGACGACGCCGTGCACATCAACTCGGCCGCCGTCACCGGCGACGACGTGCTGTGCCTGACGTTCAGCGGCCTGTCCAAGGCATACCGGATCGCCGGCTATCGCAGCGGCTGGATGGCGATTTCCGGGCCCAAGCACGAGGCCGCCGACTACATCGAGGGCATCAACCTGCTGGCGAACATGCGGCTGTGCGCCAATGTTCCGGGCCAGCACGCGATCCAGACCGCGCTGGGCGGCTACCAGAGCATCAACGACCTGATTCTGCCCGGCGGCCGGCTGAAAGCACAGCGCGACCTCGCCCACAAGATGCTCAACGACATTCCCGGCGTCAGCTGCGAGCTGTCAATGGGGGCGCTGTACCTGTTCCCGAAGCTGGATCCGGAGGTCTATCCGATCGCCAGCGACGAGCAGTTCGCCCTGGACCTGCTCAAGCAGCAGAAGATCCTGGTCTCCGTGGGCACGGCCTTCAACTGGGTGCGTCCGGACCACTTCCGGATGGTCACGCTGCCCAACGTGGAGGACATCGAGGACGCCATGATCCGGCTCGGCGAGTTCCTGAGCACGTACAGGCAGTAGCTGCCTGCCGGCAGGGGAGCGGGACCGCGGGCTATTCCCCGCGGGCCTGCTCCCGGGCAGCGTCGAGGCGCCGCCGGGCGCCCTCCAGCCAGGACTCGCAGCGGGTGGCGAGCTGCTCGCCGCGCTCCCACAGGGCGAGCGACTCTTCGAGCGAGGCGCCGCCGGTTTCGAGCCGGCCGACCACTGACACGAGTTCGTCGCGGGCCTGTTCGTAGCTCATGGCCTCGATGTCGGCGGGAACTGCTGCTGCTTCGTTTGCTGCGGGGTTCATAACTGGTTCTTCCTTCGGTTCTGGGGAGGATTCCGTGCTGATGGGGGACGGCGCGGGGGAGGCCGCCGGGGACAACTCATTCACGCGCGGGCGGCTCTGCGGTGCGGGGAGCGGCGGTGGCCGCCAGCTCGCCGACGGCGACCCGGATGCGCAGCTGCGCCGCGTCGGGGACCGCTGCGGCGTCCCGGACCACGGCGCCGTCGGCCAGCTGCACGACGGCGTAGCCGCGGTCCAGCGTGTTTTGCGGCGACAGGGCGCGCACCTGGGCCCGGAGATGGGAAATGCGGTCGGTGTCCCGCCGGACCTCCGACACCATGCAGGACAGGGCGCGCTCCCGCAGGCGCGAGACATCCTGCGCACGCCCGTCGATCATGGTCTGCGGCGCCGCCATCACCGGCCGGGACCGGATGTGGTTCAGCCGCTCCTTTTCCCGGCCAACGGTCAGCTCCACGATGCGCCGAAGCTGCGCCCGGGCGGCGGCAATGCGGTGCAGCTCCTCGCCCACATCCGGCACGATCCGCTTCGCGGCATCGGTGGGGGTGGAGGCCCGCAGGTCGGCCACCTCGTCCAGCAGCGGCCGGTCCGCCTCGTGTCCGATGGCGCTGACCACCGGGGTGGACGCCGCGGAGACCGCCCGAACCAGGTCCTCATGGCTGAACGGCAGCAGATCCTCCAGGGACCCGCCGCCGCGTGCGATCACGATGACGTCCACCTCGGGCATGGCGTCGAGCTGGGCCAGCGCCCGGGTGACCTCGGCGACGGCGTTTACGCCCTGCACGGCGACTTCGCGTACCTCGAAGGCCACCGCAGGCCAGCGCAGCGCGGCGTTCTTCATGACGTCCTTCATGGCGTCGGAATTGCGGCCGGTGATGAGCCCGATCCGTCCGGGCAGCAGCGGCAGCGGCAGCTTCCGGTCCTCGCGGAACAGACCTTCGGCGGCCAGGGACTGCCGCAGGCGCTCGATCCGGGCCAGCAGGTCACCGATCCCCACCGGGCGGATGTCGCGGGTCTGCATGGACAGCCGGCCGGTCTTGACCCAGAAATCGGGTTTCACCTGGGCCACCACCCGGGCGCCGCGCTCCAGCGGCAGCTCCAGCCGGTTCATTACGGTGCTCCAGACGGTCAGCGAGAGGGAGATCTCCGCATCGACGTCGCGCAGCGTGATGTAGGAGGCGTTGGCGCGCTTGTTCAGCTCGATGATCTGCCCCTCCACCCAGGTGGCGGGGGCACGGTCGATGTACGTCTTGAGGTTCTTCGAGAGCAGCTGCAGCGGCCAGGGATTCTCGGGAGTCGTTTCCGCGGCGGTCTTCGGAAGGCTCGTGGGAGCCTTTTCGTCGGCACCGGAGGGGTCCAGGGGGTCTAGGGGGTCTTGCATAAGTTAATGTCTATCAGGTGCCGCCCACAACGCGCGTTCCGGACCCGGACGGTACGCTTCTGGATACGCTTCTGGAACCGTCGGATGCAACAGGTCCGCTGAGCCATTCTGCGAAGGAACGAGGAGACAATCCATGCGAACATTCGGTTCGGCACTTTTGGGCCTGGTGGCCATCCTGCTGGCGGCCGCCGCTTTCTGTTCCGCCTGGCTGGCGGAAAACGTGGTCTCCCAGAACGGTTTCACCTCCCTGGGACAGCCGCTGGGCACCGATGAGGCTTTCCAGCAGGAACTTTCGGAAGCGCTGGGGCGGCAGGCGGCTGCCAGCATTGAGGCGCCCTCCGCCGTCATGCCCCTGGTGGAGCCGCTGATCAGCAGCGCGGTGCAGGGAGTGCAGGCGCTGCCGGCGTATCCGCAGGCCTGGGATCAGACGCTGCGCGCCTCGCATGCCGAGACGTTCGACGGCGAGGGCGAGGTCACCCTGGACGTGGCGCCTCTGGTGGGGCTGGTGACGGAAACCATCGGCGGCGAGACAGGGGTCGACGTCGTTCCGCCGGAACAGTCGCCGGTGCCCCTCGCGGGAGCGGACCAGCGCCACTATGTCGAGCTGGCGGTGAGCGCGGCCAATGCCTGGCCGTTCCTGGCCGCGGGTGCCGTCGTGGCCGCCGTCCTGGCCCTGCTGCTTGCGCGCAGGCGCAGCGCCGCCCTGGCCTGGCTGGGCGTCGGCGGTGTGCTGGCCGGGGGACTGATCTGGGTGGGCGCCGCCAGCCTGCCGGGGCTCGCGGACCGTCCGGCCTACGGCAGCGCCGTTGCTGAAACGTTCGCCTCCGCTTTCGCGGCGGAAGTCTCCGCGAGCCTGCAGGCCTGGACCGTGGCCTTCCTCCTCGGGGCGGCGGTGCTCCTGGTGCTGGGACTGGTGGCACATTCGGTGGGCGGATTGCGCCGGCGCCGATAGACCGGCAGCTCCGGCGGGGAGGCAGGCCGGGCAGTGCGCCGACAGCGGACTGCCCGCCCCGGTGCCCGTTGGCCGCCGGAGTAACCGATAGCATGGAGGCATGACCAGCACTGCCGTATCCGTGCCTATGCCCACCGTGCCCCGCCGGCGCCGCAGCCCCCAGGAGGTGGCTGCCGCCGCCCCTGTAAACGGCCCCCGCCGTGTCCTGCTTGCCGCACCGCGCGGCTACTGCGCCGGTGTTGACCGTGCCGTGATCGCCGTGGAGAAGGCTCTGGAGGCCTACGGGCCGCCCGTCTACGTCCGCAAGCAGATTGTGCACAACCTCCACGTCGTCCAGACACTCGAGGAAAAAGGAGCCATCTTCGTCGACGAAACCGACGAGGTCCCCGAGGGATCGCTGCTGATCTTTTCCGCCCACGGTGTGTCACCCGCCGTCGTGCAGTCCGCCGCGGACCGCCAGCTGCGCACCATCGACGCCACCTGCCCGCTGGTGACCAAGGTCCACAAGGAAGCCGTCCGGTTCGCCCGCGACGACTTCGACATCCTGCTGATCGGGCACGCCGGACACGAGGAAGTCGAAGGCACCTACGGCGAGGCGCCGGAGCACACGCAGATCGTCAACGGCCCCGAAGACGTCGACAAGGTGACGGTCCGCGATCCGGACAAGGTGATCTGGCTGTCCCAGACCACGCTGAGCGTCGATGAAGCGATGCACACGGTGGAACTGCTGCGCAAGCGGTTCCCCACTCTGCAGGATCCGCCCAGCGATGACATTTGCTACGCCACCTCCAACCGCCAGACCGCGATCAAGAAGATCGCGCCCGAGGCCGATCTGGTCCTGGTGGTGGGTTCGGCGAACTCCTCCAACTCGGTGCGCCTGGTCGAAGTTGCCCTGGAATACGGAGCCAAGGCCTCCTACCGGATCGATTTCGCCAACGAGGTGGACGAGAGCTGGTTCGAGGGCGTCGGCACCGTCGGAGTGACTTCCGGCGCCTCGGTGCCGGAAACCCTGGTCCAGGAAGTGCTGAACCTGCTGGCCCAGTACGGCTACGGCGACGTCGAGGAAGTGGTCACGGCGCAGGAAGACATCATGTTCTCGCTGCCCAAGGAGATCCGCGCCACCCTCAAGGCCATGGGCGACACCTCCCGCGGTTTGGGAGGCCGGCGCGCCGGAGCGTAGCCGGCACCGGTATGATTGTTTACCGTGGCTCTTACTATTGGCATCGTCGGCCTGCCCAACGTCGGCAAATCAACCCTGTTCAATGCGCTGACCCGCAATAACGTTCTGGCGGCGAACTATCCGTTCGCCACCATCGAACCGAACGTCGGCGTCGTCTCGCTGCCGGATCCGCGGCTGGCCAAGCTGGCCGAAATCCACGGCTCGGCGCGCATCCTTCCGGCGACGGTGTCCTTCGTGGACATCGCCGGCATCGTCAAGGGCGCGTCCGAAGGCGAAGGCCTCGGCAACCAGTTCCTGGCGAACATCCGCGAAGCCGAGGCGATCGCCCAGGTGATCCGCGTGTTTGATGACCCCGACGTCATCCACGTGGACGGCAAGGTGGATCCGCGCTCCGACATGGAGACCATCAACACCGAACTGATCCTCGCCGACCTGCAGACGCTCGAAAAGGCGATTCCGCGGGTGGAGAAGGAAGTCAAGATCAAGAAGCGCGACGCCGCGCAGCTGGCCGCCATGCAGGCCGCCCAGAGTGTGCTGGAGCGCGGCGACACGATCTTCGCTTCCGTCGCCTCCGACAAACTGGACATGGAGCACCTGCGCGAGCTGAGCCTGCTCACCGCCAAGCCCTTCATCTACGTGTTCAACGTCGACGACGCCGTGTTGGCCAATCCGGAACGCCAGGCCGAACTGCGCGAACTCGTGGCTCCGGCGGACGCCATCTTCCTGGATGCCAAGCTCGAGGCCGACCTCGTGGAACTGGACGAGGACGAAGCCCGCGAGATGCTCGAAATGAGCGGCCAGGAGGAGTCCGGCCTGGACAAGCTGGCCCGCGTCGGCTTCCACACGCTGGGCCTGCAGACCTACCTGACCGCAGGTCCCAAGGAAACCCGCGCCTGGACCATCCGCAAAGGCGACACCGCGCCGCAGGCCGCCGGCGTCATCCACTCCGACTTCCAGCGCGGCTTCATCAAGGCCGAGGTGGTTTCCTTCGACGACCTCGTCGAGGCCGGCTCCATGGCCGAGGCCAAGTCCCGCGGCAAGGTCCGCATCGAAGGCAAGGACTACGTCATGGTCGACGGCGACGTGGTGGAGTTTAGGTTCAACGTCTAGATTCCTCGCCTGGATCATTAGAAATGCCGCCCTCCATGAACGCACGAGGGCGGCATTTCTTGTAACTGGAGTCGATAGGTTTACGCTGACCTATTCGGGCAGAACTCCTTGGTCCATAAGTCCGTTGGACAGGCCGGATACTTGAACAAGAGAACAGAGTCCCTGAAAGGCACAGTCTGGGCAATTAATGGAGAAGCGGAGAAGATCACCGAGTATGCTCCGTTGGCGCCCACTGACCTGTAGAAGGCCTTATCGGAAGGAGTGAACAGTGCCCGCCTTTAGGACACATATAAGGATGTTCATGGCCGCGGCTGCTGTGCTCCTGATGGGAATGACAATGACCGGATGCGCTGAGAAGGGGCCAGCCACGACAATGTCGGAGAAGAACACCCCGGAGGAGACCATCAGTGCCAGGGAAGGTCGGGACCGTGCGGTTGAACTCGTCTTCAATACCGCCGAACAGCTCGATGTCACCGGGTGGTGGCCCCGCAACGGCGTAGCGTGGGCGCAGGAATGTATCCCCAAAAGCCGCAGTGGTATAGAGCATGCAACGTCCAGTTACAGCTATGACCGCTGGGCACCCCGTGGAACTGACCATATTGGGGACGCCAAACGCGTCGCTGAGTATTGGGAGTCCCTCGGAATGACCGTACGCACGGTAAATCCGACAACACATCCGACTGTCTTTGCGGAAGGAGGTCCCGTTGCCCGGGCCGAATTCGATACTTATGCATCTGACAACTCGTACAGTATCGGGGCTACTGCCCCCTGTTCGCCGGGTGACGCGTTCACATTGAATGAGGAGGACGAAGCAGAGCGGGATCAAGGCAAAGTTCTCCCCGGAGACGAAGGCCTCGTGCTACAGGAAGAGCCCCCGCGGTAACTCCACGAAGCAATCCCAGCCGAACCCCGGCACCGAGCGCCGACCGTCAGTCGGACAGTTCTCACTGGGTGTGTTCCCAGTAACCATTCCCCAGTGAGTAGCGGCTGTGTGGGCACTGGACTTGCCGACTGCTGCGCAGATGTTATTCGGCTACGGAACGTGGTGAATTCCGCTTCAACGTCTAGCCGTGCTCATAAAAGCGCTTCCCGGATTTCGATCCGGGAAGCGCTTTATGTTTGCCTGCAGCCCTACGAAGCGCGGCTCCAACTGCAGTGTGTGGGGGCTTGGCCTTGGGCCACCGCGGTTCTGGAAACCCTGGCAGCCAGGCGTGAGTGCAGGAACAGAGAAGCAGGATGGTGGTTCTAGGCGGCCACCCGAGCAAGCAGCTGGTCCCGATGTACTTGAAGTGCCTTTGCGTATGGCCCTTTTGTTGCGTGGGTGTGGTTGAGCGGTGGAGCGAGTCCCTTGACTCGAGGTCTTTGGGCATTGATGGAGCGTCCAGGTCACCTGCAAGTGTGTTGTCATCCAGTTGGACAGACACTGCTCTTCTGCTGGCGCGAGGCTAAATTTTGGTGCGACGTCGTGGGCTTGGGTCCACGCCGATGCCGGGTAGCAAGCGCAGTTCATCGACCAACAACGCCACCAGAGAACGGCGGAGTGTGGACATCCTAGTTTTTTCCAGGCATTTTACCTGCGCGCTCTGCGAGGGTGGTTCGGGCAATGCCGATGTACAACGGCTCGGTCTGATCTACCTGCGGAAAGCCGGCGGGCCAGAAACGGGCAAGGCCAGCAGCCGTTTCCCACTAGGCATAAACGCCAGGCTGATCGATTTCGCAGAGTGTCAGGGCGACGCGGGGGCTGCGCTGACAAGTTCATCGCGTACTTCGGTCCAGTCCATGGGCCTGCCTCCATGAAACGCAAAAGGATCGTCGTCGCGCTTGTGCTCGTCTCCGTGTCAGTGCCGGCCGCGGGGTGCCGCAATGATTCTGCTTCCCCTGCCACCCCGGCAACCGTGGATCCTGCCGATTCGGTGACCCACAGTTACAGCACGGACGATCCCGGAGCTGAATACTGGACGCCGGAGCGAATGGAAAGCGCTGTCCCGGAGATGCCCACCGAAGACTGAGCACCTCGGCACCTTTCTTGTCGCGGGGGACGGCGGCTTCGCCGGCCTCGTGACTCAGAAAGTGTGTTCCTCCCGGAACGTCGGAACCCTCTGCCTGTCCCTGGGGAAAGCTGTTAGTGCCGGCGCCCCGGCACCGAGCAGCTCGGTGTGCATGTTCTTAACACCGGGCACGCTCCAATCGCGGGCGGTTAGCAGGGTCCCCTCGCCGAAGGACTCGGCAGAGGCTGACGCCAGATCAGGAGGTGTGCCGAAGGGTGCACTGGAAATCCAGGTCAGGTATCCGGCATAGGTGTCATACAGATCCGTCACCTCGCGGATAGTCTCTTTTGTGCTCAGGATTCCGGCGTCCGGCTGCCAGATGCGTACGAGGCCCCGGAACAACTCGGTTGCCTGGTCAATGGTGCCAAGAGGAAAGTTTGGCTGGAACGAGAAGTTCACGCTGTTGGCTACGGTCGTTTGGATCTCCCCGGCCATGGCATGCAACGACGCTATCGGGAGGCTTTCAGGGCCTTCCGGTGTGAGCTGAAGATGCACATGTGTCCGTCCGCATCTCTTGCCGTCACGTACTTCGGTTTCCTGGAGCGCCAGTTCCTCGACGGCCGGCAGCGTATCCGGTGCAGGCACGAATTCCAGCCCGTTCCCGGCAAGGACCGTCCAGAGGGCATCCGGGCAGCCGCCGCCTGCCTGAGCATGCTCCTTGACAAGGCCCATTGTGCACCAGATGCGCCATGCCACCTCTGCCGGATCTTCCTCACGCCCGCCCCACATCAGCGGAACGTAGGCACGCCCGACCTCTTCGGAGAACAACTCCGCAACTGTCTGTTTCATGTGGTCAACCTATCTGATGGTGGGCGGCGCCTTACGGCATCGGTTCGAACCGCACTTCAACGCCGGAACTGAGCTCCGGAAAGTCGATCAGAAGATCTTTGAAGGCGTCCGCAACAACCTTCTCCGTGAAGACCCATTCATGGATGTACCCGTCGCTTGCCGAATGATTTAGCGCGTCCATCTGACTGCGGAGCTGATTTATCAGCCCTTTGAGCTTGGTTTCCAGCAAGGTAGAAGACCCGAAGTTGTTGAAAAACTCGTAGTGGCCCTTCACTTCCGTGAAAACCTCTTTGCCGTCGCGCCAAGAGTGGCCATCGAAGTCCACCAGTGTGCCGTTCGGCTTCTGCAAGGCGTATTCGCGGGCGTGGCTGTTATCCAAACGGTCAATGCCGGTGATGTACTGCTGCTCGGGTGCTCCGCTCCGGCTGCGCCACACGTCCCTGAAAAAGCCGTTGCCGCCGTCGGTGTCTCCGGAACTCGGCTGCACCGAGGGGTTCCGGGCGGACGGACTGTATCCGGGCGCGAATTCAATGCGGGGTTTGCCGCCTCTGAACCAAATGCCGTTGTCAGGGGCAGCCGGAGTCCCCTGATGACCGGGGAGAGACCCGCCGGGCAGTGCTGGAACGAGCCCCTGATTCTCCGGCAGCAGCCGGCGGCCCAGATTCTCCAGGCTGGTCCTGGTTTTGTCCTTCCACGCCGGAGCACGGGTGCCCGGCGAAAGTGCGCTTCCCGGCGCAGCCGCCCCTGGACGGGCTGGGGTGTGGCCCGTTGGCCCCGAAGTGGACGGGGCGCGACCCTCTGCGCCGTGGGAGCCTCTGGTGCCTGCCTTGATGCCGGCTTTGACCAGTCCGCCGCCAACAAATAAGGTTCCGACGTCGAAGAGGTTCCCGCCGAGCGCGTGACCCGGGTGCTCGCCCTCCCACTGGTCCATCCGGATCAGGTCCTGTCCCAGCAACTCCAGCTCTTTCATTGCTGCAGCGGTACGCTCGTCGCCGGCGATCGTGCGTCCCACGCCAAGGACGAAAAGGTTCTCACCGACCCGGTACATGCCTTTCCAAGCATTCCCTGCCTCGTACCAGCCCTGCATGCCAAACAGTGTGCCTACGCCCTCAAGGGTTTCCCCGGCCGCCTTTGGAACACCGGCAACGGTGTCCCAAGTGTCCTGGTACCAGGGCAGGTCGCGGTGCATCTTCCCGCCGCCGGCCGCGAAGTGGTCGTACTCGTCGAACCCGTACGGAATGAGTCCGTCGCGCATGATGTTGTCGTGCTGCGTGTAGGAACGCCCGCTGCCGGTGATGTTCGCGATGCGGTTTGCCGCGTCCCGCTGCGCTTCATCCAACTCCGAGAGAAGCCGGGAAACAGCGCGGGCAATACTGTTGCGGGCATTCACGGCTTGCTCGTCGTTGTCCCATTCGTCGATCTCGGACTCCGGGAATTCAGCGTCGAAGTCTGCCGCACGGGACTGCAGCTCCTGGTGCCGGCTCTTGAACCACTCCACGGATTCGGCGTACACGTTCATCAGCGTGTCCAGCTGGATGGTGTAGTTGGCCAGCTCTGCGGCAGCGGTTCCGGAGCGTTCCAGTGCCCTGAAGACGACGTCGTTGCCCGGCACCGAGTAGACCCCTGGCGCAGCCAGCAGGAGCCAGGTGTGTCTGATGGAATCCATCAGTTCGTCGGTGCGCGCACCGATGGCCATGATGTCCGCTGCATGAGCCCGGACCGTGTCCGCGTCGGGAAGGCGCTGCTCAAGCTCGGCGAGCCCGAAATCCATCAGAAGGCCTGCGCCGGACCACGGCCGGGATGGCGTGGACGGCCAGCGGTCCCGGGCGCGTCATCGACGGCATCCTGCGCCGCCAGGGCAGCGGAGCGGCGGGCGGTCTCGTTCATCTGTTCATCGGCCTGGACGAGGGCCAGCACGGCCTCGGAGACGGCACCCGAGGCCACCGCGATCCTGCCCTCGGCTGACCTGATCGTGTTGGCCAGCAGGAAGGTGGAGAAGGTGCTCAGCTCCCGGGAGACCGGAGGAGCCTTGCAGGCGTCCGAAAGGCCTGCCATGCCGGCCCCGGCGGCCGCCAGAAGTTCCTCAAACTCCGACGCCGCGGCCTGCACGTCGACAAGGATGGCATGCACTGCCTCGGGCATGACATCAAAGCTGCCGTCCGGTCCTCCGGAAGGGGCCACGGGCTGCTGTGCGGTGAGCTCGAACTTCATGGCTTTCCCGTCTCCGCCGGAGTAGCTGCTGGTCCGGCTCATGCAACAGGCGGCCGCACCCGCCGGCAACAGTAACGGCGGGGCTGTGGAAAACCCCGAGCTCAGAGGCAATGTTGAAAGGCCCTTTTGCCTGAAGGTTCAGAACGCCTGGCGAGGATCGCTGAGTTGCAGTCCTAGAAGCGCGACTCACCAGCAGGTACGCCTGCGTTTTCACGGGCGGCACCGGCCTGCAGCGCGAGGCCATCGGTCAGCGCACCCAGCTCCAGGGAAGGAGGCGGCACTCCACGGCCCGAGCCTGTGCCGGCGGAGTTCCGCCGCACGTCGGGGTCAGGCGGGCAAGAGGTGGGCGGCCTGCTGTCTATGGTCGACTTTCTGGCCCTTAGGATCAGGGGATGAAGAACCTGACACGTGCGGCGGCTGCGTGAGCCTGTATTCGTTCCACCTCGCACGCCTGCCGTTGCTCGGGGCAGCAGGCGGGCTCCTGCGCCCGCCAAGGGCTCCGGGACTGCGCCACATCGAAGTGCTCGCCGGGATGCAGCTGGGGGCGCCAGCAGTGTCTCCGCGCCGGATGCAGTTGGGGCGAACAGCGGTATTCGCGGAGTGGGAGGATGAGGAAGCGCTTACTGACTTTCTCGCCGGGCACCCGTTTGGCCGGAAGCTGAACGACGGCTGGCATGTCAGGCTCGAGTTCGTGCACCGTTGGGGTGAACTGCACGAATTGGCCGGATTGACGGACGCAGCGGGGCAGCTGGCGCCCGACGAGCCGGTAATTGCCGTGACATTGGCCCGCATGCGTCTGCCCGAACTGCCCAGGTTCATCCATTGGGGCCGCCCCGTCGAGCGCCAGATCCGGGACCATCCCGAAGCAACACTGGCCATGGCTGCCATCCGGCTGCCGCGGACGGTGTCCACGTTCTCGATCTGGAGCAGCACCCGGGCGATGACGGGGATGGTGTTTGGCCGCGATGACGGTGAGGCTGCCCGCCGGCACGCTGACGCGATGACTGAACGTACCCGTCGGGACTTCCACCACGAATTTACGACGCTGCGCTTCAGGCCGCTGTCCGAGCACGGCTGGTGGGACGGACGATCCGACTACGTTCCGCGGTCCGTGTAGCGCGCTGCACGGCAGGGAGCTATCCGACGGGCACCGTGCCCACCTGCCTCGCCGGCACCCCCAGGACCACTGCGCTCGCAGGGACATCCTTGGTGACGACCGCGCCCGCGCCGACGACGGCGCCGTCGCCGATCGTCACGCCCGGCAACACCGTCACGTTGGCTCCGAACCACACCCCGGTGCCGATCACTACGCGTGCCGGGTGCATGTCGGCCCGGCGGCTGGGCAGCATGTCGTGGTTCAACGTCGTGATGACCGCGTTGTGGCCGATGAGGGAGCCATCACCGATGTCGATGCCGCCCTGGTCCTGGAACCGGCAGCCGCTGTTGACGAACACATTTTCACCGAACCTGATGTTCTTGCCAAAGTCGGCGCTGAACGGCGGGAAGAGGTGGAAGGAATCGGGGATGCGGCGCCCGGTCAGTTCACTCATCAGGGCCCGCACCTCTGCGGGGGAGTTGTAGCGCCCGTTGAGTTCGGCGGTTATGCGCAGCGACTCCTGGCTCGCGGCATGCATAGCCTTGTGATGTATCGATCCGCCGGGAATCGTCTCCCCGGCGTTCAGTGCCGCCAGAAGGCGGTCGAGTCCGGCAATGTTGGCCATGTGCCCACGATAGCGGCACCCGCGCCTGCAGCTAGCTGCTCACCCCGAGGGCTTTGCCGATGGTGGAACGGTCAGCGAGAAGCTCGAACAGGCAGGCCGCGAGATCGCGGCGGGGGATCGACCCTTTGAGTTTCCCCTCGGCGCCCGTCTCGAGGGCACGCCAGGTGCCGGACGGCTGCTTGTCCGTGAGGCCGGTAGGCCGGACGACCGTCCAGTCCAGGCCGGAATTTCGAACAGCCAGCTCCTGCTTGTTGTGATCGGCCAGCGGTTTGGCCAGCACGACCCGCGTGATCAGGCCCAGCGGACCAGGCAGCTGCGAACCCGAATCTCCGGCTCCCAGCGAGGACTGCACGATCAGCCTGCGGACGCCTGCTTCCTGCATGGCACTGATGACGGTTCCGGTGACTGCAGTGCGCTGATCGGGGACCCCCTTGGCTCCGCCCACCGTAACAACGACGGCGTCGGCTCCGGCCACGGCGGAGGAGACCGCCGCGGGCTCCGCCGCATTACCGCGGATGGCCCGGACACCGGACGGCGCGCGTCCGCTCCGTGACATGACAGTGACGTCATGGCCTGCTTCGTGTGCCAGCGAAGCCAATGCGGCTCCGGTGCCGCCGGACCCGCCGATAACGGTGATTTTCATGGGTTCCTCTGCTTGGTCCTGAAGCTGTCGATACCCGAGCATTTTATCGCCGCCGGCCGGCCCGTCCGCGTTTCCGGGACTCGTTGCACCCGGTATCCGTGCGGTGTGCAATTATCTCAAGGTGCCATCGACGCCATTACAGTCCCGGGGAGCCAGAATGCGTTTGAACCGCCTGACCAAGCTGTGCGCCGCCGGCGCCGCAACCGTCCTGGCTCTGGGCGCCTGCACGGCCGAGCAGCGGACCGCCGAGGAGACGCCGGGGTCCGCGCCCACTCCCGGCGGTGTCATCGCGGTGGCGGAGGCCGGCGTCGTCGATTCCTTCAATCCGCAGTCCACAGCGGGAAACACCGACATCAACCGCAAGCTGGCGTACGCCACGCACTCGGGCTTCAACTACGTTGACAACAACCTGGACATTGTTCCGTTGGAGGACTTCGGCAGCTACGAGAGGGTCTCCGAGGATCCGCTGACGGTCAAATACACGGTTAACGAAGGCGTTGCCTGGTCCGACGGCGCACCGGTGGGCGCCGATGACATGGTGCTGGCCTGGGCCGCGGCCTCCGGGCGGTTCGACGACGAACTCACCACCGTCGACGGCGCCGTCCTGTCGGGAACGCGCTATTTCGACTACGCCGGTTCCACCGAAGCACTCAGCCTCACTGACGTGCCCGAGATTGGAGACGACAACCGATCCATCACGCTGACATATTCGCAGCCGTATGCGGATTGGGAACTGGCCTTCGGGTCGCTGACGGACAGCGGCGGCATCGGAGTTCCGGCCCACATCGTGGCCAAGGGGGCAGGGCTGGGCGATGAAAAGGCGCTCACGGAACTGATTCGGGAGACCCCCGCCGGAAACCCGCTGGACCCCGCGCCGGTGGACCCGGAGCTCCGCGCCGCCGCCGACTACTGGAATACGGCATTCAGTGCCCGGACCCTCCCCGAGGATCCGGCTTTGTACCTCTCCAATGGACCCTTCATCGTGGAGGACATTAATCCGGGGGAGTCCCTGACCCTGGCGCGGAACGAGGATTACCGCTGGGGCCCGGCGCCCAGCCTGGACGAGATCACCATCCGTTTCCTGGCGGACCCGGCCGAGCAGGTGGCTGCCCTGCAGGACGGTTCGGTGGACATCATTGCCCCGCAGCCGGACAGCAGGACGTTGCCGGACCTGGAGGCCCTGGGAAACGTCGACCTCCACCAGGGCAACCAGCTCGCCTACGACCACTTGGACCTGAACTTCAGCGGCGTGTTCGGCGACCGCTCGGTCCGTGAAGCCTTCCTGAAAACGGTTCCCCGGCAGGAGATCGTTGAAGCCACGGTGCAGCAACTGCAACCCGGGGCCAGGCCCCTGGACTCCGAAGTCTTCCTCACCGACCAGGCCGCGTACGAGCAGGCGGCAGCCGCGAACGGATCCCGGGAGTTCGCGGAGGCGGACCTCGAGCGGGCCAGGCAGCTGCTCGACGGCGATACTCCGGCCGTCCGCATCCTGTACGACCGCGACAACGCCTACCGGGCCGAGGCTTTCCGGCTGATCCGGCAGGCAGCGTCGGAGGCGGGCTTCGAAGTGGTCGACGGCGGCCTGCCCGCCGGTGAGTGGGCGGGCAGGCTCGGCTCCGGCACCTACGACGCCGCGATCTTCGGCTGGACAGCCACAGGCGTGGGTGTGGCCGGGGTGCCCCAGGTCTTCCGCACAGGCGCGGCCTCCAACTACAGCGGGTTCTCCAGCCCCGAGGCGGACGGGCTGATGGCCGAGCTGGCAACGGAGACCGACACTCAGCGCAGGGATGAGCTCCAAATTGAAATCGACAGGCTCATCTGGGACGCCCGCTACGGCCTGCCGCTTTTCCAGCTGCCCGGGCTGCAGGCCTCTGCGGACACCATTGAGCACGTGGAATACATGCCCAACGCCACCGGGCTGTGGTGGAACTTCTGGGAATGGAACATCCTCCGCTGACCGCGTCCTTCCTGGCCCTCGGCCCAACGGACGCCGGATTATGACACGGGTCAGCCCTAAAAGACACCATTGCGTCGTAACATGATGCACCGATGCCAAATCGTTACACGCGCATGTGTTTCTATGTATTTCCTGCGCAGCGGGCCCCTTTTTGGCGCCGTGACCACCCCCACGGGTCATGCGGCGGTCATTTGCCGCCTTCCGAAGTGAGTACGGTATGGGCCGAAAGCAATTGCTTTCGAACTTGTGAGTCGGCTCACTGCTAGAGGGCCGCACTGCCGGCCGCCATGCGTCCGGAGTTAGAAACTAAGGAGGCGGAATGCGCTCCCCACGCACTCCCAAACTACTCAGCGTTGCAGCCGTTGCCCTCATGGCACTCACCGCCTGTGGCAGCGGCGACAGCTCGAGTGAAGCCGCAGCGGAAGGCGACACCAGCCGTGTCATCATTGCCGACGGCTCAGAGCCCGCCAAGGGCCTGATTCCCACGAACACCACCGAGGTGGGTGGCGGATCGGTCCTCGACCTGCTCTTCGCCGGACTGATCAGCTATGACGCCGACGGCAAGCCGGTGAACGAAATGGCCGAGTCCATTGAGACCGAGGACGCCCAGAACTACACCATCAAGCTGAAGGCCGGCAAGACCTTCAGCAACGGCGACCCCGTCACCGCTGCATCCTTCGTCGACGCTTGGAATTTCGGTGCTGCAGCCAAGAACGCCCAGCAGTCGGGCACCTTCTTTGAGAGCATCGAAGGCTACGCCGAGGCCAGCGCCGAGGGTTCCACCGTGGAAACCATGACCGGGCTGAAGGTCGTTGACGACACCACCTTCACCGTTGCCCTGAGCCAGCCCGAATCCGACTGGCCGCTGCGCCTGGGCTACAGCGCGTTCTACCCGATGATCCCGGCGGCTCTGGCCGATCCGGTTGCCTACGGGGAAAACCCGGTTGGCAACGGCCCGTACAAGTTCAACGGCGAGGGCGCCTGGGAGCACAACCAGCAGATCGAACTGGTCCCCAACGAGTCCTACGACGGCCCGCAGAAGGCCCAGAACGCCGGCGTGACGTTCAAGATCTACCAGAGCGACACCACCGCGTACCAGGACCTGATCTCGGACAACCTGGATGTCTTGAAGACCATCCCGACGTCTGACGTCAAGAACTTCAAGGGCGACCTCGGCGAGGAGCGCTCCATCGAAGCGCCGTACGCCGGCAACCAGACCATCGCCATCCCGTACTACCTGGAGAACTGGAGCGGCGAAGCCGGCAAGCTGCGCCGCCAGGCGCTGTCCATGGTCATTGACCGGGAAGAGATCACCCGGGTGATCTTCAGCAACGGCAGAACCCCGGCCGAGGACTTCACCGCCCCCGTGCTCGACGGCTACGACGCCGACCTGGCCGGCAGCGAAAACCTGGAGTTCAACCCGGAAAAGGCCAAGGAACTGTGGGAAGAGGCAGAAGAGCTCTCACCCTACGACGCCTCCGAGCCGCTGACCATTGCGTACAACGCCGACAAGGGCGATCACAAGACCTGGGTTGAGGCTGTCGTCAACGGCATCAAGAACAACCTCGGCATCGAGGTCACCGGCAAGCCGTACTCCACCTTCAAGGAAGCCCGCACCGAAGCCGATGACGGCGTCCTCACCGGCGCCATCCGCTCCGGCTGGCAGGCCGACTATCCGTCCCTGTACAACTTCCTCGGCCCGATTTACCGCGAAGGCGCCGGCTCCAACGATGCCCGCTACGACAACCCCGAGTTTGAAGCTCTGCTGAACACGGGTCTGGCCGCCACCTCCGTGGAAGAAGGCAACAAGATCATGAACCAGGCGCAGGAAATGCTCCTGGAAGATCTCCCCGCCATTCCGCTCTGGTACCAGGTTGCCCAGGGCGGCTGGAGCAACAACGTAACCAACGTTGAGTTCGGCTGGAACGGCGTGCCGCTGTACCACGCCATCACCGGCAAGTAATTCCTCACAGCTCGGGGCCCGGCTGCACCGCAGCCGGGCCCTGGGCCGCTCCAATGTAAAGGTGCTCCTTAGAATGAGTTTCACCAACCCCCCTCAGCGTGCGCGTCCCGTGCCACAGGAAGATATCTGATGGCCGGATATGTGCTCAGGCGTTTTCTGCAGTTAATCCCCGTTTTCCTTGGTGCCACACTGCTTCTGTATTTCCTGGTGTTCAGCCTTCCCGGTGATGCGACCGCCGCCATTTGCGGCGAAAAGGGCTGCACCCCCGCGGTCGAAGCCTCCCTGCGGGCCCAGTACAACCTGGACCAGCCGTTCTGGATGCAGTACCTCCTGTATCTGAAGGGGATCCTGTCCTTCGACCTCGGCACCAACTTCGCCGGCCGGGAAATCGCCACCATCATCGCCGAAGTGTTCCCCACCACCGCAAAGCTCGCCGTCATGGCGCTGGCCTTTGAAGCCGTTTTCGGCATTGCCTTCGGCCTGTTCGCCGGGCTCCGCAAGGGCAAGTTCTTCGACTCCACTGTCCTCGTGGTGTCGCTGGTGGTCATCTCGGTCCCGATCTTCGTGCTCGGCTTCCTCATGCAGTTCGTGTTCGGCGTCAGCCTCGCCTGGACCAAGCCAACGGTCAGCGGCGACGCCGGATTCGGTGAACTGCTGCTGCCGGCCATTGTCCTGGGCCTGGTGTCCTTCGCTTACGTGCTGCGCCTGACCCGCACCAGCGTCATCGAAAACGCCAACGCCGACTACGTCCGCACCGCCACGGCCAAGGGCCTGAGCCGGCCGCGCGTGGTCACCGTCCACATCCTTCGCAACTCGATGATTCCGGTCGCCACCTTCCTGGGCGCCGATCTGGGCGCCCTGATGGGCGGCGCAATCGTGACCGAAGGAATCTTCAACGTCAACGGCGTCGGCAACACCCTGTACCGCGCCGTGCTCAATGGTGAGGCTCCGGTGGTCGTCTCAATCGTCACCGTGCTCATCCTGATTTTTTGCCTCGCCAACCTGTTGGTAGACCTGCTGTACGCGTGGCTGGACCCGAGGATTCGATATGCCTGAGAATGACCAAGCACTGACCCCCGCCGTTCGCGGCAAGGTTTCCCCCTACCCCATCGAGCACTTCGTGGCGGAGCTGGAAGACACTCCGGTACAGCCCGTGGACAGCTCCACCGCCGACGGCGCACCGCGCAGCCTGTGGAGTGAAGCCTGGCGCAGCCTGCGCAAGCAGCCGCTGTTCATCCTCAGCGCCCTGCTGCTCCTGATGGTGCTCGTGGTGGCGCTGTTCCCCGGTTTGTTCACCAACGAACAGCCCAACGACAACTGCCTGCTCGCCAACTCCGACGGCGGTTCCAGCCCGGGACATCCCCTCGGCTTTACCCAGCAGGGCTGCGATGTCCTTGCCCGCGTGGTGTTCGGTACCCGCTCCTCGCTGATGGTGGGGCTGTTCGCAACCCTCGGCGTCGTCCTCATCGGCGGCATCATTGGTGCCCTCGCCGGCTTCTTCGGCGGCTGGGTGGATGCCATCCTGGCCCGTCTGGGCGACATCTTCTTCGCGCTGCCGATGATCCTTGGCGCAATCGTCGTCGTCCAGCTGCCGTTCTTCCGCGAAAACCGCAACGTCTGGACCATCGTCGCGATCCTCGTGGCCTTCGGCTGGCCGCAGGTGGCACGCATTACCCGCGGCGCCGTCCTGGAAGTCCGCAACGCCGACTTCGTCACGGCCGCCCGGTCACTGGGCGTCTCCCGCATGTCGGCGCTGGTCAAGCACGTCATCCCCAATGCCGTGGCACCGGTGATCGTCATCGCGACCATTTCGCTGGGCACCTTCATCGTGGCCGAATCGACGCTGTCCTTCCTGGGCATCGGCCTGCCGCCGGACGTCATGTCCTGGGGCAACGACATTTTCTCCGCGAAGTCCTCCCTGCGCAGCAATCCGATGGCCATGTTCTGGCCCGGCCTGGCCCTGTCCCTGACCGTGCTGTCCTTCATCATGCTCGGCGATGCCCTGCGGGATGCGCTCGACCCCAAGTCGCGCAAGCGATGACTAAGGATGTGACCATGTCCACGAACACCATGTCCGCGAACCCGGCCCGGGACGGGCAGCCGAAGCCGCTGCTCGAACTGCGGGACCTGGCCATCACGTTCAAGACCAACAACGGCGACGTGCCCGCGGTGCGCAACGCGCACCTGACGATCATGCCCGGGGAAACCGTGGCGATCGTGGGGGAGTCCGGCTCCGGCAAATCGACGACGGCGCTGGCCGCCATCGGCCTCCTGCCCGCCAACGGGTCAGTCAGCGGCGGAAGCATCATCTTCGACGGTGAAGACATCACCCACGCGAGCGAGAAGCGCATCATCGAGCTGCGCGGATCCTCGATCGGCATGGTTCCCCAGGACCCCATGTCCAACCTGAATCCGGTCTGGAAGATCGGTTTCCAGGTCAAGGAGACGCTGCGGGCCAACGGCCTGCCGCACGACGCGAAGGATGTCGCCCAGGTCCTCACCGAGGCCGGCCTGCCGGATGCCGCGGCGCGGGCCAACCAGTATCCGCACGAGTTCTCCGGCGGCATGCGCCAGCGCGCGCTGATCGCCATTGGGCTGTCCTGCCGGCCCCGGCTGCTCATCGCCGACGAGCCGACGTCGGCCCTGGACGTCACCGTGCAGCGCCAGATCCTGGATCACCTGGACCGCATGACCGAAGAGCTCGGCACCGCCGTCCTGCTTATCACCCACGACCTGGGCCTGGCCGCGGAGCGCGCGCACAAGGTAGTGGTGATGTACAAGGGACAGGTGGTGGAGTCCGGGCCCGCCCTGGAAATCCTCACCAACCCGCGGCACCCGTATACGCGCAAGCTCGTGGAGTCGGCGCCCTCGCTCGCCTCCCGGCGGATTGAGGCGGCCAGGTCCCTGGGTGTTGACAACGCCGAGGTCCTCGCCGCCAACTCCGAAGGCGCCGGCACCGAAGCGGCCCGGGCCGACAACGTCATCGAGGTGAAGCACCTGACCAAGGTGTTCAACCTCCGCGGCGCGCTGGGGAAGTCCACGGACTTCACCGCCGTCGATGACGTGTCCTTCTCGATTCCGCGCGGGACCACCACCGCCGTGGTGGGGGAATCGGGCTCCGGCAAATCGACGGTGGCCCGCATGGTCCTGGGACTGGAAAAGGCGACGGCGGGGGACATCCTGTTTGACGGGGTGGACATCACCACCCTGAACCGGAAGAAGATGTTCGATTTCCGGCGCCGCGTGCAGCCGATCTTCCAGGATCCCTACGGTTCCCTGGATCCGATGTACAACATTTACCGGACCATCGAAGAGCCCCTGCGGGTGCACAACATCGGCGATGCCAAGAGCCGGGAGGCGAAGGTCCGCTCACTGCTGGACCAGGTCTCCCTGCCGGCGTCGATGATGCGGCGGTACCCGAACGAGCTCTCCGGCGGACAGCGCCAGCGCGTCGCCATCGCGCGCGCACTGGCGCTTGATCCGGAGGTCGTGATCTGCGACGAAGCCGTCTCCGCCCTGGACGTCCTCGTCCAGGCGCAGATCCTGAATCTGCTGGCGGACCTGCAGTCCGACCTGGGGTTGAGCTACCTGTTCATCACCCACGACCTTGCCGTCGTCCGGCAGATCGCGGACCGGGTCTGCGTGATGCAGAAGGGCCGGATCGTGGAGACCGGAACCACCGACGACGTGTTCGGCAACCCCCGGCAGGACTACACCAAGGCCCTGCTGGCGGCCATCCCCGGCGCCGGCCTGATGCTGCCGCCGCAAGTCGCCTAGCGACAGCGGCCGGTCACGGTCCCGCCGGAAAGGTGGCAGGCAACCCCGACGGGGATGCCTGCCGCCTTTCGTGTTGGCCAAGGTGCCGCGCCCGGGCGGATAGGCTTGCCCCACGAGGTCCATTAGGGAACTTATGGTCTTCGGATTAGAATGGTAGCGTGCCCGCTGACGGCGGCGCCTTCGGTACATTCTTTACGGAGCATACGTGTAGAGCGGGATTCGTACAGAACGGCCGGATCAACCCGGAAACACCACCGGGCTACTGTGCACCACCTTCGAACTTATCTCCTATGAATTGAGTCCTCACGCATGTCAGAAACCAACACGGCTGTAAACACCGCAGTACGAAGCGACCTCCGCAACGTTGCGATTGTGGCCCACGTTGACCACGGTAAGACGACCCTCGTCGACGCCATGCTGAAGCAGACGAACTCGTTTGCCGCCCACGGAAACGTGGAAGACCGTGTGATGGACTCCGGTGATCTGGAGCGCGAAAAGGGCATCACCATCCTGGCCAAGAACACCACGGTGTTCTACGACGGCCCGGCCGCCAAGGGTGAGACCATCACCATCAACGTCATCGACACCCCGGGCCACGCCGACTTCGGCGGCGAGGTCGAGCGCGGCCTGTCCATGGTTGACGGCGTCGTTCTCCTCGTTGATGCTTCCGAGGGCCCGCTGCCGCAGACCCGCTTCGTGCTGCGCAAGGCGCTGGCCGCCAAGCTGCCTGTCATCCTGCTGGTCAACAAGACTGACCGCCCCGACTCCCGCATCGAAGAAGTCGTCAGCGAATCCATGGACCTGCTCCTGGGCCTGGCCTCCGACCTCGCGGACGAGGTTCCGGACCTGGACCTGGACCTGATCCTGAACGTTCCCGTTGTCTACGCCGCTGCCCGCGTCGGCGCTGCCTCGCTGGAGCAGCCGGCTGACGGCTCCGCTCCGGACAACGACAACCTGGAACCGCTGTTCCAGACGATCGTCGACCACATCCCGGCCCCGACCTACAACCCGGACGGCGTCCTGCAGGCCCACGTGACCAACCTGGACGCCTCGCCGTTCCTGGGCCGCCTGGCCCTGCTGCGCATCTTCAACGGCACCCTGCACAAGGGCCAGACCGTTGCCTGGGCCCGCGCCGACGGCACCCTGAAGTCCGTCAAGATCACCGAACTGCTGGCCACCAAGGCCCTGGACCGTGTTCCGACCGATTCCGCCGGACCCGGCGAAATCGTTGCCGTCGCCGGCATCGAGGACATCACCATCGGTGAAACCCTCACCGACATCGACAACCCGATGCCGCTGCCGCTGATCACTGTCGATGATCCGGCGATCTCCATGACCATCGGTATCAACACCTCGCCGCTGGCCGGCCGGGTCAAGGGCGCGAAGGTCACCGCCCGCCAGGTCAAGGACCGCCTCGACAAGGAACTGATCGGTAACGTTTCGCTGAAGGTTCTTCCGACCGAGCGTCCGGATGCCTGGGAAGTCCAGGGCCGCGGCGAGCTCGCGCTGGCCATCCTCGTGGAGCAGATGCGCCGCGAAGGCTTCGAACTGACCGTGGGCAAGCCCCAGGTTGTTACCAAGCAGATCGACGGCAAGAAGTGCGAGCCGATGGAGCACATGACCATCGACGTACCCGAGGAATACCTCGGCGCCGTGACGCAGCTGATGGCTGTCCGCAAGGGCCGCATGGTCAACATGTCCAACCACGGCACCGGCTGGGTCCGCATGGAATTCATCGTTCCCGCCCGTGGCCTGATCGGTTTCCGCACCAAGTTCCTCACGGAAACCCACGGCGCCGGCATCTCCTCCTCCATCGCCGAGGGCTACGAGCCCTGGGTCGGCCCGATCGAGTACCGCACCAACGGTTCGCTGATCGCTGACCGCTCCGGCGTCGTCACCCCGTTCGCGATGATCAAGCTGCAGGAACGCGGCTCCTTCTTCGTGGAGCCCACCTCCGAGGTTTACGAGGGCATGATCGTCGGCGAGAACTCCCGCGCCGATGACATGGACGTGAACATCACCAAGGAAAAGCAGCTCACCAACATGCGTGCTGCCTCCTCGGACACCTTCGAGAACCTGACCCCGCCGCGCAAGCTGACTCTGGAAGAGTCGCTCGAATTCGCCCGCGAAGACGAGTGCGTGGAAGTTACCCCGGAGTCCATCCGCATCCGCAAGCTGGTCCTCAACGCTTCCGAGCGTGCCAAGGTCACCCGCGCACGCGCCAAGGGCTAAATCATTACCGCAGCGTTGAGCCCCGTCCGCCGGGTCCCGCTTTGGCGGGGCCCGGCGGCGGCCGTGCTCGGGGGAGTGCTTGCTGCCGTCCTGGGGACCGGGCTGCACGCCCAGATCCTCTATGTTGGGGATGCTGCCGTGCCGCTGGGCGCGGTGGCAGCGCTGGTCCTGAGCTGCGCGGTGGCCGTGTTCGCCGGAGTCTGGGCCGGTGCCGCGCTGTGGACGGCGGCGGCGGGATTGGTCGCGTACGTTGTCCTGGGGCTCTTCACGCTCGATATCTGGGACACACCGCTGATCATTACCGGCACGGTGCTTGATGAGCAGCCCGGCATCGTCCTGGCCGGCCGCATCTGGCTGTTCGGGCAGGCGCTGGTCACCATTGCCGCCCTGCTGCTGACGGCACGCGTGCTGGCCAAGGCCCGCCGCTTCGAAGCGCAACGGGCGGCGGATCAGCAGATGCCGCAATCGCCGGACCTCCGCTAAGGCTTGATAACGCTGCATGCTGACCCCGCTCCCGGACTTCCGGGGGCGGGGTTTTGCTTTCTCCGCACCGGAAGACCCGACTGCACGACGCAGCCTCACAGCCTCACAGCCTCACAGCCTTACAGCGGCACCCCCGTTCAGTGCCGCGGCGCGCGCGGCGGCGGCGGAGGCGGCACTTCCTTCGCCGCGGTCACCAGGGCATACGCCACGGTCACCGTTCCGCGGCGGCCCTCAACCGTCACGTCGTCGGGCCCCGCCTGCACCAGATGGCCCAGCACGTCGGTGAAGCCGCCCTCGATCCGGTAGCGGACGACCACCCGCGCACCCGCGGGCAGGGCTTGAAGGACGGCGGCAGGGCTCGGAAGGTTCACCGTTACATGGTACGCGGGCAGCTCCGGCTGGGAGATAATGGTTCGGGCTACTACCGTGGAACCAACACTTCGTGGATTTTCCCCGTCCGGGACGGTCCGCAGACTCAGGAAGGCAAGGGACGTGACGTACGTAATTGCGCAGCCATGCGTGGATGTCAAAGACAAGGCATGTATCGAGGAATGCCCGGTGGACTGCATCTACGAAGGTGAACGCTCCCTCTACATCCACCCCGACGAGTGCGTCGACTGCGGTGCCTGTGAGCCGGTCTGCCCCGTCGAGGCCATTTACTACGAGGATGACACCCCCGAAGAGTGGGCCGAATACTACAAGGCCAACGTTGAATTCTTCGACGATCTCGGATCGCCGGGCGGTGCCGCCAAGATCGGCAATACGCACAAGGACCATCCGATCATCGCCGTCCTGCCGCCGCAGAACCAAGAGGCATGAGTTCCGTTCCTTCCCGCACTTTCGGGCTGGACCTGCCGGAGTATCCGTGGGAGGCGATGGCCCCCTACGCCAAGCTGGCGGCGGAACATCCCGACGGCGCGGTGAACCTCTCCATCGGCACGCCCGTGGATCCCACTCCGGCGGTTATCCGCGAGGCGCTGGCGGCGGCAGCTGACGCCCCCGGCTACCCCACGACGCACGGCACCCCGGCCCTCCGCGAGGCCATCTCCGCGTGGTATGCCCGGCGCCGCAATGTCCCCGGGCTTGATCCGCAGAACATCATGCCCACGGTGGGTTCCAAGGAGCTGGTGGCCTGGCTGCCCCTGCTGCTGGGCCTGGGGGAGGGCGACGTCGTCGTCCGCCCCAACGTCGCGTATCCCACCTACGACATGGGCGCGCTGCTGGCCGGGGCCACGCCGGTGGCCGCGGACAACCTCGAAGAGCTCGACGACGACGTCCGCGCCCGGGTGCGGCTGGTCTGGGTCAACTCTCCGGGCAACCCGACCGGAATCGTGCGTTCCGCGGCGTCGCTGCGGACCCTCGTGGATGCGGCCCGGAACATCGGAGCCGTGGTCGCCTCGGACGAATGCTACGCGGAGCTGGGCTGGGACGAATGGGATCCCTCGCGCGGCGGCCAGCCGGTGCCGAGCATCCTCGACCCGGCCGTCAGCGGCGGCAGCCATGAACTGCTGCTGTCGGTGTATTCGCTGAGCAAGCAATCAAATGTGGCCGGCTACCGCGCGGCCTTTGTCGCCGGTGACGCGGCCATTCTTGCCAATTTGGTCAACAGCCGAAAGCACGCCGGAATGATCGTTCCGGCGCCGGTGCAGGCAGCGATGATCGCTGCGCTGTCCGATGATGTCCATGTGGCGGATCAGAAGGACCTCTACCGCGATCGACGCGAGCTCCTGATCCCCGCGCTGCAGGCCTTTGGCCTGGACATCCGGCACTCCGAAGCCGGCCTCTACCTGTGGGCCACGGCGGGCGAGGATACCTGGACCACCATCGAGCGGCTGGCTCGGCTGGGCATCGTGGCCGGACCCGGCGTCATCTACGGAGACGCGGGGGCGGGCTTTGTCCGGATTGCGCTGACCGGCTCCGACGAGCGCGTTGCGGCTGCTGCCGGCCGGCTGAGTGCTGCCGCGCCCTAGCGGCTCGCTGGCCGGCGCCGGCGGAGGAGCGGCATGTTTCGCTTCGGCAACGACGCGGCTCTCGATTCGTCGGAAAGGCCGCCCAAAGGGTAGCGTTTTGCCTTAGTAGATTTAGCGGAATTGACACTATGGGCGCTCCCCGAAACCAAACGAGGCCCGTAGCTCTGGTTTCTTCAAACTCCTGAAGGAGACTTAATGATTGAGCGTCCCAGTGCACAGCTGCACTATGGGGAAAATACCGAAGACCGTCTGGAGATTCCGCGCGTAGCCGCGTCGGAAGGCAACGACGGCCTGGATGTATCCAAGCTGCTGAAGCAGACCGGAACGGTCACGTTTGACCCCGGCTTCATGAACACCGCGGCCACCAAGTCCGCCATCACCTACATCGACGGTGACGCCGGCATTCTGCGGTACCGCGGTTATCCGATTGAGCAGCTGGCCAAGCACTCCACCTTCCTGGAGACCACTTACCTGCTGATCTACGGGGAGCTTCCCACCCCGACCGAGCTGGATGCTTTCGACCAGCGGATCCGCCGCCACACGCTGCTGCACGAGGAGCTCAAGGGCTTCTTTGGCGGCTTCCCGCGCGACGCGCATCCGATGCCGGTGCTTTCCTCGGCAGTGACGGCCCTGTCAACGTGGTACCAGGATTCCTTGGACCCGTTCGACGAGGAGCAGGTGGAACTTTCCACCATCCGCCTGCTGGCCAAGATGCCGGTGATTGCTGCCTACGCGCATAAGAAGTCCATTGGCCAGGCGTTGCTCTACCCGGACAACTCCATGAACCTCGTCGAGAACTTCATGCGCCTGAGCTTCGGCACCGCCGCGGAACCGTATGAGATGGACCCGGTCCTGGTCAAGGCACTTGATCAGCTGCTGATCCTGCATGCCGATCACGAGCAGAACTGCTCCACCTCCACTGTGCGCCTGGTGGGTTCCTCCAACGCCAACATGTTTGCATCGGTTTCAGCAGGCATCAACGCGCTTTCCGGCCCTGCCCACGGCGGCGCCAACGAGGCAGTGCTGAAAATGCTGCGCCAGATCCAGTCGGAGGGCCTGAAGCCCGCCGACTTCATGGAAAAGGTCAAGAACAAGGAAGACGGCGTCCGGCTCATGGGCTTCGGACACCGTGTTTACAAGAACTACGACCCGCGCGCCAAGATCATCAAGTCGACGGCCCACGAAATCCTCGCCTCGCTCGGCGGAAACGACGAGCTGCTGGATATCGCGATGTCCCTGGAAGACCGCGCCCTGAACGATGATTACTTCATTGAGCGCAAGCTGTATCCGAACGTGGACTTCTACACCGGCCTGATCTACAAGGCCATGGGCTTCCCGGAGAAGATGTTCACGGTGCTCTTCGCCATCGGACGCCTCCCGGGCTGGATTGCCCAGTGGCGCGAAATGATGCAGGATCCGCAGATGAAGATCGGCCGCCCCCGTCAGCTCTACACGGGTTCGCTCGAACGCAGCTACCCGACGCGCTAGAACCGCCGGGAGTTCATCAAAAAGGGCCCCTGGAATCCAACCGGATTCCAGGGGCCCTTTGGCATTCACGGCTGCGGCAGCTATGCAGCCGTCCGTTCTCAGGCGCCGGCGTAGCCCTGGGGGTTGTTCTTCTGCCAGCGCCAGTGGTCCTCGCACATGGCTTCCAGGCTGCGGTTCGCCGACCAGCCCAGGTCCGCCAGTGCCGCCGAGGGATCGGCGTAGCTGACAGCGGCGTCGCCGGGGCGGCGCGCGGTGATTTCGTAGGGGATCTCCTTGCCGGCGGCCTTGGTGAAAGCGGCCAGCACCTCCAGCACCGAGGATCCGTTTCCGGTGCCGAGGTTCCAGCGGTGCACGCCGGACTTCACCGTGATGTAGTCCAGGGCGGCGAGGTGGCCGGCGGCGAGGTCCACCACGTGGATGTAATCGCGGACGCCGGTGCCGTCGGGGGTGGGGTAATCGTTGCCGAAGACCATAACCTTCTCGCGGCGGCCAACGGCCACCTGGGCCACGAAGGGCAGCAGGTTGTTCGGGACGCCGGTGGGGTCCTCGCCGATCCGGCCCGATTCGTGCGCGCCGGCCGGGTTGAAGTAGCGCAGCAGCGCAATGTTCCAGCGCTCGTCCGCAGCGCCCAGATCGGCCAGGATGTCTTCGATCTGTTCCTTGGTCCGGCCGTAGGGATTGACGGCGTCCATCGGCATATTTTCGGTCAGCGGCACTTCTTCCGAGGCGCCGTAGACGGTGGCCGAGGAGCTGAAGACCAGGGTCCGGACGTTGTGCTTGTCCATCATGCGCAGCAGGTTCAGGGTGCCGCCCACGTTGTTGTGGTAGTAGTACAGGGGTTTCGCCACGGATTCGCCCACGGCCTTCAGCCCGGCGAAGTGAATGACGGCGTCGATTGCGTGGTCGGTGAAAACGGCCTCGACGGCGCCCTCATCGAGCAGGTCAGCGCGGACAAACTCGGCGCGGCGCCCGGCCAGGTCCTGGACCCGCTTCAGGGATTCCTCGCTTGAATTGGCCAGATTGTCCAGCACGACGACGTCGTGGCCCGCTTCCAGCAGGGCCAGTGTGGTGTGGGAACCGATGTATCCCGTGCCTCCGGTAACTAGTATTCGCATGACTTCAGAGTAATGGATCCTGCGGCGACCCCGGGGTCAGGACCCTTCCGCTCCCCGGAAGACCGTCAGGACCACGGCATTTTCCGATGCCGGAGAAGGATCCCAGCTGCCGGTCGCGCGGGTCCAGCGCAGCCCGTCAAAGGCCACCGAATCCAGCGAGAGGGAGTCGGCGGCGGCGACGGCCCACTGGGCCACCGACCAGCCGTAGGTTCCGGAGCCTGCCACCGTGATGCGCGAGCCTTCGACGCTGGCCTCCACGGGACCGTAGACGGCGGTCAATGCGGCCAGCACGGCTTCCGGGCTGCCGGAGGCCGACGGCGGATCCAGGGTGCACGTCATGGCCGCGGGGGAGTGCCCGGTCAGGGCCGACGCGAAGGCCTTCGCCTCGGCCTCGTGGTCGGCATAGGCGTCGGGAAAAGCGCTGCGCTGGACCGTCTGCGCGGCCACCGTCAGCGGCAGATCCGGATAACCCGGCACCTTGTCCAGGGCGTCATAGAACGCATTGACGGCATACACCGGGTCCATCACCTGGTCCTCGCTGCCCCAGCCCTGGGACGGGCGCTGCTGGAACAGCCCGCGGGAGTCCGGGCCGGCGTCGTCCCCGTAGCCGAGGTTGCGCAGCCCGGACTCCTGGATTGCGGTGGCCACGCCGATGGACGCAGCCCGCGCCGGCATGCCCCGGTACACCGAGATGCCGGCAATGAGCGCAGCCGTCTCGGCCCTGGCCGGCGTCAGGTGATAGGCCACCCCGTCCGCGGTGGCTGTACAGGCCGCCGGGGCGGGCGGCTCATCCCGTGGTTCACTGAGCACGTTCACTGCATACACAGTGACCGCGACCAGGAAGAGCACCACCAGCAGCATCACCGGAAGGAATCCGCTGCTGCGCCGGACGCCGGAGGCAGGCATGGCTGTCGGCCGCGCGCTAGTTGGCGTGCAGGGCGGCGTTGAGCTCCACGCTCGCCCCGCTGCGGGCAAGTGCTTCCACGGTGCCGGTGGTGGAATTGCGGCGGAAGAGCAGGTTCGGAACGCCGGAGAGCTCCACTGCCTTCACGATCTGCGGTTCCTGGCCCGGGAGCAGCACCGATACGCGGGTGCCGGCGGTGACGTAGAGACCGGCTTCCACGACGGACTCGTCGCCGATGCTGATGCCGACGCCCGAGTTGGCGCCGAGGAGGACACGCTCGCCGAGGGTGATTTTCTCCCGTCCGCCGCCGGAGAGGGTGCCCATGATGGAGGCGCCGCCGCCGACGTCGGTGCCGTTGCCGACCACCACTCCGGCGGAGATGCGGCCTTCCACCATGGAGACGCCCAGGGTGCCGGCGTTGAAGTTCACGAAGCCCTCATGCATGACAGTGGTGCCTTCGGCCAGGTGCGCGCCCAGCCGGACCCGCCCGGCGTCGGCGATCCGCACCCCGGCCGGAACCACGTAGTCGGTCATCCGGGGGAACTTGTCCACGCCGAAGACGGTTACCGGGCCGCGGGCGCGCAGGCGCAGGCGGACGGCTTCGAAGCCCTCGACGGCGCACGGCCCGAAGTTGGTCCACACCACGTTGGGCAGCTGAGCGAAAATGCCGTCCACGTTCAGGGTGTTCGGCGCGGCCAGGCGGGCGGACAGCACGTGCAGGCGAAGGTACGCGTCGGCAGTGGAGGAGGGGGCGGCATCCAGGTCGATCTCGGTGCGCAGTACCTCGCCGCGGGTGCCGCGGTCGGTGTCGGTCATCGTCGCGGCCGCGGCGTCCAGTTCAGCGGCGAGGGTGTCGGAGGCAGAGTCCCGGGCAGCCGCGGTCTCCAGCGCCGCGAGGACGGGCCGCGGATACCAGACATCCAGGACGGTGCCGTCATCGGTGATGGTGGCCAGGCCCAGGCCGGAGGCAATGCGGGCGGGGGAGGCAGAAGCTGTTGAAGTCATGGGTTCAAGTCTACCGACGGGCATCGGCCGGCCGCGGGCCGTCCCGTCGCCGGCAGGGCGTCCTCGGTAGGGTGGAGGCATGACTGTATCGCCATCCCGGTCCCTGGACCTGACCCAAGACGTTGCCCTGCTGACCGCCGATCTCATGGATATTGAAAGCGTGTCCGGCAACGAAAAAAACGTGGCCGACGCCGTGGAGGCGGCCCTGCGCTCGCTGCCGCACCTGGAATCGGTGCGTGACGGGGACTCCATCATTGCCCGGACCTCGCTGGGACGCGGCGAACGGGTGCTGCTGGCCGGCCACTTGGACACCGTGCCGCTGCCGACGGTGGAAGGCTCCCGCGGCACGGTGCCCTCGGCCTGGGACGGGAACGTGCTGTACGGCCGCGGCGCCACCGACATGAAGGGCGGCGTGGCGGTGCAGCTGGCCCTGGCCGCCGAGCTCACCGCCCCGAACCGAGACGTGACCTATGTGTTTTATGACCACGAGGAAGTGGAAGCGTCCTTGAGCGGACTGGGCCGGCTGCAGCGCAGCTATCCGGACTGGCTAACGGCGGACTTCGCAGTGCTGCTGGAGCCGACCAACGGCACCGTCGAGGGCGGCTGCAACGGGACCATGCGCTTCCATGCCTCCACAGCCGGCCGGGCCGCCCACTCTGCCCGCGCCTGGATGGGCGAGAACGCCATTCATGCGGCGGCGGAAATCCTGACCCGGCTGCGCGACCACGAACCGGCCACCGTCTCGGTGGAGGGCCTGGACTACCGGGAGTCGCTGAACGCCGTGAAGATCTGGGGCGGCACCGCCGGAAACGTCATTCCGGATGCCGCCACCGTGGAAATCAACTACCGGTTTGCACCGAACAAGACCATCGAGGAGGCCGATGCCTATGTGCGGTCCCTGCTCGCCGGATTTGACCTGGTCCGCACTGATGCCGCGTCGGGTGCCCGGCCGGGCCTGGACCAGCCGGCCGCAGCCAGCTTTGTGGCCGCCGTCGGGGCCGAGCCGAAACCCAAGTACGGCTGGACCGACGTCGCCAGGTTCAGCGAACTGGGCATTCCGGCAGTGAACTTCGGCCCCGGTGACGCGCTGCTGGCCCACACCGACAATGAGCACGTGCATGCCGACGCGGTGCGGGCCTGCCTGGCGGCGCTGCGCACCTGGCTCAGCTGACCGTTCTTGCCGCCCCAAGGGGAGAGGCCCCGGACAGATGTCCGGGGCCTCTCCCTTTGCGCGGGCAGGTTGCAGGCTTTGACCTACCTGACCGGCGCTTCCACACCTTCGGGATCGATGGCGTCTTCGCGTTCCAGCAGCTTGCCGGCGCGGGCACCGAGCAGGCGGGAGAGCCGCTGCGCGGTGAACGTCAGGAGCATGTTGATCAGGATGAAGATGAGTGCCGTGACCAGCAGCGCCGGCAGCATGTTGCCGGCACCGGCGCCGAAGCGCTGGGCATTGGCGAGCAGGTCCGTGTAGCCGATGATGTAGCCCAGCGCCGAGTCCTTGAGGATGACGACGAACTGGCCCAGCAGAGCCGGCAGCATGGCCACCAGTGCCTGCGGGATCTCGATGCTGCGCAGCGACTGCGCGGGGGTGAGCCCGATCGCCAGCCCCGCCTCGCGCTGGCCCTTGGGCAGCCCGAAGACACCGGAGCGCACCAGCTCGGCGATCACCGACCCGTTGTAGAGCGTCAGCGCCACCACCACGGCCCAGAACGGAGACTGCGAGGCTTCCATTGGCGTGGACTTGGCGAAGAACTGGTACAGGAAAATCATCATCAGCAGCACCGGCACCGCGCGGAAGAACTCCACGACGACGTTGCAGACCCAGCGCAGCGGGGCCAGCCCGGAGAGCCGGCCGAAGCCGAAGAGCAGGCCAAAGGCGATGGAGGTGACGACGGCGACGCCGGCGGCCCTCAGTGTTGCGAGCAGTCCGGGCAGCAGCGTGAAGCGCCAGGTTTCCCATTCCAGGAACGGCGTCCACTTGGCCGCCTCGAACTGGTCCTTTTCCGCCAGCCCGTTGACGGCCACGGCCAGGATTCCCAGCACGAGAAGCGCACCGAGGATATTGAAAACCAGGATCCGGCGTTTGGCCTTGGGGCCGGGAACGTCGAACAGGACAGCTTGGGTACTCATCGCGCCACCGCCAGTTTCTTCGAGGCCCAGGTGGTGAGCAGGCCGATGGGAATGACGATGATGACGAAGCCGATGGCGAAGGTGAGGAAGATCTGGGTCATGACGTCGGGCCGGAACTCGATCATGGTTTTCATCAGGCCCGAGGCCTCGGCCACGCTCGCGGCGGCCGCCACCGTGGTGTTCTTGACCAGGGCGATCAGCACGTTGCCCAGCGGAGCGACGGCGCCGCGGAAGGCCTGGGGGAGGATGATCAGCCAGGCAGCGGGCAGGAAGGACAGGCCGATGGACCGGGCCGCTTCCGCCTGTCCCAGGGGGACAGTGTTGACGCCGCTGCGGATCGCCTCACAGACAAACGCGGCGTGGTAGATGCTCAGGGACAGGACCGCCAGCAGGAAAAAGTTAAGGTTGAAGTCAGTGCTGAAGTTGACCTGAAGCTGGCCCCACAGCCCCAGCACCGAGAACACCATGATGATGGTCAGCGGGGTGTTGCGGAAAATGTTGACGTAGGCGGTGCCGAACCAGCGCAGGCTGGCGATGGGCGAGATCCGCATGACGGCGAGGATGGTGCCGAGCACCAGCGAAGCGATGCCCGCCCAGAACGCGAGCTGGATGTTCACCCAGAACGCTGCGACGACGTCGTAATCCTCGAAGAGGGCGAAAAAACCACCCATGATGTACCTCTTCTGTGAGAGAAAGAAACCGGTGCATGCGAAGGACATTGATTCCTTCGCATGCACCGAGGTTTACGCCGGCGGTTTCACCGCCGGTTGGCGTGCCTAGGCGCAGGCGGCGGGCTCCGGCGGGTTCAGCTCAGCGTTGTAGGTGTAGTCGGCGCCCTCGGTGTTGGCCTTGATGGCCTCTTCCCAGGAACCGTCTTCGATCATGGAGCGAATGGCCGTGTTGATCGCCTCGCACTCGGTGCTTTCCTTGGAGATGCCCACGCCGTACTGCTCTTCGGTGAACGGGTTGCCGACCACCTTGAACTTGCCGGCGTTCGCATCGGTGGAGGCCAGGCCGGCGAGGATGATGTCATCGGTGGTGACGACGTCGATCTGGCCGCCCTGCATGGCGGTGACGCAGTTGGCGTAGCTGCCCTGCTCCAGCAGCTTCACGTCGGACGCGAGGGTGTCCTTGATCTTCTGGGCGGAGGTGGAACCGGTGACTGAGCACAGCGTCTTGCCGTTGAGGTCCTCGGGGCCGTTGATGTCGCTGTTGTCGGCGTTGACCAGCAGGTCCTGGCCGGCAATGAAGTACGGCCCGGCGAAAGCCACGCGCTCCTTGCGGGTGTCGTTGATGGAGTAGGACGCCAAGATCATGTCCACTTCGCCGTTCTCCAGCACGTTTTCACGCTGCGCGGTCGGGGTTTCCTTCCACTCAATCTGGTCTTCGCCGTAGCCCAGTTCCTCGGCAACATACTTGGCGACGTCAACGTCGAAGCCGGAGGGCTCGCCGCCTTCCATGAAGCCAACGCCGGGCTGGTCAAACTTGATGCCGATGGTGATCTTTTCTCCGGAAGCTGTCTCGTCGCCGCCGGCTTCATTGCCGGAGTCGCCTCCGCAGGCGGACATGGTCAGTGCTGCGGCAGCGGCGAATGCCACTGCGGCGTAACGGGTCTTGCGCATGATTTCTCCTTGTTTGGCGGCTTCCCGGACGGGGTTGGCCTTGCTGCAAGGGGTTGCCCCCAACTGGTGAATCTGGCCTATCGGTGAATCTGGCCTAACGGTGAATCTGGTCAAGCGGCGAATCTGGTCAAATGGTGAATCTGGTCAAGCGGCGAATCTGGTCAAATGGTGAATCTGTGGAAAAGGCGGATCTAGTGGGCCAGGATCTTCCCCAGGAAGTCCTTGGCGCGGTCGCTCTTGGGCCGGGTGAAGAATTCCTCCGGCGTGGCTTCCTCGACGATCTGTCCGTCGGCCATGAACACCACGCGGTCGGCGGCCTTGCGGGCAAAGCCCATTTCGTGGGTCACCACGATCATGGTCATGCCTTCCTTGGCCAGGCCCACCATGGTGTCCAGGACTTCGTTGATCATTTCGGGGTCCAGCGCCGATGTGGGCTCGTCGAACAGCATGACCTTCGGTTTCATGGCCAGCGCCCGGGCAATGGCCACGCGCTGCTGCTGTCCGCCGGAGAGCTGGGCGGGAAGCTTGTTCGCCTGGTTCGCGACGCCCACCCGCTCCAGCAGGTCCATCGAGAGCTTCTTCGCCTCGGCGGACTTCATTCCCTTGACCTTGACCGGACCCAGGGACACGTTGTCGAGGATGGTTTTGTGGGCGAAGAGGTTGAAGGACTGGAAGACCATGCCGACGTCGGCGCGCAGCTTGGCCAGCGCCTTTCCCTCGGCGGGGAGGACCTTTCCGTCGATGGCGATTTCACCGTCGTCGATGGTCTCCAGCCGGTTGATGGCACGGCAGAGCGTCGACTTTCCGGAACCCGACGGGCCAATCACCACCACCACTTCACCGCGGGCCACGTCAAGGTTGATGTTCTGCAGGACATGCAGGTCGCCAAAGTGCTTGTTGACGTTCTTGAGTGAAACAAGAGGGGCGGCGGGATCAGGCGGTCCGGATTCAGGCAGGCCAGATTCAGGCGGTCCGGATTCAGGCATAGCGCCATCGGATGTGTCACGGGTCATAAGTAGAAGATAGTCAATGATTGTGTCCGAAATGTGTCGCAGTGCACACATTCGCCGAAATCGTGACGCAAGAGCAATCAAACCCGGCCGACGGCGGCCCTGCGGCGTGCATGAGCCTGCGCAGCACTTGTGGCTACCCTTGTAACCATGGAATTCAGCGACAACACGTCCCGTGCCCGTACCAGCAGCCCGCGCAAGCGGGGCCCGGTGGAACTGCGCCGGGCGCAGGCCGGCGCACCGCAGTCAGACCGCTACCTGCTTGATACCCAGGATCAGACCCACTTCACCCACACCGACCCGTGGCGGGTGCTGCGCATCCAAAGCGAATTCGTGGAGGGTTTCGGCACCCTCTCGGAGCTGGGGCCGGCGGTCAGCGTGTTCGGCTCCTCCCGCAGCGTGCCCGGATCGGCGTACTACAAGCTCGGCGAGGAGGTCGGCAGGCTGCTCGCGGAAGAGGGGCTCGCGGTGATCACCGGCGGCGGACCGGGCTCCATGGAAGCGGCGAACAAGGGCGCCGTTGAAGCTGACGGACTGTCGGTCGGGCTGGGCATCGAACTTCCCTTTGAGACCGGCCTGAACGACTGGGTGGACCTGGGGATCAACTTCCGGTACTTCTTCGTGCGCAAGACCATGTTCGTCAAGTACGCCCAGGGGTTCATCGTCCTGCCGGGCGGCTTCGGTACCTTGGATGAACTCTTCGAAGCCATGACCCTGGTCCAGACCCAGAAGGTGACGTCCTTCCCGATCGTGCTCATCGGCACCGACTTCTGGAGCCCGCTCCTGGACTGGGTCCGGAGCACGCTGCTTCAGGAGGGAATGATCTCGGCGAAAGACCTGGAACTGATCCACGTGGTGGACGATCCGGCGGAGGCCGTGGCGCTGATGATCGCCGACAGCGCCGGCCACGTCTCGCCGTAGCCGGGCGGAGGGCCGCGCCTCATCTGGCACGATGGTCCTGTGACAATATTCCTGGTCTTCGTGGCCGTTCTTGCCGCCGGGGCCGTCGCCCTCCTGGCAACGCGGCATCCGCCCTCCCGCCTGCCAGCAACGACCCGTGCCGACGGGCTGGCCGAGCCGGACCCCAGGATGCCCCCGGTCCTGCTGCCCGAGCAGGTGCAGCCGTCGGACATTGAGCGGCTGCGGTTTTCGGTGGCGCTGCGGGGTTACCGGATGGACCAGGTTGATGCCGTGCTGGTGCGGCTGGCGTCGGCGCTGGCCGAGCGGGATGCCGCGCTTGCCGCTGTCCGGGGCCGGCCCGGCGGTGCGCGCCCGGAGGAGCCGGGGGCGCTTTCATGAGCACCGTCGCCGGCACCGACGGACTGCTGCGCTGTCCCTGGGCCGTGGCCAGCCCCGACTACCAGCGGTACCACGACGAGGAATGGGGCCGGCCGGTCACCGGTGAGGCTGCCCTGTTTGAACGCCTCAGCCTGGAAGCCTTCCAATCAGGCCTGAGCTGGATCACGATCCTGCGCAAGCGCGAGGCCTTCCGGGCAGCGTTCTCCGGCTTTGACCCCGCTGCCGTGGCCCGTTTCGCCGATGCCGACCGGGAACGGCTGATGGCCGACGCCGGAATTGTCCGCAACCGGGCGAAGATCAACGCCGTCATCGCCAACGCCCGGGCACTGTTGGAGCTGCCCGACGGCGAGAGCCTGGAGCTGTTGCTGCAGAAGCACCGACCGGACCCGGGTCGCCCTGCGCCGCGGACCATCGCCGATGTTCCCGCGATCACCGCGGAATCCACGGCCCTGGCCAAGGCGCTGAAGCAGCGCGGCTTCCGCTTTGTCGGCCCCACCACCGCGTACGCCATGCTGCAGGCCACCGGATACGTCAATGACCACCTGGAGAGCTGCTGGGTGCGCAGTGAGGGGTAGGACCGCCACGGGAGAGGAACGTCCGCCGGCGTCGGGCCCCAACCGCGTCGTGGCCCAGACCGCGGCTGCGGCTGGGGCGGCCTTTACCCGCTGGCCCTGGTACGCGAAGGTCCTGGCGGTTTGGGCCGTGGCCCGCGTGTTCACCTTCGCGGTCTTCATGGCCGTGGCCGCCCAGCAGGGGCTGAATCCCTGGGGCTGGGAGGGCACGCCGTCGTACCTGCAGTTCATCGGAGCCTGGGACAGCGAGTGGTACCGGAATATCTTCGACGGCGGCTACCCGGGGGAGATCCCGCGCGACGCGACCGGACGCGCGCAGGAGAACGAATGGGCGTTCTATGCCCTCTTCCCGGGGCTGGTCCGGGCGCTCGCAGCCCTGACCGGACTGGGCTGGGAAGTGCTCGCGCCGCTGGTCGCCACCGCGGCCGGTTTCGGTGCCGCCCTGATGGTGTACCGGCTGTTCGCGCTTCGGGCGTCCGCCGGCACCGCGCTTTGGGGCGTGGCGTTTGTGGCGGTCTGCCCGGTGTCGCCGGTCCTCCAGGTGCCCTATGCCGAATCACTGAATCTGTTGCTGCTGGCGGCTGCGCTCTACCTGCTGCTAACCCGCCGCTACTTGGCCGCGGTGCCGGTTGTCCTGGTCATGTGCCTGTCCCGCCCGGTGGGCGTGGCCTTTGCCCTGATGCTGGGCATCCTGTTCGTCCGCCGCTGGATGCGACGCGGCAAGGAGCCCTTTCCCTGGTCCGAGGCCTGGCGGATGGTGGTCCTCGGCATCGCCTCCGGCGTCGGGGCGCTGGCCTGGCCGGCGATCGCCTGGGCGGTCACCGGGGAACTGCGCGCGTACACGGATACCGAGACCGCCTGGCGGGGAGATTCCCTGCTGCCGTTCAAACCCTGGCTGGTCGAGGCGGAACGGCTTTTCGGGCCGGTGCTGGGACCGGTGGCGCTGATCGTTCTGGTTCTCTTCACCGTGCTCTGCCTCAATTCCAGCGCCGTACGCCGGCTCGGCGTGGAACTGCAGGTCTGGTGCGCGGCGTACCTGATGTACCTGTTTGTCTTCCTGAACCCGCTGACCAGCACGTTCCGGCTGCTGTTGCCGCTGTTTCCCCTGGGCTTGGCCCTGGCCTGCCTCAGCAGCTCGCGCGCCTACCGCTGGGCCGTGGCCGCAGCGTTTCTGATCCTGCAGATTGTCTGGGTTGCCTGGCTTTGGCGGTGGACCCCGCTGCCCGGCGGAGGGGATTATCCACCCTGACCCTGTGGCGGGGAACACAAGAAATTTCGTTTGCGGCCTGTTTGTGCGGAATAATGAAGGACAATTGCCGCCGGAGCTGGTTATGAGGCCGTGCGACAGAGGATTACATGCGACTGGGGGATCGCCCGCAGCGCACTGTGAAAGGGGAACTGGAACATGGCTGCCATGAAACCGCGTACTGGGGACGGACCAATGGAGGTCACCAAGGAGGGGCGAAGTCTCATCCTGCGGGTGCCGATCGACGGCGGTGGGCGCCTCGTTGTGGAGCTGAACGCCGAGGAAGCGGGCAAACTGAAGGATTGCCTGCTGGGCGCGACGACGAGCTAGGAATCGAACCGATGCAGCGACCTCCCAAAGGATCAAAGGCAACCCCGGCATCCGGGGAAGCCAACAGGCCTGACCAGCAGGACACGGCGATGACCGCCGTGTCCGCTGTGGAGCAGCTGCTCGCACGGACCGGCGCCCCCACCGCCGGCACCGGGCTGCAGCCGGCGCCTGATGAAGGAGTTGACGTCCTGGCAGTGGCCATGGCGGCCGCTCCGACGACGACAGTCCGGGAGGACACGGACGAAGCACTGCATCCCACCCCGCAACCGCGCCGGGGCGCCGTCGAGACTGCGCTCTGGTACGAAGTGGACGTGGCCGCCCGTGCGGCCACCGCGGGAGTCACCGGAAAAGCCGGTGAAACGCTGCTGGTGGAACCGCCCTCCGCCAAAGCAGAGCTGCTCCCCGCAAAACTAATTTTCCTCGGTGTCGGGGACGAATCCGTCCGGAGCATGCGCCGCGCCGGCGCCGCCCTGGCCCGGGCAACCCGGGGAGCTGCCCGGATCCGCGCCGCAGTGGTGGACGGCCTGGCCCCTGCCGCGCAGCAGGCCTTTGTGGAGGGTTTCCTCCTGGGCGGATACCGGGCACCCAAACACGGCAAGACGCCTGCCGGCCCTCCGATGGCCCGCGAAATGCAACTGACGGGGCTGGACCGGGAGGCCCTCCGCATCGCCGAAATTACTGCCCGCGCCGTCTGGCTCGCGCGGGACCTGACGAACCTCCCGCCCGACACCGCTACCCCGGAGTGGATGGCAGCACAAAGCCGTGCCGTGGCGGCCCGCGCCGGACTGGAGATTTCAGTGCTGGACGAGGCCGAGCTCCGGCGGAAGGGATTCGGCGGCCTGCTGGCCGTGGGTTCCGGCTCCGCCCATCCGCCCCGGCTGGTGCAGATTTCCTACCGGCCGGCGTCCGGCGGCGGAGAACATATCGTGTTGGCCGGAAAGGGCATCACCTTCGATTCCGGCGGAATTTCGCTCAAGCCCCGTGATGCCATGATGACCATGAAGATGGACATGGCCGGGGCCGCCGTGGTCCTGGCCGCCGTCGAGGCCGCTGCCGCGCTCAGGATTCCGCACCGGGTAACCGCGGTGCTGGCGCTGGCCGAAAACGCCATCGGCGGATCGGCCTACCGCCCGGGCGACGTGGTGACCACGTACAACGGAACCACCGTGGAAATCGGCAACACAGATGCTGAGGGCCGGATGGTCCTCGCCGATGCCCTCGCGTACGCCGCTGCCGAGCTGGCCCCGGATGCCCTTGTGGACGTGGCAACACTGACCGGAGCCGCGGCCCTGGGGCTGGGCCAGCAGTACGGAGCCCTGTTCTCCAATACGCCGCAGCTGCTCAACGCGCTGGAAAAGGCCGGCGGCGACTCCGGCGACCGGGTCTGGCAGCTGCCGCTGGTGCACGAGTACGACTACGCCCTGGATTCGCACACCGCAGACCTTGCGCATGTCGCGCCGCCTGCCCTCAAATTCGGGGCCGGGGCCATCGTGGCTGCCCTGTTCTTGGAGAAGTTCGTCGACGGTGTGCCGTGGGCGCACGTCGACATTGCCGGGCCCATGCGTGCCGGTTCGGACAGTCATGAAATCGCCAAGGGCGCCACCGGCTTCGGAACGCGGCTGCTGATTTCCTATCTTCGGGACGCGCCGGTGGGCGGGGAACGCCGCTCCTAGGCGGTCTTCACCGCAAGCAGCAGCCCGTCGCCGGTCGGCAGGAGCGAGGAAACGAGGGACTCGTTTTCCCGGATGGCCTTGCCGACCTTGCGCATGGTGTTGGTGGTCGCCTCGCGGATGGCCGGGTCCGAGACCTTGCCGTGGTCCAGGGCGTCGTTGACCACCAGCAGGCCTCCGCGTTTCAGGAGGCGCACGGCCTGCGCCACGTAGACCGGGAACGACGGCTTGTCAGCGTCGATGAACACCATGTCATAGGCTCCGTCGGTCAGGCGGGGGAGGACTTCGGCAGCCCGCCCCGAAATGGTGCGTGTCCGGTTTCCCGCCACCCCCGCTTCCCGGTAGGCCTCCCGTGCCGCCCGCAGGTGGTCCACGTCAGAGTCAATGGTGGTCAGGACCGACTGCGGGCCCAATCCGCGCAGCAGGCAGACACCGGAAACACCGGCACCGGTTCCCACCTCCACCACTGTCTGGGCCTTGGAAGCGGCCGCCAGGACCGTGAGCGCCGCTCCGACGCCGGTGGATACGGGAGTGACCCCCAGCTCGTAGGAACGTTCCCGCGCGCGCAGCAGTACTTCATCCTCGAAGGGCAGCCCCTCCGTGTAGGACCAGTTGGTCTGCTTGTCGGCGCTCATTGGTGTCACTTTCATTGGAGGGAAGCGTGCTCAGTCAAGCTTAGGCCCCCGCAGCTGTCCGCCTGGCTTTCGCAGGGCGATGCGGCGAACAAAGAAGCGACGGAACCGCCCTTGTGTGCTCGCACCGGGCGTGCTAACAGAGAATTCCCAGACTGATGGGTCAACATAATTATGCAGGAAACAGAAGCGGATTATGCAGCAAAGAGAACCCGGGGGTCCGTTCGGCCCCGGCGCGGAAGCAAAGATCAGCGGAAGGAGGGAAGACCATGACGACGACGCCCTCAATGGCAGCCGACGGATCGGCTGACTCCGAGTGGGTTAGGCCCACCTGGGAGGAAGTGGTCACGGCGCATTCAGCGAAAGTCTACCGCCTGGCCTACCGGCTCACTGGAAATCGGCACGACGCCGAGGACCTCACCCAAGAAGTGTTTGTCCGTGTCTTCCGCTCACTGGCGAACTTCCAGCCCGGCACCTTGGACGGCTGGCTCCACCGCATCACCACAAACCTGTTTCTCGACCAGGCCCGCCGCAAGAGCCGGATCCGCTTTGACGGCATGAGCGATGAAGCCGAGAGCCGACTGCCCAGCAATGGCCCCGGTCCGGAGCGCAGCTTCGAATTCAACAACCTGGATGTGGATATTGTCCGCGCCCTGGACGAACTTCCCCCGGACTTCCGCGCCGCCGTGGTGCTGTGCGATCTGGAGGGGCTTTCCTACGACGAGGTAGCCCGCGCGCTAGGCGTCAAACTTGGAACGGTCCGCTCCCGCATTCACCGGGGACGGACCATGCTGAAGGAGAAGCTGGCGCACCGCGACCCGCAGCAGCGGAGGACCGGATCCCGGCTTGCCCTTCCACGCGTGGCGGGCGCCAACTGACCCATGCGCCATCCCAAACGCCTTCTGCAGGAGTATCTGGACAACACGGCCGGCCCCGCCACCACTGCGGCCGTAGAGACGCACCTCTCGCGGTGCGACCAGTGCCGGGCCGAAGCCGCACGGGAACGCCGCCGCCGGAGCCGCATGCGCTCGGCGCAGATCCCGGAACCCGGCCCGGAGCTTCGCGGGCGAATCGAACAAACCCCGCAGATGGGCGCTCCCGGAGCGGAGAACGGTTACGCCGCCGGGGCGGGGCACCACGGAGGCGGGACCCGGCACCTCGGCCTGATGTTTGCCGCCGGCGCAATCGCGGCCGTCGGGTTGGTCCTCTCCACGGCGTACCTGCTGGGCGGATTGTCCCCGGATCCTTCCCTGAATGCGTCGGCGCCCGGCCTGGCCTCCGGGTGGAGTGAGGTCACCGGCGGCGAGGCGAACCAACTGACCCGTGAGCAGATCGACGCACTGCGGACCCGCGGCTGGGCCTGCCCCGAACTGCAGGCCGAGGGAATGTCGCTGGTGGCGGCACATTCGGCCCGCATCGCCGGACAGCCCGCCGTCGTCATGACGCTGGAAGGGCAGGGGAGCACGGTAACCATCCACGAAGCCCGATCCGACAGCGGTGCCCGGGGGCCGGCGATCGACGGAATCAGCGGGCATTCGGTCCTTGACGAGGGCTTCATCCTCCAGGAGCAGGAATCCGGACCGGGCCGTCCCGACGTCTGGTTCCATCCGCAGCGTCCCCACCAAGCAGTGGTGGCCTCGCGGCGGGTAACCTACACCGTTTCCGCGGCTCCGTCCGGCGACGTCCTGGATCAGGCCGTCAGTGAGATCTCCCTCAGCGAGTCCTCCAGGCTGGTCCTGCACACCCCCGATACAGCTCAGGGCGTCTGGGAACGGATCCAGCGCGGGCTTTCCGCGATGACCGGCGCGGGGGCATAGTCTTGAGCGGGATCTTCGTTCGGCTGCCGGTCCGGCCGGCGAGTGGCCTGCAACGGTGCGGGAAAGGTAGTCTTCACAGGTGATCGGAATCAACGGCTATGAGCTGCTAGTGCTGGCCCTCCTCGCCGTGGTGGTGCTTGGCCCGGAACGCCTGCCGGAATACGCCTCCCAGCTGGCCCGGCTTGTCCGTGAACTGCGGCGCATGGCCACCGGAGCGCGGGACCAGCTCCGTGAAGAGGTGGGACCTGAAATTGACGAAGTGGATTGGCGCAAGCTTGATCCGCGGCAGTACGATCCGCGGCGGATCATCAAGGAAGCCCTGATCGACGATTTCGAGGATGCCGTCAAACCCGTCAGCGCGCGCCCCGAGCCGGCGGCACCCCGGGGAAACACCCGGCCGGGAGCCGAACGCACGGCCGCACCCTCCTCGCCTCCCGCCGTCACGCCGCTGATGCGGTTGAAGACCGGAGAACGGGCACCCTTCGATACTGAAGCGACCTAAGACCCGAAGCCGCCGCTCAGCGGTTGCCGGTCAGCGCGGCGTGACGTCCAGCTTCAGGCCGGAGAGTCCCCGCGGCCGACGAGCGAGCGAAGCGGCGATGCGCCGCAGCTCCGCGCCTGCCGACCCCTCCGCGGCGGCGGCTTCAGAGAGCACCACGGGTGCTCCGGCATCACCGCCGGTGCGCAGATCAACGTCCAGCGGGATGCTGCCCAGCAGTGGAATCTCCTTGCCCAGTGCATCGCTGAGCCGCTTGGCCACGATCTCCCCGCCGCCTGAACCGAAGAGTTCCATCCGTTCGCCGGTGGGCAGCTGCAGCCAGGACATGTTTTCGATAACTCCGGCCACGCTCTGCCCGGTTTGGGATGCGACGGACCCGGCGCGTTCGGCGACGTCGGCGGCGGCTGCCTGGGGAGTGGTGATCACGAGGATTTCCGACTGCGGCAGCAGCTGGGCCACGGAAATGGCAATGTCTCCGGTGCCCGGGGGAAGGTCCAGGAACAGCACGTCGAGGTCGCCGAAGTACACGTCCGTCAGGAACTGCTCCAGCGCCCGGTGCAGCATCGGCCCCCGCCACGCGACCGGAGCGTTGCCGGCCACGAACATGCCGATGGAAATTGTCTTGATGCCGTACGCCACGGGCGGCAGGATCATTTCGTCCACCCGCGTGGGCGGCTGGGTAATGCCGAGCAGCCCCGGAATGGAGAACCCGTGGACGTCGGCGTCCACGATCCCCACGCGGAGACCGGAGGCGGCCATGGCGGCGGCGAGGTTCACCGTGACGCTGGACTTGCCCACGCCGCCCTTGCCGCTGGCCACCGCATAGACCCGGGTCAGGGAGCCGGGCCGGTTGAACGGAATGTCTTTGGCCCCGCCGGGTCCGCGCAGCTGTTCCTTCAGGGCCGCCCGCTGCTCGGCACTCATGACGCCCAGATCAACGCGGATCCCGGTGATGCCCTCCACCCCGGCGAGGACGCGTTCGACGTCGGCGGTAATGGTCTCGTGAAGCGGGCACCCGGCGATGGTCAGCAGGATGCCAACGGAGGCGACGCCGTCGTCGTCCACTGAAACTTTGCTGACCATCCCCAGTTCCGTAATGGGACGCCGGAGTTCGGGGTCCAGGACCGAGTCCAGGGCCGCGAGGGCGCGGTCCGCCGTTAGCTGCGCTGCTGCCACGCCTTAGTTTTCCCTTCCGCCGGGATTGAGTTTGGGCATGCTGTCGGTGGAACCGGCCGCATCGGTGCGCCGCCGGTTTCCGCGGCGTGCGTGGCTCTCATCGGGTGCCTCGTTGGCCTCCAGCAGTTCCTCAAGGAGGCTGCGGAGTTCGGAGCGCACGTAATCGCGGGTGGCAACCTCGCGCAGGGTGATCCGCAGCTCAGCGATCTCCCGGGTCAGGTACTCGGTGTCCATCAGGTTGCGTTCAGCGCGTTCGCGGTCCTGGCGGACCGAGACCCGGTCGCGGTCATCCTGGCGGTTCTGCGCCAGCAACAGCAGCGGGGCGGCGTAGGAGGCCTGAAGGGACAGCATGAGGGTCAGCAGCGTAAAGCCCAGCGCGACATTGTCGAACCGCAGCGGTTCCGGCCCCCAGGTGTTCCAGATCAGCCAGAGCGCACAAAAAACCGTCATGTACACCAGGAACGCGGGCGTCCCCATGAACCGGGCAAAGTTCTCAGTGGCGCTGCCGAAGGCGTCCGGATTCGGAGAGAGCCGGGGCAGCCAGCGGGTGCGGGCGGTCCGGGGGGTATCCAGGCCGTTGGTTTGGGACTTCACTCTTTCAGCCATGTGTCCTTCCCTGCTTTGCATCAGTCGGGGCGTCGTCGGAGCGCCAGTCATCGGGGAGCAAGTGGTCCAGGACATCGTCCACCGTCACCGCCCCCACCAGTCGGCCGCCGTCGTTCACGACGGGCAGCGAGTTGAGATTGTAGGTGGCGAGCATCCGGGACACTTCGCTGATGCTCGCGTGGTCCCGGACCGGCTCCAGATCTGTATCAAGGATATTCCCCAGCGCTTCCGGAGGAGCCGCACGCAGCAGCTGCTGGATGTACACGACGCCGAGATACCGCCCGGTGGGCGTCTCCAGCGGCGGCCGGCACACATAGATCGAGGAAGCCAGGGCGGGAGTCAGTTCCTCACGGCGCACATGCGCCAGCGCTTCGGCCACTGTCGCCTCCGGCGGCAGGATCACCGGTACCGGCGTCATCAGCGAGCCGGCGGTGTCCTCCTCATACTGCATCAGGCGCCGCACGTCACGGGCGTCTTCGGGCTCCATGAGCTGCAGCAGCTCTTCCTTCTGCTCCTCGGGCAGCTCATTGAGGAGGTCAGCGGCGTCGTCGGGATCCATCTCCTCGAGGACGTCGGCGGCACGCTCCACGTCCAGTGACTGAAGGATCTGCACCTGGTCATCGTCCGGCAGTTCCTGCAGGACGTCGGCCAGGCGTTCATCCTGCAGCTCGCTGGCCACTTCGATGCGGCGCTTGCCGCTCATCTCATGCAGCGCCTCGGCGAAGTCCGCGGCCTTCATGTCATCATTCTGCGCAACGAACTGGGTGGCGGCCTGCGGCCCGCTGATGTCCCAGTGATAGATGTCCGTCCAATCGATGATGATTGGCTCGCCGCGCCGGCGCAGGGAGCGCAGCCGCGGCTGCGAACCGCCCCGCCGGACGAACAGGTTGGACACGTGCCAGTCGCCGGCGCGGTTCTGCTCAATGGCAATGTCTTCGATGGTTGCCTCGCCGCTGCCATCACGCAGCACGACCTTGCGGTCGAAGAGCTCGGCCACCACCAGCATCTCCGCTCCGCGCTGCTCAAAACGGCGGAGATTCACGAGGCCGGTGCAGATGATCTGCCCCGGGTCCATGGAAGTGATGCGGGTGATGGGAACGAACACCCGCTTTTTTCCGGGAACTTCCACCACAATGCCAACGGCCTGCGGCGGCCGGCCGGGGCCGCGGTCGAGCACGACGGCGTCACGCAGCCGGCCCAGACGGTCACCCAGGGGGTCGAAGACGTCGAGGCCGAGCAGGCGTGCAATGAAGACGCGGGTAGGATTTTTGCTCACATTCCAAGGCTACGGGGTGCCCGGCGCTTCCGCCGTATTTGGGTTCGGCTCCGGCCGCAGGACCCGGCAGCGAACGCGCCGGCAGTTGGGAAGGGACGCGGGGCGCCGTTCACTTCAAGCGATACACCCTCCGCCGGAGCGCCAAGTGGGACAGAATGGGAGGATGTCTAACCTTTTCGGTTCAAAGCCGCCACGCGATGAAGGCCGCAGCCTGCCCCAGGGAGAAACGGTGGGCCGCTACACGGCCTACCTGGACGCCCAGAAAGCGGTGGACTATCTGGCAGACAGCAAGTTTCCCGTCCAGATGGTCTCGATCATCGGCAATGAGCTGAAGTCAGTGGAGCGGGTGACCGGCAGTCTGTCCTACCCGAAGGTGGCGCTGTCCTCGGCCGCGACCGGCGCCTGGTTTGGCCTGTTTGTGGGACTGGCCCTGATGCTGTTTGCCGGCGGGGAATCCTACTTGTCGTTGATTCCCTCCATGGCGCTGGGCGCGGCCTTCTGGCTGCTGTTCGGGGTGCTGGCCTACGCCATGCAGCGCGGCCGGCGGGATTTCACGTCCATCAGCCAGGTCGTCGCCACCAGCTATGACGTGATTGTTGCCCCGCAGGCCGCCAATGACGCCCGTCGGCTGCTGCAGCAGCTGCCGATGATCGGGCAGCACGGCCATCCCCAGCCTCCGCAGAACCGGCCCCCATACCAGGGCACGCCGCCGTACCAGGGGCAGACTCCGCCGCAGGGCGGCCAGGGCGCAGCTCCGGACCGTCCGGCAAGCTGGGCCAATCCCTACGGCGCGGCGACCGGCCAGCCGCAGGCCCCGGCGGGCCAGCCCGACGCGGGACAGCAGGGGGCCGGCGGCACCCACGGCGCATCTGCAGCACCGGACTCCGCCGGAACCGTGCCCCGCGGCCAGTTCCCGGATCTTCCCGACGGCCGACCGCAGTACGGGGTGCGGCTTCCGCCGGCACCGGAGGCACCGGCGGATTCGGCGGATTCGGCCGAACCGCAGCAGAACAGCGCCGACGGGCAGAACAGCAGCAACGGTGCAGAAAACGGGAACAGCAGCACCGGCAGCAACCGCTAGCAACCGGCTACAGCCAACAGCAGAGGCTCCGCACCCAAGGGGTGCGGAGCCTCTGCTGGTTCCCGGCAACCTGGTTTATTCAGGCGGCTTGGGCCATTCCGGCGGGCCGGCGCTATTCAGCGGCGTACAGGCCAGCCATCCAGTTTTCGACGTCCTCGGGATTGCGCGGCAGGGCAGCGCTGAGGTTGACGGGACCGTCGGCCGTGATCAGGATGTCGTCCTCGATCCGAACGCCGATGCCCCGGTATTCCTCGGGGACGGTCAGGTCCTCGTCCTTGAAGTACAGGCCGGGCTCAATGGTGAAGACCATGCCCTCGGTGATGATGCCGTCCAGGTACAGGTCCTTGCGTGCCTGCGCGCAGTCGTGGACGTCCATGCCAAGGTGGTGGCTGGTGCCGTGCGGCATCCAGCGGCGGTGCTGCTGGCCTTCGCTGGAGAGTGCTTCCTCGAGCGGAACCGGAAGCAAGCCCCAGCTGTCGAGGCGCTCGGCCAGCACCCGGACAGCTGCGGCATGGACGTCGCGGAACTTGGCGCCGGGCTTGGCGGCGGCGAAGCCTGCGTCCGCTGCGTCCAGGACGGCCTGGTAGATCTTGCGCTGCACGGGGGAGTAGCTGCCGTTGACCGGAACCGTGCGGGTGATGTCTGCGGTGTAGAGGCTGTCGGCTTCCACCCCTGCGTCCAGGAGCAGGAGTTCGCCGGCGTTTACCGTGCCGTTGTTGCGGATCCAGTGCAGGACCGTGGCGTTGTTGCCGGCGGCGGCGATGGTGTCGTAGCCGAGGTCGTTGCCTTCTTCGCGTGCACGGGCGAAGAACGCACCCTCAACGACGCGTTCGCCGCGCGGATGGGAGATGGCACGGGGCAGCGCCTTGATCACCTCGGTGAAGCCGTTGACAGTGGCTGCCACGGCGGCCTTCATCTGCTCCACTTCCCATTCGTCCTTGATCAGGCGAAGTTCGGACAGCGCCTCGGTCAGTTCGCCGTCGAGGGCATCGAGTGCGCTGAGGTCCACGTTTTCCGGATCCATGGCGGTGTTGTAGCGGACGGTGTCCACCAGGGCGTCGACCATTTCGTCGACCTTGCGCAGCAGGCGGACGGAGATGCCGCCGAACTTCGGGTCGCCGACGTTGGAGGTGATGGCGGTTTCGGCTTCGTCCAAGTGGCGGGTCGGCAGGTCCAGCAGGGCGCTGACCTGCTCCAGTCCCAGGCGGGAGCCGATCCAGAACGCGCCGTAGCGGGCGTTGGAGTAGAACTCCTCGCTGTCGGTGCCGGCCAGCGGACGGAAGTACAGGACCGCGGTGTGGTTGCCGCCGTCGTCGCCGGTGCCCGGCTCCACCGGATCCAGCACGAGAATGGCATCCGGTTCCTGATCCAGCCCCAGTCCCGTCATGTGCGCAAAGCCGGAGTGCGGCCGGAAGCGGTAATCGGTGTCGTTGGAACGGACCTTCAGCGGGCCGGCGGGGATCACCAGGCGTTCGCCCGGGAAGCGCTCCGAGAGTGCACGGCGGCGCTGAGCCGCGTGCGCGGCGACTTCTGCACGGGCCGGAAGTGCGGCGTCGTCATCGGCCCAGCCCGTGGCCATGAAGGCCTTGTAGGCTTCGTTGGAGGGCTTCTGCGAACGGTTGTTTACGCGGTCATCCAGGGGCTGCCCTTCGGACAGCTCCTCGAGTCCGGACGCATCGGCGGTGGTCAGTGGATTCGCATCAGTAGTCACTCTTCCATGGTCTCACTGAGCAGCCGGGGCGGCCAAACATCCCGGGCTGCGCTGCCGTGCCGCAGGAGCATCGGGTGTGGCGGAACCAAGTAGATTGATGAGGTGAGAATCGACCTGCATACGCACTCAACAGTCTCCGACGGAACCCAGCCGCCGGCGGCCGTCATGAAGTCCGCCAAGGAAACCGGACTGGACGTCGTTGCCCTGACTGACCATGACTCGACCGCCGGCTGGGCGGACGCCGGGGAGGCGGCCCGCAGCATTGGCCTGACTCTGGTGCCCGGCATGGAGGTGTCCTGCCGCAGCAGCGAAGGCATCAGCGTCCACGTTCTGTCCTATCTGCACGATCCCGCGCATCCCGGGCTGCTGGCAGAGATCGCCCGGTCACGCTCGGCCCGGGTGTCGCGGGCGGAGTTGATGGTGCAGCGGCTGGCTGAAGACTTTCCCATCAACTGGGAGCTGGTCCAGGAGCATGTGGCGCCGGGGGCGACCATCGGGCGGCCGCACATTGCCGACGCCCTTGTTGCCGCAGGCGTGGTGCCGAACCGCTCCGCGGCGTTCTCAGGCATCCTCACCGCCCGCTCGCGCTACTTTGTGGCGCACTACGCCCCGGACCCGGCCCGCGCCGTCGAACTGATTCGGGAGGCCGGGGGCGTGCCGGTGTTCGCCCATCCGGTGGCATCCTCCCGGGGCCGGGTGGTCGGTGAGCAGACCTTCGCCGACATGATCGACGCCGGATTGCTTGGCGTCGAGGCCGACCACCGGGACAACCCGGTGGAGGGCCGCGCCTGGCTGCGGCAGCTGGCGGCAAAGAACTCCCTGCTGGTCACCGGCTCCAGCGATTACCACGGAACGGGCAAGCCCAATCTGCTGGGAGAATTCACCACGGCACCGGACGTACTGGAGCAAATCACGGCGCTGGCCACCGGATCCCCAGTGATTTCGCCCTAGGACTTTTTGTCCACGGCAACGGGAGCTAACTGACGGCCTCTGCCGTCACCGCGCCGGCAGCGACAGCGGCGGCTGCCGCAGCTGCCGCAGCTGACGCGGCAGCCACCGCCTCGCTCGGCACCAGATCCGCGGCATGCCCCAGCCGTTTGGCCATCACCTCGATGGCCTGCGGGTTGGCATCCACGCAAACAAACCTGCGGTTCAGCTTCGCAGCGACGGCGCCGAGCGTTCCGGAACCGGCGAAGAAGTCCAGAACCCAGTCGCCCTCGCGGCTGCTGGCTGCCACCGTGCGGCGCAGCAGTCCCTCGGGCTTCTGCGTGGGATAGCCGGTTTTTTCCTTGCCGGTGGGCGACACAATGGTGTGCCACCAGACATCCGTCGGCAGCTTGCCCAGCGCCACCTTCTCGGGGGTGACCAGCCCCGGGGCCATGTACGGCTCACGGTCCACCTCGGCGTTGTCGAAGTGGTACGCGGCAGGGTTCTTCACATACACCAGGATGTTGTCGTGCTTGGCGGGCCAGCGGTTCTTCGCCCGTCCGCCGTAGTCGTAGGCCCAGATGATCTCGTTGAGGAAGCAGTCCCTGCCGAAAAGGGCATCGAGCATGACCTTCGCGTAGTGCACCTCCCGGTAGTCCAGGTGCACGTACAGGGTTCCGTCGTCGGCCAGCAGCCGCCAGGCTTCAGCCAGGCGCGGTTCCAGGAACGCCCAGTAATCCTCGAACGCGTCGTCGTAACTGGAGAGCAGGCCCTTGACCGTGCTGTAGCTGCGGCCCTTGAACCCGACGCGGTCGCCGCTGCCGTCGGCGCTGCGGACCATGGTGGTCTGCTGCCGCCGCTGGGACCGGCCGGTGTTGAACGGAGGATCCACGTAGATCATGGTGAAGGCGCCGTCGGGCAGGGTGGGCAGGAACACGGCGTTGTCCGCGTGCACCACCAGCGACCTGCCGTCCGGCGACCAAAGGGGTGTGCTCATGGGCTGTGGCGCTGCCCGGCTATTCGGCGGCGGGTGCGGCGTCGCCCACCACTTCGCCGTTGCGGCGGCGGGTGCGGGTCCGGCGGGGACGGCCGGCAGCGCTGTCCGCGGCAACCGCTGCCGGCGCCTCGGCCTTCTGGGCGGGCGCGGCTGCGGAGTCGTCGGAGCGGCGCGGGCTGTCGCGCTTCTCCGACCGCGGCCGGTCGCTGCTGCGTGTGCGGTCACTGCCGCGGGGGCGGTCACCGCGCGTGCCGCCGCGGGAGCGGTCGCTGCCGCGGGAACCGTCGCGGGCGGGGGCCGCGGCGTTCTTCTTTCCGGTTTCGCCCAGGTCCTCGATCTTTTCGGCGCCGATGCCGGCCAGAGTGCGCTTGTTGCGCGGCAGCCGGCCCTTGGTGCCCTCGGGGATGTCCAGGTCGGTGTACAGGTGCGGGGAGGAGGAGTACGTTTCCACCGGCTCGGCCTGGTCCAGGCCCAGGGCCTTGTTGATCAGTCCCCAGCGGGGGACGTCGTCCCAGTCCACGAAGGTCACCGCGGTGCCCTTGTTGCCGGCGCGGCCGGTGCGGCCCACGCGGTGCAGGTAGGTCTTCTCGTCTTCGGGGCACTGGTAGTTGATGACGTGGGTGACGTCGTCGACGTCGATGCCGCGGGCCGCGACGTCGGTGGCGACGAGAACGTCCACCTTCTCGTTGCGGAAGGCACGCATGGCCTGTTCGCGGGCGCCCTGGCCCAGGTCGCCGTGCATGGCGGCTACGGCGAAGCCGCGGTCGGCCAGTTCCTCGGACAGCTTGGCGGCCGTGCGCTTGGTCTTGGTGAAGATGATGGTGCGGCCGCGGCCCTTGGACTGCAGGATGCGGGATACCACTTCGCTCTTGTCGAGGTTGTGGGCGCGGTAGACAACCTGGCGGATGTCCTTCTTAGTCAGGCCCTCGTCGTCGGGATCGGCGGCGCGGATGTGCGTGGGCTTGGTCATGTAGCGGCGCGCCATGGCGACGACGGCGCCGGGCATGGTGGCCGAGAACAGCAGCGTCTGGCGGACGGCGGGGGTGGCCGCCATCAGGGTCTCGACGTCGGGCAGGAAGCCCAGGTCCAGCATTTCATCGGCTTCGTCGAGGACGACGATGCGGACGTTCTTCAGCGACAGGTGCTTTTTGTTGTACAGGTCGATCAGGCGTCCGGGGGTTCCGACGACGATCTCCACGCCGGCGGCCAGGGACTCGATCTGCGGTTCGTACGCACGTCCGCCGTAAATCGTGACGATCCGGGCGCCGCGGCGCTTCGCTGCGGTGGAGAGGTCGCCGGCCACCTGGACGGCGAGCTCGCGGGTCGGGACGACGATCAGGGCCTGCGGTGCGCCGGGCACGGCGAGGGAGGCGTACGCTTCGTCGTCCGGGGCGATGACGCGCTGGATGGCGGGAATGCCGAAGCCGAGTGTCTTGCCGGTACCGGTCTTGGCCTGGCCAATGATGTCGTGGCCGCCCAGAGCCACCGGAAGCGTCATGGACTGGATCGGGAAGGGATGGGTAATCCCGGCCTCGGCCAGCGACTCCACGATGTCGGAGCGGACACCGAAATCGGCGAAGGTCAGGTCCGGAATTTCAGCTGCCGCCTGTGAAGTGGCAAGGGTCTCGGCGACGGTCAGAGCTTCGTTGCTGTCGTCCGCGGTGAGGTGGCGGTTGTCGTCCACCTGGGTAAGTTCAGTGTTCAATTAAATACCGTTCAGTTAGGCATCGCGGCGCCATGCTCGACGAGTGGCTGTCAAAGCCCATACCGGAGCGGGTGGCACGCGCATGATGCGTCCAGCGGAAGCCGATCGCGGGCTAACAACTGCAGGTCCGCCGCGGTGCATCGGGCACGGGAGGCGGCCAAAAATATCAAGATCGCGTAGGTATTGCGGGTCTGGCTAAGGTCTATCAGACGACCGGGCATCCTTTTACTACCCTCCAAGTCTACCCGGTGGTCGCCGGTGACCGCGCATTGGCAGCGGGTGCGGCGTGCGGCCGGGCGGCAGCCTGTTCTTTCGGTGAAAAGGCAGCTGGAAGGCAGGCGGCAGGTCGGAGGGGTCCGCTGTGGCCTGCGCCCGCCGGTGCGGTCCCGGCGGGGCACCGGCGGTACGCTGGGATCCATGACTAACCGGACACGCCCCGAGCCAGTTGCCACTTCCGGCCCGGAGATTCCGGACCCTTCGCTTGACCCCGCGGAGCTGTACCGACGCTTCCTGTCGGACCTCTTCGGCGTCATGGCCTACGGGGAGCTGTCAGCGTTCGAGCGCATGTCCTCCGACGCCCGGTTTTCCCCAACACTGCATGACCGCACGGTCCTGGGCCGGCTCGCCGTGCGCGAGTATGAACACTATGAACGGGTGACGGGCCACCTTCAGTCGCTGGGTCTGGATCCCGAGGCGGCGATGCGGCCGTTCCAGCCGTCGGTGGACGCCTTCCATGACCGGACCCGTCCCGCTGACTGGTTTGAGTCGCTGATGAAGTTCTACGTCACGGACGCCATTTCCGATGACTTCTATCAATCGGTGGCTGCGCGCCTGGACCCGGCGACGGCGGATCTGGTGCTTGGGCTGCAGGAAGCAGAACCAACGGGGGCGGTCCTTGAGGCGCGGCTTCAGCAGGCGCTGGCGGATGATCCCCGGCTGTCCTCGCGCCTGGCCCTGTGGGGCCGCCGGCTGGTGGGCGAAGCCCTGACCCAGGCGCAGCGCGTGGTCCTGGAGCGTGCTGTTCTGGGCGGACTGCTGCAGGACACGGATCAGGGCCTTTACGAGGATGAGGTCAAGAACCTCTTTGCCGCCCTCACGCGCAACCACTCGCGCCGCATGAGCAGGCTCGGGCTCACTGCCTGACCGTGCGACCTGAGATCCCTGCTGGCCTCACGCGCCGGACCGGGGCAGTTCCGGGGCTAGGACCGCAGCACCCGCTCCAGTTCCGCCGTATCCCGCGCCTCGCGCGCCGGGCCCAGGACAAGCGCCGTGCCAACGGCACCGACGGCGCCGATTACCGGAGGAAGAACCCAGACGAGCCAGTGCAGGTCAGGATCCGAACCGGCGCCGGCCAGTTGCAGGAGGATCCAGGACAGCATGCCGGCAACCAGGGCCAGCCCCGGGAGCAGGAAGATGCCGTAGCGGGACCGGCGCCGGTCAGCGCCCCATACGACGAAACCGACCGCCAATGAGGCTAGGGCGGTGACGATCAGGCTGGTCATCTTCCTGTCTTCCGGTTCGGAGGCTACAGGGCGCCGAAGCCGACGCGCCGAACCTCTTCGGCACCAATTTCCACATAGCCGATCACACCGGCCGGAACCATGATGAGACGGCCCTTGTCGTCCTTCAGGCGCAGTTCCTTCTGCGCGGTCAGGGCCTCTGCCACCACATCGGCAACGGCGTCGGCGTTCTGGCTCGACTCAAAGACAATTTCGCGCCCAACATTCTGAATACCGATTTTTACTTCCACCGTGGTGCCTCCTGTATTAATGAACGTATCCGGTTCGAAATCTACTCTAGATCTCCTTGGGGAACCGGCTGATTCCGCGCCAAGCTAAACGGTAAATGAGTTCGGAGGCCGCATCGATGTCCAGGTCTCCGTTAGTCTCCAGCCAATAGCGGGCGCTGACCTGCGCCATTCCGGCAAGCGCCCGGCCCAGCAGGGTGGCTTCCACGGGGGAAAGCTTGGTGTCCTCAGCGATCACGCCGGCAATACTGCTGGCGAAGCGGGCATTAAACTCCTCGATCCGGGCGCTGACCTCCGCATCGTTCGTCAGGTCGGATTCGAACACCAGCCGGTGGCCCTGGCTGTCCTGCGCCACAAAGCGGAAGTATGCCCGCATCGTTTCCCGGACGCGCAGCTTGTTGTCAGTGGTGGAGTTCAGCGCCGACGTAAGGAACTCCGTCAGTGTTCCCAGATGGTTCTCCAACAGCGCCAGATACAGCTCGCGCTTGCCGGGAAAATGCTGGTAGAGCACGGGTTTGCTGACACGGGCCGCTTCGGCGATGTCATCCATGGCGGCTCCGTGGAAGCCGTTGCTGACAAAGACCTCCTGCGCGGCGCTCAGCAGCTGGCGGCGGCGTTCCTCCCGGGGGAGCCGGGTTGCTTTGCCGGTTTGCTGGTTGCTCACGTGTTTGGACCTCTCAACAACACCGGGCCGAAGCGCCCGGAGAACGGACTTCAGTTTACCCGCGGGTAATAAGCGCGAAAGGTTCCGCGGCGCGATTGGGTACTAGATTGGGAGCCATGACTGAGCTTCAGACCGCACTGCCGCCGCTGGTCGAGCCTGCGGCAGGGCTTACGGGCGAGGAAACCCTTCGATATTCCAGGCATTTGATTCTGCCTGAATTCGGCATGCAGGCGCAGCAGCGCCTGAAGAATGCCCGGGTCCTGGTGATCGGCGCCGGCGGGCTGGGATCGCCGGCGCTGCTGTATCTGGCGGCCGCAGGGGTGGGAACCCTGGGCATCCTGGACGACGACACGGTGGAGGCCTCCAACCTGCAGCGCCAAGTGATCCACGGGGTCTCCGACGTCGGCAGCTCCAAGGCGGAGTCGGCCCGCCGCAGCGTCCTGGAACTCAACCCCCTCGTCGAGGTCCGGCTGCATCCGGTGCGGCTGGACGCCTCCAACGCGGTGGACATCTTTGCCGGCTACGACCTGATCCTGGACGGCACCGACAACTTCGCGACCCGCTACTTGGTGAACGATGCCGCCGAGATCCTGGGCAAACCCTATGTCTGGGGTTCCATCCTGCGCTTTGACGGCCAGGTGAGTGTTTTTTGGGGAAAGCACGGCCCGACGTACCGGGACCTTTACCCCGAGGCTCCGCCGCCGGGTTCGGTACCTTCCTGCGCCGAGGGCGGGGTGCTGGGTGTGTTGTGCGCGCAGATCGGCGCGGTGATGGTCAATGAGGCCGTGAAGCTGATCACCGGCACCGGGGTGACGCTGCTGGGACGGGTCCTGGTGCTCAATGCCCTGGACATGGTCTGGCGGGAGATCCGGGTGCGGAAGGACCCGGCGGCAGTGCCGGTCACCGAGCTGATCGACTATGAGGCTTTCTGCGGCCTGCCGGAAGGAAGCGGCGCCGGCCGGGGGAGCGGTGCCCAGGTGCCTGCTGTGGGAGTCCATGACCTGCAGCGGCTGCTTGCCGCGCGGCTGGCCGGTGCCCGGGACTTCGACCTGCTGGATGTCCGGGAGCCCGGCGAGCACGCGATCGTGAGCATCGACGGAGCGCTGCTGATGCCGCGGGCAGGAATCCTCTCGGGGGAGAACCTTCCGGAGCGCGGGCGGGAGCTGTACGTTCACTGCAAATCAGGGGTGCGGTCGGCCGAAGTGGCGGCCTTCCTCCTGGGGCAGGGCTACACCGACGTATTTAATGTGTCCGGCGGAATCCTGGAGTGGGTGCGGGAAATCGAACCGGCCAAGCCGGTGTACTGAAATGCCGGAGAACTGAGAAGCCGGCGCTGAGATCCGGCTAGGCGGATTCCGCCGTGTCCGAGTCGTCGATCGAGGCAATTCCGGCGTGCCCGGCCGGCAGGCTGCCGTGCGCGGGGGCGGCGGGCCGGCGCGTGACCGGCTGGTCCGGGGTGATGCCGAAGAGGGCTTCGAGTCCCTTGATGTAGTCGTCCTGCTGGCCGCTGGCAGCCAACTCGCGGGCGCGGACCGTGGGCACGTGTAGCAGCTGCTTGACCATGCGGCGCATGGCGAATTCCACTTCCTCAGCAGCACCGGTGCAGCCGTGCTGGGCGCGGACCTTTTCCAGTTCCGAGTCCAGGACATTCAGCGTGTGCCGGCGCAGCGCCACGATCGCCGAATCCATTTGCCGGCTCAGCTGGAGCTCGGAAAACTGCTTGGCGGCGTCGGCCACGATGCCGCTGGCCTGCTTCAGTGATTCGGCCTGCTCGGCCGGCGCGGCAAGGCGCACCGATTCCAGGGTGATCAGGTCCACGCCGTCCACTTCGCGCACGGCGGGCTCGAAATCATGTGTCAGGGCCAGGTCGATGATGATCAGCGGCTTGTTGCTGTGGGCCCGCACGCGGCGGATGTCCTTGGCGCTGACCTGGCTGTCGCTGCCGCTGCAGCCGATCACGACGTCGGCAGCGGCCAGGGCTGCGGGAAGGGAATCCCGTGTCAGCGGAGTGCCGCCGCGGGAAGCCGTGAAGGACTCGGCGCGCTCGGAGGAGGAGTAAACGCTGATCTCGGTGCAGCCGCGTTCCTTGAGCAGTGCCATGGTGGCGCCGGCGTAGGCGCCGGTGCCGAACACGACCACTGACTTGTTCCGCCAGTCGATGTCCACGGAAAGGTCGGTGGCCAGTTCCAGGGCGACCGACACAATGGACAGCCCCCGTTTGCCCAGGGCAGTCAGGGCGCCGACATCCTTGGCGGTGCGGGATGCGGTCTGGAAAAGCCGGGTCAGGCCGCCGCTGGCGGTGCCTTTTTCCTGGGCTTCGATCAGTGCCCGCCGGACCTGGCCGGCAATTTCGCGTTCGCCCACGACGGCGGAGTCCAGGCCTGCGCCGACGGCGAACAGGTGCTTGGCAACCGATTCGCCGGTGTTCGTGGTGAAGGAGCGCGAAACGAGGTCCTTGTTCAGTCCCGAGTGGCGGCTGATTTCTGCGACGACGGCGGAGCGGGCAGCTTCAATGTCCGCCTCCGACTTGGCCTCGCAATAGACCTCGAACCGGTTGCAGGTTGCCAGGACAACTGAGCCTGACACCGCCGACCCGGTTTCGAGCAGGGAAGTAGAGACCTGGGACGCGCCGGCGCTTAGGCGGGCAACAGTCTCCAGATCAACATCGGAGTGCGTCGCAATAAGGGAAAGTAGAACCACAGTGAGTCAATACTAGCCACCGCTGCCGCCGTACCCTCAATAGGCGCCCCTAACCTGGGCCCTTTTCGAGGTGTTTCCCGTCACCTCGGGGGTCTGCGCGGGCACCGCCGGAGCGGCTGGTTATCGTTCGGGCCGGATTTTGGAGAGAATCAGGGTATGACTCTTAGCGCCTCTCATCCGCTCATGGATGGCCGCACGGCCGATTCCCCTCTGATTACTGCGTACCGCGGGGGAATTCCGTCCCGCCGACCGGTCTGGTTTATGCGTCAGGCCGGCAGGTCGCTTCCGGAATACCGCAAACTGCGGGAAGGGACCGCAATGCTGGATTCCTGCCTGGATCCGGCCATGGCCTCGGAAATTACCCTGCAGCCGGTTCGTCGGCATGACGTTGATGCGGGGATTTTCTTCTCGGATATTGTCATCCCGCTCAAGCTGGCAGGCGTCGACGTCGACATTGTTCCCGGCGTCGGGCCGGTCCTGGGTTCACCGGTGCGCACGGCGGCCGATGTCGCTGCGCTGCCGACGCTGACCGAGGAGGCCCTGGAGCCGATCCGTGAAGCTGTCCGCCTCACCGTGGCCGAACTCGGCACAACGCCCCTGATCGGCTTTGCCGGAGCCCCGTTTACGCTGGCCGCCTACATGGTGGAGGGCAAGCCGTCCCGCGACCATCTGGGCCCCCGGACCATGATGCATGCGGATCCGGACACCTGGCAGGCCCTGACCTCCTGGGCAGCTGATGCTTCGGGCATGTTCCTGCGTGCCCAGCTGGAGGCCGGCGCCAGCGCCGGGCAGCTGTTCGACTCCTGGGTCGGATCCCTGGGCCTGGCCGATTACACCCGCCACGTCGCGCCGGCCTCGGCGCGGGCGCTGGACCACGTCCGGGATCTGGGCGCTCCGCTGGTGCACTTCGGCACCGGCACCTCCGAGCTGCTCGGTGCCATGCGCGACGTCGGCGTCGACGTGGTCGGCGTGGACTACCGGCTGCCGCTGGATGAGGCCAACCGCCGGCTGGGCGGAACCACGCCGCTGCAGGGCAATATCGACCCCGCACTGCTGGAAGCCCCCTGGCCCGTGCTGGAGGCACACGTCCGCGAAGTGCTGGCGGCCGGAGCCGGAGCCCCCGGCCACGTCGTCAACCTGGGCCACGGCGTCCCGCCGGACACCGATCCGGACGTCCTGACCCGTATTGTCGAGCTGATCCACTCGGTGGAGCCGTAACCATGCCGCACCGTCCGGTTCTTCCCCATTTCCCGGTTTCCCGGAAATCCAACCCCGAGACTGAAGCAGCGGAACTCCCCGTCCCGGCTCGGAGCGCCGTGGTGGTTGGCGGCGGAATTTCCGGCCTGATTGCGGCCCGCGACCTGGCCCGCGGCGGCCTTGCCGTGACGCTGCTGGAAGCCGGCGCTGCCGTGGGCGGCTGCGTGGGCACCCACTCCGTCGCCGGCCTGACCCTGGACAGCGGAGCGGAATCCTTCGCCACCCGTTCGCCGGCCGTTCCCGAGCTGATCGGGGAACTGGGCCTGGGCGACGCCGTCGTAAGCCCCAACCGGGACGGTGCCTGGCTGCAGCTCGCCGGCGAGGACGTCGCTGCCGCCGCCCAGCGGATGCCGCAGAGCGGCCTGCTCGGCATCCCCGCCGATCCCCGGGCACCTGAAATCGTCCGGGCCATCGGGCGGGCCGGCGCCGCCCGGGCGGCCTTGGACAAGATCCTGCCCGTCGGTGCCCTGGCCCGCAGGGAAAGCGTCAGCCTCGGCGAGGTGGTCCGCGCCCGGATGGGTGATGCAGTGCTGCGCCGGCTGGTGGCACCCGTTGTGGGCGGCGTTTATTCGTCGGATCCGGACGTCCTGGACGTGGACTCCGTAGCTCCCGGGCTGCGCGCGGCCTTGGCCAAGCACGGGTCGCTGGCTGCGGCTGTGGGGTCCCTGCGCGCCTCGGCGCCCGCCGGCTCCGCTGTTGCCGGCCTTGCCGGCGGCATGGGCAGGCTCAGCCGCGCTCTGGAGGAGGATCTCGCGGCCCGGGGCGTCAAGGTGGATACCGGTGTGGCCGTGGACTCGGTGGCACGCGACGGCGCCGGATGGACCGTTTCCGCTGCCGGACGCACCCTGTCCGCGGACGCGCTCGTGGTGGCAACCGACGGTCCCGCCGCCGTGGACCTGCTCGCCGGCACCGTGCCGGAACTCGCCGCCGCCCGCCCGGGCCCGGGCCCCGGCGTCGCACTCGTGACCCTGGTCATCGACCAGCCGGACCTTGACGCCCATCCCCGCGGCACCGGTGTCCTCGTGGCCGAAGACGTTCAGGGCGTGGATGCGAAAGCCCTGACCCATGCCACGGCCAAGTGGCAGTGGCTTGCGGACTCCACCGGACCGGGCACCCATGTGCTGCGGCTGTCCTACGGGCGGGCGCTCAGCGCGGCAGACGCGGCGTCAGCCCGGCCCAGCCCGGTGGAACGGGACGACGACGATCTCTTCGCTCAGGCGCTGGCCGACGCCTCGGTGCTGCTCCAGGTTCCACTGGGCGTTGACGACGTCGTCGGCTGGGATGTGGTCCGGTGGGTGGGGGCACTTCCCTCCGCCGCCGTCGGGCACCGGGACCGGGTCGCCTCGGTCCGTGCCGCCGTCGACGCGGTTCCCGGGCTGGAAGTTGTCGGAGCATGGCTGGCCGGCACCGGACTGGCCGCCGTCACCGCCGACACCCGCACCCGGATGTCCGGTCTGGTGGAGCAGCTGGACCAGTTGTGACATTAGCCACTTCTACACCAAGTAGAAGTGGAGTATTTCGTCTAAGCCTGCCCGGAAGGGCAGACTGTTAATCATGAGTGAGCCCATGGGTCAGAGCACCGAAGAAACAGCCGTTAACGAAGAACAGTTCTTTACCCTCTGGACCGTTTTCAAGCGGTCTGCGGCGGGCGGAGCCGGCGCTGACGCTGCCGACACCGAAGAAAACACCAGGGCCTTCGAGGCCCTCACGCAGGAGCTCGCCGGCCGGCAGGTCACCCTGCGCGGGCTGTACGACGTGTCGGCCATGCGCGCCGACGCCGACATCATGGTGTGGCTGCACGGCGGCCGCGCCGAAGACCTGCAGTCCGCCGTCCGCGAGATCCGCCGCTCGGGCCTGTTCGCCGGCACTGAAATCGTCTGGTCGGCCATGGGCGTGCACCGGGATGCCGAGTTCTCCAAGAACCACTGGCCCTCCTACGCCCGGGGCATCGCTCCCGAAACCTGGATCTGCGTCTACCCGTTTGTCCGCTCCTACGAGTGGTACCTGCTGCCGGCCGAGGAACGCGGCAAGATGCTGCGCGACCACGGCATGCTCGGCCGTGAATTCCCCCAGGTCCTGGCCAACACCGTGGCCTCCTTCGCCCTGGGTGACTGGGAGTGGATCCTGGGCCTCGAGGCCCCGAACCTGACCGACCTGGTGGATATGATGCGCCACCTGCGCTCCACCGAGGCCCGCAATCACGTCCGCGAAGAAATTCCCTTCTACACCGGCCGGCGCATCGCCGCCGCCGAAGTTGCCGAGGTGCTGAAATAATGACTTCCCCCACCAACGAGGCCGGCAACGAGCCCGCGGCCTTCGACCCGTTTGACGGCGTTGACGACAACGGCCGGATGGCGCCGAAGCACTACGACGCCATCCTGTTGGCCTCCTTCGGCGGCCCCGAAGGACAGGAAGACGTCATCCCCTTCCTGCGCAACGTCACCCGCGGCCGCGGCATCCCCGACGAGCGTCTCGAAGAGGTGGCCACGCACTACCGCGCCAACGGCGGCATCAGCCCCATCAACGAGCAGAACCGCGCGCTGAAAGCGGCGCTCGAAGCCGAGCTGAAGCGCCGCGGCATCGACACCCCGGTGCTGTGGGGCAACCGCAACTGGGCGCCGTACATCAAGGACGTGCTGCAGGAGGCCTACGACACCGGCTACCGGCGCCTGCTGATGGTCACCACCAGCGTGTACTCCTCCTACTCGAGCTGCCGCCAGTACCGCGAAGACCTGGGCATGAACCTGCTGGCCACCGGCCTGGACAAGAAGCTGCAGGTGGACAAGGTCCGCCAGTACTTCGACCACCCCGGGTTTGTGGAGCCGTTCGTTGAAGGCGTCCGCGAGTCCATCGCCAACGTCCGCGGCCAGCTGGCCGAACGCGGGGAGGACGGCGGGAAGATTGAAATCCTCTTCTCCACCCACTCCATCCCCACCGCCGACGCCGAAGCTTCCGGGCCGCGCGACCGCGAGTTCGAGGAAGGCAGCGCCTACGTGGCGCAGCACCTTGCCAACGCCCGCGCGATCATCGACCGCATCCCCGAAGCGGCGGGCCTGGACTGGCAGCTGGTGTACCAGTCCCGCTCCGGATCCCCGCACACCCCTTGGCTGGAACCGGACATCAACGATGCCATCGCCGAACTGCCGGCCAAGGGCGTCCGCGGTGCCGTGATTGTTCCGCTGGGCTTTGTCAGCGACCACATGGAAGTCCTCTGGGACCTCGACACCGAAGCCATGCAGTCCTGCCGGGACCTGGGCCTGGCGGCGCACCGCACACCCACCCCCGGCATCCATGAGACGTTCGTTTCCGGCCTCGTGGACCTCCTGTCCGAGCGCACGGCGGAGCACAACATCGCCGACCGCCCGGCCGTGACGAAACTCGGTCCCTGGTACGACGTCTGCCGCCCCGGCTGCTGCGCCAACCTGCGCGGAGAGAAGCCGACGATCGCCGGCGCCGACTCCACAGTGGGTGTCCAGTAGTGGCGCAGTCGCCCGTTCTGATCGGGACCCGGGGCAGCGCCCTGGCCGTCACCCAGACCACGACCGTGGCCAATGCACTGTCCGACCTGGGCGGCTTCGACGTCGAACTGGTCCGGATCCGGACTGAGGGGGACATCAACCGCGCCGCTCTCTCGCAGATCGGCGGCACCGGCGTTTTCGTCGCCGCGCTGCGTGACGCGCTGCTGCGCGGGGACTGCGACGTTGCCGTGCACTCGCTTAAGGACCTGCCCACCGGGGCGGCCGAGGGCCTTGCCATCGGCGCGATTCCCACCCGGGTGGACGTTCGTGACGCGCTCTGCGCCCGGGACGGCCTGATCCTGGCCCAGCTTCCGCAGGGCGCCCGTGTGGGCACCGGATCCCCGCGCCGGGCCGCGCAGCTGCGCGCCGCGCGTCCGGACCTGGAAGTGGTTGATATCCGCGGCAACGTCGACACCCGGCTGGGCCGGGTCGCCGGCCTCGTGGAGGGCGCCCCCGGCGACCTCGACGCCGTCGTCCTGGCGGCTGCGGGACTGGCGCGCCTGGGCCGGCTGGAGATGGTCTCGGAATTCCTGGACCCCTCGGTGATGCTGCCGGCTCCGGGCCAGGGCGCCCTCGCCGTGGAGTGCCGGAGCTCCGACGCCGCCGACGGTCCGCTGAGCCGTGCTCTTGCGGCCTACGACAACAATGCCGCCCGGCTGACAGTGACCGCCGAACGGGCGCTGCTGAACCGGCTGGAGGCCGGCTGCACCGCACCGATCGGCGCCCTGGCCACGCTGACCGAGACGCGGCTGCAGCTGGAAGCCGTGGTGTGCAGCGACGACGGAACGCGGGTTATGCGGCGTTCGGCCGCAACCGCGGTGCTGGACGAAGACGGTGCCCGCTCCCTGGGCATCCGCCTCGCCGAAGACCTGCTCGCCGCCGGCGCGGCGTCCCTGACGGACCTCGCGGTCAGTTGATGCGCCGTTCCCGGAGCTGCTGACGTGGCAGCCAGGAAACCCCGGCCGGAGCTCGCGGGACTGACAGTGGTCCTCCCGCGCACTCCGGACCGGGCGGCCGCCATGGCCGCCGAACTCGCCGAGCGGGGCGCGGCCGTGGACCTGATGCCGCTGATCGATTTCCAGTTCCCCGAGGACACCACCGAGCTGGACCGGGCGCTCAAGGCACTGCGGTCCGGACGTTTTGCGTGGGTGGTCTTCACCAGCGTGACAACGGTCCGGGCCATGGTCCGGCGCTGCGCCGCGCTCGGGGTGCCGGTGCCCACCGCCATCCCGTCCGGAACCTGCGTCGCTGCCGTGGGAGCAGGCACACGGCAGGCCCTCGAAGACATCGGGCTGGACGTTGACCTGATGCCCGACGGTGACCAGTCCGCCCGCGGGCTGGCAGAATCCTGGCCCCACCCCTCAGCGTCCGATCCCGAGGGCGGTGCCCTGCGGATCCTCCTGCCCCAGGCCGACCTGGCCGATCCGGCACTGTCCAACGCCCTGACCGGGCTCGGCTGGGACGTCCGCACGGTCACCGCTTACTGCACTGTCGACTACCCGGCGGCGGGCGTGCGCTTCACCCCGGCAGCCGACGACGGCGCGGCCGGCGGAAGCCGCCTGCTCACCCCGCAGGAATTCCTGGCCGGGGCGCCGGCCGGTCCGCGCGCCGTCGTCCTGACCTCGCCCAGCATTGCCACCCGCTTTCTGCGGCAGTGCGCGCCGGTTCCGCCGGGCACGCTGCTTGTCGCCATCGGGGACAGCACCGCCGCCCGGATGACCGAGCTGGGCGTGAGCCCGCAGGCTGTGGCGCAGCAGCCCACGCCGGCGGGAATAGCACAGGCCCTTGCCGTTGCTGTTGCTAAGAGCCCCTCAACCTGAATTTCCCAGAAACCCGGAAGGCAGAACACCATGAGCTTCCCCCAGCACCGTCCGCGCCGGCTGCGCACCACCCCCGCCATGCGGCGGCTGACCGCAGAGTTCCGGCTGGATCCCGCCGAGCTGATCCTTCCGGCCTTCGTCCGCGAGGGCCTGACCGAGCCCAATCCGCTGGCCTCGATGCCCGGCGTCGTGCAGCACACGCTGGACAGCCTGAAGAAGGCGGCCGCGGAAGCGGTGGACCTGGGCGTCGGCGGCATCATGCTCTTCGGCATCCCGGCCGAGCGGGACGCCGTCGGCAGCGCCGGAACTGATCCGAACGGCATCCTGAACCGCGGCATTGCCGCCGTCCGCGAGGAGGTGGGCGACGAGCTCGTCATCATGAGCGACGTCTGCCTGGATGAGTTCACCGACCACGGGCACTGCGGCGTCCTGGATGCACAGGGCCGGGTCGACAACGACGCCACGCTGGAAATCTACGGCCGCATGGCCGTGGAGCAGGCCCGGGCCGGGGCCCATGTGCTGGGCCCGTCCGGCATGATGGACGGCCAGATCGCCGTGATTCGGCGCGCCCTGGACGAGGCCGGTCACACCGATGTGTCGCTGTTCGCTTACGCCGCCAAGTACGCCTCCGCCTTCTACGGGCCGTTCCGCGAAGCCGTGGACTCCCAGTTGAAGGGGGACCGGCGCACCTACCAGATGGACGCCGCCAACCGCCGTGAGGCCCTGGTGGAAGTGGAACTGGACCTTGAAGAGGGCGCCGACATGGTGATGGTCAAGCCGGCCATGAGCTACCTCGACGTGCTGGCCGATGTGGCCGCCATGTCACCGGTGCCCGTGGGTGCTTACCAGATCTCCGGCGAGTACGCGATGATTGAAGCCGCTGCCGCCAACGGCTGGATTGACCGCCGCCGCGCGATTGAAGAGTCGGTCCTTGGCATCAAGCGGGCCGGCGCGAACATGATTCTCACCTACTGGGCCACCGAACTGGCGGCCTGGCTGAAGGAAAGCAAGTAATGACTTCACCTGCAACAGCCACCTCCTCCCAGGAGCTCTTCGACCGTGCCCGGGCCCTGATGCCCGGCGGCGTGAACTCGCCGGTGCGGGCCTTCGGGTCCGTCGGCGGCACACCCCGGTTCATGGTCTCGGCCAAGGGACCCTACATCACCGATTCCGAGGGCCGCGAGTACGTGGACCTGGTCTGCTCCTGGGGGCCGGCCCTGGTGGGGCATTCCCATCCGGACGTGCTGGCTGCCGTGCACGCCGCCGTCGACAACGGGCTGTCCTTCGGAGCCTCCACCCCGGCTGAGGCCGAGCTGGCCCAGCTGGTGATGGACCGGGTGCCGGCCGTGAAGCGTCTGCGCATGGTCTCCACCGGCACCGAAGCCACCATGACCGCCGTTCGGCTGGCCAGGGGCTTCACCGGCCGCAACCTGATCATCAAGTTCGCCGGGTGCTACCACGGCCATCTTGACGGTCTGCTGGCCGCCGCCGGCTCGGGCCTGGCCACGCTGGCCCTGCCCGGATCCGCCGGCGTCACCGAAGCGACAGCCGCCGAAACGCTGGTGCTGCCGTACAACGACGTCGCGGCCGTGGAGGCTGCCTTCGCCGAGCACGGTGCGAACATCGCCGCCGTCATCACCGAAGCCGCCCCCGCGAACATGGGCGTGGTGACACCGGAGCCCGGCTTTAATGCGGCGCTTTCCCGGATCACCGCCGAACACGGGGCGCTGCTGATCCTGGATGAAGTGCTGACCGGATTCCGCACCGGACCTGCCGGCTACTGGGGGCTCACGGGCGGCGCCGCCGACGCAGCCGAGCCCTGGGCGCCGGATCTGTTCACCTTCGGCAAGGTCATTGGCGGCGGCATGCCCGTCGCCGCCCTGGGCGGCCGTGCCGATGTCATGGACTACCTGGCACCGCTGGGACCGGTCTACCAGGCCGGAACCCTGTCCGGCAATCCGATCGCCATGGCGGCCGGCGTTGCCACGCTGCGCGCCGCCACCGCCGAGGTCTACGCCACCGTGGACGCCCGCTCCGCCGAGCTCTCAGCAGCGGTGTCCGCGGCTCTGGACGCGGCCGGCGTGGACCACAGCATCCAGCGGGCCGGCAACCTGTTCAGCGTCGCCTTCGGCACCTCGGCCACCGGCGTGCACAACTACGAGCAGGCCCAGGCCCAGCAGGCCTTCCGCTACAAGCCGTTCTTCCACTCGATGCTGGATTCCGGCGTTTACCTGCCGCCGTCGGTCTTCGAGGCCTGGTTCCTCTCCGGCGCGCACGACGACGCCGCGATGGAACGCATTTACGCAGCGCTGCCGGCGGCCGCGAAGGCTGCCGCCGACGCCCAGCCGTAGGTCCCGCGCCCGGGATCCAAACGGATCAGAAAAGCCCCGCACCGGTCAGAACCGGTGCGGGGCTTTTCTTTTTCAGCGGGGTGGCGGACTACCGGGCAGCCTTAGAAGGCGGCGGTGACGTCACCGTTGGGCCAAGTTTCCTCGATGAAGGTCTTGACCTCGGGGGAGTGCAGCAGCTCTTCGAGCTTGTCGATGCGGGCGTCCTTGTTGCCGGTCTTCCAGGCCACGAAGTTGGCGTAAGGGTTGTCCTCGACGGATTCCACCAGCAGAGCATCATCGGTGCTCAGGCCGGCGGCCAGGATGTAGTTGCCGTTGAGGATTGCCAGGTCAACGGTGGGATCGCTCAGGTCGTTGACCAGCAGTTCCGGCTGGTTCTCGACAAAGTCCAGGCCCTTGGGGTTCTGCTCGTCGGTCAGGGCGAGCACCGAGGCGTCGTCCTCGATGTTCTCCAGCAGGCCGGCCTCTTCCAGGAGCGTCAGCGCGCGGGCCTGGTTGGACGGGTCATTGGTGATGGCGATGCGGGCGCCGTCGCCGACGGCCGAGATGTCCTCGTGCTTTTCCGAGAACACTGCGTACGGCTCCACGTGGACGCCGGCGCCGTGTTCAAAGTCGTAGCCCTGCGACTCGACCTGGGACTCGAAGTACGGCAGGTGCTGGTAGTAGTTGGCGTCCAGCGAGCCGTCATCCAGGGCGATGTTCGGAGTGACGTAGTCGTCGAATTCCTTGATTTCCAGGTCCAGGCCCGCGTCGGCGGCCAGGTTGTCGTCAACGTACTGGAGGATCTGCGCGTGGGGCAGCGGGCTGGCGCCCACCGTCAGGGTCGCCGGGTTGGCCGGGTCCAGGGAATCGACGGAGGTGGAAGCTTCTTCCGAGCTTCCACAGGCCGACAGCGCCAGGGCCGCGGCCACACCGGTGGCAACAAGGGTCAGAGATTTACGCATCGGATGCGTTCCTTTCAAGTGACCCGGGTCGGGAGACTTCCGGCCCGGACAGGGAGCAGCTAGCGGCTACTGGCTGCAGATTCGCGGGCGCCGCCCGCGGAGAGCGGGGCGGCGGCCCGGAAAGCGGAGGTGGCAACGGGGATTGCCGGACGGGCGTCGGGCGTCAGCGGGACGTCCGGGTGCCGGAGTTGCCGCGGCCGCCTTCGGCGGCGGCCTCGGGGGAGGCTTCGGCGGCGGCGAGCTCGTCCGACGGCTGGCCGGACCGGGCGGAGGCGCCGACAGACGCGGCCGTGCCGGCAGCCGCGGCGGCTGCCTGCGGACGGCGGCGGCGTTTGCCGGAGCCGCCGGCCGAGCGGTGGTCCACCCGGCGGGCAACGATGTCGCCGGTGATCTGGATGATCTGGACAATCGCCACGATCACAATGATGGTGACCACCATGACGCCGCTGTCGAAGCGCTGGACGCCGTAGTTGTAGGCCAGCCGGCCCAAACCGCCGCCGCCGACGATGCCGGCCATGGCCGAGTAGCCGACCAGGGTCACCATGGTGGTGGTCAGGGCGGCTACCAGCCCGGGCATGGCTTCGGGCAGCAGGACCTTGGTGACAATCTGCATTTTGGTGGAACCCATCACCAGTGCGGCGTCGATCTTGCCGCCGGAGACGTCGCGGAGCGCGGTTTCCACCAGGCGGGCAAAGAACGGAATGGTGCCGATGCTCAGCGCCACGCAGGCGGCGATCGGTCCGATCGAGGTGCCGGTGATGATTCGGGCCAGCGGAATCAGCGTCACCATCAGGATGGCGAACGGAATCGAGCGGGTGATGTTCACGATCACTCCGCTGACGATCCTGTTGGTCACCGGCAGCGGACGCAGGCCGCCGGGTGCGCTGGTGTGCAGGAAAATGCCCAGCGGCAGGCCGATCAGCAGTGTCACCAACCCGGAAATGGCGACCATCTGCAGCGTTTCCAGAATGGATTCGGGCAGTGCCTTGGTGATTCCGGGGTTGTTCAGGAGTTCAGTAAGGAAGTTCATGCGGCCACCTCCACGGCAACGCCCTGGTCGGCGAGATAGTCGGTAACGGCTCTCATGTCAGTGTGGACATCGAGCTGGATGCGCAGCCGGCCGAAGCGGCGGCCCGCGAGGGTCTCCACGGAACCGGCCAGGACGTTGACGTCGGTGTCGAAGCGCCGGGTCAGGGCGGAGAGCACCGGCTCGGTGGCGTTGCCGCCGGTGAGCAGGAGCTCCAGGACCGGACCGGTCGGGTCCCCGGGAAGGATGGGGGTGGCCGGCAGCGGGATGAGCTGCTTCGCCAGCCGGCCGCCCAAGTTCGAGGCGACCTCGTTCAGGGCGCCGTGCTCCGCCACGCGTCCGGCTTCAAGCAGGGAGACGGAGTCGCAGATGCGCTTCACGACGTTCATTTCGTGCGTGATGATCAGCACCGTCAGCCCCAGGCGGTGCGACAAATCAGCGATGAGGTCGAGGATGTCGTCGGTGGTGGCCGGATCCAGTGCGGAGGTGGGCTCGTCGCAGAGCAGGATGTCCGGGTCCGACGCCAGGGCGCGGGCAATGCCCACACGCTGCTTTTGGCCACCGGACAGCTGCGCCGGATAGGCGCCGCCGAAGCTTTCCAGGCCGACCAGGCGCAGCAGGTCGGAAACCTTGTCCTGGATGACCTGTTTCTTGGCGCCGGCCAGTTCGAGGGGGTGGGCAATATTCGCTGCCGCGGTGCGGGAGTCCATCAGGTTTGCGTGCTGGAACACCATGCCGATGCGGCGCCGCGCGGTGCGGATCTCGGAGTCCTTCACCGCTGTCAGTTCCCGGCCGTCGATGGTTACCGAGCCCGACGTCGGCCGGTCCAGCAGCGTGAGGCAACGCACCAGCGTTGACTTGCCGGCGCCGGAGTGCCCGATGATCCCGTGAATGGATCCCTTGGGCACGCTCAGGCTGACGCCGTCGAGCGCGGTGACGTCGCGGTCGCCCTGGCGGTATACCTTGCGCAGGTCGGTAACTGTGATCATTGATCCTCGTGGTCTACGTAGGGGGCCGGCCAGTGGCCGGTTGCCCGCGGCGGATGTGATGGGGCACGTCCGGGGCCGGGCCTGGGGAGGTGTCTGCCAATCCCGTGGCACGAGGCGCCGGGTCCGCAGGAGCGCCCCTGCCACGGGGGTCTCCAGGGCACGCCTGGGGCGCCATCAGCGCCTAACACAGGTGCAAGTATCTCATGCAGAGGGCTCAGGACATGATTCATGCCGATGTATGAAGCAGGCTTCCTTTATGTTGCGTCCTGTGACTCACGGTATTGCCTTCCGGCTGCGTGGATGACCCGTCCTGCCCGGGCGCGGAAGTCAGGCGCGGGCGGGCCAGGAGCCGTCCACCACGGCTGCCGGGTCCTTGCGCCTCAGATAGTCCTGGAAGCTGGCGGCCTGTGCGCCGGCCCAGCCGATCTGCGCCTGGTGCAGCGCTCCGGCGTCGCCGTGCAGCGCGGGATAGCGTCCGGCCATGGCGCGGGCAACGCCCAGCGTGGCCATGACATCCGCCGCAGAGGTGTGGGCGTTCTCGAACCCGACACCGTAGTGCTCGGTCAGGGCGGTGAGAGTGCGCTTGCCGCGGCGGTACCGGTCCACCTGCTTGTCCAGGATGTAGGGGTCGATCACCGGAGCGGGTGCCGGCGCGGTCAGGTTGAAGCGTTCGCATTCCCGGTTCAGGACGGTGAAGTCGTAGCAGGCGTTGAAGGCCAGGACCGGGATGCCGGCGGCAAACATGCCTCCGAGCACGCCGGCGATTTCAGCGGTCACCTCAGGCGCGGGGCGGCCTTCGGCCCGGGCACGCTCGGTGCTGACGCCGTGGATGGCGGCGGCTTCGGCGGGGATGTCCTCCTCGACTGCGGCGAGCCACTCGTGGTGCTGCAGAATCTCCCCCTGTCCATTGACGAGAATGATGGAGGCGGTGACGATGCGTGCGGTGTGCGGATCGCGGCCGGTGGTCTCAAGATCAAAGGCCGCGTGGGGGAGTTCATGCCAGCTGTTCATGAAATAAACGTACCGGCGGGCACCGACATTCGAAGATTCAGGGGTCCGCGCCGTGCGGACTAGGCTGGTGGACATGCGGAATGAGTATGTCGAGGCGGTCCGTTCCGTCACTGCGCTGATCCCGGCAGGGCGGGTCCTCTCGTACGGGGATGTTGCTGAGATCCTGGACTCAGGCGGTCCCCGGCAGGTGGGCGCCGTCCTGTCCCGCAACGGATCCGGCCTGCCCTGGTGGCGGGTGATCCGCGCGGGCGGCGGGCCGCCGCGCTCTCACGAACTCCGGGCCCTGGAACAGTACCGCAGCGAGGGCACACCGCTGTCGGGGACGCCCGACGACGACGGCGGGGGCTACCGCGTGCGGATCGCAGCGGCACGGTGGTTCCCCACGGAAAAGGACTGGACAGTGATCGAGGGCGTCCGGACCGGGCTCGCCGGGCACGGAACGGGAATGTCAGCGGGACGTGATGAAGTAGAGGCATGAGCGTAAAACTGCAACTGGTTGGGCCGTCGGCCGGAACCGCCAAAGCACCGCAGCTGAGCCCGGACCAGCAGGCCATTGTCGACCTGCCCGCCGGCAGCGGCCCGGTCCTGGTCCTGGGTGCTCCCGGCACCGGCAAATCCACGGTCCTGGTGGAGGCGGCAGCCGCGCGGATCAGCCGCGGCCTGGATCCGGCCGGCCTGCTGCTGCTTGCGCCCACCCGCCTGGCAGCGGCAGCCCTGCGCGATTCGCTCTCCGCCAGGTTGCAGGGCACACTCAGCACCTCGCCGGCACGCACCTGGGCCTCATACGCCTTCGACCTGATCCGGCGGGCCAAGGCCGAAGGACGGCTGCCGTACATCACCCGCGCACCGAAGCTGCTCTCCGGCGCCGAGCAGGACGTCATCATCAAGGAGCTCCTGGAAGGACACGGCCAGCAGGGCGTGCCCGCCCTGCCCTGGCCCGATTCCCTTGATCTCGCGCTTCCCACCCGGGGGTTCCGGCAGGAGATCAGGCAGCTTTTCGACCGCATCATCGAATACGGCATCTCCGCCGAAGAAGTGGCCGACCTGGGGCGGCGGCACCGCCGCCCGGACTGGGTTGCCGCCGGGGCGCTCTACGCGGAGTACCGAGACGTCCTGGACATCCGCATGCCGGAGGCCTTCGACCCCTCCGGCATCATCACCACGGCGCTGCAGATCCTGGAATCGGACCCCGAGTTCCTGGCGGCGGAACAGGCCCGCCAGCAGCTGATCCTCGTCGATGACCTGCAGGAGGCCAACCCTGCCATCCACGCCCTGCTGGGACTGCTGGCAGGTGGCCGGGACACACTGGTGACTGCCTGCCCGGACACCGTGGTCCAGGGTTTCCGCGGCGCCCGGCCGGATCTGCTGGGCAAGCTCGGCGACTCGCTGGGGGAAGGCCTGCAGACCTTCGTCCTGTCCGGACCGCACCGGCTCACCGGATCGGTTGCTTCCGCGTGGCTGCGGACCGCTTCCCGGATCTCCGTGGTCGGGCAGCTTCCCCGTTACCGGGCGGCGGTCCTGCCTGCCGCTGCAGAGCAGGGGACGGACGGCGAGGATCCCCGCGGCGAAGATCCTAGCGGCGAGAATACCAGCGGCGAAGGGACAGCCGCGGAGGGAACTGTGCCTGCCGGCCGTGCCGAGGCGCACGTTGTCGATTCCTCCATGCATGAACTGCGCTACATTGCCCAGCGCATCCTTGAGGCCCAGCTCCTGGACGGACGGAGCCTGGAAGACATCGCCGTGATCGTGCGCACCGGCGGCCAGCTGGCCCGCATCCAGCGCTACCTCAGCGGGCAGGGCATTGATGTGAAGGTTCCCGTTGCGGAAAAAGCGGTGCGGGATGAAGCAGCAGTTCGGCCGCTGCTGGAAGCCTTCGCCATCGTCCTGGATCCGGACCTGCTGACGCCCGAGACCGCGGTCTCGCTGCTCACCTCGCGGATCGGCGGCGCGAGCTCGATCGAACTGCGCCGCCTGCGCCAGTCGCTGCGCCGGGAGGAAATGCGCGGGGGAGGCGGACGCACCAGCGACGCCCTGCTTGTCGAGGCGCTGCTCGATCCGCTCTCGCCCAGTGGTCTGGCGCTCGCCGGGCTGTCCTGGGAAGCACGCTCGGCGCAGCGCACTGCAGCCATGCTGCGGGCCGGACGCACCGCCGCGGAACAGCCCGGAGCCACCGCTGAAACCGTTCTGTGGGCCCTCTGGTCCGCCTCCGGGTGGTCCAAGAAGTGGGCGGACACCGCGCTCTCCGGCGGCCCCGCCGGTGCCCGCGCCGACCGGGACCTGGATGCGATCATGGCCCTGTTCCAGACCGCTGAACGCTATGTGGACCAGCTGCCCGGTTCCACGCCCGCGCAGTTCCTGGAGTACCTCACCAGTTCCGAGCTGCCCATGGACACCCTCGCCGCACGTGCCCAGCGCCGGGATGCCGTGGAACTGCTCACTCCCGCCAGTGCGGCCGGCCGGGAATGGCCGATGGTGATTGTTGCCGGAGTGCAGGACGGCGTCTGGCCCAACCTGCGCCTGCGCGGTGAGCTGCTGGGCAGCGGGGACCTCGTGGCCGCGATCGAGCACGGCGACGGCTTCGCCAAGCACCGCAGCCCGCAAACGTTGATGCACGCCATCCGGCACGATGAACTTCGCAGCTTCTCCACCGCCGTCTCACGTGCCCGCGAGCTGCTGATCTGCACGGCTGTGTCCTCCGACGACGAGCAGCCGTCGGCGTTCCTGGATTTGGTGGAACCGCTCCCGCCCCAAGCGGTGAAACGGGACCGCACCGAGGTCCTGCGTCCGCTGACGCTGCGCTCCCTCGTGGCGGAACTGCGTGCCTACACCCAGCAGGCCGAGGACAAGCCGGAGCTGGCCGGCGAGGCGGTGCATCATCTGGGCACCATGCTCAACCACCCGGTCCGGGTGCCCGGCGCCGCGCCGTCCGAGTGGTGGGGCCTCTGCGACCTGTCCACCGACGCTCCCGTCATCCCCGAGGAAACCTCCATTCCGGTGTCGCCGTCCAAGGTCGACGCCGTGCTGAAGTCGCCGTTGAGCTGGTTCGTGTCCGCCGCGGGCGGTGAACAGGCCACCGACTTCGCCCGGTCGCTGGGCACCTTGGTGCATCAGATCGCCCAGGACCTGCCTGACGCTTCAGGCAGCGAATACGTCCAGGAACTCCAGCGGCGCTGGCCCACCCTGGGGATGAAGGACAACTGGGAAGGCAAGCTGGATTTCCGGCGGGCCGAGACCATGGTGCGCAAGCTCGCCGCGTATGTCATCAGCATGCGCCAGGAAGGGCGGTCCCTGGTGGATGTGGAGCGGGACTTCGCCGCCGAGGTGCCGGTCGAGATCCGCGGGCAGGAACGGACCGCCCTGCTGCGCGGGCAGATCGACCGGCTGGAGATCGACGGCGAGGGTCGGCTGTTCATCGTTGACCTCAAGACCGGCAAGTCCGCTCCCAAGGGGGCCGACCTGGAAAACCATCCACAACTGGCCGCCTACCAGGAAGCCGTCCGGGAGGGGGCGGTGAACCGCGAAATGCCGGCGCCCGGAAACGCCGACTCCAGCGCTCCGGAGCCGTCCCGGCCCGGAGGCGCCGCCCTGGTCCAGCTGGGCACCACCAGCAAATCGGTGGCCGTGCAGCAGCAGCCGCCGCTGGATCCGGAAGACACCCGCGCCCGGGACATGGTCCGCGAAGCCGCGGCGCTGATGTCCGACTCCACATTCGAGACGGTGCACGATCCCACCCGGGGCAGCTTCGGCGGCCACGGCTGCCGGCTGCCCGAAATCTGCCCGCTGTGCCCCGAAGGAAAGCAGGTCACCGAATGAGTGCCTCCCTGACCGAGACGCTTCCGCCCGAGATTCCCCCGGCTCCGCGCTACTCTGCCCGGGAGCTGGCCGAAATGCTGCACACCGACCCGGCGAATCCCGTGCAGTATCCGACGCCTGATCAGATTGGCATCATCGAGGCGCCCCTGGAGCCGCTGCTGGTCATCGCCGGCGCCGGTTCCGGCAAAACCAAAACCATGGCTGACCGGGTGGTGTGGCTGGTGGCCAACCAACTGGTGCGCCCGGAACAGATCCTCGGCGTGACCTTTACCCGCAAGGCTGCCGGGGAACTCGACAGCCGGATTCGGCAGCGCCTTGACCTGCTGTACCGGGTCCTGGCCAGCGGCACCGCGGATCCCGGCCTCATCCCGCCGGGACTCGAAACCGACGAGGCTGAGGATGCCCGGCTGGATCCCGCCGTTTCCACGTACCACTCCTACGCCAACGGCATCGTCAACGATTACGGGCTGCGCCTGGGCGTGGAGCGCGATTCCGTCATGCTGGGCGGCGCGCAGTCCTGGCAGCTCGCCACAGAAGTGGTTGAGGCGTATGCGGGCGACTTTGAGCACTTCACCGCAGCGAAGTCGACCCTGGTCAACGGGGTCCTGCAAATGGCCGGGGAATGCGCAGAACACCTCACGAGCCCCGCGGAAGTCCGCGAACACCTGACCGCTCACCTCGAGGCCGTCAGCCGGCTGCCGTACCTGGCGGGCAAGCCCAAGGCAGCCACCGCCGCCGTGCAGAAACTCATGGACCGGCTGCGCACCCGGATTTCCGTCACCGAGCTGGTTGAAGCGTACCGGCGCGCAAAGTTCGAACGCCGGCAGCTGGACTTCGGCGACCTGGTGGAAATGGCAGCCACGATCGCCGCCACCATCCCCGAGGCGGTGGAGATGGAGCGGGCCAAGTACAAGGTGGTGCTGCTGGACGAGTTCCAGGACACCTCGCACGCCCAGATGGTGCTCTTCTCCCAGCTGTTCGGAGACGGCCGCGCCGTGACCGCGGTCGGTGACCCGCACCAGTCGATCTACGGCTTCCGCGGCGCCTCGGCCGGCCAGCTGGGCACCTTCCGGGACCAATTTCCGCTGTTCCTCCCGGACGGCTCACGCGCCTTGGCGCCCGTCGCCAACCTCTCCGTCGCCTGGCGCAACTCCACGGCCATCCTGGCCACGGCCAACGCCGTGTCAGCGCCCTTGAACACCGTTGCCCCCTGGCTGTCCAAGCAGCGCCTGCCGCATGTTCCCGAGCTGCAGGCAAAGCCCAAAGCGCCGGTGGGAGAGGTCTACCTCGGGCGCTACCTCGCTGACGTTTCAGTTCCCGCCGCGGACGAGGCCGAAGCCATCCTCGGCGAGGCCGACGCCGTCGCCGACCAGGTGCTGGCGCATCGGAACCGCTGGTTTGAAAAGGACGACGCCGGCCAGCCGCTGCATCCCACTGTGGCGGTCCTGTGCCGCGGCCGCAAACAGTTCGGTCCCATCCGGGAAGCGCTGGAAGCGCGGGGCATCCCGGTGCAGATTGTCGGGCTGGGCGGGCTGCTGTCCACCCCGGAAGTGGTGGATGTGCTGGCGGTGCTCCGGGTGCTCGGCGACCCGGGCCGGTCCGACTCCATGCTGCGGATTCTGGCCGGGGCACGCTGGCGGATTGGTCCGGCGGACCTGATGGCGCTGGCGGACTGGTCCCGGCACCTGGTCCGGGTCCGCGAGCACGCGATGTCCGTCGCCGACGCCGCGGACGTTCACCGGCCGGACGAGCAGCCGGACGGTGCCGACACCGTTGTGGAGGCGGACATGGCCGAGGCCGGGTCGCTGGTCGAAGCCGTCGACTCGCTGCCGCGTCCGGAGTGGGTCTCCAGCGCCGGGCGGTCGCTTTCGGCGGAAGGACTGCGTCGGCTGAAGCTGTTGCGTGACGAGCTGCGGGACCTGCGCAGCTACGTGGGGGAGGACCTCACAACGCTCATCGGCGAAGTCGAGCGGCGCATCCTGCTGGACATCGAGGTGGCCGCGAAACCCGGCGTCTCCATCCACGAGTCCCGCCGCAACCTCGATGCCTTCATCGATGCCGCCGCAACCTTCAGCTCATCTTCCGAACGCGTGGACCTCACGGCCTTCCTGGCCTGGCTGGAGGCGGCCAACGACGAGGAAAACGGACTGCCCGTCACGCAGCTGGAGGCCAGCCGGGAAGCTGTTCAGCTGCTGACCGTCCACGCCTCCAAGGGGCTGGAATGGGACGTCGTGGTGGTGCCCGGCCTGAACGAGGGGCAATTCCCCAATGACCGGGATTCACGCTGGAGCAGCGGCGAGGGGTCCATTCCCTGGCCGCTGCGCGGAGACGCACCCGACCTGCCGCAGTGGGATTGGGAGCAGGAGGACCAGAAGGGCTGGGTGGACAGCGAAAAGCTCTTCAGAGAGGACGCGCGCGGGCATGCGGAGCGCGAGGAACGCCGCCTTGCCTATGTGGCCTTTACCCGCGCCAAGTTCGTGCTGATCTGCACGTCCAGTGTCTGGGGCGGCGGGCGGTCGAAGCCGACGGCAGTCTCGCGTTATCTCCAGGATCTTTACGAGCTCGGTGCGGCCGGCGCCCCGGGCTTCACCCTCCTCTCCTGGGTCCAGCCCGGCGAGGAAGGCGATTCCAACCCGGCCAACGCCGATGTGCAGCGGCAGAAATGGCCGATTGACCCCTTGGGGAACCGGCGCGCACGGATGCAGGCTGCAGCGGCAGCGGTGATGGACGCGGCGGCGCGCCAGGCCGGGCGGGTCGGCCAGTCGGAGATCGACATCCTGGCCGGGGAGGGACTGCCGGAGGAAGAGGTCCATGAGTCCTCCCCGAGCGTGTTTGAACCCACCCGGTGGGCGCGTGAAGTGGAGCTTGTCCTGGCCCGGCACCGGCCGCCGAACGAGGTGGTGGAGGTTGAATTGCCCGCGCACATCTCTGCCTCGCTGCTGGTGGACCTGAAGGACGACCCTGACGAGGTCACCCGGCAGCTGCGGCGCCCCGTGCCGCGGGAACCGGGAATGGCGGCGCGCAAGGGCACCGCCTTCCATGCCTGGGTGGAGGAATTCTTCGGTTCCAGCGGCATGCTGGACATCGACGAGCACCCCGGGGCAGCCGATGCCTACGTGGACGAGGCCTACCAGCTGGAAGACATGATCGCCACATTCGAGTCTTCGCCGTGGGCCCAGCGCACTCCGGCCTTCATCGAGGTGCCAGTGGAAACCCGGGTGGACGCGGTGGTGGTGCGCGGCCGCATCGACGCCGTCTTCCAGGACGCCGACGGCACCTGGGACCTGATCGACTGGAAGACGGGCGCACCGCCCTCCAAGGACAAGCTGGCGGTCCGAGCGGTGCAGCTGGCGGTATACCGGCTGGCCTGGGCGCGGCTGAAGCAGGTGCCGTTGGAGAAGGTCAACGCCGCGTTCTACTACGTGGCGTCGGACAAACTGATCCGTCCGTTCAATCTCCTCGGCGAGGAGGACCTCGAAGAGATCATCCGGGCGGCCAACTCTTCCTCGCAGAAGGCTCAGACGAGGTAGAAGGCTCAGACGAGCCCGGATGAGCCCTGGACAGAACGGTGCCGCCGTCCCCTTGCGGGGCGGCGGCACCTTTCCGGCAGCACCTTTCCGGCGGCACCTTTCCCAAGTCCGGCGGGCTTAGGTCGACCGGTGCTAGGGGATGGCCCGGCGCAGGGTGCCGTAGGACCCGGCGGCCAGGACCACGCCCCCGAGAAGGAGCCAGCCGGTCAGTGCGAGCGGCGTGAGCCGGACGAACCAGGCTCCCACCTCTGCCCAGGATTGGGTCCAGGTCGCCGCTGCGACGGCCCCCAGCAGGACCAGGGCGAGGCCGATGACCGCCGCCATCAGGCCCGTCATGCGCCAGCGCTTATAGACGGTGGCGAACCAGAAACCGAACATGAACAGGAGGGTCGACAGCGCAAAGTACAGCAGGATCTGCGTGTGCCAGGCGGATTCTGCAATCCACGGCAGGGCGAAGACATGGGCGTTAATGCCCCAACCGCCGGTGGCTTCCTCCACCAGGCCGAGCAGCCAGTAGAGCACACCCAGTCCAAGCGCCATCACCGCAAAGAGGCCAAGGGTTCCCAGGTAGAAGGAGCGTCGGCTGACGCTCATGGCCTGCGAGAACGGGAAGGTCAGTATTAGTGCCTGCACCCCGATGCTGAGGAAATACCACATGACCGCCTGTCCGGAGAAGGACATCCGAGATGATCCGGTGTCCGGGATGAGCGCCAGGATGGCCAACGCGACCAACGTGGACACAACCAGAATGATGGCGGGGACGCCGAGGTAGATCCATTTGTTGAGCAGCTGCATGCGCGCCACTGCTAGGGCCCGGTTCATTGCAGTACCTCCAGATTCTTGTCATTCTGCTCGGACGGTGGCCCGTAGGCTTCGTTGGCCTTCAGGGTCCGCCGGATAATCAATTGCTGCAGGGACACCGGTGCCAGTTCCAGGCCCAGCTCCCGGGCACGCTCGCGGTCGTCGTCGGACAACGGGGCATCGACCGTGGCCGAGGACAGGGCGCCCAATCCGTCCCGGTGAAGCACCGTCCTGTTGTCCACAAACTGTTCCACCGCCGCGGCCTGGCCGGCGACGGCGAAGGCAGAGCCGGTGACGGCCTCCACCTCGTCGTCCATGACGATGCGTCCGTGATCGATGACGATGACGTGTTCCAGCAGGTTTGCCACTTCATCAATCAGGTGTGAGGACAGAATGACGGTCCGGGGATGGTCGGCGAAATCTGTCAGCAGCCGGTCGTAAAACAATTGCCGCGCCACGGCATCCAGGCCCAGGTACGGTTCGTCAAAAAAGGTCAGCTCGGCCCGGGAGGCCAGGCCGATGATCACTCCGACCGCTGAGAGCTGGCCGCGGGAGAGTTTCTTAATCCGCTGTTTGCGCGGACTGGGCAGTTGGAAGTCCTCCAGCAGAGTCTGTGCCAGGTCTTTGTCCCAGTGGGGAAAGAACAGTGCCGCCGCGTCCAACGCGTTGCGGATCGTGAAGTCGTCCGGATACTTCTGCGATTCCCGGACGAAGCAGAGCCGTGACAGGACCTGCTCGTTTTCGAACGGGTCGGAGCCGAAGACCCGCACGTCTCCGGAGCTGGCGAATGCCTGTGCGGTGAGGATGGACATCAGCGTGGTCTTGCCTGCGCCGTTACGGCCCAGAAGGCCGTAAATCCGGTTGGCCTGAAGATTCAGGGTCACGTCGTCCAGGGCCAGCTGGTCCCGGTAGCGGCGGGTGAGGCCGCGGGTCTCTATGACGTTCATGGTGCCGGGGTCCCTTCGTGTTCGACGGCACTGCGGTGAATGTGTTCGGTGAGTTCCGCGACGCCGATTCCCAGTTTTCGTGCTTCGTCGGCGACGGGTTGGACATACTGCCGGTAGAACTGTTCACGGCGCTTGTCGAGCACGACAGTGCGGGCTCCCGGGGCCACGAACATCCCGATGCCGCGCCGCTTGTACAGCAGGCCTTCGTCAACCAGCAGGTTGATGCCCTTGGCAGCAGTTGCCGGATTAATCCGGTAGAAAGCGGCGATCTCATTGGTCGAGGGCACCTGGCTCTCTTCGGCCAGCACACCGTCCAGGATGTCCCCTTCAACGCGTTCGGCAACCTGCCAGAAGATGGGGCGGGCGTCATCAAACGCGCTCATGGATTGGGCCTGCAGTTCATGGTGGCCTCGGTTCACGGGCCGGAATCGCAGTGGCAGCCGATGGCGGTCCATTGGTTAGTTGGTGATGTAGCTAACCATAGAACCGGTGCGTGTCCGCCGAAAAGGGGAAAGCGAAAGAATTTTTGCAGGTTTCCGCAGCGGACACGGGCGGGCTTGCGGGGAACCGACGGGCACGGACGGGCGCGCCGTCGTACCGGGCGCCGGCCTTGCCGTGCCCGCCGATACGGCGGACCCGTGACCGCCGATACGGCCGCCCCGTGAACGTGACGGGATCCTGCGGCAGCCCGAGCCGTCTGGCCAAAGGCCCTCCTGCACGCATTCCCAGTCTCAGTGGCGGATGAGCCCTCGCGGGGTCACATCCGCCCCATCAGGCAACAAAGAGTGGGAACCAGTGCGCACCCCGACTGGTGCTCCGCTCGGGACTGCGTTCCGCTGTGGACTGCTTTCCGGTGCGGACCGGGCATGCTGGAGCCCTGAGGCGGCTCGTCTGCCGGTGCGTTACTTGGCTTTTCCGCGCTGCTTTGACACGGCATTCCGGCCGGCCTTGCCGGCCTTGCCGGCTTTTCCAGCTGTGCCGGGCTGACCGGCTTTGCCCGAGTCAGGCATTCCGGTTGCCCGCGGACCGGGGTTGGGCACCGGACCGGGGCCCGGCTTCGCTGCGGGCTGGGAACCGGCCGGCAGGACAGTAACCCGGGAGACGGGGTCGGTGGGGCCCCCGGCAACGGCGACGCCGGAGCTCTGGCCGACGGGATCCGCAGCCCCCTTCGGCGTGGCACCGGTCTCCGGCTCGACGTCGGCCTGCGGCTCGGCGCCGGCTACGGCTGACGTGCCTGCCGGCTCCGGAGAGGCGGCAGGGGATACGGCAGGAGAGACGGCGGCCGCAGCACCGGAGTCCGGTGAAATGGGCGTCACGCTGACCCGGGTTGACCCGGGGCTGACGGCGGGACCCTTGGACGGGACAGGCAGCGCCGCAGCCAGAGGGACTGAGGCGGCAGAGGCTTGCTCGGCGGACGCGGCGGCTTCGGCGGCGGCCCGCTCCGCGGAAACAGCGGCAGCCTTGGCCGCTGCCGCAGCTTCCGCTTCCTCGACCCTTGCCACAGCGTCCTGTTCCACGATGTCAGCTTCCAGCGTGGCCAGCATTTCCTCGGCCTCGGAGATCATCACCGAGTTTTCCGCAGCAACGCCGCGCACCAGCCACTGCGCCAGGGCGAATTCGGCGGACAGCGCCGCACGGCGGATCAGATGCGGGTCAGGAGTCTCGGGGCGTGCGGCGGTGTAGGCCGCGTGCACCGCGTCGGTGAAGGTGGGGTCGTTCGCGGCGATCAGCCACGCGAAGTCGTCTGCCGGATCGCCGATGCGGAGGTCCGTCCAGCCGGTGACCGCAGTGATGCGCCCGTTGGAGACCAGCAGGTTGTCCTCATGCAGGTCACCGTGCACCACTGAGGGATTGAACCGCCACAGGGTCACGTCCTCCAGGGCATGCTCCCACCGCCGCAGCAGCACCGGGGGGATCTTGCCCGTGGTGGCGGCCTGGTCCAACTCGTTGAGCTTGCGCTGCCGGAATTCATTTGCGGAGTAGCTGGGCAGGTCCGCGTCGTTCACCAGGTTCTGCGGAAGGCTGTGGATGGCGGCCATGGAGCGTCCCACTTCCGTGGGCAGGGCTCCGCCTTCGGCAACCAAGGAGTCGATGTCCCGGGTGGTCCCGGGCAGGTGGGAATAGACGAAGGTGCACAGGTCACCCTGCCGAACGGTTCCCGCCACGTGGGGGAGGGCGAACGGAAGCTCGGCGCGGACCGCGGGCACGAAGGCGCGCAGCACAAGGAGTTCGTTTTCCAGCCTCATGCTGGCATCAACGTGCTTGGGTGAACGAACCCGCCACTGCTTTCCTGCTTCGTCAACCAGTACCGCGGCGTCGAAGTCCGCGGCATCGTCGGGGGAGCCGGCAACGCCGGTGGGGGCCAGCCCGGGGACGGCGGCGCTGGCCATTGCGGCCAATTCCATGGGGGTGCGTTTCACATGTTCAACGGTAGAGGTAGATGTGGCACGAATAACCATAGGCTGGCGGCGAGTCGCGGGATGCGTGAGCAATAACTCACGCCGTGCAGGTAGCCGGGCTCCAACTACAGGTTGGGGGGTGCAAGTCAGTACGGTAGAGACATGAGCAGCCCAGCACCGCTAGCAGTTGTACCCCCTCTTGGAATTTTGCCGCTGGCCCGCACCGCAGTGGACCGCGGTTCGGACCGCCGCGTGGCAGCGGACCTGTTCGAACAGATCCGCGCCAACCCCGCCACCCGCGTCATGTACATGGCTGGCGGGAAGGCACTGATCAACGACACCGAGATGGTGCTTGCCCGGGTCGCGGAGAGCGGCTTCGGGGAGGTCCCCATCTACTTGGGCCGCACCCTGGCCGACGCACAGGAGCCGGCCGGCACCGACGTCGTTCTGGTCACGCTGGCCTGGGAGGATCCCGCGCTGGAGAACGACGGCGCCCGCTGGGCTTCGCTGCGCGACGTCGCCGTCCTGCTCGGCGAGCTCGATACCGCACTCTTCGTGGAAGCCGCTGCCGTCTCCAACTGGCATGCCACCCACACCCACTGCCCGCGCTGCGGCGCTCCCACCGTTCCCGAGCAGGGCGGCTGGGTCCGCCGGTGCACCGAGGACAACAGCCAGCACTTTCCGCGCACCGATCCGGCCATCATCGTGGCCATCACCGACCCCGAGGACCGGCTGCTGCTCGGTTCGGCAGCGGCCTGGAAGGGCAACCGCTACTCCACGCTGGCCGGTTTCGTCGAGCCCGGCGAATCCCTGGAAGGCGCGGTGATCCGCGAGGTCGCCGAGGAATCCGGACTGGTTGTCCACTCGCCGCAGTACCTGGGCTCGCAGCCCTGGCCGTTCCCGTGCTCCCTGATGCTGGGCTTCACCGCCCGGACCGAAGACGCCGCGGCAGCGGTGTCCGACGGCGTCGAAATCTCCGACGTGCGCTGGTTCACCCGGGAAGAGCTGGGGAACGCCGTGGCCAGCGGTGAGATCACGATTGCCGGCGGCATCTCCATTGCCCGGAACCTGATCGAGCGCTGGTACGGAGGCCCGATCGCCGAACCGCAGACCGAGGCCCGGGCATGAGCGAGAACTCCGCTGAAGCACGGATTCTTGCCGGGCTCGATGACGAACAGCGGGAAGTGGCCACCTCCCTGACCGGGCCGCTGTGCGTCCTGGCCGGCGCGGGCACCGGCAAGACCCGGGCCATCACGCACCGCATGGCCTACGGCGTGCACACCGGCGTGTACAAGCCGCAGCGCGTGCTGGCGGTGACCTTCACCGCCCGGGCCGCCGCCGAGATGCGCACCCGGCTGCGCGACCTGGGCGCCGGCGGCGTGCAGGCCAAGACCTTCCACGCCGCAGCACTGAAGCAGTTGCAGTACTTTTGGCCCCAGACGGTCGGCGGCCAGATGCCGGACCTGCTCAGCCACAAGGCCCAGTTCATCGCCGAAGCCGCCCGCCGGCTGCGGCTCTCCACCGACCGCGCCGCCATCCGCGACGTCGCGGCCGAAATCGAGTGGGCCAAGGTATCCATGCTCACCCCGGAGAGCTACGTGTCGGCGGCCAAGGACCGGGATGCCCCCGCCGGGTTCGACCTCATCACGATTTCCCGCATCTTCCAGGCCTACGAAGACGTCAAGGTGGACCGCAACGTCATCGACTTCGAGGACGTGCTGCTGATCACCGTCGGGATCCTCCAGGAAGATGCCCGCGTGGCCGCGACGGTGCGCGACCAGTACCGGCACTTTGTGGTGGACGAGTACCAGGATGTGTCCCCGCTCCAGCAGCGGCTGCTGGACCTGTGGCTGGGCGGCCGCGACGAGCTGTGCGTGGTGGGCGACTCCAGCCAGACCATCTACTCCTTCACCGGCGCCACCTCCAAGCACCTTTTGGGCTTCCCCTCTCGCTTTCCGGAGGCTCCCATCGTGAAGCTGGTCCGGGACTACCGCTCCACGCCCCAGGTGGTGGGCCTGGCGAACCGGATCCTGGCCGCCCGCACGGCCGAGGGCGAGCGTTCCCGGTTCGCCCCTCCCTGGCCCAAACCGCTGGAACTGATTGCCCAGCGTCCGGCCGGCCCCGAACCGACCTTTACCGAATGCGCCGACGACGACGCCGAGGCCGCCTCCGTGGCCGAACGCATCAAGGCACTGATCAAGGAGGGCGTGCAGCCCGCCGAGATCGCCATCCTGTTCCGCACCAACGGGCAGTCACAGGCCTACGAGCAGGCCCTGACCTCTGCCGGAATCGGCTACCAGCTGCGCGGCGGCGAGCGGTTCTTTGCCCGGCGCGAGGTGCGTGATGCCATCGCGCAGCTGCGCGCGGCGTCCCGGGCCGTGGGCAACGACCCGGTGCCGCAGCTGGTGCGGGACATCCTGGTGTCCCTGGGCTACAGCCCGGAGGCGCCCGCCGGCGGCGGCGCCGTTCGGGAGAAGTGGGAGTCACTGGCGGCCCTGGTATCCCTGGCCGACGAGCTGCACGCCAGCCGCACCCAGGACCCCGATGCAATCTTCACGCTCATGGATTTCGTTTCCGAGCTCGACGAGCGCGCTGCCTCCCAGCATGCCCCCACCGTGCAGGGCGTCACCCTGGCCTCGCTGCACTCGGCCAAGGGCCTGGAGTGGGACGCAGTGTTCCTCGTCGGCCTGAGCGAGGGCCTGATGCCGATTTCCTTTGCCGACACACCCGAAGCGGTGGATGAGGAACGGCGGCTGCTCTACGTGGGCATCACCCGCGCCCGGGAGCACCTGCACCTGTCCTGGTCCACGGCGCGGACGCCCGGCGGGCGCGCCAACCGCAAGCCGTCCCGGTTCCTGGACGGCCTCCGCCCGCAGACGGCCCGCGACGCGCAGCGGGCAGTGGCTCCCAAACCCGCGTCGCGGCGCAAGGCCAGCGGCCCCGCCAAGTGCCGGATCTGCGGAACACTGCTCACCACCGGTGCCGAACGCAAGGTGGGACGCTGCGGGGAATGCCCGGTGACCTATGAGGAAAGCACCTTCGACGCCCTGCGCGAATGGCGCCGGACCACAGCTTCCGAAGCCGGAGTGCCGGCCTTTGTCGTTTTCACTGATTCCACGCTGGTGGCTATCGCCGAGGACCGCCCGCCGTCCCTGAACCGCCTGGCCACCCTCCCCGGTGTTGGTCCCTCCAAACTGGAACGCTACGGTGAAGCCGTCCTGCGGGTCCTGGCGGATAACTAGCCGGCGGTCAGCCCTCCGGTGCTGTCCGCCGAAGCGGCGGACAGCAGAACCGTCAGGATGCCTGCGCGGGGGAGTCCCTTTGCTGCAGACGGCATCCGCAGTCCGGATGGAAGGACAGCCTTTTCAGTCCGGGATAGCCGTCGGCTGCGCGCAGCACCACCACCGCGGACCACGTGGCCGGCTGGACCACGCCGTCCAGGAACGCGAGCACCTGCCCGGCGGCGGCACCGGCGGCGGCAACGGCCCCGGCGGTTTCCTCCCCGGCCGGCGCGGCGTCGATCTGCTGCCGCCCGAGGGCATCTGCCGCGGAATACCAGGTGCTGTCGCCGTCGGCCAGCTGCCGGTCCAGGCACTCCAGACACGGGGTCAGCCCGGGAACAACCAGGGGACCGACGTCGACGCCGGTTTCCTGGACGGTGACCGCGAGGTGCGGATGTTCCATCGCCGGAACACCGGCAGTCCGCCCGGCAATGGGCGGGGTGCCCACCCAGACTGACAGGTCCAGGTGCGCCGGCCGCGGTCCGGGATTCAGGGTGTTGGCGGTGAGGACCTGGATCGTGGGGTCCAGGCGGTAGATGTGCCGCTTCACTGCCTGCGCCCGCAGCATGCCCTGATCCGTCAACGGATAGCCCGGCCCGACGTCGGCGGGGAGGACGGCGCCCGGATCGGCGAGCATCAGCGTCCCCACCCCCGCTCCGGCCAGGGTCCGGGCCAGCAGTGAGCCGATCCGGCCGAGCCCGTTGATTTCCACCGCAGCCCGGGATCGCCGCCGGACGATCATTGAGCCGTTCACGCGGTACGCGGCCGAGAGCCGGGTGCTGTCGGCGGCCAGCCGTTCCAGGCGCAGTGCCGGAACTGCAGGGTCGGCGGAACCGGCGGTGTCGGGGAAGGGCAGCAGGATGGCGGACAGCGCCTGGGTCAGGGCCCGGGCCCGTTGAGAGGGCACTGAATGACTGCGTGCTGCTGCCGATTCCGTGCCGTCGGGCAGCCCGTCGCGGAGGTCGGCCAGAAAGGCGAGGTCGCTGTCCCGCAGACCGCGCAGGACCAGGGCGTCCGGTCCCAGACCGTACTGCCGGGCTGAAGACGAGAGCGCCAAGACGTGAAGCCCGGGATTGATCCGCATGGGACCTCCTGCAGTGGATAGCCGGTCCGGCAGCAGGCGGGGATGGCCTGTGAGGCCATCTTGGCACGCGCGCCATCCGGGTTGGCAGGTTATCCACAGGGGCCGGGGCACCCCGGCGGCTCGCCTAGGGTTAAGGCATGCCTATAGGAGACGCGCGCCGCTCGAAACACCGTCAGGAACCGGGGCCCGGCACTCTGCCTTCCCCTATGCCTTCCCCCGTGCCGTCCGCTCTGCCTTCCCCTATGCCTTCCCCCGTGCCCTCGGTGACCAGTACGGGAATTCCGATCGAAGTCCGCCGCTCAGCCAAACGCCGCCGGACGGTGAACGCCGCCTTCCGCGACGGAAAGGCCGTGATTTCGATACCGGGCCACTTCACGAAGGCCCAAGAAGCGGAATGGGTCCGGCGGATGGTCACCCGGCTGGAGCAGCGCGCGGCACCGGTGCCGCCGTCCAATCCGCAGGCCCAAGCGGGGGAGCTGGCCGGTCGGGCTGCCGAGCTGTCCCGGCGCTACCTGAACGGAGCGGCGCAGCCGGTGTCGGTACGGTGGGTGACCAACCAGAATTCACGCTGGGGATCGGCCACGCCGGCCCGAGGAACCATCCGGCTTTCCGACAAGCTGCAGGGCATGCCCGCCTGGGTTGTTGACTATGTGCTGCTGCACGAGCTGGCACACCTGATCGAAGCTTCACATTCAGCCGCATTCTGGCGCTTGCTGGAGTCCTACCCGTACACGGAAACCGCCAAGGCCTACCTCCAGGGGGCGGCCTTCGCCAGCTCCCGGGGACTGGAGGGGGCCATGCAGGAAGACCAGGGCGCTGACGAGCCCGTGGTGCCGGATCTTGGCGACGACGCTAGGGGCGACGCCCAAGGGCCCAGCTGACGCCGACCAAATGCTGATGCCGAAGGACCCCTGATCAGGGACGCCGCTTAACGCAGCGGGGGGGCGCCCCCCCCTCCTGGCCGGCGCCCCCCGGGGGGACCGAGGGTGGCG